>NZ_JBMDXM010000077.1:0-12298 GCF_048594345.1 Longimicrobium sp.
GGGGGTGAGGGTGTGAGGGTGTGAGGGTGTGAGGGTGTGAGGGTGTGAGGGTGTGAGGGTGTGAGGGTGTGAGGGTGTGAGGGTGTGAGGGTGTGAGGGTGTGAGGGTGTGAGGATGTGCGGCGGATGGATACGGAGGAGCAGGCGGCGGATCCAACCCGCCGCTCATGGATGCTGGATATGAAGAAGAACCGCCCCGGCAGCAGGTGCCGGGGCGGTTCTTGTAAAGCTCAGGAAGCGTGCGTCAGTCCGCGGCGACGGTCTCGACCACGATCTCGACCGGCTCGAACGGAATCACCGAGACGTTCTTGCGCTTCTTGTCCTTGCGGCCAAACTGCACGCTGCCGTCCACCAGGGCGAACAGGGTGTCGTCGCTGCCGATGCCCACGTTGGCGCCCGGATGGAACCTGGTGCCGCGCTGGCGGATGATGATGTTGCCGGCGAGCACCCGCTCGCCACCGAAGCGCTTGACCCCCAGCCGCTGCGCGTTCGAGTCGCGCCCGTTGCGGGTCGAGCCGCCGCCCTTCTTGTGTGCCATGGCTGCTCTCCTTTAGCCGAGGTTGATCTCGCCGACGCGAACCTCAGTGAACTTCTGACGGTGTCCCTGCTTGCGGCGATAGTTCTTGCGGCGCTTGTGCTTGAAGATGATGATCTTCTCGCCCTTGCCGTGACGCACGACCTCGGCCGTCACCGACGCACCGGCCACTCCGGGCGCGCCGATCTTGACCGTGTCGCCGTCGGCCCCAAGGAGCACGTCCTCGAAGCGAAGCGTCTCGCCGGCCGGCATGTCGACGGACGGAATGCGAAGCGTCTTGCCCGGCTCAGCCCGGAACTGCTTGCCGCCGGTGCGGATGATGGCGTACATGTCGTCTGAACTCCGTTACACGGACGGGGGATTCCCCGCAATTACAACACAAGACGGGTAATTTCGCCAAAATACCCGGCGCTGTCAAGCGGTGCGCGTCAAAAGACGGCGTGCGGCCGGCTGGGGGCGCCCGACACCGGGATCGCCCGCGGGCTCCCGGCGACATCCGGGTTCAGCCAGCGCAGCTCCGTGGCCCCACCCGCGAGGAACGCCAGGTACACGATGCGCCCGTTGGGCGTCCAGGTGGCGTAGGACTCCGTCTGCGGCTCCGAGGTAAGGCGCGTAACCTGGCCGTCGGACAGGCGCAGCATGTACAGGTCACCGGAGCCCGTCACGTTGCTGGTGTACACCAGGCGGGTGCCGTCGGGGCTCCACGCCGGGTCCACCTCGGCGGTGGGGCCGCCCCGCAGCAGCGCGGGGGTACCGCCCAGCGCCATGTCGTACACGTCCCCCGAGCCCCCGTCGGTCCCCACCAGCGCCAGCCGCCCGCCAAACGGCCACCACGTGGGCGCCGCCTCGGGCTCCGCCTCCGAGCCGAAGCTCGTGGGCGTGGCGCGGGCGGCGCCGGTGCCGTCGGCGTTGGCCGTCCACACCTTGGCCACGCCCACCGCGGCGTCGCTGGTGTACGCCAGGCGCGTCCCGTCCCACGACAGGGCGGGATCGCCTTCGCTGGCCCCGGAGGTGGCGGTAAGCCGCGTTTCCGCCCCGCCGGCCAGCGGCACGGAGTACAGGTCCGACCGGCCGTTGCGGAAGGAGACGAACACCACCTTTCCCTTGGCCGCCGTGGGGTTGCGGTCGTCGCCGGCGTGGGTGGTGAGCCGCACCGGGTCGCTGCCGTCCAGCGCCACCCGCCACACGTCGCGGTTCCCCGCCGCGGCCACGTCGTACACCACCAGCGGCATCAGGTCGGCCTGCACCAGGACGGAGAACTGAAAGCTCTCCACCGTGGGCGACACCGTGAACTCCCAGCGCAACGGCTGGCTCACGGCGTTGCGGCGCAGCAGCTCCGGCCAGTGGTAGTACGTCTGCATGCCACCGGTGAACATCCCGTCGCCCGTGGGCCGGTGCACCGCCACCGTCCCCGTGGCCGAGACTGGGCCCCCGTGAAAGAACGCGTACACCCCCGTCACCTCCGTGGGGTCGGCCGCGCCCATGGGGTTCGGCAGCAGGTTCTGCACGGTCACGTCCATGGAGAACACGCCGGCCGCCGTGTCGTGGCGCAGGTTGGTGGCGGCAAAGTTCACGTTCACCCCCTGTCCGCCCAGAATGGTGGCGTTCGCGCCCCCCGTCGACGGTGCGGGGGCGGCGCAGCTGACGGCGGCGGAGCGGACCCGGACCTGGCAGCTCAGCGCGGCCAGCGTCTCCGCGGGCGGCTGGGGCCGCGGATCGACCATCGGCGCGGTGGCCGGCACGTCGGAACAGGCGGCCAGCAGCGACAGCGCGAAAAGCACCCCGGCGGGGCGGCGTGCGAACGGCTGAAATGCCACGGAAGAACCTCGGGAGCTGAACGGAGGAGAACGGGGCCGCGGGACCACCTCTTGAATCTACCGCATCGCGCCAGACGGCGGAAGTGCTTGTACCGTGCGGAGATGAAGCGGCAGGGTTCCCGATCCGTCGTGTGGATCGGAGGCCCCGCCAGACCCGTGTCAGGCAGCGGCTCGGATGGAAACATCCACCGTCATACCGGCGTGTGCCAGCATGTTCACCAGCGAATCGATCGAGAACTCGTTGATCCTGCCGCGCATCAACTCACTGATGCGCGGCTGCGAGACCCCGAACAGGTCCGCCGCCTTCTTCTGCTTCATCGCGCGCTCACGGATGATTCCCATGATCTCCCGCATCAGGTCGGCCCGGATCTTCAGGTTCTCCGCTTCACCGGGAGGGAAGCCGAGATCCAGGAAGATGTTGGCACCGGCGGGCGTTACGTGCTCAACAGCCATCGTTACCTCTTTCCCGTGCGAGACTCGCGATCCTTCACCATTTCCCTGTACCGCACCCTCGCCACGTCAAGGTTGTGCGGAGACGTCTGTTCGGTCTTCTTAGCGAACGCGTGGAGCACGTACACGGCGTCCTGATACTTTGCCACATAGACCACGCGGTGCTGCACCACGCCGCCGTCGAACGTGCGGACCCGGATTTCGCGCGCACCAGGACCGACGCTCTCCATCGGCTTCCAGTCGTCAGGCTCCCTGTCGTTCTGAACCTCACCGAGATCGAACCCCGCCTGGATGCGCGCCAGTAGCGGGAACGAAGTCAACTCTCGGTACGACGCACCCAGCCAGTGCAGCGGCTTCTCGTCAACAGACATTATACTCCATTCCGATATTCGGGTCAACGGAGAAGGAGCCCGTCCACCTTGGAACGCCTGTGGCGGGATCCGGGAGGGATAAAGCGAATCCGCCCGCGAGGGAGGTCCTCGCGGGCGGATTCGGTGGGGGATCATGCGTCGGCGCTCCCTCGCCTCAGGCGGTCACGTGGGGCCGGGGGGCAGCACCTGCGTCATTACGGCGGCGTAGTGGCACACGCTGCCGGCCAGCACGAACAGGTGCCACACGGCGTGCGCGTACGGCCGCCGGTTCAGGTAGAAGACGGTGCCCGCCGTGTAAGCCAATCCACCCGCCACGAGCCACGCCACCGTGGTCCCCGACAGCCGCTCCAGCATGGGGTTGATGGCGACGATGGCCATCCACCCCATCCCCACGTAGATGGCGGTGGAGATGCGGGGAAAGCGGCCCGTGAAGAACAGCTTGAAGATCACCCCCGCCACGGCCAGCCCCCACGCCACGCCAAACAGGCTCCACCCCCAGCCGCCGCGCAGCCCGATCAGCGTGAACGGTGTGTAGCTGCCGGCGATGAGCAGGTAGATGGCGCAGTGGTCAAACACCTTGAGCCGCGCCTTGACCTCTGGCCGCCTGGCCGCGTGGTACAGCGTGGACGCGGTGTACAGCAGCACCATGGTGGCGCTGAACACGGCGCTGCTCACGATCTCCATCGTACCGCCGTACACGGACGCGGCCACGATGAGCACGGCGGCGCCGGCCAGCGCGGCCACGGCGCCGGCCCCGTGTGTGAGCGCGTTCGCCAGCTCCCAGCGGGAGTCGTCGGACTGGTCCATCATCCTGCCTGTTTCGTGCGGTGAACGCTTGCGCCCGGAGCGCGTGCATCCAACGATAACGGGGTTCCATCCGGCGCGACAGGCCGCGCCAGCACTGAGCCGTACTCACAGTTTACACCTGGTGTGATGATCATCCTCCAGACCCAGCGCCTGCTTTTGCGCGAGTTGACGGACGCGGACCACGAGGCGCTGTTCGAGATGTACCAGGACTCGCGGATGAACCAGTTCATCGGCGGCCCTCCCCCGCCCCGCGAGGCGTACTGGGAGAAGGTGCGCGAAACCTGGCCGGCGTACTACGCGCGCCACGGCTTTGGCCTGTGGGCCACGGTGCGGCGCGACGACGGGCGGCTGATGGGGCGCTGCGGCCTGCTTTCCCAGGAGGTGGACGGCGAGCGGCACGTGGAAGTGGCGTATGCGCTGGCGCCGGAGTTCTGGGGCCACGGCTACGCCACGGAGGCGGCGCGCGCTAGCCGCGACCACGCGTTTCGCACGCTCGGCGCGCCGCACGTCATCTCCCTCATCCTTCCCGAGAACACCGGCTCCATCCGCGTGGCGGAGCGGAACGGGCTGGCGTTCTGGAAGATGGCGGACTTTCGCGGCTACCACCTGCACGTCTACCGGCTGGACCGCGCGGACTGGGAGAAGCGGGCGAAGGGGGATTGATCCCGTCCCCGCGTCCACGGCGTCCACCAACGATGGAACCCTGGAACAAAGGATCTCGACACCTGATGCGGGGTGGCATACTTTGACGCGCAGGTTTTCTCCCACCGATTTCGCCCGATCCCTCCCATGAGAATCCACTTTTGCCTTCGCCGCGCCGCCGTGATGGCCGCGCTGCTACCGCTGACGATGGCCGCGGGCTGCATGTCGGCCAACAAGCGCCTGGAGCAGGGGATGAAGCTCGAGGAGCGCGGCCGCCCCGCCGAGGCCGCGCGCCGCTACGTGGACGCCCTGCGCCGCGATCCCAGCCTGGCCGACGCCCGCACGCGGCTGGAAGAGAGCGGCCGCCTGGCCGTGGAGCAGTACCTGAGGGAGTCGGACGCCGCCTCCACCGCCGGCAACCACGCCGACGCGGCCGAATCGCTGCTGCGGCTGGACGACTTTCGCCGCGACGTGGCGGCGGTGCGCGTGGACCTGGCCGTGCCTGCCAACTACGTGCAGCACCGCCGGGCCGTGCTGGACGCGGCGATCGACGCCTCCATCGACCAGGGCGCGCAGCTAGCGGAGTCGGGCCGCTACGGCGACGCGCTGGGCAGGCTGGAGCGGGTGAGCCGCTGGCAGCCTTCCGCCGAGCAGCGGCGCGCGGTGGACGGGGCCCGGCTGGACACGTACTCGGGGTGGATGTCCAGCGAATCCGCCGCCGGGCGCCACCGCGGCGCGTACCAGGTGGCGGAGCGCGCCATCAACACGCTGGGCCGCCAGTTCCCCGGCATGGAGCGCCTGGTGGAGGCGCAGCAGTACGCGATCGACGAAGGGACGCTGCGGGTGGCCGTGCTCCCCATCGCCGCGTCGCGCGAGGCGGAGCGGACGCTCCCCGCGTCCTTTCTGCGCGACGTGGAGAACGAGCTGGAGTCCGGCGCCTGGGCACGCCCGCCGGCGTTCGTGGAGGTGATCGAGCCGTACCAGGTGCGCCGCGAAGCCCGGCGCTTTGACCTGGACGACCTTGGCTACACCTCCGAGGCCGCGCGTCTGGGCCGCCAGGTGGGCGCCGACCTGGTGGTGATGCTGGAGGTGGACAGCGTGGCCATCACGGAGCCCGACCCCGCGCGCGAGCGCCGCGCCGCGCGCACCCGCTCCGGCGCCGACACGGCGTACGTGGTGCGCTCCGGCCGCCGCGACGGGTGGACGCGGGTGCGCTACGCGGTGGTGTCGGTGGATGACCGGCGCATCGTGACGCGCGACTACGTGGCGCCCGAGGCCTCGCGCGACTTTCGCGAGGCGGAGTTCGCCGGCGACTGGCGCCAGCTGCTGCTGGACGACGACGCGCGCCGCCTGTTCGACCCCAGCCGCCGCGACGACGCCCGCGCCAACCTGATGCTGGACCTGTCGCGCCGCCTGGCCGAGCAGCTTTCGCGCGAGGTGTACGAACAGGTGCTGTCGCAGGTCAGGTAAAACGCGACGAGGCTGGATACGGCGAAGCCGCGGGCCCGTCCGGGCCCGCGGCTTCGTTTCGTGTGGGGGTGGATGCGGATCAGGACGCCGCCGCCAGCCGTCCCTCACCTGCCCGGGCCAGCTCGCGCTCGCGGATGCGGCCGCCGAGGTACGCGTACGGCATCACCGCCAGCAGGTTGTAGACGTTGAACCACGCCGGCGTGTCGTTCCACACCGCCAGCGTCATGGGGATGCTCATCGCCAGCGCCAGGGCACCCAGGATCAGCGCGTGAAGCAGCGGGCGCGACGGGGCCAGGCGGGCCGTGACGTAGCATCCCAGGACACCGTACAGCGCCACGTACGCGCAGATGCCGATGAGCGCGGCCGTGTTGGTGTTGGGCGTGCCCGGCGGGGGCACCATCTCTGGCGCGATGCGCGACAGGACGGTGTTGGTGCCCACGTTCAGCGCGCCGGTGAGCACGAATCCAACGACGATGGCAAGGATGCTGCGGCCCATGACGGGATCTCCGGGGGATGGATGCGGCGGGAGGTGCGGGAATGCGCGAACAGATGCGGCGCCGCCCCGCCGTCGTCAAGACTCTCGTGATGAACCGAGCTTCCGCGGAATCGGGGAGCGATCGGGGCCTCTGAGGATCTGCTCCGGTGATCGTCCGGTTGCGGACGCGCCGGTGCATGGGCCGCCGTACGCGGCAGGGCCGCCGAGTCCACGAAGGTGGACTTTGTGCAGTTGTAGCGGCGAATTGATTCGCTCCTGCAGGCGGACGGCACGCTACCGGTTCACAGTCTCAATGGCATCGCTCGCTCCTGCGGCGGGCGGCGCGTGATTGAGGGGATCTTGATGAACATCATCCGCCGGACACTGCCGCTGGACGAGTTCATCCCCGCCGTCCCCATCCACCCTCCCTATCCCCGCGTAACCCGCAGCCGGACGACGTAGCTCTCCACCTGGGGCGCGCCGGCGGCGGTGGGGACGGGCTGAAGATCCACCACCTGGATGATGTAGCCCTCGTGGCTCACGCGGCGGGGCCTTTCCGCCGTGTTGAGCTCCACCGAGCGGGTGGCCTCGCCGCGCTCCTGCAGGATGAGCCCCACCCGGCCGTTCCCGGCGCGCACGCACTGCGTCCCCGTGGGGCAGCGCGAATCCTCCAGCACTGTCCCGAAGCCGATGGCCAGGCGCTCCTCGTCAAAGGTGCGCGTCTGCCCCAGCGGGATCTCTACCTGCTGGTTGGCGTCCGTGCCGGGCACGGGGCCGGTGCGGTAGGTGTTCAGGCACCCCGCCGCCAGCGGCAGCGCCAGCAGCAGCGCGCAGGCGCGGCGGTGGATGGCGGTCACCCGCGGGCACACGTCGTCGGCTCGGTTCATCATCTCAGGCTCATGGAAGGTGATTCGCGTTCAGGCACGCGCGCGGCTCGACCGCAAAATCCCGTCCCGCCGCTACCGGGCGCCGTCCTTGTCATAGCTGAGTTGGGCCGAGGACAGCACCCCGTCCGCATCGAACTCGAACTCCAGCTCCCAGCCGCGCCGCTCGTACGCAAGGCCAAGGTACTGCGCGCCCTTGTCTTCCCACGCCTTGCCCAGGCGGGCACGGATCTCGTCCGGCGTGGTGGCTACCGTCACCAGCATCCCGGCCCCGCTGGCCGCGACCATCCGCAGCTGCGCGGGAACGAAGCCTTCGCACTCACCCGGCGCACTCATCATTCCCAGGGCGTCGACGGCCTGAAAGTGCAGATCGGCCCCGGACACTCGTTCCTCCCGGAGCAGGAAGGCGATTCCCATCTCCGGATACACGACGCGTTTGTGGGCGACCGGCCGCCGGTTGCCGGGGCGGCCCCAGTCGGCAAGGTCGGTCCAGGGTGCGTGGGGGCGAATGCGGCCGATGGCGCCGGTCTCCAGGTCCAGCGTCAGCGATCGCACCCTTGCCGGCGGCCAGTCGGACGTGGGATCAGGGGCGCGGAAAAGCTCGAGGACGCGATGGAGCATGGCGGGGTGGATGCGGGCGATGGGGGAGGGATGCGGACAATCTAGCCTGCCGCGGCGGGGACGCCACGGTGTCGAGCCACGGGCTTTCCCGTCTACCCCGTCCGCCGTAGCTTGCCGCGATGGCAACACCATCGAGCCCCGTCGCGATCCGGACCTCCATCATGACCCCGATCTTCCGCCAATTCGCCGCGCGCCCGCGGCGGCGCCTTGCCGCATCCGTCGCCGCCCTGCTGTTGCTCCCCCTTGGCGCCGCCGCGCAGACCGGCGCGGAGGAGCAGACGGCGCGCTACTTCGACGCCATCCGCGGCGACTCGGTGGCGCTGGGGATCTTTGTCCGCGAGATGCCCAAGGGCGGCGATCTGCACAGCCACCTGTCCGGCACCGTCTACGCCGAAAGCTACCTGCGCTGGGCGGCGGAAGACGGGCTGTGCGTGAACACGCGCCGGTTCGCCATCCTTTCGCAAAGCTGCACGCCCAACGACACGCTGCGCCTGGCATCGCAGATCCCCGACACGTCGGCGCTGTACGCGCAGATGGTGGACGCGATGTCGATGCGAAACTGGGACAGCACCCGGATAAGCGGACACGACCAGTTCTTCAACAGCTTCCGCCGCATGGGCTCCACGGACCGGCGGGTGGGCGACATGCTTGCCGAAGCCGCCACCCGCGCTGCAGTGGGCGGCGTTCGGTACCTGGAGCTGATGATGACGCCGGACGCGGGCGCGGCCCGCACCCTGGGCGGCCAAGCCGGGTGGACGGACGACTTTGCGCGGATGCGCGACACGCTGCTGGCGCTGGGACTGCCCGCCGTCGCGCGCACCGCGGCCGCGCGACTGGACGGCGTGGAGGCGCGCCGCGACACGCTGCTGGGATGCCTGCCCGGGCAGGTGCGCCAGGCCGGCTGCGACGTGGAGGTACGCTGGCTGTACCAGGTGGCGCGCGGCGGCGCACCGCAGCAGGTGTTCGCGCAGATCCTGCTGGGGTTCCTGATGGCGGACGCGGACCGCACCGTGGTGGGGCTGAACCTGGTGCAGCCGGAGGATGGTGAGATCTCCATGCGCGACTACTCGCTGCACATGCGGATGATCCGCTACCTGCGGGGCCTGTACCCGGACGTGCGCGTGACCCTGCACGCGGGCGAGCTGGCGCCCGGCCTGGTGCCGGACGAGGGGCTGCGCTTTCACATCCGCGAGGCCGTGCGCGTGGCCGGCGCCCGCCGCATTGGCCACGGGGCGGACGTGATGCACGAGGACAGCGCGCGGGAGCTGATGGAGCAGATGGCGCGTGAAGGGGTGATGGTAGAGATCGCGCTCACCAGCAACGACGTGATCCTGGGGATTCGCGGCGCCGCGCACCCGCTGCACGCGTACATGGCCGCCGGCGTTCCCGTGGCGCTGGCGACGGACGACGAGGGTGTGGCGCGGTCGGAGATGACGATGGAGTACCTCAAGGCGGTGCGCGACCAGAACCTGGGATATCCCGCGCTCAAGACCATGGCGCGCACGTCGCTTCAGCACGCGTTCATCCAGGGCGAGCCGCTGTGGCGCGACCTGAACACCCTTGCCCCCGCCCCGGCGTGCGCGCGCTCCGCGGGTGGATGGGACGGCCGCCGCTGCCGCGCGTTCCTGGCCCGCAGCCCCCGCGCCCGCCTGCAGCGCGACCTGGAGCGCCGCTTCGGCTGGTTCGAAACCCGCGCCGCGCAGATGCTGCTCGAGCGGAGGGCGACCGCCGGCGCGGTGTCGCGCTAAGGCTAAGGGTGTATAGCAAGCTCCCAGCAGCTCGACTTCCTGAGCGGAGGTGCCACTCCGAACCTGCTGCTACAAGGCACTTTGGCACCGACCGAAGGATCTCGCCGGCGGCACCCCGGGGCTGGACCCGTGCCGCGAGTCCAGCTCCGCGATGACCGAGACGAGATCCTTCGGTCGCGCGCAAACGGTTGAGTCGCCTCACGTTGCGGAGGCGCGCTCCCTCAGGAAATCAATTCTCTATCTGTAAGGTGAGATTCCAGAACGCCTGTCTGAGAAAATCACCTTCGGACACAGGATCAGCCGCCGGCGCTTTCCTGGTAGGCGCGCAGCATCTCTTCGCGGGAGAGCGGCTCGCCGACCGGGTGGCCCAGCAGCCACTCGTGCCCCCACGGGTCGCGCAGGCGGCACTGGCGCTCGCCGTGCGGCTGGTCGGCGGGGCCAAAGAGGATGACGGCGCCCGCGTCCACCGCGCGCCGGGCAAGCACGTCGACGTCGTCCACGTGCAGGTGCACGCGCGCGCCGGTGCCGCCGAACGCCAGGGGGCTCAGGAGGTTCATCTCCGGATGCTCGTCGGCCAGCATCACCGTCACGGGGCCAAACTCCAGCTCCGCATGGCCCACGGGGCCGCCGGGCTCCTGCAGGCGGAACACCTCCCGCGCGCCGAACACCCGCGTGTAGAAATCGATCGCATCTGCCCCGCCGCGTACGATGAGGTAGATGAAGACCTCGTGGATGGAGGGCACGCCAGGCTGCTCGCTCACCAGATTCTCTCCGCCGCTGGAATCAAGATCCCCAGGCACATAGGGCTGAACCAACGCCCGCCGCAAGTGTTCTGCTGCGCCGTGCCACGCGCGTGAGCCCGACCAAGACCCGTAATCCTCAGCGTTTCACACGCGGCGGGCGCTACACACCCTGCCGCATGCGCGCGGTGGTCGCGTCGGCGGCGGGGAGGGCGAGCTTGCGGTTGAACTCCAACTCCTCGGCCAGCCTCTCCACGGACACGCGCAGCTCGACCAGGCGGTCTACCTCGCCCTCCAGGCGGCTCATCCACTGCTCCAGCGCCGTCCGCGAAGTCAATGTCTGTGCGTGAGGGGGCCGCAAAGCCGCGGCGCCCCTCGTCAGCCATCTGCTGCCCGCCGTGCGTGATTACGGCCGACGCCGCCGCGCGTCAACGACGGGCTTGCCGGTCAGTCGGCTTGGCAGGGCCGGATCTGCGAATCGCCGCAGGTAAAGGTGAAGCAGTACGGCGGGATCGTGGAGCCGTCGGCGCCGAGAACCGTGCCTCGCGGCGGCTGCGGGTCGGCGGTCTGGAAGCTGTCCACGTCCAGCGCCTCGATGTCGAGCGTCAGCTTCTTCATCGTCCCCTCCTGGAAGGGAGCAGAGGAGCGCCGCGATGCGCGGCGCTCCTCGTCACGTGGGAACACGCGGGTGGGCCTCAGCGGGCCCGCCGGGCGTTCAGTACAGCTCGCAGGCGACGCGCACCGAGTCGCCACACGTGTGGGTGACGCAGTTCTCCGGACTCGTCATCAACGCGTCCGCCCCCACAACCGTCCCCCGCGGGCTCTGACCCTGCTCGGTGGTCTCGAACTGCTCCACCTTCAGCGCGTCCAGGTTCAGCGTCAGCTTCTTCATCATCCCCTCCCAGGTTCCGGGTTTCCCATCTTGCCGCCGCCTCCCCAGGCGGCGATCTGTGCCCGTAAACCTTTGCAGAATGCGTACCTACACAACCTAGACCAGATGGATAAACGCGAGACAAATCGAAAAAAGCAACAGCTCTCTACCAGGGCGGCGCCGGATGTTCCCAAAGCACCATGCGGAGCAACTTACCTTCTTGGCGTCCCAGCGCTCGTAAGTATCTGAATTTTATAGACTTCCTCGCGCCGAAGCTCAGAGTACCTAACGAGTCATTTGATTGCGAACGAGTATTCCAGCTGTCCCGCCTCGCTCGCGCAAACATAAGGTAATAAGCAAGTTATGTTGGCGAGCCAGAAGGATGTGATGTTGGCCCGATCGGATTGCTGCATCCCTTCGGTGGACGGTATCCAGGATCGGTTGACCGATTACACGTGGGCTGATTAGAGTTGTGGGCCACGCTCTTCGCCGTGCCCTCCCCACCACACACCATCCCCTTCCATGCTGCTCAGAACGCTTTACCTCAGCGCGGTGGCCCTGCTGGTCGCCGCCGCAGCCTGCGACCGTGTGCCGACGGATCCATCGGGCAACGTGGCCGCCAGCACCTCCGGACCAAGCTTCACCACGCTTGCTCCGTACCCGTGGGAGCCCTACACCCCCCCGCCGGGCACCCAGTATACCATCTGCAGCAACGAACCCGTGTTATCCTCGGTTATTCACGTAGCTCCAGGTATGCCGTCGCGGAGCTTTGCGGCTACGCGCGGCGAGGTGCACAGCTGGTCGATGGCTCTCGCGGGCACGTGGCCCCTTTCCCCACAGGTATCCGGGAGGAATCGTGGCGTCTCGC
>NZ_JBMDXM010000078.1:0-1441 GCF_048594345.1 Longimicrobium sp.
TTGTCAACAGCTTTGTACGGCGCTTTTCACCTGTCCGGTCAATGACTTGCGGCACTCTTCAGAGACTTGTTCAAGCTTTATCCACAACCATCTGTTTCGTCTCAAATTTTGAGAATGCGTCACTTTTGGACCTGAACGGCAGCGTCACGCGGCCTTTACGGAATCATCATGTTGCAATGCAGCAGATGCAGGCCGAGTGGCCAAGTGCGACGGGTTGACGCGCAGAAATGTCGCGTGCGGGCGCCCCCGGCGACGAAAGCCGCGCCCCCACCCGCGCGCTGCGCGCGCGACCTCCCCCGCATGCGGGGGAGGTGATCTGGGCGCACGGCGCGCGATTCCATTCCCGCGACGCGGAGATGACTGAAGCATGCGGCGCCGTGGGGAAACGATCGCGGGGGCCGCCCTGCTCCCTCCTCCGCTATGCGGGGGAGAGCTGGGGTGGGGCGCAGAGGCCTGCCCCCCGCCATGCGGAGAGGGATGGTGTGGGGGCAGATGCCTGCTCCCTCCCCCGCCATGCGGGGGAGGGTTGGTGTGGGGGCAGATGTCTGCTCCCTCCCCCGCCACGCGGGGGAGGGCTGGGGTGGGGGCGCAGACGCCTGCTCCCCCAGCCATGCGGAGAGGGTTGGTGTGGGGGCAGATGTCTGCTCCCTCCCCCGCCATGCGGGGGAGGGTTGGGGTGGGGGCGGACGCTCGCAGGATCGCGGCGCGTTGCCTCCTCACTCCTCCCCATGCCGGCACATAGATCCGCAACACATGCCGACCTCCCCTGCACTGCAGGGGAGATCAGCCGCGTTTTTAGAAGGTGGCGGAGCCGGCCTGTAAGCCGGGTTCTGTCGTGGACAGTCATTCCTCTAGGCGCATCGTCACCGATACGCTCGAGCGACCTACCCGGAGACACCGCGGGCCACGGCATCGTCTCCCTATTTGGTCTTGCTCCCGGTGGGGTTTGCCGTACCGGCCTGTTGCCAGGCTCGCGGTGCGCTCTTACCGCACCATTTCACCCTTGCCACGCCTCCTGCCGCTCCTTGCGGAGTTGCCGGAGCGTTCGGCGGTATCTTTCTGTTGCACTTTCCGTCGGCTCGCGCCGCCCAGGGGTTACCTGGCACCGTGCCCTGTGGAGCCCGGACTTTCCTCGGCATCCGCAAGGGATGACGCGACTGCCCGGCCGACTCCGCCGCGGCCATTGTCGCACGCGGGTCGGGGCGCGGCTGAACTGCCGCGGCGTCCATCTGCGGCGGCGGTGTGCGCGTGCCGCGTCTCCCTACCCGCCATACAGCGCCTTGCGCGGCGCGCCGGTAATCTCGGCCGCCAGCCTTGCCGCCGTGGACGGGGGCAGGTGCGCGGCGAGCAGCGCGTAGACGCGGCGTCCTTCGGCCAGCCGCGCACCGTCATCGTCGTCGCCCGCGCCTTCCACCAGCACCACGAACTCGCCACGCCGCTG
>NZ_JBMDXM010000079.1:0-6565 GCF_048594345.1 Longimicrobium sp.
GTGAACCAGCTGGCCGGCAACCTGACGGTGCAGCTGCGCGACGTGAGCGCCGTGGCCACCGCCATCGCCGACGGCGACCTGGGACGCAAGATCACCGTCGAGGCCAGCGGCGAGATCCTGCAGATCAAGGAGGTGATCAACTCCATGGTCGACCGGCTCTCCGTGTTCGCCGACGAGGTGACGCGAATGGCCAGGGAGGTGGGCACGGAGGGGATCCTGGGCGGCCAGGCCGAGGTGCCCAACGTGGGCGGCACCTGGAAGGACCTGACCGACGCCGTGAACTTCATGGCCGGCAACCTGACCAACCAGGTGCGCAACATCGCCGACGTGACCACGGCCGTCGCCAACGGCGACCTGTCCAGAAAGATCACGGTGGACGTCAAGGGCGAGATGCTGGCCCTGAAGAACACCATCAACACCATGGTGGACCAGCTCAGCTCCTTCGCGTCGGAGGTGACCCGCGTCGCCAAGGAAGTGGGCACGGAGGGCAAGCTGGGCGGCCAGGCCAACGTGGAGGGGGTGGCCGGCACCTGGAAGGACCTGACCGACGCCGTGAACTCCATGGCCGGCAACCTGACCGGCCAGGTGCGAAACATCGCCGACGTGACGACGGCCGTCGCGAACGGTGACCTGAGCCAGAAGATCACGGTGGACGTAAAGGGCGAGATGCTGGCCCTGAAGAACACCATCAACACCATGGTGGACCAGCTCTCCGCCTTCGCGTCGGAAGTGACGCGCGTGGCCAGGGAGGTGGGCACCGAGGGCCGGCTGGGAGGCCAGGCCAACGTGCCGGCGGTCGCGGGCGTGTGGCGCGACCTGACGGAGAACGTGAACCTGATGGCCAGCAACCTGACCGGGCAGGTGCGCAACATCGCCGACGTGACCACGGCCGTGGCCCGCGGCGACCTCTCTCGAAAGATCACCGCCGAGGCGCGCGGCGAGATCGCCGAGCTCAAGGACACCATCAACACCATGGTGGACCAGCTCAGCGCCTTCGCGTCGGAAGTGACGCGCGTGGCCAGGGAGGTGGGCACCGAGGGCAAGCTGGGGGGCCAGGCGCGGGTGGAAGGCGTGGCCGGCGTGTGGCGTGACCTCACGGAAAACGTGAACGCCATGGCCGGCAACCTGACGGTGCAGCTGCGCGACGTGAGCGCGGTGGCCACCGCCATCGCCAACGGCGACCTGACCCGCAAGATCACCGTGGACGTGAAGGGCGAGATCCTTCAGATCAAGGACGTCATCAACTCCATGGTGGACCAGCTGCGCATCTTTGCCGACGAGGTGACGCGCGTGGCCAGGGAGGTGGGCACCGAGGGCAAGCTGGGCGGCCAGGCCGAGGTGCCGGGCGCCGCGGGCACCTGGCGGGCGCTCACCGAGAACGTGAACGCGATGGCCAACTCGCTCACCGCGCAGGTGCGCGCCATCAAGGACGTGGCGACGGCGGTGACGGAGGGCGACCTGACCCGGACGGTCACCGTCGAGGCCAAGGGCGAGCTGGACGAGCTGAAGCGTTCGGTCAACCAGATGATCTCCAACCTCAAGGAGACCACCGAGCGCAACGAGGAGCAGGACTGGCTCAAGACCAACCTGGCCAAGTTCAGCCGGATGATGCAGGGCCAGCGCGACCTGGAAAGCGTGTCGCGCCTCATCATGTCGGACCTTACCCCGCTGGTGGGGGCGCACCACGGCGCCTTCTTCCTCAGCGACGGCGATGGCAACGGCAACGGCGGCAGCGACGCGCCGCTGCGCCTGATCGCCAGCTACGCGTACAAGGAGCGCAAGAGCGTCAGCAACCGCTTCCGGCCGGGCGAAGGCCTGGTGGGCCAGGCGGCGCTGGAAAAGAAGCCGATCCTGCTCACCGGGGTGCCCGACGACTACATCCGCATTACCAGCGGGCTGGGCGAGGCGCCGCCGCGCAACATCATGGTGCTGCCCATCCTGTTCGAGGGCGAGGTCAAGGCCGTGGTGGAGCTGGCCAGCTTCCTTCCCTTCAGCCAGATCCACCAGGTGTTCCTGGACCAGCTGGCCGAAAGCGTGGGCGTGGTGCTCAACATGATCACCGCCAACATGCGCACGGAGGAGCTGCTGCAGCAGTCGCAGAACCTTACGCAGGAACTGCAGAGCCAGTCGCAGGAGCTGCAGACGCAGCAGGAAGAGCTGCGCCGCACCAACACCGAGCTGGAGCAGCAGGCCCGCACGCTCAAGGCGTCGGAAGAGGCCCTGCGCGACCAGCAGGAAGAGCTGCAGCAGGTCAACGAGGAGCTGGAGGAGAAGGCCGCCCTGCTGGCCGAGCAGAACCGCAAGGTGGAGCAGAAGAACCGCGAGGTCGAAGCCGCCCGCCGCGAGCTGGAGGAAAAGGCCAAGCAGCTGGAGGTGAGCACCAAGTACAAGAGCGAGTTCCTGGCCAACATGAGCCACGAGCTGCGGACGCCGCTCAACTCGCTGCTCATCCTGGCCAAGCTCCTGTCCGACAACAAGGACAAGAACCTGAGCGACAAGCAGGTGGAGTACGCCCAGACCATCCTGGCCTCGGGCACCGACCTGCTGAACCTGATCAACGACGTGCTCGACCTGTCCAAGGTCGAGGCCGGCAAGATGGACATCAACGCCGGCGACGTGCTGCTGGCCGACGTGGTGAACTTCGTGGAGCGCAGCTTTCGCCCCGTGGCCGACCAGAAGGGGCTGGAGCTGGCGATGGACGTGGATCCGGAGCTGCCCAAGGCCATCTTTACCGACGGGCAGCGGCTGCAGCAGGTGCTCAAGAACCTGCTCAGCAACGCCTTCAAGTTCACGGACGAGGGCGGCGTTACCCTTACCATGCGCAAGGCCGAGAAGGGGCGCCGCTTTGGCCACCCCGCGCTCAACGAGGCCGACGTGGTGGTGGCGTTCGCCGTCACCGACACGGGCATCGGCGTGCCGGCCGACAAGCAGCGCCTGATCTTCGAGGCGTTCCAGCAGGCCGACGGCACCACCAGCCGCAAGTTCGGCGGCACGGGCCTGGGCCTGTCCATCAGCCGCGAGATCGCGCGGCTGCTGGGTGGCGAGATCCGGGTGGAGAGCGCCGAAGGGCGGGGAAGCACCTTCACCCTCTTCCTGCCGCTTACCTGGCCGGGCGACCCCGAGGGCGGCGACCAGGGCGAGAACGACCTGTCCCGGGGCGGCAACGGCGGGATGATGACGATGCCCGCGCCGCGGCGCACGGAGGGCGGCGAGGGACAGGCGCCCGAGCGGCGGCGCTATCCGCGCGACCCCAGCGAGGTGGGGATCCACGACGACCGCGCCACGGTGGCGCCGGGCGACCGGGTGGTGCTCATCGTGGAGAACGACCCGCACTTTGCGCGCATTCTGCTGGACATGGCGCGCGAAAAGGGGTTCAAGGCGCTGGTGGCCATGGACGGCGAGCAGGCGCTTGAGGTGGTGCGCGAGTACCGCCCCGACGCGCTTACGCTGGACATCGACCTGCCGGGGATCGACGGGTGGACGGTGCTGGACCGCCTGAAGCACGCGCCCGAAACGCGGCACATCCCGGTGCACATCCTTTCCGGCGTGGGGCAGCGGCAGCGCGGTCTGCGCCAGGGCGCGGTGAACTACCTGGAAAAGCCGATCAGCAAGGACAACCTGGACGCGGCGTTCGACCGCATCAGCACCTTCCTGCAGGAAGGGGTCAAGCGGCTGCTGGTGGTGGAGGACGATCCCACGCAGCGCCAGAGCATCATCGAGCTCATCGGCGAAGGCGACGTGGAGATCACGGCGGTGGGAAGCGCCGAGGAGGCCATGGAGCGGCTGCGCGAAACGCGCTTCGACTGCATGGTGCTTGACCTGGGCCTCACCGGCGAGGACGGCTACAACCTGCTGGAGCGGGTAAAGAGCACGCCCGAGATGCAGGACCTGCCCATCATCATCTACACGGGCAAGGACCTGTCGCAGGCCGACGAAACGCGGCTGCGGCGGTACGCCGAAACCATCATCATCAAGGACGCCAAGAGCCCCGAGCGGCTGCTGGACGAGACCGCGCTGTTCCTGCACCGGGTGGAGAGCAACCTGCCCGACGACAAGCGCCGCATGCTGGAGCAGCTGCACAAGAGCGAGTCGGTATTCGAGGGCAAGCGCATCCTGATCGTGGACGACGACGTGCGGAACATCTTCTCGCTCACCTCGGTGCTGGAGCAGCAGGGGATGAACGTGGTGTTCGCCGAAAACGGCCGCGACGCCATCCGCATGCTGCAGGAGAACGCGGGCATCGACCTGGTGCTGATGGACGTGATGATGCCCGAGATGGACGGATACGAGACCACCCGCGCCATCCGCGAGATGCCGGAGTTCGCGCAGCTGCCCGTCATTTCGCTGACGGCCAAGGCGATGAAGGGCGACCGGGAAAAGTCCATCGCGGCCGGCGCCTCGGACTACATCACCAAGCCGGTGGACGTGGACCAGCTGCTTTCGCTGATGCGGGTGTGGCTGTACCGGTAGGGTTGAGGGGCAGGCAATAGGGAATAGGGAATAGGGAATAGGGAATAGGGAATAGGGGGACGGGAGAGGGGGCAGGGTGCGGGGCGCTTCGGAAGGCTCCGCGCCGGCCCCCTCCGGGCCGGCACCACCGGCCCACCTCCCCCGAAACTGCCGGGGGAGGTTGGGTGTGGGGAGCTGGGTTCACGGCCCGTGGATGGTGCGGTGCGAGGGCCGCGCCCCCTCCGGGCGGGCACCACCCGCCCACCTCCCCCCAAAGAACCTGGGGGAGGTTGAACGTTGGACCGCGGTTGTCGCAGCGGGATCGACGTTCCCCTCTCCCCCCTGCAGTTCGGGGGGGAGAGGCCGGGGGAGGGGCACACCGCCGGCGGGCGCCAGTTCGATCCTGGTCGTCGGGCCCTGATGCCGGCGGCAACGACCTCCCCTCTCCGTGAGGAACGAACGGGGAGGGGCCGGGGGAGGGGCACACCCGCGGCGCAGCCCGGGCGAGTCGTTTTCGCCCTCAGGGCCAACCCGTTCGCGGAGTTACGAAAGGTCGGCGCCTCCGTGCCGCCCCCCTCTCCGCCCCGCCGTGCCTTGCCTTCCGTCGTTCCGCGTCCCCTATTTCCTTTCTTCGCACGCACTTTGCCGTGCAGCCATGCTTGCCGCCGCGAGGCACGCGCGGGGCGCACAGGACACACCAGGGGCAACACCGCTGTGGCGCAGGGCAAGGTAGAACTGCCGGATACTCCGGCCGCGTACGACCGGGAGCTGGAGCGCATCGAGATCGAGCTTCTGCTGGAGGGCGTGTACCGGCACTATGGCTTCGACTTTCGCAGCTACGCCTACTCGTCTCTCAAACGGCGCATCTGGAAGCGCATCGAGCACGAGGGGCTGCGCAGCGTAAGCCAGCTGCAGGACCGCGTGCTGCACGACGCCAACAGCATGGAGCGGCTGCTGCTGGACCTTTCCATCAACGTCACCGCCATGTACCGCGACCCCGGCTTCTACGCCGCGTTTCGCGAAAAGGTGGTGCCGCTGCTGCGCACCTACCCGTTCATCCGCGTGTGGCACGCCGGGTGCTCCACGGGCGAGGAGGTGTACTCCATGGCCATCCTGCTGGAGGAGGAAGGCCTGTACGAGCGGGCCCGCATCTACGCCACCGACATCAACGAGATGGTGCTGCAGCGCGCACGGGCCGGCATCTTTCCCCTGGACAAGATGCAGGAGTACACCCAGAACTACGTGCGCGCCGGCGGCACGCGGTCGTTCAGCGAGTACTACACCGCCATGTACGACGGCGCGCTGTTCAACAGCTCGCTCACCCGCAACGTGGTGTTTTCGCAGCACAACCTGGTCACCGACGGCTCGTTCGCCGAGTTCAACGTGATCGTGTGCCGCAACGTGATGATCTACTTTGACCGCAAGCTGCAGAACCGCGTGCACCGCCTGTTCTACGACAGCATGGGACGCTTCGGCATCCTGGCGCTGGGGAACAAGGAGACGCTGCGCTTTACCGACTTCGAGGACAAGTACGAGGTGCTGGACGCGCGCGAGAAGATCTTCCGGAGGCTGGCGTGAGCGGTCACCACGAGCCCGTGGCGCCCGGCTACCGGGTGGTGGTGGTGGGCGCCTCTGCCGGGGGGCTGCACGCGCTGCGCACCATCATGACCGGGCTGCCGGCGGACTTTGAGCTCCCCGTGGTGGTGGTGCAGCACCGCGCCAAGGAGAGCGAGCTGCTGTGCGAGCTGCTGCAGGAGTGCTCCGGCCTTCCCGTGGCCGAGGTGAACGACAAGCAGCAGATCGGCCCGGGCGTGTGGGTGGGCCCGCCCGACTACCACCTGCTCTTCGAGACCGACGGTTTCTTCTCCCTGAGCACCGACGACCCGGTGCGCTACAGCCGCCCCAGCATTGACGTGATGTTCGAGTCCGCCGCCGACGTGTACGGCATGGACGTGATCGGGGTGGTGCTCACCGGCGCCAACGCCGACGGCGCGCGCGGGCTGCGCCGCATTGCCGACGAGGGTGGCCACGCGGTGGTGCAGGACCCGGAAACGTCGGAGGTGCGGGTGATGCCGCGCTCGGCCGTCAAGGCGGTACCCGACGCCTGCGTGCTGCC
>NZ_JBMDXM010000008.1:0-7027 GCF_048594345.1 Longimicrobium sp.
CGCCGGGGGGGTTGGTGTGGTGGGGGTGGGGGGGGGCGGGGGGGGGGGGGGGCCCCCCCGTGCGGGGCGCCCCCCGCGCGCCCGCGTCCTGGCCCGCCCGGCAGGTCAGTCCTTCCCGGCGGCGGCGTACCGGGTGGAATACGAGTATCCGTACCCGTAGCCGTAGCTGTACCCGTAGTACGAGCCGCCGCTCAGGTCGATGTCGTTCAGCACCACCCCCGCCAGCGGGGCGTTCAGGTGGAACAGCTGCGTGGCCGCGTGCTGCAGCGCGCGCTTGTCGGTAATACCCACGCGCGCCACCAGCACGGTGGTGTCCGAGGCCGTGCCCAGCACCGCCGCGTCCGTCACCAGGTTCAGCGGCGGCGCGTCGACGATGATCATCTCGTACCGCGCGCGCATGCTGGCCAGCAGGTCGCGCATGCGCTGCGAGCCCAGGATCTCCGACGGGTTGGGGGGAAACACGCCCGCAGGGATCACGTCCAGCGCGTTCTCGCCGTCCAGGGGCACGCGGTACACCACCCGGTCCGTGTCGTCGCGGCCCAGCAGCGCGTTGGTCAGGCCGGGCGTCTGCGGAAGCTCGAACACCTGGTGCAGCACGCCGCGGCGCACGTCGCCGTCAATCAGCAGCGTGCGCGTTCCCTGCTGCGCCAGCGTCACGGCCAGGTTGGCCGCGCTGGTGCTCTTGCCGTCGCCGGGAAGCGCGCTGGTCACCACCACCACCTGCGGCGGCCGCTCGATGCTGGAAAAGGTCAGGTTGGTGCGCAGGGCGCGGTACGCCTCCGACGCCGGGCTGTGCGGGTCGATGCGCGTGACGATGCGCGACGTCTGCAGCACCTCGGGCGTCACGGGCGTGAGCGCCACCTTGCGCCCGCGCCGCTTGCCGTCGCCGTTCACGCCCGGCGCGTGGGCGCCGGCCCCCACGGCCGACTTGATGCGCGGGATGGCGCCCAGGATCGGCGCGCCGCCCGTGGCCGCCTGCGCGTCCTCGCGGGTACGGATGCGGGTGTCCAGCGCCCGCCGCGACACCGCCAGCGCGCACGCCGTGATCAGCCCCAGCACCCCCGCCAGCACCAGGCTGCGCAGCGGGCGGGGCATGTACGGCCTGCGGGGCACCAGCGCCTCGTCGATCACCTCCACCGTCGCCGGCTCCACCGCCCTGCGGATCTCCGCCTCCTTCAGGCGCGTCTGCAGCAGCGTGTACATCTGCGTCAGCAGGTCCTGGTCGCGCGCCAGACGGGCAAACTGGACTTCGCGCGCCGGGATCAGCTGGATCTGCGTTCCAAAGCGGCTCAGCGACGCGTCCTCGGAGCGGATCTGGCTGTCCAGGCTTTCCAGGTGGTTCTGCGCCACCCGGTACAGGTGCAGCTCCAGCTCGCGGATGCGCTGGTCGATCCCCTGCACGTCCAGGTTCTCGGTGGTGCGCCGCACCAGCAGCTGGGTGCGCTGGTTCTCCAGGTCCGTCAGCGTGTTGAGGATGTTGTTGACGGCCGGGTTCTGCAGGAACGAGGGGAACGCCGCCAGCTGGCGGTACGGCGAGGGCTCGCCCTCCGTCTGGTCACCCGCGCGCACCTTGGCCAGCAGCGTGGTCAGCGCCTCGCGCTCGGAGCGCAGCTGCTCCACCGAAGCCTGCAGCTCGGCCAGCCGCCGCACCTGCTGCGAGGCCTGGTCCTGCAGGTTCACCACCTGCTCCTGCTCGCGGAAGCCCTGCAGCCGGGTTTCGGCCCTGGCCAGCTCCACCTCGTAGTTGGTCACCTGCTCCTGCAGGAACTCCACCGCGCTGCGGGCCTCCTGCTGGCTGGCCGCCGCCTTGTACTGGATGAAGTGGCGGCTCACCGCGTTGGGCACCTCCGAGGCCAGCTCCGGGTCCTCGCTGTCGTAGCGGATGTGCACCACCTGCGCCCGCGGGTCGGGGCGGTACACCTCCAGGTTGGCGCGCAGCTGCGTCGCCGCCACCGTCAGCGGGCGAAAGCGGAAGACTACCCGGTCGGGGGGCGAGTCCGACAGCCGCGGGGCCAGCGCCAGGGTGGCGCCGTTCAGCTGGAACGGGGTGCCGATGCGCACGCGCTGCGGCACCTGCGTGCGCGCGCCGTCGGCGATGCGCACCGAGTACTCGCCGTTGCCGCGGTGCTCCATCTCCACCAGCGCCGAGGGCGTGCCGGGCGGCACCACCAGCGGCATGAGCACCGCGTCGCGTGTACGGGCCGGCTCTTCCAGCCGCAGGTTCAGGCTCAGCGACTCGGCCACCGCCTCGGCCACCTGGCGGCTGCGCAGCACCACCATGTCGGTGGCCAGCTCGGTTTCGGCGCCGCCGGCGCCGGGCGAGATGGCCTCCAGCGGGTTGGCGATCCCCTCGCCGCCGGAGTTCACGCGCAGCGTGGCTTCGCTCTTGTACCGCGGCTGCTGGCGCGACACCACCAGCGCGGTAAGCAGCACCGCCGCCAGCGTCACCCCCAGCACCAGCCAGCGCTGGCCCACGATGGTGTACCAGAAGTCGCGGAAGGTAATGCCGTCGGACACCTCCCGCGCCGGAAGGGCGGAAGGCGGCTGGGCCACCCGGTTGGCGGGTGCGTTGCGCTCGTCGGACGCGGACGGAGGTAGACGGGATTCCACGATACTCCTAGTTGCCGGCCCGGCGGATGCGGATGAGGTTCAGCGCAAGGTTGGTCGCCGAGATCCCCATGCCGATGAGGGTGGCGCCGTTGCGCTGGATCCAGGGGCGCCGCTCCACGTAGATCTGGTCGCCGGAGCGCAGGTCCACCTCGCGCAGCGTCTCGCCGGCGGCCACGCGCTCGCGGATCACCTCGCCACGCCGGACGATGCGGATGCGGCGCAGGTCGCCGCCCTCCACCGTGCCGCCGGCCAGCGCCACGGCGTCGGCCAGGGTCACCGTGGGGTCCACCGGGTACACCCCCGCCTGCCGCACCGAGCCCAGCACGTGGATGCGCCGCAGCGGCGTGATGTTGATGGACGGGTTGCGCAGGTGCACCTGGTAGTCCTCGATCAGCACCTCGCGCAGGCGGCGCACGGGAATGCCCGTGACCCGCTTTTCGCCGATCAGCGGCAGGATCACCACCCCGTCCACGTCCACCTGGAACTCGCCGGCCAGGTCGGGCTCGCGCCACACCTGAATGCGCAGCAGGTCGCCGGGGCGAAGCGTGATCGCCGAAGTGTCCGCGATTTCGGACGGCGGCGCGCTGGTCTGCGTGGCGGCCGGAACGGCGGCCGGCTCCGCTCCGTTCTGTGCCGCGGCGGTGCCGGCGGTCAGCAGCAGGGCCGCGGCGACGAGCGGGAACACACGATGCATCAGGAAGCCAACTCGGCGGTTGCGAGAGCGGGAGGAAGCGTCAAGCAGGGAAGTATAGCCCCGTGGTGCAGCCCCTTCAAGGTCGCGGGTGTCGCGGGCGGGGCCTCGATCGCATGGGCGGGGGTGGACAGCGTGCGCGCGGAGCGGACGATCGGCCACCGCTTCGCACCCGTCGAGCGTCGTCTGCATTACCTTCGTCTTCCTGCTGATACGCGGTACAGGCAGTCCCTGGATCTCCGCTCCACGGACAATCACCGCATTACAGCCCACGCAGCCGAATCGTTTGGCCGCGCCGGGCCGCTCCCTGGGTCGCGGCCGATCAGCCACGCGTCCACCGATTCACGCCGTTTCGGCAGTCCTCCGTCGGCTCACCCAGGACGCGCATCAGGTGATGCGGACGGACGCCCCCGTGCGACTTCGTTTCCCCCGGAGATGACTACAGGGAAGAAAAGTGCAGATGAATGCATGTGCAGTTGCAATTGCGTTCTGAAGTACGTCAACCCTGACGGGACCTTGGACACGATGGAATCGGAGATGCCCTGTTTCTTCCTTCCGCGGTTCGAGCGTCGCGGATGGGCAACCGATGCGCCTCGATGCCGATTCGCTGGATGAGGCCGAGCCCGGAGCGGAATCCGACGGGATCACGGATTTCCCCACCGGCGCAGCCTCTCGATTTCGCCCGTCCCTGATCGCGAGCAGAGGCAGGCCGCCTCCCTTTTCTCCGCGCTCTCCGCGTCCTCCGCGCCTCCGCGTGAGCCCCGTTTTTTCCTCCCCCCGTCGACGGGCGATGACGCACCCGGCCGGTTGCCGCGGGACGGGCGGCTCCCTATGTTCTCCCGGTTTTTCCCAGTTCCGCCCCACACGCCGCCACCGAGACGATGACGCAGGAGCCCGCAGTCGAGCAGCTGATCGCGCGCGGCAAGGAGGCGCTGGCGCGCAACCAGTACCTGGCCGCGCTGGACGACCTGCAGTCCGCCGCCGCGCGCCGGCCGGAGTTCGCCGACGTGCAGAACCTGTCCGGCGTGTGCCTGTCCATGCTGGGCCGCCCGGACGAGGCGCTGGCCGCGTTTACCCGCGCCACCGAGCTGAACCCCGGCTACGTCGAGGCGCACCTGAACCGCGCCATCACGCTCAATGACCTGGGGCGGCTGGACGAGGCGCGCGCCTCCTTTGCCCGCGCGGCGGAAGCGGACGAGGAAAAGGGCGGGGGAGGACGATTTTCTTCCGCCGCCGCCGCGCGCCTGGCCAACCTGCACGGCGAGCTGGCCGAGACGTACGAACAGGCCGGCGCGCCCGACGAGGCGGTGGAGCAGTACCGCCGCGCCGTAGAGCTGCGCCCCCGCTTTCTGGACATCCGCACCCGCCTGGGTCGGACGCTGATCGAGCTGGGGCGTCACGACGAAGCGCGGGGCGAACTGCAGGCGGTGCTGGAGCACAACCCCGGCTTTGTGCAGGCCCGCAGCAACCTGGGGCTGGCCCTGTTCCGCGCCGGACAGCTGGACGCCGCCGAAACGGAGTGGCGCCGCTGCCTGGCCCAGCAGCCGGGCAGCGCCCAGGTCTCCGCGTACCTTGGAATGCTGGAGCGGCGCCGCGCCGAAGCGGCGTCCGCCTGACCTTTTTTCGCGCCATCGAACCTGCGGGCCGTCCGCGGGTACATGCTGCCCATGACCGATCTGAGACCTTTCCGCAGGGCCGCGCTCGCCCTACTCGTAGCCGCGGCCCTCCCCGGCTGTGCCCTATTCCGCACCCCCCCGCCGCTGACCGTAGAGTCGGCGTACGCGCAGGGGATGGAGGCCTACAACGCCGGGCAGTGGCGCCGCGCCGCCGAGCTGCTGGGGCAGTTTGTCCCCAACGCCACCTCCGACCCGCGCCTCAAGGGCGCGCTGATGGCGCTGGGGCGGGCCCACCTGGAAACGCGCGAGTACGTGAGCGCTACCGCGCAGTTCCTGCGCGTGGCCACCGAGTTTCCGCGCGACCCCGAGGCCGAGGCCGCGCGCTTCGGGCTGTGCGACGCGTACCACCGCCTGTCGCCCCGTCCGCAGCTGGACCCGGAGTACACCAACGCCGCCATCACCTACTGCGAGTCGTTCGCCTCCATCTACCCCGGCACCCCGCAGGCCGCGCAGGCGCAGGCGTGGGTGGCGGAGATGCGCGGCAAGCTGGCGCAGAAGGCGTACGAAAACGGCTTCTTCTACTTTCGCCGCGGGCTGTACGACGCCGCCATCGTGTACTTCAACAACGTCGTCACGCAGTTCCCGGAGAGCCCGTGGTCGTCGTCGGCGCTGCTGCGGATGACGGAGGCGTACGGGCGCCTGGGGTACCGCGAGGAAGAGGCGGCCACCCGCGCCCGGCTGCTGCGCGAGTACCCGCAGAGCCCCGAGGCACGCAACCTGGCAGCCGCCCCGGCCGATTCGGCAGGGCGCTGACGGCGCGGTCCGTGCGGCTGGGTCTCTTTGGCGGCACCTTCGATCCGCCGCACCTGGGGCACCTGGTGGCGGCCTCGGAGGCGTGCGACGCGCTGCGGCTTGACCGGCTGTTGTGGATCCCCGCCGCCGTGCACCCCCTCAAGGGAGGCCGGGTGCGCACGCCCGCGCCGCTGCGGCTGGAGATGGCCGCGGCGGCCGTCGCGGGTGATCCGCGCTTTGGCGTGGACGACCTGGAGCTGAAGCGGCAGGGGCCCTCGTACACCGTCGACACCCTGCGCGAGGTGCGGGACCGGCACCCGGCGGCGGAGATCTTTTTCCTCACCGGCGCCGACAACCTGGCCGACCTGCCGCGCTGGCGTGAGCCGGACGAGATCGCGCGCATCGCCACCCTGGCGGTGGTGTCGCGCGAGGGCGAGACGCTTCCGGACGACCCTGCGTACCCCGCGGTGCACGTGCCCGTGACGCGGGTGGACGTGTCGTCCACCCTGGTCCGCGGCCGCGCGGCCACGGGCCAAACCTTACGATACCTGGTTCCCGACGCCGTGCGCGCCGTCATCGAGCGCGAGCGGCTGTACCGGGAGCCTTCCCCGCTGGACAGGATTCGATAGCGAGATGCTGAAGTCCCTCGTCAAGGCCGTGTTCGGCACGCGCCACCAGCGCGAGCTCAAGCGGCTGCAGCCCATCGTCGACGAGATCAACCGCGAGTTCGAGCGCCTGAAGGGCGTTTCCGACGACGAGCTGAAGGGGCAGACGGAAAAGTTCCGCGCCGCCATCCGTGAAGCCACCGCCGACGCCGAGGCCGAGCTGGCCGACCTGCGCGCGCGCCGCCGCGTCTCCGAAGACGCCACCGAGCGCGACGCGCTGTCGCAGCAGATGGGCGCCGCCGAGCGCCGCCTCAAGGCCGAGCTGGAAGGGGTGCTGGACGAGATCCTTCCCGAGGCGTTCGCCACCGTCAAGGCCGCCGCCCACCGCCTGGTGGGCACCGAGGCGCAGGTGACGGGGCAGACGCTGGTGTGGGACATGGTGCACTACGACGTGCAGCTCATCGGCGGCATGACGCTGCACCAGGGCAAGGTGGCCGAGATGGCCACGGGCGAGGGCAAGACGCTGGTCGCCACGCTGCCGCTGTACCTGAACGCCCTGGCCGGCCGCGGCGCGCACCTGGTGACCGTCAACTCGTACCTGGCGCAGCGCGACAGCGAGTGGATGGGGCACCTGTACGGGTTCCTGGGCCTGACCGTGGGGTGCATCGACCTGCACGAGCCCAACACCCCCGAGCGCCGCGCCGCCTACGGCG
>NZ_JBMDXM010000080.1:0-47319 GCF_048594345.1 Longimicrobium sp.
CACACCCTCACACCCTCACACCCTCACACCCTCACACCCTCACACCCTCACACCCTCACACCCTCACACCCTCACACCCTCACACCCTCACACCCTCACACCCTCACACCCTCACACCCCTACACTCGTCCCCCGGCGAGAATCCTGCATACGCGATCCGCGTCCCATTCCCAGTTTCTGTCACGGTATCACCGACCGAGGATCCATGGCCGTTCCGTCGTCCGCGCCCGTCCCGCAGCCATCGTCCGAAGCCAGTTGGCCGCCCCGCACCGCCGCTGATTTTGCGCGCATCGGCAGCCTGCCGGCGTACGTGTTCGCGCAGGTGAACGCTGAAAAGGCGGAGCGCATCGCCGCGGGCGAAGACGTGATCGACCTGGGGATGGGAAATCCTGATCTGGGGACGCCGGGGCACATCGTGGAGGAGATGGTGACCCACGCGCGCGACAAGAAGCACCACCGCTACAGCGCGTCGCGTGGCATCTACGGTCTGCGCGAGGGGATGGCCGAGCACTACCGCACGCGCTACGGGGTGGAACTGGACGCCGAGAGCGAGGTGGTGGTGACGATCGGCGCCAAGGAAGGGATCGCGCACCTGATGCTGGCCATCCTGGAAGCCGGCGACACGATGATCCTGCCGTCGCCCGCGTACCCCATCCATAGCTACGCTCCCACGTTCGCGGGCGGCAGCGTGATCCCCATCCCGATGGAGGGAGACGGCGAGGGATCCGTACGCGGCGACGTGCTGCTGGACGCGGTGGAAGCGGCGTGCCGGGCAACCGCGCGGCCCCCCAAGGCGCTGCTTCTCTCGTTTCCCAACAACCCCACCACGCTGCAGGCGCCCCCGGGGTTCTTCGAGCGGGCGGTGGAGGTGTGCCGCCGCAACCGGCTGCTGCTGATCCACGACTTTGCCTACGCGGACTTCGGCTTTGGCGAGGAGCCGCCCAGCGTGCTTCAGGTGCCGGGGGCCAAGGAGATCGCGGTGGAGTTCTTCTCCATGTCCAAGTCGTACTGCATGGCGGGGTGGCGCGTGGGCTTCTGCGTGGGGAACCCGGCCATGGTGGGCGCGCTTACGCGGATCAAGAGCTACCTGGACTACGGGATCTTTCAGCCGATCCAGATCGCCGCGGCGCACGCGCTGCAGGCGGGGCAGGAGTGCGTGGCGGAGACGCGCGATACGTACCGTGCCCGCGCGGCGGCGTTGAGCGAGGGGCTTCAGGGCGCGGGGTGGGACGTTCCCGCGCCGCGCGCCACCATGTTCATCTGGGCGCCGATCCCGGAGCCGTTCGCGGGGATGCCCTCGATCGAGTTCGCGCGGATGCTGCTGCGCGAGGCGGGGGTCGTCGTCTCGCCGGGCGTGGGGTTCGGACCGCAGGGGGAGGGAAGCGTCCGCTTTGCGCTGATCGAGCCCGAGGAGCGCCTGCGCGAGGCCGGAGCACGCATCGGGCGCGTTCTGCGGCGCGCCAAGGCGGCCGCGTAGCCGCCGGGAAAGCGGGCGGGAAGTGCGCGCTTCCTTGCCCCGCACCGGCACGCGGACGCACGCATGGATCATTTCGTTACACAATCGATTCCGCGAGAACTCGCGGGTCGGGGACGGATGCACGGAGGCATCGCGCGGATTTCCTGCCGCGCGTTCTCCCGATGCACTCTGCTCGTTCTCCGCTCGCCTTTCACTGAACGGGGGCGGCCGGCACGCGTGAGGGCGCGGGTGTAACGGCAGGTGTATCATTCCGTTACTCCACCCTGATTTCCGCGTTTTGTCTCCTGCGGGAGGGGTGTGCGCCCGCTGCTACGTACTGCTCCAAATCGGTATCCACAAGGCACTTGTCAATCCCGGACCACGCCGCTATTATCCGCAGCGTTGTACGCTTCTTGGAGGCCCCACCCGCTCGCGCCACCGCCGTTCGACTATCGTTCCGCACCCGCCGTGAGCGGTTTCGTACTTTGCCGTGCCGGTCCGTTCGGCAGAGACGAAGCGTCCCAGGTTCCCCGGCCGTTCCGGACCCGGCGCGCCGTATCCACACCTGAGCCGTTCCCGCTGCCTTTCCTCTAGCACTACAGTATGACCATGCGAATCCGCACGCTCCTTCGTCTGGCGACGCCGCTGCTGGCGTTCGCGTTCGTGCTCGGCTGCGCCGACGCGGGCCCCAACAGCGGCACCGGCCCCCTGCCGACGCTGACCGACCCGGGTTTCTACCCGCTGCTCAGCGAGGCGCCCGGCGCCACGGGTGAGAGCGTGGTCACGCTGTCGCTCAAGCAGGTGCCCGGCGGCATCGAGCTCGCCAGCGTGCAGGGCGAGATCACGTACGACGCGGCCTCGCTGCAGCTTGCCCGCGCCGTCCTCCCCGCCGGCGTCGAGGGCGATGCCTTCGAGGTGGCCCCGGGCCGCGTGCGTTTTGTGGGCACCATGATGGACGGCGTGACCGAGCCGCCGCTCCTGGACCTGGTGTTCACGGGCCGCAAGGGCGCCCTCAAGCGCGAGATGTTCACGGTGCGCTTCGAGGAAGTTACCGGCGGTGCCGAGTTCGACGACCTGACGGCGACGGTCCGCTCGGACCGGCTGCTCTTTCAGAGCCGCTAAGCCCCGGTGACCCGCCTCCGCGGTTGATCCGCTGCCTCGACGCCTCCCCAGGCCCTGAACGGGCCCTGGGGCGGCTTCTTTCCCTTTACGTTGGTGCCTTCCAATGCCGTACTTGAACACTCGGCTCCATGCGCTGATGGCGATGGGCCTTTTGCTTCTCGCCGCGCCCGGCCTGCACGCGCAGGACGCGTCGGCCGTCGCGGCCGAGATTCGCGGTGACGTGAACGGCGACGGCCGGATCACCGCCGCGGACGCCGAGGCCGTGCGGGCCTACCTGGTCCGCGGTACGGTGCCCGAAGGGCGCAGCATCATGCCCGCGGGCGACGCCAACGCCGACGGGCGGGTCACGGCGGCGGACGCCGCGCTCATCTCCCGCTACGCGGCGGGCGTGGACGTGTCGCGCTTTCCCGTGGGCCGGCGGGTGGGCGACGAGCGCATGGAGGAGACGGACATCTCGCGGAGCAAGCTGGTGCTGTTCGACTGCAGCACCTCGGCCGCGACCGGCGCCACGAGCTGCCGCACGGTGACCGGCGGCAGCGAGGCCGCGTCGCTGAACATCATCGTGGGGAGTGAAGGCGTTCAGCTGGATACCAGCGGCACGTCGGTTTCGAACGGGAACGCGGCCAACCCCGACACGGTCACGTGGACGTGGACGCTGACGAACACCATGGCGCAGCCCATCGGGACCACCGACGGCGTGAACCCTGATCCCGCCGGCAGCCGCCTGTTCTTCGTGAAGCTTCCGTTCGCGACCGGCGCGGTGCCGGGGAACACCCGCCCGCTCAAGAACCTGGGCGTGACGCCCGTGGGCGCTTCGATCGGCAGCTTTTCGAGCGCGCAGGGCACCTCGTGGAACAACCGGCAGTTCTACCAGTTCGACGGTGTGCTGGAGCAGAACGAGTCGGCGGCGGAACAGGTCAGCTTCGTGTACGATGCGCGGGTGACCACCTTCTCCTACCAGCTGCTCCTTGCCACGCCGGTACCGTTTGACCGCGGCCGGGTGATCCTCACCGCGCTGGCGGATTCCGTGGTCCGGACCGACACGACGTTCACCATCCCGAGCCGGGCGGTGAACCATCTTGCCCAGGACACGGCGGACGTGCTCAGCTGGACCAGCTCCAACCCCGCCGTCGCCACCGTCGACCCCACCACCGGCCTGGTGACCACGCTGACGGAAGGCGCCACGACCATTACGGCGACGGACGCGACCACGCCCACGCGCACCGCCGCGTCGGAGAACATCGTCGTGGACCGCTTCCCGACGGTCGTCAGCACCACGCCGGCGAACGGCGGCGTGAACATCTCTCCGGACACCGACATCGTGGTGGTCTTCAGCGAGGCGGTCACCGTCAGCGCGACGGCCTTCGACCTGAAGTGCCCCGCCGCCGGCTCTGCCCTGCCGTACACCATCGCCGGCTCGGGGACCGCCACCATCACGGTCACTCCCGATGCCGACCTCCCCGCGGGGACGGCCTGCGAGGTGACGGTGAAGGGGAACCAGGTGGAGGACGTGGACACGAACGACGGGCCCAACTTCATGCCCGGGCAGTACGTGTTCGCCTTCGAGGTGGGGATCCAGGCCGTGAACGACGCGTTCGGGACGGTCACCACCGGCAACGTGCGGATCAACTCGGCGAACACCGACCCGGCGTTCAGCGTCACGACCAACGACAAGCTCGGCCCGTCGACCACCATCACCTTCGCCGGCTGGTCCGGGACCGCGGGGAAGACGCAGCAGGGCGGGGACGTGGTGATGACCACCTCCGGCGCCGGGATGGGCCAGTTCACCTACAATCCGCCCGCCGGCTTTACGGGCGTGGACAGCCTGGAGTACACCATCGACAGCGGCGGCGGCTCGTCGTCCGCGTCGGCCAAGGTGGAACTGCCGGTGAACGGGATGATCTGGTTCGTGAACAACGCGGCCGCCGCGTGCACCAGCCGCGCCAACGGGTGCGGGCGGCTGACCAACCCGTACAGCACGCTGGCCGCCTTCCAGGCCGAGAACAACGGCACGGGGAACAACCCCGCGGCCGCCGACAACATTTTCCTGTACGAGAGCGCGTCCAGCTACACGGGCCCGGTAACCCTGCTGACGGATCAGAAGCTGATCGGCCAGGACGCGGGGGGCACCCTTTCCGCCCACACGGGTGTCACGCCCGCCACGGGGAGCGATCCGCTTCCGGTGATGAACCCGGGTGCCGACGCGGTGACCATCGCCGGCGCGTCCGGCGGCGTGGCGCTGGGGAGCAACAACGTGCTGAACGGCTTCGCCATCGCCACCACGGGCGGAACGGCGCTTTCCGGAAGCAACTTCGGTACGCCGCAGATCACGGGCGTCACGATCGCGGCCTCGGGCGGGCCGGCGATCAGCCTGCAGAACGGCACGGTCAACAGCACGTTCGCCAACGTCAGCTCCACGGGGAGCACGGGCCGCGGCATCAGCCTGACCAACGTGAACGGCGGGATCACCTTCACCGCCGGCAGCATCTCGGGCGCGGCCCAGTCGGCGTTCTTCGTGAGCGGTGGCGACGTGGACGTGACCTGGCCGGGCACCATCAGCCAGGCGAACAACGCCGCGCTTGTGGACGTGCAGGGGAGCCACACCGGCACGCTGGCATTCTCCGGCACGGTGGGGGCGACCAACGGGGCGGGGCTGCAGTTCAACGCGGCCCAGGGCATCTACAACTTCACCGGCACCACCACGCTGGGCGGCACCGACGCGGGGATCGACATCACCAACGGGTCCGCGGGCACCTTCACCGTCGGCACCGGCACGGCGATCACCAACTCCGGCGGAACGGGCGTCAACGTGTACGGCAGCCCGGCGAACGTGACGTACAGCGGCAGCATCACCAAGAGCGGAACCAGCACGGGCCGCCTGGTGGAGATCGGCGAGCAGACGGCGACCGGCGCGGTGACGTTCAACACCGGCACCCTGAGCGCCACCAGCAGCAGCAACCTCAGCACCGGCATCTCGCTGAGCAACGCGGACGGGGCGGTGAACTTCAACGGCACGGTCACGCTGAACGGTGGTGACGCGGGCGTGGACATCGTCTCCGGGTCCAGCGGCAACATCGTCTTCGGGAGCGGCACGGCCATCACCAACCCGTCGGGCGAGGCGCTGCGGATCTTCAACGGAGCCGGTGGCGACCAGGCGGCGAACGTGAGCTTCGCGGGTTCGATCACCACCAACGCCGGGCGCCCGGTGCTGATCGAGGACGTGCTGAGCGGCTCGGTGACCGTGAGCGGGTCGATCAACGCGACGGCCGGGCTGGGGATCCTGGTGCAGAACAACTCCGGCGGCACCATGACGTTCAGCAACGCCACGCAGTCGCTGACCACGGGGTCCAACGCGGCGGTCACGCTGGCCAGCAACACCGGCGCCACGGTGAACTTTACGGGCGGCACCCTGGACATCGACGTAACCTCGGGCGCCGGCTTCACCGCCACGGGCGGCGGGACCGTGAATGTGACGGGTGCCAACAACACGGTGAACGCTACCTCGGGTGGCGTGGCCGTAAACGTGACCAACACGACCATCGGCGGCAGCGGCCTCAACTTCCTGACCGTCGCGGCGAACGGTGGCGCCAACGGTATCGTGTTGAACAACACCGGCACCACCGGCGGGCTTACGGTGACCGGCTCCGGCAGCGCGGGAAGCGGCGGCACCATCCAGAACACGACCGGCGCCGGTATCTCGCTGACCAGCACTACCGGCCCCAGCTTTGGCCGGATGATCGTGCAGAACACCGGCTCGCACGGGATCTATGGCGCGCTGGTGAACAACTTCAGCCTGACCAACAGCACGGTCACGAATTCCGGGACGAGCGAAGTGGCCGGCCGGCAGGAGTCGAACGTGAGCTTCTACCAGAACGCCGGGACGGGCACGGAGCGCAACGTCACCGGCACGGTGACCATCACGGGCAACACGCTGACCAACGCGCTGCACCACGGCATCAACATCACCCAGTACGACGGGACGATCGCCAGCCTGAACGTGTCGAACAACACGTTCACCAGTGCCACGTCGAGCGTGGGGTCCACGGGTGCCACGGCGTCGAAGGGAACGGCGGTGAACGTGAACCTGATCGGCAGCGGCGGGACGATCGCCAGCCTGACCAGCAGCACGATCAGCAACAACGTCATCACCGGCTTCCCCGGCAACGCGGGGATCCTGTTCAGCCTGGGCAATGCCAACACCGGCGGGCCCTCGGGGAGCTATGGATCGGCGGCGGACTCGATCACCATCCAGAGCAACCGGATCCGCGGCCACAACTCCTCGACCCTGATGAACACGCAGGCGGTGAACATCGCGGTGAACGGGCGCGGGACCGGCTTCTTCCGCGTGCTGGACAACGGCACTGCCGGCGAGCCGATCACCAACGTGGCGGGCCACGTGATCAACCTGAGCTCGTTCGGCGCGGCCACGCTTAATGTCCGGGTGCACAACAACCGCATCGTGGCCAACAACACGGTGGGGTCCAACGGCATCAGCATGGGCGTGGACAGCGCGGCCGGGTTCACCACGACCACGGTGATGAACGCGGTGGTGAGCTCCAACAACATCAGCGCGACCAACGGAAGCGGCATCCTGGGCATCGCCTCGCGCAGCGGGACGCTGAACGCGCGGTACGCGAACAACGTCATTGGCGCCCCGGCCACGAGCACGTACGGACTCCAACTCCGCAGCGCGGCCAGCACCACAAATACGGGTACGGTGTGCTTCGACATCACCGGCAACAACGTCGCGGCGGGTCCGGGCGGAACTTTTCCGGGGATCGGGCTGCGGCGGCAGAGCGGTTCGGTTACCAATGGTCCGAACGTGTTCGGCATCACCGGATTGTCGCCCTCCCCGGCGGGCACCCCCACGGTAGAATCGTACGTGGGCGGCAAGAATACGAGCACGTCCGGCAGCTTTGGCACCGCGGGCGTGGGCCTTGCCAGCGCGTCGACCGGGTTCACCAGCTGCACGCTCGCGTTCTAAGCCTCCTACGCTCTTGCTGAAAGGGCCCGCACGCCTTCCGCGCGCGGGCCCCCTCCGCCCCGCGGTTCGGGGGCATCGTTGCAGGTGCAGGTCCCTTTTTCACACCCTCCCTCCAGGAGACCCGCCTGATGTCCGAACCATTCCTGAGCGAGATCAAAATCGTCTCGTTCAACTTTCCACCCAAAGGCTGGGCGCTGTGTAATGGGCAGCTCCTGCCCATCAACCAGAACCAGGCGCTCTTCGCGCTCCTGGGCACCACGTACGGGGGCAACGGCCAGACCAACTTCGCGCTTCCCAATCTGCGCGGCCGGGTGCCGATCCACTTTGGCGCCTCGCACAACCTGGGCGAAGCGGCGGGCAGCACCAGCGTGACGGTGAACATCCAGCAGCTTCCCACCCACCAGCATTTCCTGCAGGCGGTCAATTCGCCGGCGACGACCAACGCGCCGTCCAACACGGTGATGCTGGCCAATTCCACGGCGTCGCAGGCGTATCAGCCCCCCGCCAACCTGGTGGCCATGTCGGCCCAGGCGGTGTCGAGCGTGGGCGGCAGCCAGCCGCACAACAACATGATGCCCTACCTGGTGCTGAACTTCATCATCGCGCTACAGGGCATTTTCCCCTCCCAGAACTGATCCGGAGACCACACCCATGGCACAACCCTACGTGGGCGAGATCCGGATGTTCGCCGGAAACTTTGCGCCCAACGGCTGGATGTTCTGCGAGGGCCAGACGCTGCCCATTTCGGAGAACGACGTTCTGTTTCAGCTTATCGGCACTACCTACGGTGGTGACGGCGAGGAGACGTTCAACCTGCCCAACCTGGCCAGCCGCATTCCCATGCACATGGGCACGGGGCCGGACGGGACGACGTATCAGATCGGGGAGATGGCGGGAACGGAGCAGGAGACGCTGACGACCCAGCAGATCCCCAACCACACCCATCCGCTGTTGGCGAGCAACGATCTCGCCACCCTGACGACCGTTGGTGGCAACGTGCTCGCCACGCCCAACTCGGCGACCGTGCTGCCGTACGGGAGCGACCAGCCACTGGCCCCGCTGAACGCCCAATCCATTACGCCGGCGGGCGGAAGCCAGCCGCACGAGAACACGCAGCCGTTCCTCTGCATCAACTTCATCATCTCCCTGTTCGGGATCTTCCCGAGCCAGACCTGAGGAGCGACCGACATGTCCGACCAGTTCCTCGCGGAGATCCGCATCTTCCCGTTCAACTTCCCCCCCACCGGGTGGGCGTTCTGCAACGGGCAGCTCATGCCGATCTCTCAGAATACGGCGCTGTTTGCTCTTCTGGGCACCACGTACGGGGGCGATGGCAAGAGCACCTTCGCGCTGCCGAACATGCTGGACAACGCGCCCATGCAGCCCGGGCAGGGGCAGGGCCTGAGCTTGCGTGACCTGGGCGAGCAGAGCGGTGTTGAGACGATCACGCTGCTGGTTTCGGAGATCCCGGTTCACACGCACACACTCAGTGCGTCGCTGTCCGACGGGCTCGAGCGCTTTCCGGCCGACCAGCTTGTCGCGCAAGGGATCGGCGTGGGGACGTACGCGGCTCCAAGCGCGCTGACGACCATGGCGTTCCAGGCGCTGCCTCCCGCGGGCGGCGGGCTGCCGCACAACAACATGCAGCCGTATCTCACCCTTAACTTCTGCATCGCGCTGCAGGGAATTTTCCCCCAGCGGCCGTAGGCGGAAGGCCGTAGCGAAGGCGAAGGGGGCGGCCACAGGGCCGCCCCCTTCGCGCCTACTGGAGAACAGTCGTGTCGGATAGAGAGATTCGTTTCCACCGTAGACGTGCCACACACGAACCGCATTCGGCCACCTCCATGAATGTCACCCTGCGCCCCGCTACCGACGCCGACCTCGACTTTCTGCACCGGCTGTACGCCACCACCCGCGAAGACGAGCTCAAGCAGGTGCCGTGGACGGACGAGCAGAAGGCGGCCTTCGTAAGCCAGCAGTTCCACGCGCAGCACCAGTTCTGGCACGAGAACTACACCGACACCTCGTGGGACCTGGTCCTGCTGGACGGTGAGCCGGTGGGGCGTCTGTACGTGGCCCGCTGGCCCGACGACATCCGCGTGGTCGACATCGCGCTGATGCCTGAGCACCGGGGCGGAGGCCTGGGAACGCGTCTGCTGCGAGGCATCCTGGCGGAGGGCGACGCCAGTGGACGCAAGGTCAGCATCCACGTGGAGATCTATAATCCGGCGCGTGCCCTGTATGAGCGGCTGGGGTTTGTGCAGGCGCAGGAAAAGGGTGTGTACCTGCTGATGGAGCGCTACCCGGCGGCGGTTCCGGCCTGAGGGCCGACGCGGCGCGACGCCGTGGAGGTTCGCCGCGTCGTTTCCGCCGTTTCATCGTTGCGCTTTCCCCTGCCTTCCTTCCGTCTCTCCTGTCGCCCAGGGATCCGCACATCCCCTCCTGATGGCGCCCGGACTGCCCGCATCCTGCCACAGGATGGGACAGCGGTGTCACACTCCGTTACGCCCTGCGTCTCCCCCGGCACGACGGTTGAACAGGTGAAAGCCTGACAGGGAGCGAATCTTTCAGCAGCGCCGCACCCGGCCTGCTTCATGCCAAATCATTGCCCCGCCGGAACCTGATTGCGAGGGCGCTCCCCCGCGCCCCGTGCTCGGCCTCTCTCCCGGCAATCGGCTTCGGCCTCCAGAATCCGACAACTCATGTTTGCGCTCGTCTCACGCCAGCGTGCGGACGATGCCAGTTGTCGATCCAGGAGCCGGCACCCCTCAAACCCCCTGCTTCTCAGGAGCATCATGTTTCGTCTCAAGTCAGTCGCCGCCCTGACCCTGATGCTGGGCATCGGCGCGTGCACCGGCGACGCCGGATCGCCGCTAGGTCCCGACGGCACCCAGCCGCTTGCCACCATCTCGGACGCGGCGCACGCCGGGGCCGTACCCGGCTTCTACTTCCTACCCCCAATGGTGCCCAATCCCTCGTACTCGGGTACCTTCGACAGCGGGCTGGATCCGCGCGTGGAGATCTGCGAACTCGTGGGCACCACCTGCGGGGCGGTCATCGCGCAGTACACGGAAGCCAGCGGCACCGGCGGGGAGATGGTGCAGACCGGCACGTCGTCGTACCAGGTGAACTGGCACACCAACCAGTTCAATCTGGACCCCGCCAAACATTACCGGATCTCGGTGTACGTGGGAACGTTCCGCCTGGGCTTTGCGGACGTGGACGTGGTGAGCTCCGGCAACCAGCTCAAGAACGTCGATACGGACGAGTACATCGCGCTCAAGGACGGGCGCACGCTTCCCATCAAGTTCCGCATCGAGACGGGGATCGCCGCGCAGGTGATCGTGTCGCCGGACTCCGCCGAGATCGCCCCGGGCGAGACGCAGCAGTTCACTGCCACGGTGCTGGACCTGCACGGCAACACGCTCGCCTGCACGCCCACCTGGACCTCGAGCAACCCGGCCGTGGCCACGGTGGACGCAAGCGGGCTGGCGACGGGCGTCGCGCCCGGGTCCACGATCATCACGGCGACCTGCCAGGCGGCGTCGGGGAGCGCAACGCTCATCGTGGTGGATCCCAACACGCCGCCGGTGGCCCAGGACGATGCGTTCGAGGCGATCGGCAACGTGACGGTGCCGGTGGCCGCGCCCGGAGTGCTGGCGAACGACACGGACGGTGAAGGTGATGCGCTGCAGGCGGTGCCAGGGACGTTCGCGACGGCGTCGGGCGGTACGGTGACGGTGAACGCGGACGGCAGCTTCAGCTACCTGAGCGCCGCGGGCTTTACCGGCGAAGACAGCTTTGCCTACACGGTGACGGACGGGCAGGACTCGGCGACCGCGACGGTGACGATGACATCTGCGTACCGCGTGTGGTACGTGGACAACGCGGCGGCCCCGGGCGACGGGCGCGACGCGTCGCCGTTCAACACGCTGGCGGAGGCGGAAGCCGTATCCACGGCGGGGGAGACGATCCTCATCCGCACGGGCGCGGCACCGTACGACGGCGGGATCACCCTCAAGACGGCCCAGTCGCTCACGGGCCAGGGCGTGCCGGCGAACGTGACGGCCACGCTGAACGGGCAGACGGTGGTGCTGCTGGCCGCCGGCGCCGCGCCCACGGTCACGCGTACGACGGCCGGCCCCACGGTGCAGCTGGCGACGGACAACGTGGTGCAGGGGGTCAACGTCACCTCTACGGCGGGCGCGGGGATCGCCGGGACCGGCTTCGGCACGCTGACGGTGGGCTCCACCGCGGTGGCGGCGACGGGCGGGCCGGCGCTGGATCTGTCCGCGGGCGACGTGGTGGGCTCGTTCAACGCGCTGTCGTCGGCGGGGAGCACGGGCGCGGGGATCCGCCTGGTGGGCGTGGGCGGCAGCTTCTCGGCCGCGGGCGGTTCGATCACGGGCTCGGCGGGCGCGGGCGCGGACGTGACGGGGGGCGCCGGCACCTTCACCTACGGCGGCGACATCGCGGTGGCGGGGCCGCTGGCGGTGTCGGTGACGGGGCGCACGGGTGGCACGCTGACCTTTGGCGGGACGATCGCCTCGACGGGGAACGGCATCTCCGTGCAGAACAACTCGGGCGGGACGATCGCCTTTACCGGCGGCAGCAAGTCGCTGTCGACGGGCACGAACCCCGGCGTGAGCCTGACCAACAACGCCGGCGCGACGATCTCGTTCGGCGGCGGCGGGCTGGCCATCGGTACGACGACGGGAACCGGCTTCCTGGCAGCCGATGGCGGGACGGTCACGGTGACCGGGGCGGGCAACACCGTATCGAGCGCGGGCGGCGTGGCCGTGCACGTGAAGGACGTGACGATCGCCGCAACGGGGATCACCTTCCGCAGCGTGTCGGCGGATGGCGGGACCAGCGGGATCGTACTGCGCAACACCAGCGGCCCCAACACGCTGCAGGTCACGGGCACCGGCGTCGCCGGCAGCGGCGGACTGATCCAGTCCACCAGCGGGCGCGGGATCGAGCTGGAGGACGTAAACGGGGTGTCGTTCGCGTACATGACCATCTCCGCCACTGGGGGCAGCGGCGTGGGCGGAACCGGGGTGACGGACTTTGCCTTCACCAACGGAACCATCCAGAGCTCCGGGACGGCGATGGGAGCCGGGGATTCGAACATCGGCTTCAACGCGGGTCCCATGGGGACGGCCAGCAACCTGGACGGCACGGTGACCATCAGCGGGAACACGCTGTCGTCTGCGTACCAGCACGGCATCGACATCGTTAACTACAGTGGTACGCTGTCGGATGTGACAATCACCAACAACGCCGTCACCAGTTCGATCTCCACGGCGGCCTCGACGGGCTCCGGGATCCGCCTGGTGGCCCGCGGCTCCGGGGCGGCAACCGCGCACCTGGTTCGCGCATCCATCACCGGCAACGTCGTCCGCAACTTTCCCAATGGCGCCGGAATCCAGGTGGAAGGCGGCAACACCACCGCGGGCGGACCGGTCGCCACGGTGGGCGTACCGGGCAACGCCACGAACGTGATCGCCATCACCGGCAACCGCGTCAGCGGGCAGGCAGCCGCGCGCATGGGCAGCGGCGCCATCGTGACGATTGTCAGCGGCCGGGCGCAGGGGAATTTCGACATCTCCGGCAACGGCACCGCGGCGGACCCCCTGGGCTACACCGCCGGCACCACCATCCAGCACTCGGCGCTGGGACAGGTGACGGTAAAGGCCAACATCGCCAACAACTACGTGGTGGCGAACAACTCCTTTGGATCGCAGGGCATTGGCGTGGGCGCGGACCAGGCGTTCGCGGTGACCGACGCGCCGAACCTGGAGGTGGCCATCACCGGCAACGCCATCACCACGACGGATGGGAACGGCATCCTGGCGGGGGCGCGCAACTCGGTCGCCGTCCTGCGGGCCCGGGTAGAGAACAACGTGGTGGCGATGCCGCTCGCGGGGGTGCGCCAGGGCATCCGCATCGATGCGGGTACGGCGGCAGGCAATGCCACGGTGTGCCTGCAGATCGCTGGTAACCAGAGCGCCGGTTCGGGAAGTGCGCTGGGGATCGGACTGCGCAAGCAGGGCACCAACCCCGCCGTAAACGTGTTCGGAATCGACGGGATGGTGGCCACGGCCACGCCGGGCGTGGAAGCGTATGTGAACGCTCAGAACCCGGCTGGCGGCGGTACGCAGCTGCTCTCCGCTACGTCGGGGTTCAGCAACTGCTCGCTCTGAGAAACGCCGGCCGTTGACGGCCTGGTTCAGATCGGACTACGGGCCTCTCACCGCATGGTTGGAGGCCCGTAGTTCATCACGCTGTGATGTGCCCGTACCGGATGGTAATCCAGATCAGCGCGTCAGGTGAACACGGCCTCGTAGCGCATGCCGCGCTCGTCGGGGCCGATGGGGGTCAGGAAGATCTCCATCGGCTCCATGTTGTCGTTCTCCACTCGGTAGATCTGCTGCGGAACCACTGCCTCGGGGATCGTATGGAACACGAGCGAGAACGGATGGCGGTCGCGCCCGGCGGCGGCGCCCTCGCCCCAGGGAAACACCTCGGTAAGCTTGGTGGGGAGGCGGTTCTCCTCGTCCACCACGATCGTGAAGATCTCGCCGAGGCGCGGCTGGAACGTTTCGATGGTAAAGGTCTCGAGCATGGGCGTGTGGATCGGGGTGCGTGGCTGGGGAGAGGGCCGCGGCGCGGAGGGCGGGATGCGTGCGGCGGCCCAGAATCTACGGCGCGATCCCACCGCGCGACAGTCGGGCCGACAACCTTGCCGGCGCGCGGAACTGCCGGTGGTCGGCAAGGAAGCTCGCAAGCTGCCGGCCGACGCCGGGGTAGCGAAGCAGGGCGCTACGGCTGGAATCAAGCGACAGAAAGGCCGGGGGCACGCAGCTCTCAGCCTTTCTCAACTGATGCGGTATGCCGATGCCGCGGCTACCGCCCCGTGAACGACGCGGGGCGCTTTTCCAGGAAGGCGGCGACGCCCTCGCGCTTGTCTTCGCTGGCGAAGCAGGTGACGAACAGCTCCGTCTCGTACTGCAGGCCGGCGGCGAGGGGCATCTCGGCGGCGGCGCGGACGGCGGACTTGGCCATGCGCAGCGCGACCGGCGACCTGGCGGCCATCGCCCGCGCGAAGTCCATCGTCCGCTCGCGCAGGTCGGCCGCGGCGTGGACGACGTCCACCAGGCCGATGCGCAGCGCCTCGGCCGCGTCGATGATCTCGCCGGACAGGATCAGCCGCATCGCCTGGCCGGTGCCCACGACGCGCGGCAGGCGCTGCGTGCCGCCGCCGCCGGGGATGATGCCCAGGTTGATCTCCGGCTGCCCGAGCTTCGCCGTATCCGCGGCGATGCGGACGTCGCACGCCAGGGCCAGCTCGCATCCGCCGCCCAGGCAGAAGCCGTTGATCATGGCGATCACCGGCTTGGGATACGCGGCGATCTCGTCGAACACGCGGCGCCCGGTCATCGTGGCGCGCTGCTGCAGCGGAGTGCGGTCGGCGAACTCGGCGATGTCGGCGCCGGCGACGAAGGCCTTGTCGCCCGCGCCGGTGATCACCAGCACGCGTACCAGGCCGTCGTCGCGCAGGGCGTCGAGCGCGGCGACCAGCTCCGCGCGCACCTGGCCGCTGAGGGCGTTGCGCTTTTCCGGGCGGTCGATGGTGAGGATGGCGACGGCGCCGTCCTGCTCCACCCGCAGCGTCTCGTACAGGCTCACCGGCCCTCCCCCGTCCAGTCGTAGAAGCCCTGCCCGCTCTTCTTTCCCAGCTTGCCCTCGCCCACCATCCGCCGAAGCAGCTCCGGCGGGCGGTACTGGTCGCCGCCCAACTCGCCGTGCAGGTACTCGGCGATGCCCAAGCGCACGTCGAGGCCGACGAGGTCCGTAAGCTTGAGCGGGCCCATGGGATGGTTGTAGCCCAGCTCCATCGCCTTGTCGATGTCTCGCGGCGTGGCGACGCCCTGCTCCACCATCCGCATGGCCTCCAGCCCCAGGACGATGCCCAGCCGCGACGAGGCAAACCCCGGCGTGTCGGTGACGACGATCGGCTCCTTGCCGATGCGGCGGGCGAACTCGAGCGCGGCATCCACCGTCGCCTGCGACGTATCGCTCCCGCGCACCACCTCCAGCAGCTTCATGATGTGCACGGGGTTGAAGAAGTGCAGCCCGATCACGCGCTCCGCCCGCCCCGTGGCCTTCGCGATGCGGCTTACGCTGAGCGACGAGGTGTTCGTCGCCAGGATCGCGTGCGCGGGGGAGATGCGGTCCAGCTCGGCGAACAGCCCGGTCTTGATCTCCATCCGCTCCGGCACCGCCTCGATCACGAGGTCCGCGTCCGCCGCGGCGGCGTGCAGGTCGGCGGCGTCGCGCAGGTTGCCGAGCGTCGTCTCGCGCGCGTCAGCGGTCACCTTTCCGCGCTCCACGCCCTTGTCCAGGTTGCCGCGGATGGTGCCCAGCGCGCGCTCCACGGCGCCGGGCTGCGGGTCGTGCAGCGCGACGGTGTAGCCCGCCATGGCGCACACCTGCGCGATCCCGTTGCCCATGGTTCCCGCGCCCAGGACGGCCACGCGGTGAATGCTGCGATCGTCTGCCACTGGAGTGTGTTTCTGGTTGATTTCAGGAGCGCCCGAGACGCGCCGCGGCCGCACAACATGCGGTCCGCCAAACGCCTCCGCCAGAGCAGAGGCGTGTTCCGAAAGGACCGGGAAGCCGGGCGAAGAAGACGCAAAGCACGGTGCTCCGCGTCCTCTTCGTCATCCATCCGCACCTCCGCGTCATGCCGAACCCGGGAAAACACGAACCGTGGGAATCGGGTGTCATTGCGATGTCCGCGTCCGCCTGACCCTTCCGCGCGCGCGCGAAGTCGGCGCCGACCGAGGAGTTGCCTTCGGCGATGACGCAGAGGGACGGAGAACAGCCAGAGGATCAGGGGACTACCGATTTTCCTCTGGATCTCTGGCTTTTGTCTGTTCCTCTGTAACCCTCCTCCGTTGCGGTCCTTGGACGGATCTGCGATCCGGCTTGGCGCGCCACCCTCCTCGGAGTGACGCTGGTTTCCGGACGCGGGATCAGGATCAGCCCTTCGGAACGGTGGAAAGGGAGGCGTAGGGGTTGGCGCTCGCATCCTCCTTTGCCAGCAGCGCCAGCCCCGTCCAGGCGGACGAGGCCACGTGCAGGAAGTTGAAGTACGACCAGCCCAAGCCGGGGCCGGTAGTGGCCTCGGGAGCCGGGGTGGCGACCAGGCCGTAGCCGTCGGCGTTGGGCGCCTTTTCGATCTGCCGAAGCAAGCTGTCATAGCACCGGCCGGCCGCGTGCTGCAGCCCCGCCTTGCTCAGCTGCAGCGCCATTACCGCGCCGGCGGTGGCCTCGTTCTGCACCTCGGTGCCGGCACGCGCAAAGCGGAAACCGAAGAAGCCAGCGCTCTCCGCCTGCATGTTGTGCATCATGTAGATCAGGCTGTACCCCTCGCTGGGTCCGGGATCGATCCCCGCCAGCGCCGTCCAGCTCTGCGTGTCGGTGGGAACCACCGTGTCGTTCAGCTCCGGGGGCGGCGTCTCGCCGGGCTTGAGGCGGCCGCTCTGGACCAGCGCCTCCAGCTCCTTGCCCGTGGGCGGAGACTTGGTGCCCGTGCAGTAGTAGACGACGTTGGGCTTGTTGGGATCGGTGACGCGGCAGGCCAGGACCAGCTTGCGCGCGCTGGCCGACGCCTCCGCCCAGTGCGCCTCGCCCGTCAGGTGGGCCAGGTTGGCGAAGAATGAGAACGCGTCCACGTTGTGCTCCACCGAACGCCAGCGGTAGACGGTGCCCCAGTGGTCCTCCCCGCCGCTGAAGCCGCCCCACGCGTCGTCCACCGCGCAGTTCTCGAGGATGTGGTGGCCGATGGTCTCGGCCGCGTGCAGGTAGCGGTACCGGCCGGTGCGGTGGTACAGGCGGGTGAGCGCCAGGCCGGCCCAGCACATGTTCCCCACGTCGCGCCGCCCGCCGTCGCGGTGAAAGATGGACGTGGTGCTGGACAGCCCGCGGTCCAGCAGCTCGCCGGCGCGCGTGGCCGCGACAATGCGGCCGCCGCCGATGGCGTCGTGGTTCAGGGCCACCACCAGCGCGTCGCCCAGGTCGCGGGCGCGGTCCATCTGGCCGCGCGCCTGGAAGTAGATGCAGGCCACCGCCGTGTCGTAGGTGTCGGCGCGGTGGTGTATCTCGCCGTGCTTTCCCTCCAGCTGCGCCGCGGGAAGGCGGTACGTCTGCACGTAGCGCGGCCCGGCCACGGTGAACTGGTCCATCTGCTGCTCCAGGAACAGGTCCAGGCGGTCCAGCACGCCGGCCGTCTTTCCCCGGTGTGGCGCGGGGACCACCGGAAAGGTGTAGACGCGCCGCGGAAAGACGACCTCGCCCGCCTTTTCGCGGTTCACCACCGGCCAGTCCACCAGGTTCAGCATCTCCTTGGTGTAGTTGAGCAGCATCTTGTTCCACAGCGCCTCGTACTCGTCGAACACCTGCCTGGCGTACACCGGAATGGCCTCCTCCATGGCGGCTTTGACGTTCTCGAAGTCTTCGCTCCGCTGGTCCATCTTCACGGTGCCGGTCGTCATCGTCTTGACGGCCATTCCGCGCTCGCCCGGCTGCCAGCGGTTGTTGGCGAAGCGGTCGTAGAACACCATCTGCACCCGCTTGGTGCGGGCCATCTCGTTCACGAAGAGGTCCGTCATGTGGATGATGCCGTTGCCGCTGGCGATGAGCGACTGCCGCCACCACTTGGCGCGCTCGTACAGCTTGTCCGCCAGCTCCGAGTACATGATGGCGGCGTGGTTCAGCGCGGCCTGGTGCTCGTAGCGGTGCGGCTCCAGCTGCTTCTGCTCCATCAGCACCGCCACGTGGGTCAGCGTGAGCGGACGCAGCACCGCGGCGGCGGTGAGCAGGTGTGCGTTGGGGAGCGCCGCGCACTCGGCCGCGGCCGACTCGATCTGCGACAGCAGGAACCCCAGCCGGGCCTTGCGCTCGGCGACGTCGGTCAGGTAGCGGAACTGGCGCAGCTGGTCGCCCAGCGAGCGCAGGCGGATAAGCAGGCTGGTGGCCGCGTTGTTCGCGATGGAGGTGACCACCTCGTCCAGGCGCTCCTTGACCAGCGCCTCGACCCTCCCCTCCATCTGCCTCCACAGGTTGTCCTTGGGCTCGGGAAAGAGCACCGTGTCCACGAAGTAGATGATGATCCCGCTTCCCACCGGCGCCTGCTCCGCCGCGGTGTGCAGGATCTTCTGGAGGATCTTTTCGGCTTCCAGGTCTTCGATGGCGAATTTCATGGACGGCTCCTCGGGGGTGTCGGGTGGGGCGGGGGGATGATGAAGCGGGGGGGGCGCGTGCGCGTGTGCGTCCGGACGACGGGGCGGACGGGCCGCGGGCGCTGCGCGTGTGAGGGAAAACGGATCTAAAGCTGAGGCTTTTCCTTGCCGGAGCAATACTTTCGGATTGTGTTCGGAGGCTGTGGGCGAGCGGTTGGGCGGGAGGCGGGCGTGACGAATCGGCAAATCCCGGCGGGCCGCCGGATCGGCCAGAAGGGAGGCGGGAAGCCGCGGAGCGCGATCCGGGGAACGATGCGGGAGGGCGCGCGGAAGGTCGCGTGAAGTGTGCGCGCGGGCGCTACTGCGTCTGGACGATCTCGTCGGTGATGCGGTACTCGCCGTCCAGCCACGCGATGATCTCGCGCGCGGCGGGATGGTCCACGCCGGTCCAGCGCTCGCGCAGCGCGGCCTCGCGGTCGTCCAGCCGGTCCAGGCCAATGTCCTGCAGCACCAGCACGTCCTCGTACAGCCGCTCCGCCAGTTCCTCGCCCATGACGGCGACGGCGGCGCGGAGGGTGGCCTGGCCGTACTCGTACGCCTCGCCGCGCCGGTAGCTTTCCACGAGCGTAAGGGCGGGGATGCGGGTGAGCGTGGGCTGCAGCGCCGGGTTCACGCCGTGCGCGGCGACCAGATCCGCCATCGCCGCCGGACGGCCGGTCACGCCGCGGACGTGCAGAAACTGCGACATCCGCTGGCCGTCGTTCACCGGGTAGTTGTCCCACAGGAACGGCTTGCGGCGGATCTGGTCCGCGACGCGGCGCAGGTGCCCCGGCGAGTACTCGCGCGAGCAGACCTCCTCGCCGGTCCAGAAGATTTCCATCCGCGGGTCCAGCGCCGCCCCCAGCCGCTCCAGGTAGCCGGGCGGCCGCTGTCCAAAGACGCGGTCCAGCACCGGATCGTCCGTGTAGTAGCTGGGGCAGACGATGATCCGGTTCGCCGACGTGTGCTGCGCGGCCCAGTCGACGATCTGGATCTGCCGGTCCGCCAGGCCGGGGACGTCGCCGCGCATGTCGTCGAACAGGATGGCCAGATCCTGCACGCCGATGGCGTCGAAGAACGCCAGCTTTCTTCCCAGCGCGTCCCGTTCCGCCGTGCCGAAATCCCGCACCTCGAACGGGCTGATGCCGATCCCGAAACGCACACCCAGCTTCGCGCAGCGGCCGGCCAGCCGCGCCAGCTCGTCCGCCATCTCGCGCGGATGGTCTTCCTGCCAGCGGCGCCGCAGGTATGTGTCCACCTTGGGCGCGTACAGGTAGAAGCCGTAGCCGTGCGGCGCAAGAAAGGCGATCGTGGCCGCCCGCTCGTCCCACGACCACGGCCGCCCGTAAAAGCCTTCGATGATGCCGAGCTCTACATCCATCCATCCCCTCCCCGTGCCGGCAGCCGGCGGACGGCGACCCTGCCCGGGACACCGGCCGATACGCTTCGCCAACGTATGCACGGCCCGCGCCGCTCACTACCGCGGCAGGGACGTCAAGGGTTTCTCTTTCGCTCCCACTGCAGATGCGTGATAATGCCCCGGAACGCGGCGGAACTACCGTCCGTGCGGCTGGCGTGCCCTGGCGAAAGGTGCGCGGTGGAGACGTACGACGTGGTGATCGTGGGAGGCGGGGTAATCGGGGCCAGCGTGGCGTGGCACCTGGCCGTGCGCGGGTGCACGCGCGTTCTGGTGCTGGACGCCGCGCCGGGTCCGGGGGAGGGAAGCACCGGGGCGGCGACCGGCGGCTTTCGCTGCCAGTTCGGGTCGGAGCCCAACGTGCGGCTGTCGCTGCTCGCGCGCGAAAAGCTGCTGCGCTTCGCCGACGAGGTGGGCGTGGATCCCGGCTACCGTCCTTGTGGCTACCTTTTTCTGGTGGAGCGTCAAGCCACGCTCGCGGCGCTGCTGGACGCCCAGGCCATGCAGCACGCGCTGGGCGTGGCGGAGGCGTGGCCGGTGACGGTGGAGGAGGCGCTGGAGATCAACCCCGCGGTTGCGGTGGAGGGGCTGGTGGGCGGCGTCTACTCCCCCACGGACGGCTTCATCCGGCCGAGGGAGATCCTGCGCGGCTACTCGGAGGCGGCGGCCCGCCTGGGTGTGCGGTTCGAGTACGGCGCCGCCGTCCGCGGCCTGCGCGTGCAGGACGGACGCGTGGTGGGCGTGCGGACGGACGCGGGCGAGGTGGGCGCGGGGGCGGTGGTGAACGCGGCGGGGCCGTGGGCGGGGAAGGTCGCGGCGATGGCGGGCGTCGACATCCCCGTGTATCCGCTGCGGCGGCAGGTGGCGCTGACGGAGCCGTTCGCCGGCCTGCCGGAGTGCATGCCGCTCACCATCTTCGTGGAGGCGGAGTTCCATCTGCGCGTGCGCGACGGCCGGGTGCTGCTGCTCTGGTCAGACCAGCCGAACACGGCCGACCCGTTTGACGTCGCGTTCGATGACGGCTGGCTGCCGCAGGTCACCGCCCGCGCGCACCGCTGGATCCCGTCCCTGCGCCAGGCGACGGTGGATCGCGCCGCGTGCGTGGCCGGGCTGTACGAGATGTCGCCGGACCGCCACGTGCTGCTGGGGCCCGCGCCCGGCGTGGAGAACCTGTACCTGGCCAACGGCTCATCCGGCCACGGGGTGATGCACTCCCCCGCGCTGGGCCAGCTGATGGCGGAGATGATCCTGGATGGATCGGCATCCTCGATGGACGTCCATCCCCTGCGCCCGTCCCGCTTCGCCGAAGGGCAGCCCAACGCCGCGCCGGAGTTCCTGTAGCGCTTTCTCTGGACCCCGCGTGCTCCCGTCGCACCTTCCGTGGGGTGCCGGGTACGGGAAAAGAGAGGTGCAGGGGAACCAGACGCAGGCGAAGGATCGTGAAGCAGGACGGACGGGATCGATCGAAGGGCGCCCGGCGGGCGGCTGGCGCTCCGGGAGGGCAGCGGGGACGCAAGTCGCACGTGCAGGCGGGGCGGCGCGGGGAGCACGGGCTCCGGGCATCCGCCGCGCGGCTGGCGGGGCTTGTCCATGGGGAACTGCTGCCGGAACTCCGCGTGGAGAGCGTTACGCCGGATGACCCGGTGGTCGTGCACCACGCGCCGGCGCCGTGGCGGGTGCTGGGGCGCGGGAACTACGCGGCGGTGCTGGTTCACCCCGAGCACCCGGAACTGGTGGTGAAGGTGTACGCGCCGGGCCGGCCGGGGGTGGAAGCGGAGCGGGAGGTCTACCGCCGGCTGGGCGAGCATCCCGCGTACTCCGCGTGCCTGTACTCGGAGGATGGATTCCTGGTCCTGCGGCGCCTGCACGGGGTCACACTGTACGACTGCGTTCACCGCGGGCTGCCCATCCCGGAGCAGGTGATCCGCGACATCGACCGGGCGCTGGACTACGCGCGCGACCGCGGCCTGCATCCGCACGACGTCCACGGCCGCAACGTGATGATGCACGAGGGGCGCGGCCTGGTGGTGGACGTGTCGGACTTTCTGCGGGACGAGGACTGCACCAAGTGGAAGGACCTGAAAAAGGCGTACTTCCGCGTCTACCGCCCGGTCTTCATGCGACTGCGGATGCGCGTCCCGTACGTCGTCCTCGACCTGGTGCGGCTGGGCTACCGCCTCACCCGGCGGATGATGCCGGACCGCTCATAATCGGCCTAACAGGCTCGGCGGACGGTGTCATTCTGAGCCTGAGCCTCAGGCTCAGGCTCAGAGGGTGTTGAGAAACCTCAGTTCTTCGTACGAAGCGCACAGTCATCCTGAGGGAGCGCCACGCGGAACCTTGAGAAACACAAGAGCTTACGCGCGACCGAAGGACCTTCTCTCCGTCACGTGGGGCTTGATGCGAGGTATGAAGCCAGCCTCACGCTTCTGCCGGCAAGGTCCTTCGGTCGGCGCCAGAGTATTGTGTACGAGCAGGTTATGGAGCGGCGCCTCCCTCAGGATGACTGGCACGATTCGAGGTTTCTCTACACCCTCTTAGCCTCAGAACGACGGCGATCGTCCATACGCACTGTTTCTCCGGATTCGGTACTACTGCTCGTATCCCGCCCGGCCGGCCTCAAAGACGAAGTGTGGGCTGAAGTCCCCGGGTCGAAGCAAGCGCCACGCTTCCTGGCGCGTGCTCTGGGGCAGAACGCGGAACTCGTACGGGCCGGCGAAACGGATCGTCAGGTCGCCGGCCGCCGTGGCCTCGATCTCCCGCACGATGAAGTCGTCGCTTTGGTTTTCGAAGCGGCGCTTCGCCTCGTTCAGCGGAAACAGCTGGCCCAGCAGGTGGTCGCGCAGGTTGGGACCCTCGTCCCAGTGCCAGCCATCCGGCGCGGGAAGCTCCAGCGGCTCCCACACGTCCGAGCGGCCGGTGACGGTGCCGGTTGCCAGGTGGTCCAGCCGCCACGGCGCCTGCAGGTTCAGCGCGTACTGCGCCACCTGCCGCTTGCCCACCATCTCCAGCTCGCCAAAGCCAAGCGTGAGCATCTCCGCCGCGCGCGTGACGGTGCGCAGCCGCAGCCCCCGCAACGGCTCCAGCGCGGCGCGGATGGCCCGCGGCGCCTCCGCGTAGGGAACGGGATCCAGGCTACTCACCGCGGAACACCGGCTTGCGCTTCTCGTTGAAGGCGGTGATGCCTTCCTTTGCGTCGGCACTGCGAAAGCAGCGCATCTGCTGCTCGCGCTCGGCGGCGAGCATGGCGTCCAGATCGGAGTCCAGCGAGGCGGCCAGGGTGCGCTTGGCCAGGCGCAGCGCCAGCGGCGGCTTGGCGGCAAGCTCCTTCGCCAGCTTCTTCACCTCGTCCTCGAACCAGTCCTCCGCCACCACGCGCTCGAACAGGCCCATGCGCTCCGCCTCGCGCGCCTCCACCATCCGCCCGCTCATCACCAGCTCCGCCGCACGCCCGGCGCCCACCAGGCGGGGCAGCGTCCACGTGGCGCCCCAGTCCGGGTGCAGGCCGATGCGGTTGAAGGTGAGGCCGATGGTCGCGCGCTCCGACGCCACGCGAAAGTCGCACGCCAGCGCCAGCGACGCGCCCGCGCCCGCCGCGGGACCGTTCACCGCCGCGATCACCGGCTGCTCCACCGTCCGCAGCCGCTGCACCACGCGCATCCCCGCCTGCACCAGCGTCTCGAACGTGGCGTCGTCGCCGCGCGACAGAAGGTCGCTCATCACCTCCACGTCCGCGCCGGTGCAAAAGCCGCGGCCGGCGCCGGTGATCACCAGCACCCGCACGTCGGGGGACGCCGCCGCGCGGTCGATGGCGTCGTGCAGATCGTCGCGCATGGTGCCGGCAAAGGCGTTCAGCCGGTCGGGGCGGTTGAGCGTGATCCAGGCGATGCCGTCGTGCACGCGCAGCAGGACCGGGTCGCTGGATGCGGATGCGGCCGGGCTCACGAGTCCACCCGTTCCACGATCAGCGAGATCCCCTGGCCCACGCCGATGCACATGGACGCCAGCCCGTAGCGTACGCCCCGCCGGTGCATCTCGTGGACGAGCGTCGTCAGGATCCGCGCGCCCGACGAGCCCAGCGGGTGCCCCACCGCCACCGCGCCGCCGCTTACGTTCACGATCTCCGGGTCGATCCCCAACTCCCGCACGCAGGCCACGGACTGCGCCGCGAACGCCTCGTTCAACTCCACCAGCCCGATGTCGTCGATGGACAGCCCCGCCAGCGCCAGCGCCTTGCGCGTGGCCGGCACCGGGCCGATCCCCATGCGGTGCGGCTCCACCCCGGCCACCGCGCTGGCGACGATGCGCGCCATGGGCCGGCGCCCCAGCCGCTCCGCCGCCGTGGCCGACGCCACCAGCAGCGCCGACGCGCCGTCGTTGAGCCCCGACGCGTTGCCCGCCGTCACCGTCCCGCGCTCCTTGCGGAACGCCGTCTTGAGGCCCGCCAGCGACTCCAGCGTGGTATCCGCGCGCGGGTGCTCGTCCGTATCCACCACCCTGGGCGGACCTTTGCGCTGCGGGATCTCGACCGGAACGATCTCCCCGGCAAAGTGGCCCGCGGCGATGGCCTTCGCGGCGCGCTGCTGGCTGGCGAAGGCGAACGCGTCCTGGTCTTCGCGCGACACGTTGAACTCCTCCGCCACGATCTCCGCCGTCTCGCCCAGCGAAACCGTCCACTCCGGCGGCATCTTCGGATTGACGAAGCGCCAGCCGAGAAGCGAATCCGCCATCTGCGGAACGCCGCGCGCGTAGCCTTCTTCCGGCTTGAGCGTCACCCACGGCGCGCGCGTCATGCTTTCCACGCCGCCGGCGATGAAGGTTTCGCCCTCGCCCGCGCGGATGGCGTGCATGGCGCTGCGTACCGCTTCCAGCCCCGATCCGCAAAGCCGGTTCACCGTCTGCCCGGGCACGGTGACGGGGAGGCCGGCGAGGAGCAGCGCCATGCGCCCCACGTTGCGGTTGTCCTCGCCCGCCTGGTTGGCGCAGCCAAAGATCACGTCGTCCACCACGGACGGATCGATCCCCGTCCGCTGCACGATCGCCTTTACCACGGTGGCGGCCAGGTCGTCCGGCCGCACGGAAGCAAGCGAGCCGCCAAAACGCCCCACCGGCGTCCGGACGGCGTCCAGGATGTATGCGTCGGTCATAGACAGAGAAGTGGTTGTGCCTTGATGTCCAATACCCGCAAAGCAGCGCGGGGAAGTCCGGATCAGTCCGCGATGAGCAGCGGCTCGCGGATCACCTGCTGCTCATTCTCCGTAGTCGCGTGCATGTCGCGGTTGGCCTCGATAAGCAGCCGTACGGCATCGTCCAGATTCGCGCGTGCGTCTTCCAGCGTGTCTCCCTGCGTCAGCGCGCCGGGATACTCCTCTGCCCACGCGACGTATCCGCCTTCGGGCACCTTTCGATATACAGCCGTAAGTTCCAGCCGCATTCACCACCTCCAGGGATCAGATACGCCTTTTGGGAATCACCAAGTAGTGTCTCGCGGGACCTCGGCTCTCGCCCGGCGCCGCCCACAGGTATCGCCGGGGCGGATAGTCCCGGGAACCGGCTGCGCGTCTACCCGTGCCGAATCAGCCGCATTCGTCGCGCGCGCGTATTCCCTCGCGCAGCCGCGTACACCCTGGCGATGAGAGCCCCCTAGCATGAAGACCACCGCCGCGGCCACCGCGAGCACACAAAGCACGGCGACGGCATCACTCCAATAATCGGCCAGCAGCTCGCGCAGGCGCTTCAGCACCGTTCACCGCGGGGATGAGACACGGAGTGCCCAGCGCCGTTCCCGGACACTGGGCACTTGGCACTTGATCCTGCAGTTACCCCAGGTTCACCCACACACTCTTGACCTGCGTGTACAGGTCCAGCGCGTAGCGGCCCAGCTCGCGGCCGTAGCCAGACTGCTTGTAGCCGCCAAAGGGAGAGGCCGTGTCGAGGTTGTGGTAGGTGTTGATCCAGACGGTGCCGGCGCGAAGCTGGTGCGCCGCGTGGTGGGCCTTGCGCACGTCGCGCGTCCACACCGCCGCCGCCAGCCCGTACTCGGTGTTGTTGCCGATCTGGATCGCCTCCTCCAGGTCGCTGAACGTCTGCACCGCCAGCACGGGGCCAAAGATCTCCTCGCAGGCAATGACCATCTTCGACTCCACGTCGCCAAAGATGGTGGGGTTCAGGAAGTAGCCGGCCTTGCCGTTCACCTCTACCCGGTCGCCGCCCAGCAGCAGCTCCGCGCCCTCGCTCTTGCCCTGCGCGATGTAGCCCATCACTCGGTCCAGCTGCTCGGCGCTGACGAGCGGCCCCAGGCGCGTCTTGGGGTCCAGCGGGTCGCCGGGGACAAAGCCGGACGCGCGCTTCAGCAGCTTCTCCACGAACTCGTCGCGGATCTTCTCGTGCACCAGCAGGCGGCTGCCGGCCGTGCACGCCTGGCCCGTGTTGTAGAAAATGGCCATGGACGCGCCCTTGACCGCCGCGTCGATGTCGGCATCGTCCAGGACGATGTTGGGGCTCTTGCCGCCCAGCTCCAGCGACACCTTCTTGAGCGTGTCGGCCGCCTGCTTCTGGATGATCTTGCCCACCGCCGTCGAGCCCGTGAACGCGATCTTGTCCACGTCGGGGTGGTTCACCAGCGACGCGCCCGCCGGCTCGCCAAAGCCCGTCAGCACGTTCAGCACGCCGGCCGGCAACCCGGCTTCGGCCGCGGCGCGGGCCAGCTCCAGCGCCGTAAGCGGCGTCTGCTCCGCGGGCTTGAGGACCACGGTGTTTCCGCAGGCGATGGCGGGCGCGACCTTCCACGCGGCCATCTGCAGCGGGTAGTTCCACGGGATGATGGCCCCGCACACGCCGACGGGTTCGCGGCGCGTGTAGTTGAGGTACGGCCCGGGAACGGGGATCACGTCGCCGCTGATCTTGTCGGCCCACCCCGCGTAGTAGCGAAAGCAGTCGATCGACTCCTTGATGTCGATCATCCGCGCCTCGCGCACGGGCTTGCCGTTGTCCATCGTCTCCAGCCGGGCCAGCTCGTCGGCCCGCTCCTCAAGCTTGTCGGCGATGGCGTACAGCAGCTTGCCGCGCTTGCGGGCATCCAGCTTCTGCCAGCTGTCCGCCTCGAACGCGGTGCGCGCCGCCTTGACCGCGCGGTCCACGTCGTCCGCGGCGGCCGCGGCCACATGGGTGAGCGGCTCCGCCGTGGCCGGGTTGATGGTGTCGAACGTCTCACCCGAGGCCGCGTCCTGCCACTCGCCCCCGATGAACAGCTGTCCCGGCTGGATCTCCAGCGTCGCCGTGTCGGTCATCTTGTCCGTTATCTCAGAAGTGCAGACTGGCTGCTCGATGGTCCTGGATTGCAACTGCACGATTTTGGGCGTGGCGCCTCGACGGGATTCGTCGCGTGTCCCGGGCGCCCCCTCCGGGCTCGTAAACCTCGCCCATCCCCCCCAAAACAACCTGGGGGAGGTTGATGCTTGCCGTTGGATCCCGGCTCGGCGAACGGGATCGAACTGCGTCCGCCGGGGTGCCCCTCCCCCGGCCCCTCCCCGTTCGTTCCTCACGGAGAGGGGAGAAGTCGATCCCGGTACGACATCCCTTGTCTTACACCAACCCCCCCCCGGGTTTTTTGGGGGAGGTGGGCCGGTGGTGCCGGCCCGGAGGGGGCGCTGCCCCTCGCGCCGAACTGTCTGAACGCCCTGCAGCCCGTGCCGTCTATCCCCTCTCCCACGCAGTTTGTGGGAGAGGGGCAGGCGAGGAACGAGCCGGGGTGAGGGCCGCGCCGGGGTGAGGCCCCCAACGACGAGAGGCGCCCGATCAGCCGATCGGGCGCCTTCGCCTTCCATCGTCCAGGTTACTTGCCGGTGAACGACGCCGTGCGCTTCTCCACGTAGGCGTTCAGGCCTTCCTTGGCATCCTGCGAGTTGAACAGCAGCGCCTGCAGCTCGCGCTCCAGCGCCAGCCCCTGCTCCAGCGGCAGCTCCGCGCCGCTCTGGCAGCTGCGCTTGATGTTGCCCACCGCAAAGGTGGCCTTGTTGGGGCGCGTGAACTGGCGCGCGTACTCCAGCACCGAGGCCAGGAAGGCGTCGCGGCCCTCCGCGTCCAGCACCCGGTTCACGATGCCCATGGCCGCGGCCTCGTCGAAGTCGATGTTGTTTCCCTGCACCATCAGCTCGATCGCCTTGGACGTGCCGACCAGCTTGGTGAGGCGCTGCGTGCCGCCGGTGCCGGGAAGCACGCCCAGCGCCACCTCGGGCAGGCCGATCTTGCCGGCGCCGCGGCGCGCGATGCGCAGGTCCGCCGCCATGGCGATCTCAAGCCCGCCGCCCACCGTGTGGCCGTTGAGCGCCGCGATTACCAGCTTGGGCGTGTGCTCAAGCTTGAGCAGCGTCTCGTTGGCGTGCAGGCAGAAGTAGTACTTCCAGGTGGGGTCGGCCTTCTGCAGCATGTTGATGTTGGCGCCGGCGCAAAAGAACTTTTCGCCCTTTCCCGTGATCACGATCACGTCCACCGAGTTGTCGAACCGGGCGCGCAGGATGCACGCGTCCAGCTGGCGCATCATCTCGTGCGTGTACGTGTTGGCCGGCGGGTCGTCCAGCGTGAAGATGGCGACGCCGTCCTGCACCTCGTAGTGCACCAGCGTCTGGTTCTCGGTCGGGACTTCAGCGGTCGCGGTAGCCATCGTCTCGTCTGGTCTGATAGGTAAGGTGAACGTGCGCACGGATCCGGGGTGTCAGGGCTGCTCGTCGGCCCCCGGCGTGCGCCAGATGCTCGGGGCGGTGTCGCCCGGCGTGGCGTCGGTCGCCCCCGCCGGCACCACGGCGCCCGCGGGGAGGTATCCTTCGACGAAGATGCGGTACATGTCGTCGACGATCTTGTCCAGCGGCACGTCCCGCTCCGGCCGGTGCCAGTTGTACAGCCAGTTCATCATCCCGAACATGGCGAACGTCGCCACGCGCGGGTCCACGTCGCCCGCCGGGCGCAGCTCCGACAGGATCTCCATGGCGATCTCGGTCAGGCGCCGCTTTTTGGCGTTGACCCGGCGCCGGAAGTCGCCCGTAAGCGCCTCGGCCTCGTGCGACAGCACCTTCATCTCGAACTTGTTCGCGATGAAGTAGCGCAGGTGGTTTTCCATCAGGATGCGCAGCCGGCGCAGGGGCTGCGTCTCGCTCGCCAGCAGCTGGTCCAGGTTGGCGATCAGCGTGCCGAAGGCGTGGTCCTGGATGAGGAAGAGCAGCTCTTCCTTGCTGTTGAAATAGTAGTACAGCCCCGACAGGCTTACCCCCGTGGCCCGCGCGATGTCGCGGATGCTGGCCTGGTGGTAGCCCTTCTCCGCGAAGATCTGCGCGGCGGTCCGGAGAATGCTCTCCAGCTTCTCGTCGTACGCGCTTCTCTCGTCGGTCATCGGCCCCGGTGCAGCGTCATGGATCGTGGTTCGAACGTCCGTCAACCTATCCCGTGGCCGGAAAGTGTGTCAAGCGCACGGAGCCCCCGCCGTTGACCGCGCGGGCGCCTTTGCCTACACTTCACCAGCGTGCCGTTTTGCGCCCCGCGGTCATCTTTCCCGTCCTCCTCCGCATGACCTTTGCTCTCCGACGCGCCCTTCCCGGCGCGCTGGCCGCCCTGCTGCTGCTTGCCGCCTGCGAGGACGCGCCCATGGCGCCCACCTCGTACGTGAAGCACGCGGCCGGGGGCGTGTGGGTGGCGGTCACGGAGCCGGTCTCGCTGCCGCGGACGGACACCTGGCTTCCGTACGTGGGCGCGGAAGACGCGGCCGCGCTGCGGGTGACGCGCGAGCAGGCCGTGCGGCTGCGCGCCGCCGGGCGGGTGGAGGACGCGCTGGAGCTGGAGGACGAGATGATGCGCACCGCCGCGCGCTCGCTGGCCCGCATGCCCCAGCCCGCGGCGCTGCTGGCTTCGGCGGCGGCGCTGGACGAGTGGGCGGACCGCGCCCGCGCCCGGCTGCAGACGGGGAGCTACCCCGAGCTGTCGGCCGCCGTGCTGGAAGTCGCCGCGCAGGCGGAGGCGGCGCGTTCGCGAATGGCCGCGGGCGACACCGGCCGCGCGGTGGTGCACCTTACGCGCGGGGCCATCGCCGCGCGCGGGCACGCGCCGCTGGCGGTGGGGCTGCGGCTGATGGGCGCCGTGGAGACGCGGCTGGCGGCGGGGGTGGGGCAGACCGCCGGCGTGCGCCGCGCCCGCCACCTTCTGGCCGACGCGCGCGAGGGGCTGGCCACGGGCGACAGCCTGCGCGCGCTGCGCCGTGCCGTGTACGCGCTGCAGCTGCTGGACGCCGAGGGGATCACCGTGGGCCCTGTCCGCCGTGTACCCGTTGATTCGCTGCCGCAGGTGCAGTAGATTCCCCACCGTGCCCGGATGGCGAAATCGGTATACGCAGCAGACTCAAAATCTGCCTCCCGCAAGGGATTGTCGGTTCGAGTCCGACTCCGGGCACTTTGGACGCCGGCCCCGCTCTCCCTGGAGCGGGGCCGGCGTTCTTCCCGTCGGGTGGGAACACACAGGGAAGCGAGGGCGTTCGCGTTCCGCCGGAAATCCCGTGTTTTGCGAATCCGGGACGTCACCGTTTTACTCTTTCGTGATCTCCGGACCCCCCGTCCCCCGGCCCGTAACGTCTTCCAGTGGCTGAAGTTTGGCCGTTTTGTAGCAGGTTTGCGCAAGCCGGTTGACAGGGGGTGTCCTTTTTTAGAGATTTCGCGATCTGCATGTATCCCCGCTCGCGCAGCGAGTCCCCCCGTTCGAAAGAGGACCATGCCCCCGTTTGTACGCCCGGCCATGGCCGGGCTTCTGCTTTTCTCCGCGCTTGGCGCGTGTACGGGCGACGATCCCGTAGCGCCCTCGTCCCAGACGCCGCCCCCCGTGGAGCTGGCGCAGATCGACTGCCGGGTGACCGTGGCCACGGGCGCCCTGCGCTGCACGTCGGCGGCCCCGGGCACGGGCGACGCCAGCGCGCTGATCGTGGGCGGGCAGGGCTCGTACGTGTCGCTGTCGGCGTCCAACTTCAGCTATGACGCAGTCGGCGGGACGTTCGGCATCGACGTTACGGTGCAGAACCTGATCCCCCAGCCGCTGGGAACCGCGGACGGCGCCACCCCGCACGGTGAAGGCGTCCGCATCTTCTTCGCGGAAGACCCGATGGCGTCGGACGGCTCGGGGCTGCCGGTGTCGGTGGCCAACGCGACCGACGTGGCGCCGTTCCTTTCCGGCGTGCAGCCGTACTTTCAGTACGACGAGGTGCTGTCGCCCAACGAAACGTCGAACCCGAAGCCGTGGCTGTTCTCGGTTCCGGTCGGGGTGGCGTCGTTCAGCTTCAAGGTGTACGTGTCGACGCGGGTACAGTTTCCCAACGGATGGGTTGACCTGACGCCCGCGGCCGACACCATGGTAGAGGGCGGCACGCAGGCGCTTACGGCCACCGTGCGCAACGTCGTGGGCACCGCGGTGTCGGGCACGGTGACGTTCGGGACGTCCGACCCCGCCGTGGGCACCGTGGACGCGGCGGGGCTGATGACGGCCGTGGCGCCGGGACGCACCACCATTACCGCCACCAGCGGCCAGCGCAGCGGGTCGGCCACGCTGGCGGTGTGCCCCAACCTGGCGGTGGGCGGCGTGTACACGGCGACCATGCCGGGGGCCTCGTCCATCTGCTTTGGCGAGGGCGAGTACGCCTACATGCCGGTGAACCTGTCGTCGTCTTCGTCGCTGTCGCTCAGCATCACGGGCTCGGGGATCATCGGCGCGACCGGGCAGCCCTCGCCGTCGCTGGCGCCGCGCGGGCCGCTGATGTCGCTGTCGTCGGGTGCCGAGCTGGAGCGGGGCGACGCCATGCACATGGCCGTGCTGGAGCGCGACAGGCGGCTGGCCGCCGAACTGCGGGGCCGCCCCGGCGCCCGCATTGGCCGGACCGCGGCGGCGCGCGGCGGCGCGCGGCTGGCGGTCACCCCCGGCACGCCCGCGCTGGGCGACCTGTGGAACCTGAACGTGGCCTCCGGCTGCTCGGGCACGCCCGACCTGCGCACGGGGCGGGTGGTTTCCATCGGCCAGCGCCTGATCATCGTGGCCGACACGGCCAATCCGGCGGGCGGGTTCACCACGGCGCAGTACGACAGCATCCGTCTGGAGTTCGACTCGCTGGCCTGGCCGGTGAACACGGCCAACTTTGGCGAGCCCACGGACACGGACAACAACCAGCGCGTGGTGGCGTTCTTTACCCGCGGGGTGAACGAGATGTCGCCCCCGGCCACCAGCGCGGTCAACTACGGCTACTTCTTCGCGCGCGACCTGTACGCCGCGAGCGCCGAGGGGTGCACGCGCAGCAACGTGGGCGAGATCCTGTACATGCTGGTGCCGGATCCCACGGGCGCGGTGAACAGCAACGTGCGCGGGGTCAGCGAGGTGCGCGGCCGCACGTCTCGCGTGATGGCGCACGAGCTTCAGCACCTGATCAACGCCTCTCGCCGCGTCTACCTGCATGACGCGCCGCTGGAAGAGGGGTGGCTGAACGAGGGGCTCAGCTCCATCACCGAGGAGCTGATGTTCTACCGCACCTCGGTGGGGCTGGCGCCTCGCGGCAACATCGTGCTGGCCAACCTCACCCAGGGGACGTTCGCGTCGCGCCGGGTGGCGGCGTTCAACACCTACTCCAACGACAATTTCACCCGGCTTCGCACCTGGCTGCAGCGCCCCGACACGTCGGGCGCGTTCAAGAGCACTGAGACGAACACCGCGCGCGGTGCCAACTGGGCGTTCCTGCGCTACGCCGCCGACCGCCGTAACGGCGACGACGCCACGCTGTGGTTCAACCTGGTGAACACCACCGCCACGGGCACCGCCAACCTGCAGACGGCGCTGGGTGTGGATCCCAACGAGTGGCTGCGCGACTTCACCTCTGCGATGTATGTCGACGACGCGGTGGCGGGAATTGGTCCGGCGCAGCAGGTCACGAGCTGGAATTTCCGCTCACTGTACGCCCAGCTGGGCGGGCTCGTGAACGTGTACGGCAGGCGCGATCTGAGCAACGGTACCGCGCTTACGCTTTCGTACTCGCGCGGCGGAGGAACGGCGTTCACCCGCTTCGGTGTGCCCACGGGCGGGTTCGCGGGGCTCACCGCGCTGTCGGGCGGCGTGCCGCCCACAAGTCCCTTCTCGCTGATCGTGGTGCGCACCAAGTAGCGCCGCGGATCGAGTGATCTGACGGACCGGAACAAGATGCCGGCCCCGCTCACCTGGAGCGGGGCCGGCATCTTCTTGCGAGGGGGCCGCATCATCCCGGATCCTGGATCGCAGCCTTCATGTTGATTCCGGATCGCGGCGAAGAAGGGCGCTCACGCGGAGACGCGGAGGGCGCGGAGACGCGGAAGAGATTCACCGCGCCCTCCCCGTGACACTTCTATTCTTCCCGGTTTACGCCGGGGACGGAGAGCGCCACCGTCATTCCGGCGTTGCGGAGCCTTCGCCGGAAGCGGTGAGCATGTAGCCGGCACCGCGCAGGGTGACCAGCGCGGCGCCGCTGGCGGCGGACTGCAGCTTGGCGCGGATGCGGGCCACGTGCACGTCGACCACGTTGCTGCCGGGGTCGAAGCTCATGTCCCACACCTTTTCCAGCAGCTCGCTGCGCGTCACCACCCGCTCCGGGCGGGAAAGCAGGTACTCCAGCAGGGCGTACTCGCGCGGGGTGAGCTTGAGGGGCTTGCCGCCGGCGGTGACGGCGCGGCGCAGGCGGTCCACCCGCAGGCCGCCCAGCGTGGCCTCGCCGGCCTGTGAGGCGCCGCCGCCGCGGCGCACCAGGGCGCGCAGCCGCGCCTCCAGCACCTCCATGGAGAAGGGCTTGGACAGATAGTCGTCCGCGCCGGCGTCCAGGCCGTGCACCTCGTGCTCGGGGCCGCTGCGGGCGGTGAGCATCAGCACGGGGACGGCGCGTCCACGCCCCCGCAACTCGCGCAGCACGTCCACGCCGGTGGTGTCGGGGAGCACAAAGTCCAGCACCAGGGCGTCGTACTCGTACACCATTGCCAGCATGCGCCCGTGGTCGCCCGTGTGCGCCACGTCCACCACGTGCCCCCGCTCCCCCAGGGACAGGCGAATGAAATCGGCGATCATGGGATCGTCGTCGATCACCAGCAGCTTCAACGCGTGGGGCTCCGGGCGCGGGTGCAGGGTGAGCGAAGAGGGGGGGATTCGCGGATCAGATACGGAACAAACTAATGCCGGATTCCCGCGCTGTCACATCCACTCTCCGTCCACGGCGTGCGGCCCCGCTTTCCCGTGCGGAACAGGCGCACGGTTTCAAGGCAGAGTTCGCGGAATCGGCAGAGAGTCCGCGGGAAAAGCGGCGCGTTCACCGCGAACCCGCTCTTGTAATCCGCGGACTGCGCGCGCGCGGGGAAATCCAGAAACAGTACGGAATCCGCCCAACCTGTCATTCGGGGAGGAGGTTGATAAACCTCGACCCCCGGTCATCCTGAGGGAGGCGCCGCTGAGCAATTTGCGGATGCACAACGCTTTGGCGCCGACCGAGGGACCTTGCCTGCAGAACCAGGAGCCTTGAATGGCTCCCCGAGGGCTGGTCCATCGCGACCCGACAGAGATCCTTCGGTCGCGCGCAAACTCCTGTAGTTGCGTACGTTGCGGGTGTGCGCTTCCTCAGGATGACCCCGCGCTTCTGGGGGGACATTCACGGTTTCCAACACCTCTCAGCCTCAGAGGGTGTTGAGAACCGCAGTTCTTCGTACAAAGCGCACAGTCATCCTGAGGGAGCGCCACGCGGAACCTTCAGGACCACAAGAGCTTACGCGCGACCGAAGGACCTTCTCTCCGCCACCGTGGAGCTTGATGCGGGGCATTGAAGCCGACCTCCCGCTTCTGCCGGCAAGGTCCTTCGGTCGGCGCCAGAGTAGTGTGTATGAGCAGGCTATGGAGCGGCGCCTCCCTCAGGATGACGGGCACGATCCGAGGTTTCTCGACACCCTCTCAGCCGCAGAATGACAGGTGTTTTCCCGATCGCGCATGACGAGATCCTGGGTCCGCTGCAGGTCTACTCCTTCACGCGGTAATCGTAAGAACCTTCGCTCCCGCATCGTGCGCAAGTTGTTGTATCTACACTCAGTACAGCTCTTTCCCGTGTATGGTGTGCAGATGAACAAACCGTAATCCGGCCGTCACGTTCCGTTCATCCGTCATCCGATATCTTCGCCGCGTCGTTTTCTCCACGGCCACAGTTGCCCAGGGAGAAACGTGTTCCTGAACGGGAACACAGTCGGGTTCCCAATTGGGAACGGGAACGAGAACCCGAATCCGACATGATACGTAAATGGTTGGGATAAGCGTAGTTGGGAAGGTTATTTCACGGGTGCAGAACTTGTGTATAACCTTGCCGCCGCCGGACCTGCTTCCGTACGCGCCGCTCCCGTCATCGACCGCTGACCGTACCATCGCACCGTTGACCGCTTTCATCACCTCCTGGTTCCGCCGGACCGCCGCCCGCGTGGCGGCCGCCCCGGCGTTCGCGCGCCCGCTGCCGCAGATGCGGTTGCGGGGCGCGGCCGTGGCGTGTGCGCTGGCGGCGACGTTCGGCGCCGGGCGAGCGGAGGCGCAGGTGCTGTCGCTGTACCGCCAGCACGAGGGGCCGTACGACTACATGGTCACCGGCAACTCGTTCCGCACCTCGGGCAACAACGACAGCCCCTGCGACGTGGCTACCACCGCGGACGCCAGCCTGACGCTGCCTACCGGCGCCACCGTCGTGGCCGCGTACCTGTTCTGGGGCGGATCGGGCGAGACGGCGGACAACTCGGTGAGCTTCCGGCGCCCGGGCACGGACACGAACATCACCGGCGACGGCACGCCGTTTCGCGACTTTTACGACAACGGCAACGACCTGTGGTACTTCGGTGCCTACAAGGACGTCACCACCCTCATGACGGGGAACGGCACCTACGGGGTGGGCAATCTGACCGTCGACACCGACCTGCCGTACGGCGACCCCAACTCGGCCAACTGCACGCCGCAGGCGGTGGCCAAGGGGTGGGCGCTCTTCGTCATCTATCAGCAGACCAACCTGCCCATCAAGCGCATTCAGCTGCGCCACGGGCTGCGCGCGTTTCGCCGGGCCACCGAGCAGGTGGCGCTCAACGGCTTTCTGGGCGCCAACAATCCCAGCGCCAAGGTGACCTTTCTGCTGTACGAGGGCGACCCCGACATCGCGGGGAGCGGCGCCTATCCCGAGCAGCTGCTGTTCAACGGCACGCCGTTCACCGACGCCATCAACTCCACCACCAACCCGTTCAACAGCACGGTGAACACCCCGTCCCCGGGGCGCACCAACGTGTACGGGCTGGACATCGACACCTACGACGCCTCCAGCTATTTCACGGCGCGGGCGAGAGAAGCCGACGTGCAGCTTACCGCCGGCGACGACATGGTGGTGCTGCAGCTGATCGTCACCGCGCTCAACGTGTCGCTGGTGGACGTGACCCCCGACGGCCTGGCGGCGCCGGAGCAGCGGCTGCCCGGCAAGTACTCGCGCCAGTTCACGGTCGAGAACGCGTCGCTCAGCTCCGACACCTACAACCTGCTGGACCGCTTTACCGGCGCGCCCGTGTACCTGACCCCCGATTCCATTACCGGCACGGGCGTCACGCGTGGCACGCGGGCCGACAGCGCGCGGGTCACCATTGCCGCGGGCGCCAGCCGCAACGTGAACGTGTGGTACACCGTGCCCCAGGGCGCCAGCCTGCAGAACCTCATCCACCTGCGCGCGCGGTCCACCACGTACCCCACCAACGCGGCCGCCACCGACACGGGCTACACGCAGGTGCTGCGGGTTGCCCCGCGGCTGACCATCACCAAGTCGGTCAGCCCGCAGAACACGCTGGCTCCGGGAACGGAGCTCACCTACACCATGAACATCGCCAACGCGGGCGAGTTTGCCGCGCGCGGGGTCACGGTGACGGACTCGGTGCCGCCGCAGGTGGTGTTCAAGCTGGCCAGCGTGGGGCAGACGCTCCCCGCCGGCATTACCGCCACGGTGGCCTACAGCAACAACACGGGGACCACCTGGACGTACGTGCCGGTGTCGCAGGGGTGCGGCGCCCCCGCGGGCTACGACGCCTGCGTGCGCCGCGTGCGCTGGACGCTCACCGGCGACCTGGCCGTGGGGGCGCCGTCGGCGTCGTCGTTCACGTTCCAGGCGCGAATACGATGAGCGGCGAGTGCGCCGCCCACATGAACGAATCGTAATGCATCCGTCACCTTCCGTTCACCGCCGCCGGGGTAGCTTTCCGGCTTTCGGGGCTCGTGGACGGGGTCGGCGGGCCGGAGAGGTCGGGACGGGCAGTTGGATGGTTGAAGGACGGTTCACGAAGTACGCGGCCGAGGGTCGGCCGTGGAAGGTTCACCCAGTTCCCGGGAGGGATCGATGAAGCACCTGATCCGCCTTGCAGTGTTCTTTGCCCTGCTCGTTGCCGCGGCCGTTCCGGCCACGGCGCAGGGGGGCACCCAGCAGGCGTTTGTCGTGACGGCCACCAACCGCACGGCGGCGCAGGCGGAGCGCGGCGACGACCGGGCCCGGCCCGGCGACGTGGTTCGCTACCGCCTCACCTTCACCAACGTTACCCGCGGCGCCGTGCGCGGGGTGACGCTGGCGAACCCGCTCGCGGCGGGAATGCGCTTCGTGGGCGGCTCGGCGCGCGCCGACCGCGGCGACGCGCGCCTGGAGTACTCCGCCGACGGCGGCCGCACCTTCGCGGCGCAGCCCACGGAGGAAGTGGTCGTGGACGGACGGCGCGTGCGCCGCGCCATCCCGGCCGAGCGCTACACCCACGTCCGCTGGACGGTGGAAGGAAACGTTGCCCCCGGCGCAACCGTGGTCGCCGAGTTCGATGCCCGCGTAGGCGCGGGCACTCCCGCACCCGCCAACAGCGGGCGCTAACCCCCTCAATCCCCGAAGAGGACCCTGAAGATGACCCACGTCCTGAGACGTGCCGCCATGGCGGTGCTGCTCCTGGCGCCCCTGGCCCTGCCAGGCCGCGCCAGCGCGCAGACCCCCACGCCCGAAGGCACCACCATCACCAACACGGCGACGGCCAGCTGGACCGACGCCAACAGCAACACGTACGCGTCGGTCAGCGCCAGCGCCTCCGTCATCGTGGGCTTTCTGGCCGGCCCCGACGTGACGTCGCCGGCCACGGTGACCCCGGCCTCGCCCAGCACGGGCAACGAGCTGGCCTTTACCGTGACCAACACCGGCAACGGCGTGGACAGCGTGACCGCCGCCTTTACGGTGGCCACGGGCGTCACCGTGACCGGCTACAAGGTGGGCGGCACCACCTACGCCACCCTGGCCGAGCTGAACGCCGCGCTGGCGGGCACGCAGATCACCGCCGGCAGCAGCGTGACGGTGACGGTGGTGTACACCGTGGCCCCCGGCCGCGGCGGACTGACCACGCCGGTGACGATGACGGCCACCTCGCGCCGCACGCCCACCACCAGCGACGCGTCGACGACCAACGTGATCCCGCCGGTGGCGGCCGCGGTAAGCGTGACGCCCGACGGCGGCACCATCCAGCGCCTGCCCAGCAACGGCACGCAGTACTCGCAGGTGTTCACCGTGACCAACAACGGCAACGCCGGCGACACCTTCAGCCTGGCGGCCAGCCTGGGCACCGGCTCGGCGCTGACCATCGTGTCGGTGAACGGCGTGGCGGGCACCAGCGGCTCGGCCACCATCGCCGCAGGCGGCAACACCACGGTCACCGTGGTCTACACGGTGGGCAACGTGGCCGCGGGCGCCACGCAGAACCTGAACCTGACGGCCACCTCGGCCAACAACGCCAGCATCAGCGACCCCGGCTACGTCACCATCCAGGTGGTGCGCGCCGCGCTGAGCATGGCCAAGGTCGCCTTCCGCGACGACCAGACCACGGCCATCACCGGCTCCGACCGCGTGCTGCCGGGCGAGTACATCCAGTACCGCATCACCGTCACCAACACGGGCGGCGCCGCGGCGAGCACCGTGGCGGTGAGCGACGTGCTGCCGGGGCAGGTGACCTACGTGTCGACCTCGACCGACGCGGCGGGCTGGACCATCAGCGAGTCGGCGGGCACCGTCTCCGCGACGCTCGGCGGTACCCTGGCGGCCAGCGCCAGCCGGTACTTCTGGGTCCGCGTGCGGATCAAGTAACCACTCCTCCAGACGATCTCAGGGATTCAGGGGATGCGCTTCTACGTGATGCGCTCGGGCGCGGGTGACCGCGGGCACCGCCAGGCTTCGGCCTGGCGGGGGCTTGCGGCCGCCCTGCTGCTCGTCCTGGGGACCACCGCGCGCGCGGCGGCCCAGGTTCCCGACACCCTGCCGGTGGTGAACCGCGCCACCGTGACGTATACCGCCGCGGGGGTAACCCACTCGGGCGTCGATACGGCGGCCGCGACCGTGGTGATGAAGCTGACGGCCGGGGTGGCCCTTACCCCGCCGCGGCAGGCGACCGCCCGCCCGGGCGAGCGCCGGGTGCTTGCGCACCTGCTGGAAAACATGGGGACGGGCCCCGACGCGTACACGCTGCGCGTGGCGGGTCCGGCCGGGTGGGGCGTTTCGCTCTACCTGGATCTTGACGGGGATGGGGTGCTCGGGGCCGGCGACACGCCGGTCTCGGGCCCCCTCCCGCTGGAGCGCGGCGGCACGGCCGCGCTGCTGCTGGTGGTGGACGTGCCCGCCGACGCGCCGGACGACCCGGCCGTGGCGATCACCGTCACCGCCGCCAGCGGAATGGACGCCGCGGTGACGGCGAGCGTGCGCGACGACATCAACGTGCACCGCCCGCTCCCCGCGGTCTCGATGGGCAAGTCGGTGGACCGTGCGCAGGCCACCAGCGGCGACACGCTGACCTATACCCTTTCCTACGCCAACCGCGGCGACGCGGCGGCCCCGGCGGCCTCGCTGTCCGACCCGCTGCCGGCCGGCGTGCGCTACGTCCCCGGATCGCTGCGGCTGAACGGCGCCGCGCTCACGGACGAGGCGGACGGCGACGCGGGACGGGTGGAGCGCGCGGCCGACGGGCGCGAGACGGTGCACGCCGTGCTGGGCGACCTGCTTCCCGCCGCGGCGGGAACGGTGACGCTGCGCGCCGTGGTGGGCGCCGACGCGGGCGCCACGCTCACCAACGTGGCCACGCTGCGCTACCGCCTGGGCGAAGCGACGGCCGACTCGGTCGCGGTCGCCTCGCCGGCGGTGGGGACCACGGTCTCGATGGCCGAGCTGTCGGTGGCCAAGGAGCTGGTAGGCGACGCCTCCGTGCCGCTGGGCGGCGAGGTGCACTTCCGGCTCACCTGGGCCAACGCGTCGGCGGTGGTGCCGGTGCGCGAGGCGGTGCTGGTGGACACGCTTCCCGAGGGCCTGACCTTCGTGAGCGCCGAGGGGCAGCCGCAGGTGGACGGGCAGGAGGTTCGCTGGACGCTGGGAACGCTGGCTCCGGGGCAGACGGGCGCCGTGAACCTGGTGACCCGCGCCACGGGCCGCGCGGCCGAGGGCGCGATGCTGGTGAACCACGCCACCCTGCGCGGGGCCAACGCGGCGGCCGTCTCGGCGGCGGCGGCGGGGCTGGACGTGCAGCCGTTCCAGGGCGACGAGCTGGAGGTGGTCAAGGCGGCCGGCGTGCTGGAGGCCGGGCTGGGCGAGGCGGTGCCGTACGCTGTCACGCTGAAGAACGTGGGCCTGGCGCCGCTGTCCGGCATCGTCCTGCACGACACCCTTCCCGCGGGCGTGCGGTACCTGCCGGAGCACCTGTCCGGCGCCGACTCGGCGCGGGTGGACGGGCGCGCGCTGACCCTGTGGCTGGCGGGGCCGCTGGCGCCGGGCGCGGAGCACGTGGTGCGCTACGCCGTAACGCTGGTGTCCCCCGGCCGCGCGTCGGTGGTGGAGAACCGCGTGGTGGTCACGGCCGAGGGCGGGGCGGTGCGCAGCGCGCCGGCCAGCGCCTGGCTGCGCGTGCGCCGCGGCTACGCCATGCAGCAGCGCGTGATCGTGGGCAAGGTGTGGCTGGACGAGGACGGCGACGGGCGCCAGGGCGGCGGCGAGCGCGGCGTGCCCGGGGTGGAGATCTGGAGCGAGGACGGCGAGATCGTCACCACCGACGCGGAGGGGCGCTACAGCTTCCCCAACCTGCGCACGGGGATGCACGCGCTTCGCCTGGACACGCTGGGCGTTCCCGCCGGCACCGGCCTGGCCCGCGCCGCGGACGTGATCGTCCGCGTGCGCCTGGACGGGTGGACCATGCCCCGCGCCGACTTCCGCCTGGTGCCCCGCGCCGGCGCGCCGCTGGCCCTGTCCGCCCTTGCGGCGCCGGCTCCGGACGCCGCGCCCGCCGTGGACGCGACGGTTTCGGCCGCCTCGTCGTTCGGCGACGCGCCCGGGTCCGGCCTGGCGCCGTCCGGCGACGGCCGCCGGTCCGCCGGCGCCGTGCCGGGCACCCCCGGCGCTGTCACGGAAACGCCCGGGTCCGGGCCCCATGGCTCCGTCCTGGCGGCCGCCGCGCCCGCGTGGCGGCCCGAAGACGACGACGTCGAAGAGCCGGAGCCCGCGACCGCATCCATCCTGGTCATCGCCGGTGGCCTGGGCGCCCCGGCCGCCGCCGACACCGTGGCCCCCGCCGCCGCGTCCGCCGTGGCCGACTCCACGCCGCGGCTGCGGGTGGCGCCGCTGCGGACGGCGGAAGAGCGCGCTACGGAAGAGGCGGGAACGTTCGCCACCGGACCGGTGGTGCGCGTGTTCAGCCCCATGGACGGCGCCGTCGTCTCGTCCAACCGGCTGTACGTGGGGCTGGCGGGCGAGCCGGGCGCGGCGGTCAAGCTGTTCGACGGCCAGAAGCAGGTGGCGGAGGGCACGCTGCGCCCGGACGGCAAGATCGACTTCATCGGCCTGGAGCTGTCGGAGGGGCCGCACCGGCTGCGCGCGTCGATGACCAGCTCGTGGGGCACGGAGCGCTGGGACAGCGTCACCGTCCACCGCTCCGGCCTTCCCGCGAAGATCGAGGTGCCGTCGGACGCCGTGCAGCTGCGCGCGGACGGCCGCGGCCGCACGGCGGTGCGGGTGCGCGTGCTGGACGAGTGGGGCGTGCCCCTGGCCGGCGGCGCCATGGTGACGGCCGAGGCGGGGCTGGCGGAGATGGAGGGCGGCGACGCGGACGTGGCGTCGGTGGGCGTGCAGGCCGCCGTGGGCACGGACGGCTGGGCCGAGCTGCTGGTGCGCCCGGGGCACGAGGTGGGCGTGGGCGAGCTGCGCCTGGCCAGCGGCGACGCCGAGGCCAGCGTGACGCTGCACGTCCTGCCCAACCTGCGCCCGCTGATCGTCACCGGCGCCGGCGAGGTGGGCGTGGGCGCCGCGCCCGAGGCCTTCGGCTCGGTGACGGCGCGCGGTACGGTGGGTCGCGAGACCACGGTGAGCGTGACCTGGGATTCGCGCCGCGCCAACCCCGACGACGAGTTCTTTGCCGGCGGCTACGACCCGCTGGACGAGTCGCGCTATCCCACGATGGGCGACGGCAGCGACCGCCGGGTGCTGGCCGGGGCCACGCAGACGCTGAGCGCGCGCGTGGAGAACGGCTTTGACTGGGTGGAGCTGGGCGACGTGCGCACGGCCGACTTTGGCGGCGACGGGCGGCTGGGCGTGTACCAGCGCGCGCTGACCGGCGTGAGCGGGCGGATGACGACGGGCGCGGCCACCTGGCGCGGCTACGCCAGCCTTACCGACCAGGTGCTTTCGCAGCAGCAGCGCCGCGGCGAGGGCGTAAGCGGCCCCTACCGCTTTGGCGGCGGCATTCGCCCCGGGACGGAGCGGGTGGCCATCGAGGTGCGCGCGATCGACAACGCCGCCCGGGTGATCGCCCGGCAGGAGCTGCAGCGCTTTGCCGACTACCAGATCGACTACGCCACCGGCGACGTGCTGCTGAACCACCCGGTTCCGGCCGCGGACGCGGCGGGGAACCCGGTCTACGTGGTGGCGATGACGGAGCGGCGCTCCGGCGGCGAGCGGCAGGTCGTCGGCGGCCTGCGGATGGACGTGGACGCCCGCGATTTCCTGCGCGTCCGCGGCTGGGACAGCGTCCGCGTGTCGCTGATGGGGCTGCACGACGCGGGCGAAGGCGCGACGGAAGAGTCGGAGCGCAACCTGGTGGGCACGGGGCTGCGGCTGAGCCGTGGCGGGCTGGCCTTTGGCGGCGAGCTGCTGCGCTCGCTCCGCTCCGACAGCAGCGCCATGGCGGGGGTCGCCACGCTGTCGTGGACGGCGCCGGGCGAGCGGTCGCGGGTGGCGGCGGAGTGGCTGCGGGTGGGTGCCGGCTTTGCGCCGGGCACGGACCCGCGGCTGGCGGCGGGCGTGCAGGAGCTGCGCGTCTCGGCCGACACCCGCGTGGCCAAGGGGTCGCGCATTCGCCTGACCCACGAGCGCCAGCGCTTCGACGGCTACGACGTGGAGCGCAAGAACACCATGCTTTCCCTGCAGCAGTCGGTCGCCGGCCGCGCGCTCACGGTGCAGGGCGGGGTGAGCGGCGACGCGCAGGGCGCGGCCAGCAGCAGCTCGGCGCTGGGCAAGCTGACCTTTGCCGCCACGCCGTTGATGGACGTATGGGTGGAGGGAACGCGCTCGCTTTCCGCGGACGACGACCTGTCCACGTCGCGCCCGGACCAGATCGGCGTGGGCGCCGCCTACCGGGTGTTCCCGGGGGTGCGGGTGGACGCCGGCCACCGCTGGGTCACCGTGCGCGGCGACACGTCCTTCTCGTACGGCCTCACCTCCATGAACCTGCGCCTGGACCGGTTCCTGGGCGGTCAGGTGTGGGGCGGCCTGGAGCGCGCGGACGACGGCCAGGCCAACCACAGCGCGGTGCTGGGATGGAGCCAGCGGCTGGCGATCGCGGGCGGGTGGTCGGCCACGGGGATGTACGAGCGCCGCTTTGGCCTGAGCCGCGCGCCGCTGCTGGACCCGTCGCGCGCCCTGCCGTTCGCGCAGACGGAGCGCGACCGCTGGAGCGCCGGCGCCGGGCTGGAGTGGCTGCCCACGGACAGCACGCCGCGCTTCAGCGCCCGCGCCGAGGTGCACGGCGGCCTGGAATCACGCGGCTACCGCTGGGACATCGCCGGCGACGCGCCGGTGGGGCGGGGGATGACGCTGCTTACCCGCCACGACTGGCTGCGCGACGAGCGCAACGACCTTACCGGTGGGACGATGGACAGCCGCCGCGACCGCTCGCTGGTGGGCCTGGCCATGCGCCCCGCGGGGACGGACGCGCTGAACGTGCTGGCCAAGCTGGAGTGGCGGCGCACCGCCGGCGCGCTGGGCGGCGCCACGGGCCTGCTTTCCGGCGCCGGCGACGACCGCCGCCTGATCGGCGCCACCGACGCGGTGTGGGCCGTGCGGCCTGGCACGGAGCTGGCGGCGCGCTGGGCCACGCGCTGGTCCATGCGCAGCGACAGCACGGCGGGGCTCACCGACCTGGGATCCATGGCGCACTTTGCCGGCGCGCGCGCCGAGCAGGTGCTGGACGATCGCTTCCGGCTGCGGCTGGACGGCCGGCTGCTGGTGGACGCCGAGGGCGGCGCCCGCGCGTGGAACCTGGCGCCCGCGGTGGCGGCGGGGATGGGCGGGGTGGAGCTGGAGGCCGGCTACCGCTTCGGCGGGCTGGTGGACCCCGACTTTGCCGCGCACGGCGGCGAGGGCTTCTACGCCACGCTGGGCATCCGCTTTACCGAAGGGTTGCTGGAGGACGCCGGCACCTTCTGGCGCCGCCGCCTGGCCCGCGACCCCTGAGTGGGTGTCGTTGGATCGTCAGAGCTGACTGCCTGAGGCGTGGTGGGGTGTTACCGATCCGCACGCGCCTTCCTCAGAGGGCGTTGAGAAACCTCGGATCTGTGCCAGTCATCCTGAGGGAGGCGCCGCTCCATAACCTGCTCATACACGATACTCTGGCGCCGACCGAAGGACCTTGCCGGCAGAAGCGTAAGGCTGGCTTCATGCCCGGCAGCTGGCCTCACGGTGGCGGAGAGAAGGTCCTTCGGTCGCGCGTAAGCTCTTGTGTTCCTGAAGGTTCCGCGTGGCGCTCCCTCAGGATGACTGTGCGCTTCGTACGAAGAACTGCGGTTTCTCAACACCCCTCTCAGGATGACTGGTTGCCGCGATCGACTTTGGGCCTGTCCGGCCGACGTGGTCACATCATCATCATCATTCCCTGACGTACATCTCACCGAAGGCCGCGCAGCATGCAGGATGCAGCACCCCCGCTGATCGCCGTGGCGGACGACGATGAAATGCACGCGGAGATCGTGTGCGTGTGGCTGACCAGCCTTGGCTATCAGGTACGCTGCTTCGTCACCGGCGACGCGCTGCTGGAGTGGGCGCGCGAGGAGCGCGAGGTGCCCGCGGCGGTGCTGCTGGACGTGGAGATGCCGGGGAGCGACGGCTTTGCGGTCTGCACGGAGCTGCGCCGGCTGGCCGCGTACGCCGACATCCCCTGCGTCTTCGTCAGCTCGCTGGCGACGGGGACGCTGGCGGACGGCGCGCGCGCGGCGGGGGGATCGGGATCCATGCGCAAGGATGCCTCGCTCCTGCCCCGCCTGGCGGCCTGGCTGCAGCACGCCATTCCCATCTCCCAGCCGGCCCCATCTTCCCGCATCCCCGCTGCCGTGCTCAACTTCTGAATCCACAACGGCTGGGGGTACAGAGGAACAGAGGTTCAAAAAGAGATGCAGAGGAAAAGAGGAAAAGAGGAAGACGGATTCTTCCTCTTTTTTTCGTTTTCCTCTGCATCTCCGGCTGTTCTCCGTTCCTCTGTACCCGTTCTGTTTGGATGGATGACTGTCAGCGGATGCGGACGATCATCCACGCCGCGTCCAGCGCCGCACCGCCCGCCGAAGCGGTGAGCGTGTACGCGCCGCCGAAGCCGTCGTCGTCGATCAGCACGTAGCCGGGGCTGCCGTAGCGCGCCGCCACCGTGGCCGCGTTCCCCGCCAGCGATGCCTGCGCCGCGGGATCCGCGCGGCCGGCCGTGCCGCCGCTGCGCAGGACCGCCGCGGGGAGCCATCCCAGCCCCGCGTCCCCCGCCGCCGTGCTGACCCGCGCGAACGCCGGGTTCTGCAGCGCGGGATTGGCCGTCAGGTCGTCCGCGGCCTGGCTGAGCGCCCATCCCAGCAACGCCGTCTCCGGCTCCCACGCACCGCCCAGCCGCGCCCGCATCCGCCCCGCCAGGCCGGACCGCCGCGCGCCGGCCGCGTCCCAGCCGTGCCACCCCTCCAGCACGCCGCGCGTCACCTCGGCCAGCGCGTCGCCCTCGTCCATCCCCCCCTGCACCAGGCGCAGCGCCAGGTCTGCCTGGAACGACGCACTGCTGGCGTATCCCGCCGTCAGGTCGCCGCGCGCGCCGGCGGCAAGGAGCGCGTAGGGCGCCACCGACGCGTCCGTCATCCGCCCCGCCCACTCCCAGTTCTCCGCCGCGCCAATGCCCAGCGCCCGGCGCAGGGTGGCCCACGCCAGCAGGTCGGCGTTCCCCTCCACCGCCCAGCTCGGCGCGCCGGTGCCCAGCGTCCCCGCCGGGCGCGTTTCCGACGCCCACGCCGTCTGCCACGCGTGCGCCACCTCGTGCGAGAGCGTGCGCAGCAGCCCCGCCGCGCTGAACGCGTAGGCGCTGTTGGCCAGCACGTACGGGTACGCGCGCCCCTCCGCCCCCACCGTGACGGTGGCGCCCAGGTACGCGCTGGCCTCGCGCCGGGCCACGACCAGCAGCTGCCCCGCGCCCGCGCCGCTGGACGGACGCGTGGCCGTCAGCGCGCGTTCCATCACCGGGTAGCCGTGCTGCACCAGCAGGCGAAACGCGCTGTCGGCGCGGGCCGTCCACGCCTCCACGCCGCCCGCGGGCTCCTCGCCCTCGGCCAGCGCGAACACCAGGTGCCCGCCGTACACGCGCACCACGCGCGCATGCACCGCCGCCGTCCCCGGCTCCGACAGCACAAAGCGGTCGCCTTCCGCCCACGGCGCCTGGCGCGCGGCCGGGCTCCCCACCGCCTGCGCGGAGGT
>NZ_JBMDXM010000081.1:0-3055 GCF_048594345.1 Longimicrobium sp.
TGCGGTCTGTGCGAAGACAGGCGTGGCAAGGATGGCGGTGGCCAGCGTGGCCAGGGCCAGGCGGCGGGGGTGGGAATGGACGGCAAACGTCATCGTGCTGCGGAGCCCTCTGTGATCGTGGATCGTCGAGGTGCGCATGTCCGCCTGACCGCAGGCGCAATGCCGCGCCGCCGGACAGTGCCGGCAGCCACGCCACCTCGCCCTTCGCGTCCCCATCACATCCGGGAACGGGCGCGGATTAGACCAATGCAAATCTTAGGATCGTGTCGAGAAGTCGTAAGCGCGATGTCGCGATTCGGCCTGCAATCCCTGCAAGCCCATGCGCCCAGATGCCGTTGCAATCACCGGCGCGCCACGTGCACGCGCCTAGCGTGGCGCCTTCCCCCGACATGGAGACCAGACGATGAACCAGCCCGCACAGCAGCAGTCCGTGCCCGGCGTCGAGCGCAAACTCGATCCGCCTGCAGACCACGGCGAGAACAGCTATCGCGGCAGTGGGCGGCTGCAGGACAAGATCGCGATCATCACCGGCGGCGACAGCGGCATCGGCCGTGCGGTCGCGCTGGCCTACGCACGCGAAGGGGCGGACGTGCTGGTGAGCTACCTGAGCGAGGACGAAGATGCGCAGGAGACCCGGCGTCTGGTCGAAGCCGCAGGCCGGCGCTGCGAACTGGTCCCCGGCGACATCGCCGATCCCGCACATTGCCGCGCCATCGTGCGCAAAGCAGTCGAGGCCTTCGGCCGCATCGACGTGCTGGTCAACAATGCCGCCTACCAGATTACCTACGAATCACTCGACGAGATCCCCGACGACAAGTGGGACTACACCTTCCAGGTCAACGTCAGCGCGATGTTCCACCTGTGCAAGGCCGCAGTGCCACACATGAAGCCCGGCGCGTCGATCATCAACACCAGCTCGATCAACTCCGACAAGCCCAACCCGACGTTGCTGCCGTATGCGACGACCAAGGGCGCCATCGCCAACTTCACCGCGGGCCTGGCGCAACTGCTCGCCGACAAGGGCATCCGCGTCAACTCCGTCGCACCCGGCCCGATCTGGACCCCGCTGATCCCCTCGACACTGCCGCCCGATGCCGTCGCCGAGTTCGGCAGCCAGGCCCCGCTCAAGCGACCCGGGCAACCGGCCGAGTGTGCCCCGATCTACGTGCTGCTGGCGTCCGACGAAGCCAGCTACATGACCGGCGGGCGCTATGCAGTGACCGGCGGCATGCCGATTCTGTAACGAGGCTGTGTTTCTTCACCTCCGCGTGGCGGCGACAGGCGCATATCCCCTCGCAGCCTGCAATCCAGCAGGCGCGAGGAGGCTGTCGTGGACAAGAACCGCAGCGAAGGCATGAAGAACCAAGTCAAAGGCACCGCGAAGGAACTGGCAGGCAAGGCCACCGGTAACACCGCCAAGGAAGTCGCCGGCAAGGCGCAGAAGACCGTAGGCAAGGTACAGAGCGCCGTCGGCAAGGCCAACGACAACGCCCGCAAGGGCCGCTGACCCGTCTCCCTCCCCGCATCGCGGGGATAACGGTCCGCACCGCACCTGCGATACGCATCGCTTGTCTCCCTCCCCCGCATCGCGGGGGAGGGCTGGGGTGGGGGTGCCGTTCGCGAAAAGCCCCAGCCCCCACCCGATGCCTGCGGCATCGACCTCCCCCGCGAAGCGGAGGAGGCGACCGACCGCGCCGCACGCGCGAGCCGCATCGCTCGCTCAGGTCGCACCACTCACTCCCTCCCCGCATTGCGGGGGAGGGCTGGGGAGGGGGCGCCGTTCGCGAAAAGCCCCAGCCCCCACCCGATGCCTGCGGCCTCGACCTCCCCCGCGAAGCGGAGGAGGTGACCGACCGCGCCGCACGCGCGACTCGCATCGCTCGCTCAGGTCGCATCGCGTGTCTCCCTCCCCCGCATTGCGGGGGAGGGCTGGGGAGGGGGCGCTGTTCGCGACAAGCCCCCCCACCCGATGCCTTCCGGCATCGACCTCCCCCGCGCTGCGGAGGAGGTGGCTCGTCTGCGCTGCACTCTGGTCGCGCTGCACACGCAGGTCGCGCCGCTCGTCTCCCTCCCCCGCAAGGCGGGGGAGGGCTGGGGTGGGGGTACTGTTCGCGGCAAGCCCCAGCTCCCACCCGATGCCTGCGGCATCGACCTCCCCCGCGTTGCGGAGGAGGTGACCCGTCTGCGCTACGCACGCGCGGGTCGCATCGCTCGCACAGGTCGCGCCACTCATCTCCCTCCCCCGCAACGCGGGGGAGGGCCGGGGTGGGGGCGCTGTTCGCGGCAACCCCCAGCCCCCACCCGATGCCTTACGGCATCGACCTCCCCCGCGCGGCGGAGCAGGTCCCTCGTCTGCGCACCGCACGCGCGGGCCGCGCTCCACGCACAGGGCGCGCCGCTCATCTCCCTCCCCCGCATCGCGGGGGAGGGCCGGGGAGGGGGCGCTGTTCGCGACAAGCCCCAGCCCCCACCCGATGCCTACGGCATCGACCTCCGCCGCGCTGCGGAGAAGGTGACCCGTCTGCGCTACGCACGCGCGGGTCGTATCGCTCGCACAGGTCGCGCCGCTCCTCTCCCTCCCCCGCAACGCGGGGGAGGGCCGGGGTGGGGGCGCTGTTCGCGACAACCCCCAGCCCCCACCCGATGCCTACGGCATTGAACTCCCCGCGCTGCGGAGAAAGTGACCCGTCTGCACTACGCACTCGCGGGTCGCATCGCTCGCACAGGTCGCGCCGCTTTTCTCCCTCCTCCGCAACGCGGGGGAGGGCCGGGGTGGGGGCGCTCGCGCATAATCGGGCTGTCCTGTGACCGATTCCCGGAGTCCGAACATGCGCATCCATCCTCTCGCTTTGACGCTGTTGCTGCTGCCCGTCGCCGCCTGCACTGGCGCAGCGACACCCGCAGCGGCCGACACCGCCGCCGCGCCGGCTGTGGAGGCAGGCGCGACGCCGGTCGCGCAGGCCGCCGACACCCAGGTCCTGCCGCGCATGCGCGTGCACAAGACCGCGACCTGCGGCTGCTGCGGCAAGTGGGTCGAGCACATGCAGCGCGATGG
>NZ_JBMDXM010000082.1:0-3028 GCF_048594345.1 Longimicrobium sp.
GCTGGCTGGGCGAGCGCGGCGCGGCGGGTGCCGCGGTGTGGGCGCCGGAGGCCGTGGACGCCGCCGGTGCCAGCCCCGACCGCCTGCTGACGATGATCGACGGCCTGTCCGAGGACGAGCTGGACCGCCTGCTGGCCGAAAACCCCGAGTTCCTGGCGCTTCCATGACGACGACGCTTGCCCCCACCCCCGCCGCACCGCGCCCGGCCTCGGCGCTGGAGCAGGCAAAGCCCGCCCACGCCCGGTGGTCGCGGGCCAACCGCGAGTTCCTGGAGTTCGTGGAGCGCAACCCCGCGTGCCTGCGGCGCGCCTCGTACGCCCCGCTGTACGAGGACCCTTCGCTGGTGTCGTTCTCCGTCCAGCCGTGGCCGCTTTTCTTTGACGCGGCGCGGCTGCGGGAGCTGTCGGAGATGTCGGTGGGGCTGGACCGGCTGATGAAGGGCGTAACGGAGCGCCTGCTGGCCGATCCCGTCCGCGCCGCGGCGTTCTACCACACCCGCGGATCGATGGACGGCGCGCCCACGCTGGCCCGCGAGTTCAGCGAGGACATGATCGAGATCCTGGCGGACGAGCCCAACGGCATCCAGGCCGCGCACTCGCGCGCCGACTACATCGAAACCGCCGACGGGCTCAAGTTCCTGGAGTTCAACGCCGGCGGCTTTATCGGCGGACTGCACACCGACCACCTGTGCGCGCAGTACCTGCGCTGCGAGCCCACCGCGCGCTTTCTGCGCGAGACGGGCCGCCGTGCCGCGCCCATGGGTGTGTGCCGCGCCCTGTTCCGCCACGTGGTGGACGACACGGTGCGGCTGGGCGCATGGACGGAGGGCGACTTCAACGTGGCGATGGTGGTGCGACCGCACACGCCCGAAATCCTGGCCCAGCACTCGGAAGGAACCTACACCCGCGACCTGTGCGCCGCGCTGCGGCAGGGGGGGGCGGGGGAGGTGGGACGGGTGATTCTGTGCTCGCTGGACGAGTTGACGGTGGGTCGCGACGGGGTCACGGTGCACGGCGAGCCGGTGCACGCCGTGATCGAGCAGCACAACGGCCAGGGGGACATCCGCGCCGTCTTCCGCGCCTTCAAGATGGGCTACGTCAACCTGTTCAGCGGCCCCATCGGCGACCTGCTGAGCGACAAGCGCAACCTGGCGCTGCTTTCGGAGCACGCCGGCTCGAACGAGTTCACCGCCGCCGAGCGCTCGCTGATCGACCGGCACGTCCCCTGGACCCGCCGGGTACAGCCGGGGCACACCACCTTCCGCGGCCGCCCCCTGCGTCTTCCCGAGGACCTGCCCGCGCAGCGGGAGAACCTGGTGCTCAAAAAGGCCTCGTCCATCGGCGGCGACTTTGTGGTGGTAGGGCGCTACCGCACCCCCGACGAGTGGGACCGCACCATCGCCCGCGCGCTGTGGGAGCAGGACTGGGTGGTGCAGGAGTACCTGGAGACGCTTCCCTACTGCTTTCAGAACGAGCACGCCGGCGCCTCGGCGCACGAGCTGGTGTGGGGGCTGTTCGTCTTTGGCGAGCACTTTGGCGGCGTGCACCTGCGCATGCAGACCACCGGTCGCGCCGGCGGTGTGGTGAACACCCGCCAGGGCGCCGACATCGGCGCAGGGCTGGCGCTGCTGGGCTGACGAGCCACGAGCCGGCGCGGAGGCTCGGCAACGAGAGAGAGATGGAATGCGGCAGGGGGCCATCCGCGTTTTTTTTGGAGGAGGGATGCGGATCGGCGGATGGCCTCCGGAGTGCGCCGGCGAACGTCGATCGCACCACCTGATGCGCGATCAGGTGAACCGTCCACCCCTTAATACCCTTAATACCCTTTCTTGCAGTTCGTTGTGCAATCAGATGAACGACGGAAAAGCATCACGTGGAGGCGCGGAGGAACTGATGAGGCGCGGAGGCGTTTTGGCGTTCTCTCCGCGCCTTTTTCTGTTTTCTCCGTGCCTCCGCGTGAAAATCTTTCCCCTCACTGCACATCGAAATACGGCAGATGGTATAAGTTCTAGGATAGGCGGATTTCGTGTGGTTGGGCGAGGGCGTGTCCGCCTGCCCGCCGGCACTGCGCCGGCATGAGCGAGGGTCCGTGTAAGTTGATACCGAGAAAGATCTTGACGCTGGAGCAGGGCGTTCGCCGAGGTAGAGAATCCTGACGCGGCGCAGGGAGATACGGAGGTGGGGGTGATGATCCTTCGCCCCTCCGCCTCTGTAACAAATGTTCCTAAACGATTAGATTGGGGTTCAACGACTTGCTTTCGTCGTACGCCGACCGGACCCCGCGTAGCAGCCCACTCGATCCGCGCAGGTTGTCCCGTAGATGGTGGCACTCCGCGCGACGCCAGGCGGCTGTCCGGAACGGAGGCAGACCTGCGGCTCGTCGGCCCGGAAACGCAACACCAAAATCCCACATCCGGACACCCGCGGGCACCACGCCGCGGCGCCGCAACCGGCTAAGTGGTTGCGGCACATCCGTTTCCCTTGGAATCACAATTGGCGCGGATCTTTGCATGGAGAGATCCCGGCCGTTCCCCTCAAGACCGACAGCGAGACAGGTACCCTTGGACATCCCGCGCGCTCGAAAGAGCACCCCCCGCAAGTACATCTACGGCGGCGCCGCCGCCCTGGTACTGGTGGCCGCCAGCACCGCCCTTGCCCGCATGGAGCCGGCCGCGCCCAAGCTGGACGGCGCCTCGGTGTGGACGGACACGGTGAAGCGCGGCACCATGCTGCGCGAGGTGCGCGGCCCCGGCACGCTGGTGAGCGAGCAGGTGCGGTGGATCAGCGCGCAGACGGCTGGCCGCGTGGAGCAGATCCTGGTGGTGCCGGGGAGCACGGTGACGGCCGGCACGCCGCTGCTGGTGCTGAGCAACGCCGACGTGCAGCGCGACGCGCTGGAGGCGCAGCGGCAGCTGGTGGGCGCGGAGGCCGACCGCAGCACCCTTTCCGCCACGCTGGAGAACCAGCGGCTGACGCAGGAGGCCGCCGTGGCCACCGTGCGCGCCGAGCAGCGCGAGGCCGCGCGCCAG
>NZ_JBMDXM010000083.1:0-91093 GCF_048594345.1 Longimicrobium sp.
GCGACCGCGCGGGCGCCCTGCGCCGCGTGTCGGCCGTGCGGCCGCGCACCGAGCAGCTGGAAGAAAACATCCGCGCCATCAGCGCCGCGCAGACGCAGAAGGTGACGGACGCGGCCGACGACCTGCGCAACAACGTGCGCCAGTGGCAGGCGGGGCTGGCGCTGACGGCCATTCTGGCCGGGCTGGCAACGGCGGGGCTCATTGCCCTGGCGCTGCGGATGATTCAGAAGCCGCTGGCCACGCTGGGCGGCGCAGCGCAGCAGCTGGGCGAGGGCGACCTGCGGCTGAACATGGGCGGCCACACCGACGACATGCCCGAGGAGTTTGCCGCGCTGGCCGCCACCTTTGAGCACATGGCCGGGCAGCTGCGCACCATCGTGGGCGAAACGGCGGGTACGGCGCAGCGCATCAGCAACTTCGCGTCGGACCTGTCCAGCATCAGCGAAGAGGTGGCGGCGTCCAGCGGCGAGGTGGCCACGGCCATGGTGGGCATTGCCAGCGGCGCCGAAACGCAGTCGCAGGGGCTGCAGGCCACGCGTGACGCGCTGGAGGAAATGGGACGCCGCTCCGACGAAATCGTCAACGCGTCGCAGATGGTGACATCGCTTTCCGAGCAGATCTACCTGGTGGCCGCCCAGAGCCGCAGCGAGGTATCCACCGCGCTGCAGCGGCTGCTGGAAATCCGCGAGGTGGTGACCGAATCTGCCTCGCAGGTTACTGAACTGGAGCAGGCGTCGGCGCAGATTGACCGCTTCGTGGAAACCATCACCGGAATCGCGCGGCAGACCAACCTGCTGGCGCTGAACGCGGCCATCGAGGCGGCGCGCGCGGGCGAGCACGGCCGCGGCTTCGCGGTGGTGGCCGAGGAGGTGCGCAAGCTGGCCGAGGGCAGCGCCCGCGCTGCCAACGAGGTGGCGGGCAACGTGTCCGGCATCCGCAGCCGCATCGAGGAGGTGGTCACCTCCATGGGCCGCGGCACGGGCAAGGTGGGCGACGTGGAAGAGGTGTCGCGCGGCGCCGACAGCGCGCTGGAGCAGATCCTGGCCGCGGTGGACGGCGTGCGCCTGGCCGCCGACCAGGTGGAAGAGGCCGCCGCCCGCAACGCGGCGGCCATGGAGGGTGTGGAGGCGTCGCTGGCCGAGGTGTCGGGCACCAGCGAGTCGCACGCCGCCAGCGCCGAAGAGGTGAGCGCCGCGGCCGAGGAGCAGTCCGCCGCCACGCAGGAGATGTCCGCCTCCACCGCCGAGCTGCTGCACTCCGCCGAGCGCATGCGCGAGCTGGTGAGCGGCTTCCGCACCTGAGCCGCGGTACGAAGGTGCGGGGGTACGAGGGTACGATGACGGGGCCCGCCTTTCCGCGAGAAAGGCGGGCCTCGTCGCGTGCGTATCCGCCGCGGAAACGTCGCCGCACCGGGATACGGCGGATGCGCTGGACCCGAGCCCCCGGCGATTGAAATCGCGGCACCGAAAACGTGATGTCGGCCTTCGCCGACGGGTCCGTCGCGGTCGAGTGCCGAAGGATGCGCCGGACTCGCGCGGGTGGACTGGGGATGCGACCGTGCAGTCCGCGCAGGCGGACTTCGCGAAGTTCCAGCGGCGAATTCTTCATTCGCTCCGGCGCGGGGGCGGCCCTTACCGACTCCCGGTCCGGGAATCGGTGTCCTCCGCGCGAATTCCGGAATCAGTTCTCCCCCTCCCCCGCGGAGCGGGGACAGGGAGCGGGGGGAGGGGGCCCTCGCCCGGTGCACAGGGTCTGCTGCGGAGCACAATCCGCCGTTAACCTCCCCCAGGGGTTTTTGACAGCACCGGAGCAGCCTGCGCGGCCGCGTGCAGGTACTGGGCTTCTTCATCTTCCACTTTCCGGTCGTGTGCCGCGCGCACGACCAGGTGCAGCTGGGGTTTTTGGGGGAGGTGCGAGCCTCGGCGAGCGGAGGGGGCGCCGCTGGAGGGCCGCACGCGGGACGAACGTCTCCCTCGCACAAAGCTTGTACATCGGATCCACCCACGGAGTTTACACACCGCGCACACCGTCCACTCGTGTGCGTAAATCCAAGCGGAGGCGCCACGTCACGCAAATGTCACGTCCCTGGCGCACTTCTCGCGTTTGCCAAAAGGCGGTACAAATCGGGCTGGCGGCGGAAGTTGTTCCATAGGCGTACCTTGCACACTGTCCCCGGCGGGCGGCCGTTCCGGACCGCCCGCCTGACCATCCGGACGCGATGCTCAAGACGGTAGCCCTGGGCTTTGGCGCCGGCGAAGGCGACGAGCCGCTGCGCTTCACGCCCGGTCCCATGACCGTGTTCGTGGGGCCCAACAACTCGGGCAAGAGTCTGGCGCTTCGCGAGATCGAGGACTTCATCGAGACCGGCGGCGACTCGCTGCGCCACATCGTGCGGCGGCTGGAGCTTCTGCTGCCGCCGGACGACGAGGTGGAGGACATGGTGCTCTCCCGCGCCGTGGGTGACGGCGACACGGAAGGCTCGGTGCGCGTGCTGCGCCTGCGCCACTCCGGCGACCACTGGCGCCGGCGCGCCACCGACGTGGCCGAGCCCGTGGTGGAGCAGGTGGTGGACCTTTACGCGCTGCTGCAGGCCCTGGCCTACGCGGACGATCCGTCCGACGAAGACCTGGACCGCCTGTGCCGCGACTTTCTGGCCCTGTTCACCCTGCGGCTGGACGGGCAGACGCGCCTGGCGCTCATGCATCCCCAGGCCGCGGACGACCCCGAGGAGCATCCCTCCAACTACCTGGGCGCGCTGTTTCGCGACGACGAGGCCCGCGAGCGCATCCGCGAGATCACGCACGACGCGTTCGGGCTGTACTTTGTCATCGACCCCACCGAAGGGACGCACCTGCGCGTGCGGATGGCGGAGCGGGCGCCCATGGACGATGACGAAGAGCAGTCCATCACCGACCGCTCGCGCGCCTTTCACGGCCGCGCCGCCGACATCGACCAGATGAGCGACGGCATCCGCGCGTTCACCGGGCTTACGGCCGCGCTGCTGAGCGCCGACTACCGCATCATGCTGGTGGATGAGCCCGAGGCGTTTCTGCATCCGCCCCTGGTGCGCAAGCTGGGCAAGCGCCTTACGCAGCTGGCGGCGGAGCGCGGCGCCAACGTGCTGGCCGCCACGCACTCGCCCGACTTTGTGATGGGGTGCATTACCAGCGGGCAGGCGGTGAACATCGTCCGGCTTACGTGGCGAAAGAACGTGGCGGGCGCGCGGCTGCTTTCGGCGCACAAGCTGTCGACGATGATGCGCGACCCGCTGCTGCGCTCCACGGGCGTGCTGGGCGCGCTGTTTCACGAGGGCGCGGTGGTGTGCGAGGCGGACGCGGACCGCGTGTTCTACGCCGAGGTCAACGAGCGGCTGCTGGCGCACCGGGCGGGCGGCGCGGACGGCGTGGTTTTTCTCAACGCGCAGAACAAGCAGACGGTGCGGCGCATCATCCGCCCGCTGCGCGAGATGGGGCTTCCCGCGGCGGCGGTGCTGGACCTGGACCTGCTCAAGGGGCGCGAGGATTTTCGCGACCTGCTACGCTCCGCGTTCGTCCCCGAAGTCTTCTGGGAGCCGTGGGAGGAGCAGCGCCGCCGGCTGCACCAGCAGATCAACAACGCCGACTACAAGGCCGGCGGCATTCAGCGGCTGCGCGGCGAGGCGCGCGCCCTGGCCGATACGCTGCTGGCGTCGCTCTCGGAGTACGGGGTGTTCCTGGTGCCCTACGGAGAGCTGGAGTGCTGGCTGCCGGAGCTGGAGGTGGGCGGGCACGGGCCGGAGTGGCTCACCCAGGTGTTCGCGCGCATGGGCACGGACCCGGGCGAGCCCGGCTACCAGCGCCCCACGGGCGGCGGCGTGTGGCGCTTCATCCAGCGCGTGGCCACGTGGATCGCCGAGCCGCGCCGCAAAGGAATGCGCGAGGAGCACGTGCCGCTGGACCACCTGCTCGCCCCACCCGCGCCGGATGAGACGGAGAAGGCGGACGAGGCGGACGAGGCCGAGGAGGAGCAGGCGGCGGTGGCGTAGGATCGAAGTGCGGGGATGCGGGAGTGGATGCGGGGCGTCCACTCCCGCTTCTGCGTTCCGGCTGGCTTTCAGGGATGGGCCTCACACGGAGTTAACGGAGTCAACGGAGTTTTTGTCGTGCCTTCCCTCAGGCTCCTCATAGTCATTCAGGTTGATGTGGGGGATGATGACGAGAGAATTACCTCATCCGCGGGTCCGCGCGCCTCCCTTCGCGACGTCGGTCTTGTCGACTCAGGCATCCGCAGCACGGCGTACCAGGCAATCATGCCCGCGACGCGAACCGTCCGCCGAGGCACGAGAAAACTCCGTTGACTCCGTGTGAGGCCCACTCTTTTCCGATGTCGGCTGGCGCACGGAATCCGGCGGTGCAACATTGGCGCATCGGCCGCCATCCCATCACGACACACTCGCATTCACCGCATCCCGAGAGACGCCCGCATGATCCGCACGCTGCTCCACCCGGCCGCCGCCGCCGCGCTGCTGGCCGCTTTCGCCGCGCCGCTGGCCGCGCAGCCCACGCTCCCCACGGCGGGGAACGGCACCGTGGTGCTGCGCGCGGCGCGGCTGATCGACGGAACGGGCGCGGCGGTGGTGCAGAACGGCGTGGTGGTGGTCACGGACGACCGCATCGTGGCGGCGGGGGCGGCGGGGAGCGTGCAGGTGCCGGCGGGGGCGCGGGTGATCGACCTGGGCGACGCGACGCTGCTGCCGGGGTTCATCGACACGCACACCCACATCGTCGGCCGCGCGCTGGGCGATCCGGGGAGCGACGAGGCCGCGGTGCGCGACTACCCCGGCTTTGGGCCCATCCTGGCGACGGCCAACGCGCGCGCCACGCTGATGGCCGGCTTCACGACGATCCGCAACCTGGGTTCGCCCAACTTTGACGACGTGGCGCTGCGGCAGGCCATCGACCAGGGCTACGTTCCGGGCCCGCGCATCCAGGCGGCGGGCAACAGCATCGGCACCACGGGCGGGCACTGCGACGAGAACGGCTTTCGCCCCGGACTGTTCGACGGCGACTACCGCGAAGGGATCGCCGACGGGCCAGACCAGATTCGCGCGGCCGTGCGCTACCAGTCCAAGTACGGCGCCGACGTCATCAAGACCTGCGCGACCGGCGGCGTGCTTTCCGAGGGCGACGCGGTGGGCGTGCTGCAGTATTCCGCGGAGGAGATGAACGCGCTGGTGGAAGAGGCGCGCGTGCTGGAGCGGCGGGTGGCGGCGCACGCGCACGGCGCCGAGGGGATCAAGGTGGCGGTGCGCGCCGGTGTGGCCTCCATCGAGCACGGCTCGTTTCTGGACGAGGAAGGCGCGCGGCTGATGGCGGCCCGTGGCACCTTTCTGGTCCCCACGCTCATGGCGGGGCGCGCGGTGGAGCAGGCGGCGGAGAGCGGACGGCTGACGGGGCTGCGCGGCGAAAAGGCACGCCAGGCGGCGGCGGCCATGCGCAACGCCACCCGCATTGCCCGGCGCGCGGGCGTGCGCATTGCGCTGGGGACGGACGCAGGCGTGGGCGCGCACGGCGCCAACGCCCAGGAGTTCGGACTGATGGTGGAGTGGGGCGGAATGACGCCCATGGAAGCCATCGTTGCCGGCACCAGCAACGCGGCGAAGCTCATGGGGTGGGAGAACCGCATCGGCGCCCTGCGCGCCGGGCTGCTGGCCGACGTCGTCGCCGTCCCCGGCGACCCCACGCGCGACATCCACGCACTGGAGCGCCCCGTGCTGGTGATGAAGAACGGGGTGATCTACTCGCAGCCTGCGCCATGAAACACGCGCCCATCCTCCGCCTGTTCCCCGCCGCCGCGCTGGCGCTCTCGATCGCCGGCTGCGCGAAGTGCCCGTACCCGCAGACGCAGCCCGCGCCGGTACCCGCCGGCTCGCAGCTTCCGGGGACGCGGCCGCCGGCGCCGCTGGAGCCGTCGCGGGTGGAGCCGGGCGACAACCAGGTAGTGGTGGAGACGGATACCCAGCGCGTCATCGGCGTGGAGATCCGGACGCTGGAGAACGGTGCATCCGGCCAGTTCGCGCCGACAGTGGTGCGCGCGCGGCGGGGCGACCTGCTCCGCTTCAGCATGGCGGACGGGGACAGCCACCACAACGTCTCGTTCGCCTCCTTCAACCGCGACAAGCCGGGCGTCCGGCTTCCCCCGGAAAGTCCCTATCTCACAGAACCCGGCCAGTCGTGGCAGTTGCGCGTGGACCTGGCGCCCGGAACCTACGAGTTCGCCTGCGTCCCCCACGCCGAAGCCCACCGCGGCAGACTGATCGTGGAGCCGTAGCCGCGGATCGCGCCACCTGTGCCCGCGAGGTTTGCCGACGCCAGCCGGAGCTCGTCGCCTCACCTCGAATCGTGTCGTGCGTGGGAGAGTCCGCTGACAAGCATCACGCGGAGACGCGGAGGAACAGATGAGCCGCGGAGGCGCTTCGATGCGTCCTCCGCGGCTCTCCGTTTTCCTCCGTGCCTCCGCGTGCGATCTTCTGCTTCAGTGCACACCGAATCCCAGCCCGATATCACACCTTCCAGTACCACCCGCGCCGGTGCATCGCCCAGACGAGCGCCGTCCACAGCGCGACAAAGCAGAGGGCAAACGCCAGCGACGCGTCGTGCGTGGGGAGCCAGGAGTCGAACGCGGCGGTGAAGATCACCTCCTTGATCGCTCGCCCATCGACCTTTACCAGGTACAGCAGCCGCCCCATCACGCCGGAAAGAAAGAACGCGAAGATGGCGTTCATCCCGAACCAGGCGAACGGCATGGCCCAGCGGCGCCGCCCGCGCACGTCCACCAGCCAGTAGCACACCGCCAGCGTGTGCAGCGCCAGCCCCGCCGTAAACATCACGTACGAGCTGGTCCACAGGTTCTTGTTGATGGCGAACGCCGCGTCCCAGATCAGCCCGGCCACCAGCGCCGCGTTCCCGGCCAGGAACAGCCCCACCAGCCGATCGGCGGCTGATCGATCCGACCGCATCCACCGCCCCGCGAACACCCCCAGCAGCACCGTCGCCACGGCGGGGAGCGTGCTCAGCAGCCCTTCCGGGTCCCACGTCTTCGCCGACGCCCACAGGTGGTTGGTGCCCAGGACGGCACGGTCCACGTACGCCGCCAGGCTGCCGTCCTTGCTCAGGTCGCCCGCGCGCCCGCCGGGGACGGGCACCAGCATCATCGCCGCCCAGTAGCCCAGCAGCAGCGCCGCCGTCACCGCCGCCTGCACGCGCGGCCGGGTGAACAGCACCACGGCCGCGGCCAGCGTGAACGCCAGCCCGATCCGCTGCAGCACGCCGGGAATGCGCAGGTGCGCCAGGTCCAGGTTGTAGTACGGAAACGCCGCCAGCAGCAGCCCCAGTCCGATCAGGATCGCCCCTCGCTTTGCCGCCCTGCCGAACAGCCGCCCCGGCGCCTCGCCCCGCTCCAGCCGCGGCAGGATGGAGAACGCCATCGAGACGCCCACGATGAACAGAAAGAACGGAAAGATCAGGTCCGTGGGCGTCCACCCGTGCCACGCCGCGTGCTCCAGCGGGTCGTAGACGGCGCTCCACGTTCCCGGGTTGTTCACCAGGAGCATGGCCGCCACCGTCAGTCCGCGAAACACGTCCAGCGACAGCAGCCGCTCCGGCCTCGCGGCCACCGCCGGCTCCTGTACGGCCGCCACGGGCCGCGCACTGGCGAGGGTGTCGATCATCTCGGACGGAAGATTGTGGTTACGGAATTGGTGCTAATTCCAAGCCGGAACACATCAATCCGCTTATCATACCAAATATTGTAATAATCCTGCCCACGATAGTAATTCAGATAAACTCCAAAATCTTCGTTCATCCTAGGAGTCAGGAGAAGACTGTAGGAAACGTTCAATCGATTCCTCGTAAGGAGCGGCTCCGAGCGAAAGTGGCGGTCCAGTACATATGAGATCTCGGTGTTGCTCTTCGTATCGAATGGGATGATTCTGCGAAAGAGGGTTGCGCGAGCGGACTGCGAATAGATCAGCCGGTAACGCCCGTATTGATCGTCACCCTCAGGAGATCGTAATTCCGGATCCTCATTCACTGGGATGTGGGCTCTGAACGCAATCTTTTCCCATGAGGTTCCACCGCTCGTAAATCCGAGAAGGCGGTCGAATATTGTACCATCTCCAACACTGTGAAATCCCACTTCGACAAAGTTTGTGGAGAAGCTGCCATCCTCGAGGTTGTGCAACCCGGTAATGCTGTCGTAGAAGGGACCTGATTGTCCGTTTGAGTGGTGGCTGATGAGAAACGAGACGAACTGAAAACTATTCTCAGTTTGAGGAATGGGGCTGCCCCAGAGGTACATTGCCAGCCGAGGCATGTAGCTTGGAGTCCTGACAGGTGCCGAGCCAGTGGAATCATTTTCCATCCGGAGGATGAGCTTTGGTGTAAATACGACACTACCAGTTTTCCAGGCAGCGGCAAAATGAGGTGCGATATTCCCCTCAAAGAACAGGTTGCGCTGAAGCTCTCCCCATCCGCTGAGGATCATGAAGTAGCTGCCCTCCAATTGAGCTTTCACCAAATCGAAGCGGTCGTCCGGCTCGGAACGGTCGAGCGAATCCTGAACAATGCGCTCAGGAGAGGGGAGATCCTGTGCCACGAGACGAAACCCGGGCGCAAGCAGCGTCAACATGAGAGCTATGACCATTGTTCTTGGCATATTCATCCTCCGTCTCTGTAAATGCTCACCTGCACTCACTGAAGCAAAAAGATTCTCATCCATTATCTATGTTTCCTGTGAGTCCTGCGCCAGTGCGGCATCTCCCGTAAACTCGCATCGCGCACGGCGCACAGCATGCCGCTTATGCAGGACAGCCGCCCGCACAACGCCTTCGTCGCGCGGGCGAGCTGCATCCAGATGTGCCGCTCCCATTCAGACTTCATGCGTATGGATACCGCACAGCGCTTGACCTTTTACGCGCGAGAGGCGTTAGTTGGGTAGCCCTTCTCCCCCGTCATCTGATTCCCGGAAACCGCCGTCGGGTGGCCACCGGCCCCTCACCCTTCCTCCCCTGTATCCTCCGGGCGAGATGCGCTGCCGGGCGGCATTCCCCCCCGCCGCCCGGCGACGGAAACCCCTGCTCCAGGCTTCCCCATGCGTTTCCGAAACCGCTTCATCATGCCCCTGGCCGGGCTGCTGCTCGCGCTGGGCGCGTGCGACAACAACCTCGCTCCGCGGGGCCCCGCTCCCGCAGGCGACGCGCAGCTTGCGCGCGCGCCCGCCCGGGACAGCCTTGCCCTTGACCCTCTCGCGCGCGCACTGGCCCTCGCGCTGCGCGACGAGACGCTCTCCAGGCAGCTGCTGGAGGACTTTCGCGACAGCCCCTTTCCGGACCACCAGATCCACGCGGCAAGCTACCTTGCCGGGCCGCGCGGCCGGCCGCTGCTGGACGCCGCGGCGCAGGCCGCCGGCAGGCGCCCCGGCGAGCTGCTGGCGCTGGCGGCCCGCACTTCGGACCTGGCGCTCACCCTTCCCGTACGGCTGGACCGCATCTCGTGGCGGGGAACGCCCAACGTGGTGGTTACCGCCAGCGCGCGCGGCCGCGACGCGTGGGTGAGCCTGGGCGACGCGCGCGGGTTTGACGGCCAAGGGAACGAGGTCACCATCCCCATGAACACGCCGCCGGGGTTCCCCGTGATCGCCCTGCTGCGCTCCGACGCCGCGTTCGGCGCCAACGCCGAGGCGGCGCGAGCCCGCGCCCCGCGCAAGACGCGCCTTACGGTCAGCACCCGCGAAGAAACGTACGGCGGCAGCCTGCCGGGAGGCGGAGATGGCGAAATCGGCATCCAGGCGTGCCCGCCCAACGAGCTTAGCTGCATCTGCTACGAGAACCCCGCCGACTCGCGGTGCCAGGTGTCGGCGCCGTACAACCCGGGGGGCGAGCCCACGCCCAGCAACTTTGACTGGTGGAGCTGTCGCGACCTTACCGTGAACGTGGACTCCGACGCCGACGGCCTTTCGGACAAGTGCGAGTACGAGGTTGCCTACGCCATGCGCCCGTACCTGACGTACGACCCGGCCGACCGGGACCGAAGGCGAGAGCCCTACTGGGCCATGTACCCGTCCACCATGTACTCGTCGTATCACCAGATCGTCTACGCCCTCTCGTACTACTACGATTGGGGCCCCAACTACAAGCACCAGGGCGACTCGGAGTTCATCGTTCTGCGCGTGCAGTACCTGGGATACGGCAAGTGGGGCGTGGCTTCGGCGTTCCTTTCGGCGCACTGGGGGGCGATCACCGATTCCAGCGCCGACATCACGCATCCAAGCCTGGAGTACGCCGGCTCCACCCGCGGCCGTCCCAAGATCTGGGTCGCGGTGAACAAGCACGCCAACTACCGCTCTCGCTCTTCATGCGACGCCGGCGCCGCGTGGACGGACAGCTGCGACGCCAACGTCTTCATCAAGGGCAGCGCGGCGTACGAGGTAGAGGTGCTTCCCAACGCCAACCTGGGCAACCACGGCCGCGGGTACGACTACTCCTCCGGCGCCGAGCGCTGGTACCCGGGTGCCATCATCCACGACTGCGTTCCGAGCCGGGTGTACCTGTTTGGCGGCCGCCAGGAGTGCTACTGGACCTGGAAGAAGTTCCTGGGATGGCAAGACAACTACGACGGGCACATGGATGGCAGCTCCGGCGGCGCCTACGCCGACGTGATGCAGCGCTTCCTGTACTGGTAGCCCCCGATCGGGGATGCTGAACAGCCGCCCGCGCGACACCTTCGTCGCGCGGGCGGCTGCGTTGTGGATGGCCGATCGAACACCGCTGATCGACGGATCCCGTGAAAACCGCGGTCGCATGTCCCCCGAATCTATCCGGGCAGATGCGGATCATCTCCCGGAAGGAGGAAGCGAACACATCCACGGCGCACCGGAAGATGGTAAAAAAGAAGTGGATTCCAGCCGCACTCGCGGGTGCCCTCCTGCTCGGGTTCCTGGTGGGATTGGGACGCGGCATCGAATCGTTCAAAGTTGAGATTCATGCGCCCGCGCCGCCGGCACCCATGCCGCCGCCAGTTGATCCGGCACCCATGCCGCCGCCGGTTACGCCGTTTCCCAACCCACAGCTTCCCCCGGTGGAGCCGCCGATGAATGTACCCCCGCCGGCACCGCCGTCCGGACCGGCTACATACGACGACGGCTTGGGCGAATATCCCCCTTTGGATGACAAGGACGTGGACTGCGACAACATACGCCATCGTGTGCGGGTGACTGGCCCCGACCCGCACCGTCTGGACGACGACGGTGATGGAATCGGCTGCGAGAGCTACGGACCACCTCCCCGCTGACGGCGCGGGAGAAAAGATGTAGGCAGCAACAGCCGCCCGCGCGATCGAATCGCGCGGGCGGCTGCGCTGGCGAGACGAGCTACCCGTTCACCCGTTCACCCGTTCACCCGTTCACCCGTTCACCCGTTCACCCGTTCACCCGTTCACCCGTTCACCCGTTCACCCGTTCACCCGTTCACGCCTGCGGGCAGCCCCACGCCCGCCCCACGTACTCCATCAGCGGGCGCATGCCGGCCACGTCCATGCCGTGCACCGTGCTCTCGTTCTGGTACAGGTTGCCCAGGCTCTGCCGGATGCCCTCGTTGCCGCCGGTAAACTCCTCGACCAGTCCCTTCCAGCGGCGCGCCAGCTCCTGCACGCGCGGGTCGCACGGGTCGGTGCCGGCCTCCATCTCGGCGCGCACCTGGTCCATCAGGCGCGGCCATTCCGCCTCCACCTCCGCAATGCGCCCCTCGCCCACCTGCTCACGGCGCTGCGCAAGGTAGTCCATCTGCTCGGGCGTGTAGTATTTCTCGAACATCGTGATCTCCTCGATGGTCTGGATCAGTTGATCGGCGGAGACGGTCTCCGCCATTTGCAGCCCTTTGGCCAGCGCGTCCAGCCGCTCCACCAGCCGCTGCTGCGACCGCACCTGCTGGCGCACACGGTCGGCGTGAAGCTGCACCACCTGCAGGGGCGACATGCGCCTGTCGTTCAGCACGTCGCGGATCTCCTCCAGGGGAAACCCCAGGTTCCGTAGCGAAGCCACCTGCTGCAGCCGCGCCACGTCGTCCTCTACGTACAGCCGGTGCCCCGCCGCCGTCCGGTGCGACGGCGAAAGCAGCCCGATCTGGTCGTAGTGGTGCAGTGTGCGCACGGTCAGCCCCGTCTGCTTCGCCAGCTCACCCACCTTCCAGGTCCGCATCTTCGCTCCTTGGTACCGCGTCCTCGTGGCCACGGCGACAATGCTAAACCCTCACGCTACGTGAGGTGCAAGGGTTTTCTTTCACTTAGATGTACGACGAAGGTGGGATGATGGGATAAGATGTTGATGGGGATGCAGATGGAGGATGTTCGGCGCGACCCTCGGGGGCCCTCACCCCGGCTCGTTCCTCGCCGGCCCCTCTCCCGCAAACTGCGCGGGAGAGGGGCGACGCGGACCGAACGTCCGCGGCGAGATGCGTAACACAGACCCGGCCGCGGTCTGAGGAAACCGGATCGGATTCTCCCGTCACTCACGCAGTTTGTGGGGGGAAGGGTCGAGGATGGGGGGCGGCTCACCATCCCGCGTCACCGTCCACAACGCATCGCTCTCCGCTCAACAACCACCCCTCCCCCGAAGTTGGGGGAGGGGTCGCCAGCCGTCGCGAGGAACGAGCGAAAGGCCTGGCGGGGGAGAGGGCCCGTCGTTGCCGCAGTCTCATCCATCCGCTACGATCCACGCAATCCCCCACCATCTATCCTCTACCGCCCCAGCCCATGCGCGCCACCAGCCTGCTCGCCGTGCTCATCATCCTCCCGAACGCCGCCAGCGCACAGACGGACCCGGTGGTGCGGGTGGACTCGGTGTTCGCGACGTGGCGAGCGGCGGGGGCGCCGGGGTGCGCGGTGGGGGTGGCGGAGAACGGGCGGCCGGTGGTGCGGCGGGCGTACGGGCTGGCGGACCTGGAGCACGAGGTGCCCAACACGCCCGAGACGGTGTTCGAGGCGGGCTCCGTAAGCAAGCAGTTCACGGCCGCGGCGGTGGTGCTGCTGGCGCGGCAGGGCAAGCTGTCGCTGGATGACGACGTGCGGCGCTACATCCCCGAGGTGCCGGACTATGGCACCCCAATTACCATCCGCCACCTGCTGAACCACACCAGCGGCCTGCGCGACTGGGGAAGCGTGCAGGACATCGCCGGCTGGCCGCGGGGCACACGCATCCACACGCACGCGCACGTGCTGGACATCGTGAGCCGCCAGCGCGCGCTCAACTTTGCTCCCGGCGCCGAGTACCTGTACAGCAACACGGGCTACAACCTGCTCGCCATTCTGGTGGAGCGGGTGAGCGGGACGAGCTTTGCCCGGTTCTCGAATCGCGAAATCTTTCAACCCTTGGGGATGACGAACACGCAGTGGCGCGACGACTTTAGCCGTGTGGTGAAGGGCCGCGCGCAGGCGTACGACCATCGCGACGGCGCGTATCACCTGGAGATGCCGTTCGAAAACGTGCACGGCAACGGCGGCCTGCTGACCACGGTAGACGACCTGCTGCGATGGAACGAGGCGCTGACCTCCGGCGCGCTGGGCGGCGTCCGGGACGAGCTGCAGACGCAGGGGCGGCTGACGGGCGGGCGGCAGATCGAGTACGCGCTGGGGCTGCGCGTGGCGCCGTACCGCGGCGTGGACGAGGTGTCGCACAGCGGATCGACGGCGGGATACCGCGCGTACCTGGCGCGCTACCCGCGGCAGGGGCTTTCGGTCGCGGTACTGTGCAACGCGGCCGAGGCCAACCCTACCCTGCTGGCCCACCGCACCGCGGAGGTGTTCCTGGGCGCCCACCTGCGCGACCCCGCCGCGCCCCCGGCGATCACCCTTCCGGCGGCGGAGCTGGAGCGCCAGGCCGGCCTCTTCCGCAGCCGCCGCACGGGCGAGCCGCTGCCGCTCGTCATGGCGGAAGGCGCGCTGACGCTGGGCGGCGGGATGCGGCTGGAGCCGATCAGCCGGAACACGTTCCGCGCCGGCCCACGGCAGGTGGAGATGATGCCCGGCGAGCCGCGGACGCTCCGCATGCTGCTCCCCGACGGCGACACGGTGATCTACGAAGCCGTCGAGCACTGGCAGCCCACGGCCGCGCAGCTGGCGGAACTCGCCGGCGCGTACCGCAGCACCGAGGCGGAGGCGAACTACACCACGGCGGTTGAAGACGGCCGCCTGGTGCTGCGCCGCCGCCCGGACACGCGCCGGGAGCTCACGCCCGTCTACGCCGACGCGTTCACCACGCCGGAGGGAGCGCTGGTCCGATTCATTCGCGGCGCGGACGGGCGGGTGCAGGCGTTTACCGTGAGCATCGAACGCGTGCGCGGGCTGCGGTTCGACCGCGTGGGCGGGTGATTGGGCCGGGGCGGTAGATGATGGGGGACGAGGTGAGCAGGGCCAGGTGGGGTGCCAGGGCGGCAAGGGCGAATGAATTCGCTGCAACGACTACACGAAATCCGCCTTCGCGGATTGGCTTGCCGGGGAGATGCCGGAGGGTGTGGGAGCGTGGATGGGTGCTCACCCGGCGCGCAACCATCGACGACATCGCGCATGGCACCACGGGCCAAAGCCCGCGGCTCGTACGGCCATAAGCCCCGCCCTGGGCTCGCGGAGCTCGCCCGGCGGGGCTGCTCGTGCGCCGCAGGCCAAGCTACGCTCCGGAACCATCACACCATCACACCATCACACCATCACACCATCACACCATCACACCCGTTCACCCGCTCACCCTGTCACCTCCACCGCGACGCCGCGGCCCACGGCGTGCATCGTCCCCCGCCCCTAAACACATCTTTCTCAACCGGGCAGGCAGATGCCACCAAAGCGGCGCGCGGCGGACAGGGGCTGGGTCAAGATCGTGGGATGGGTGGCGTGCATGGCGCTCGCCGCCTCGCTTACCTACACCTTCGTGACCGCGCTCACCCAGGGGGCGGGGGACGTGGACCCGGTGTTCTTTGGCATGCAGGCACTGGCCAGCACGCTGTTTCTGGTGTACAGCGTGCGCCTGCGCAACGGCATCTTCATCGCGGCCAACACCGTGGCGGTGCTTAACGCGGCGGGGACGCTGGTGGTGGCGCTGCTTTCACGGGGAAAGTAACTGAGCCCGGCTCAGTACGTTTTGCTTTGCGCGGCAAGGATTTTCGGCTTGACGGTGCACGCGCGGCACTGTATCGTCACGCGTCGCGGACCCCGGTGTGATCGTACCGACCGACCGATCCCGAAAAACAACGACCATTCTCCGGGCGCCTGCCCGGCAGCACCACGACCTCCAAAGGAGACTCGCATGAGACGAAGTCTGGCAATCGCCGGCGCCGCCGCCGTTGCGTGCGCCGCCGCGGGCACGCCGCTGCACGCGCAGGGTTCCAGCGTGGACCAGCAGAGCGCGTGCATGGCGGGCCGTGTGGGAGCCGGCGTGGCGATGCCGTGCGACGACGGATCGGCCGTGTACTTCAGCCCCGCGGGGCTGGCCCAGTCGCCCAGCGTGGTAAGCGCGGGCGTGGCGTTCGTGCGCGCCGGAAGCACCTTCCGCTACGACCAGGGAATGGTGCCCGCCGACGGCACCACCTCGGTGGAGCGTCCGGAAGAGACCATCCCCGTTCCGCAGGCGTTCATCAACTACCGCGCGAGCGACCGGCTGGCGGTGGGCATTGGCGCGCTGGCTCCGTACGGCCTGGGGCTGGAGTGGCCCGTGTGCGAGGCCACCACGCCCAACTGCGGCGACACCAACTTCGAGGGCCGTTTTACCGGCTACGACAACACGCTGCGCGGCCTGTACATCCAGCCCACCGTGGCGTACCAGGTGGTCCCCGACCGCTTTAGCGTAGGCGTGGGCGTGGACTACGTGATGGGGAGCATCGAGGTGCACCGCCGCCAGTTTGGCCCGGCCAACCTGGGACTGGGCAACACCGAGATCGCCGACGTGACGCTCGAGGGTGACGGCAACGGCCTTACCTACCACCTGGGCGCGCTGCTGCGGCTGGACCCGCGCACCTCGCTGGGCGTGCGCTACCTGGCCAGTGCCGAGGTGGACATCGAGGGCGACGCGGCCTTTGTGCAGGTGCCCACCGGCAACGCCGGCGTGGACGCGCTGATCGGCGCCAGCCTGCCGGCCGACCAGGGCGTGCAGAGCACCATCGAGTTTCCGGCGCAGCTGGTGGTGGGCCTGGCGTACCGCGCCAGCAGCCGGCTCAACCTGCTGGGCGACTTTCAGCGCACCTACTGGAGCAGCTTCGACGCCTTCCCGGTCGACTTCGAGACGACGGACGACCAGACGCTGGAGCTGGGGTACAGCAGCACCAACACCTTCCGCCTGGCCGCCGACTTTGCGGCCAACGACGCGCTCAACCTGCGCGCCGGCTTCCGCTACAACGAGGCCGCCAGCCCGCGCGCCACGCCGTTCCTTCCCGAGGGCGAGCGCAACTACTACACGCTGGGCCTGGGCTACCGCGTCACGCGTGCCCTGTCGACCGACTTCTCGTTCCAGTACATCAACCAGCCCGACCGCGCCGGCGCCCTGATCCCCGGCGGTCCGCGTGCCGGCATCTACGAGGCCACGGGCATGGTGTTCAACTTCACGCTGGCCTACCGCTTCGGCGGCCGGGGCCGGTAACGCGTTCCCCGCACGGGCTCTGAACGGAAATGCACAAGGAGAACTACCGCATGAAGAAGAGATCGCTGGGGAACGCGCTGCGGGCCGCCGCGCTGGCGGCCACGGTGCTGCTCGGCGCGTGCGTGGGTGACGGGGACGAAATCCTCTCCGTGAACCCCACGCCCAACGGCGGCACGCTGTTCACCCGCTACGTGGCGCTGGGCAACTCCATCACCGCCGGCTTTCAGTCCGGCGGGATCAACGACAGCCTGCAGACGCGCGCCTATCCGGTGCTGCTGGCGCAGCGCGCCGGCACCCCCTTCGAGTCGCCGCTGATCGCGCGCCCCGGCTGCCCGCGCCCGTTCCTGGCGCCGCTGGGCAGCACCGGCCGCCTGGGCACGGCCGACAGCTGCACGCGCATCAACAACCCGCGCATCACCAACAACGTGGCCGTGCCGGGCGAGCGCCTGCGCGACCTGTACGTGTTTCCCAGCGGCCAGCTGGCCTCGCTCAACACGCTGCTGGTGGGCCCGCGCACGCAGGTGCGCGCCATGATCGAGGCGCGTCCCACCTTTGTTTCGGTGTGGATCGGCAACAACGACGCGCTGGAGGCCACGGTGGGCGGCATTCTGGGCCCGCGCGCCGCGGGCGCCGACAGCTCGCTCACGCAGCTGTCGGTCTTTCAGTCGCAGCTCAACACGCTGGTGGATTCCATCAAGGCCGCCGGCCCGCAGGGTGTGATGCTGGTGGGCGTGGTGAACGCCATTGCCGCCGCGCCCATCCTGCAGCCGGGCGCGTACTTCTACCTGGCCGCGCAGGCCACGGGGGGCAGCTTTCAGGGCAAGCCGGTGAACCTGAACTGCGCGCCGCTGACGCCCCTGGGCACGCCCAATCCGCTGGCGGCCAACATGGTGTCGTTCCAGATCGTGGGCGAGGCGGCCTTCACCGAGATCAACTGCGACCCCAACGCGTACCCGGCGGGTGACCCGCGCCGCGGCGCGTACCTGCTGGACACGCAGGAGCAGGTGATCGTCTCGCAGCGGGTGGCGGCGTTCAACGCGGCCATTGCGGCGGCGGCCGCGGCCAACGGCTGGCTGTACGTGGACCCCAACGCCATCCTGCAGCCGTACCTGGCCGAGGAGACGACGGTCACGATCGGCGGCCAGCAGGTCCGGCTGCACCAGCGGCTGCGCAAGTGCCAGGACCTGCCCACGGCCACCACTCCGGCGGCGATCCAGGCGGCGATCGCCACCTCGTGCCCGGTGACCGGGGCCACGGCGGCGCCCAACTTCTTCGGCTCGCTGATGTCGTTCGACGGCGTGCACCCGTCCACGGAGGCGCACCGCGTCCTGGCCGGCGCCTTTGCCGACGCGATCAACGGCAAGTACGGCACCTCGCTCTCCAACGCGCGAACCTGATCAGACGGGTCGGCTGAGCGACGGCGCGGCGGGGCGGCTCCACACCGGAGCCGCCCCGCTTTGCGTGTACCTCCAGCTCACAAAAAGAAAGGGTCTCACACGGAGTCAACGGAGTTAACGGAGGGAGGCTTTCGTGCGTGGTTCTCATCCTTTTCCAACCCTCAACGCCGTGGGATGGGATTGTGGCACCTGGTTTCCGCCCGCCTCGTAGAACTCCGTTGACTCCGTTAACTCCGTGTGAGGCCCAGTCTGGTGATGGATGCCGTAGCCCCACACTCTCCGAAGCGTTACTTTCGGGGCTGTGGATGGGATGAAGATCGAGCGGCTGTCAGCGACGCAGAGGCACATGGCACTATCCCGCAGCTCCTCGTGGAAGGAGCACCGGCTGGCGAACCGGCTGGAGTGCGACGGCACCGAGTACAGCGTGGACCTGGTGGCGCGAAAGGCCACCGGCGTGGAGGGGTGGAAGGTGACGCTGGTCTACCTGCCGCGCGGCGAGGGGCAGGAGGTCAAGGTAGACCTGCCCAACGCGGCCTCCACCGCCGAGGTGCGCCGCCTGGTGACGGAACTGGAGGGCGCCGACGCCCGCCTGCTGGAGCTGTGCCGGCAGGGCGCCGGCGGCTGACCGCCGCGCATCCGTCACGAGGGACTGATCGATGAGCGACACGACGACGGCGGCCCCGGCGCCTGGCGCGCTGCGGCCGCTGCTGGAGCAGGCGGGCGCCGCGTTTGGCGAGGTGGCGGGGCACCAGGTGGCCCGCCACTACGGCGACGGCGCGGCGGAGTACGGCGCCGTCCGCGCGTCCGCCGGCGTGGCGGAGCGCGCGGACCGGGCGCGCTTTCGCCTGTGGGGCAAGGACCCCGCGCGGATGATGCACGGCCTGATCACCAACGAGCTGCTCAAGGCCGAGCCGGGACGCGGCGTCTACGCGGCCATGCTCACCGCCAGGGGGCGGATGATCGCCGACGTGCGCGTGTTTCGCCGCGCGGACGGCGAGGTGCTGGTGTCCGTGGCGCGCGAGGCGCTGGAGGGGACGCGCGAACACCTGAAGAAGATGGTGCCGCCCCTGTTCGCCCGCTGGGCCGACGCCACGGACGAGGTGGCGGAGCTGGGCGTCTACGGCCCCCGCGCGCGCGAGCTGCTTTCCGCAGCGCTGGGTGCGGAGATCCCCGCGCTGGCGGAGGACGCGTTCGTGGAGCCGGACTTCGGCGGGGCGCGGGTGCTGGTGGCGGCCACGCGCGAGGCGGGCGGCGAAGAAGGGTTCGACGTCTTTCTCCCCGCGGAGAGCGCGGCGGAGCTGTGGACGGCGCTGCACGCCGCGGGGGCGCGGCCGGTGGGCTTCGGCGTGCTGGAGACGCTGCGCATCGAGGCGGGGCGGCCGCGCTACGGAAGGGAGCTGACGGAAGAGACGATTCCGACGGAAGCGTACGAGTCGTCCGGGTTGATGCAGCGGGCCATCTCGTTCCACAAAGGCTGCTACACGGGGCAGGAGGTCATCGTCCGCATTGCCCACCGCGGGCACGTGAACCGGCACCTGCGGGGGCTGCTGCTGGGGGATGCGCCCGCGCCCGCCACGCGCGCGCCGCTGGTGAACCCGGACACGGGAAAGGAAGTCGGCTGGACGGCGAGCGCCGCGTTCAGCCCGCTGCTGGGGCAGACGGTGGCGATGGGATACGTGCGGCGGGAGATCGGGCCCGGCGGAGAGGTGCGGATCGGCGCGGCGGACGGGCCGGCGGCGCGCGTGGTGAGCCTGCCGTTCACGACGGGCGATGCGGGAGCATAGCCGCGTCGCCCTCAAGGAGTGGGCGGTGGCAGACGAGGCGCTGGCCACCGGGCAGATTGCCCTCCTGATCCGCAAAGGCGGCATCCACGAAAAGCAGGGCGACTTTGGCGTGGATCACCGCGAGTTCTGGATCTTTCCCACCGGCTGGCACCAGAACCCGGCGGACCTGGCGGAGCACCTGCACCCCCTGCTGGACGCGCTGGCCCCGCCGCCGCGCGGCACCGTCCCGTTCCGCGTCTACGCCGTGGTGGACGACGTGTATCGCGTGGAGAACACGGAGGTGCTGGACCGGCTGGAGGGGATGCATCCGCTGGCGCCCCCCGCCGCGCACGCGCGATTCGCCTACCGCGACCGCCCGTTCGTCCACGCGCTCATCCTGCGCGCCCACCGGCTGCCGGAGCCCGTGAATCTTCCCGACACGCTTCGCTACGAGGGATGCGTGTCGTGGGTCGAGCTGGACAAGCCGCTCCCCACCGCCGCCCTCACCCCCGTCCTGTCCGACGAGGACTTCGCCACCGTAAAAGGCGAGATCATCCGCCGGCTGGGGACCGAGGGCGTCACGCGCGTCTGAGCGCATCACGGCAAGCATTGGGTACAGAGGAACGGGGAAAAACCAGAGGAACAGGGCGGAACGTGAACCGCCTCTGTTCCTCTGGCTCTTCTCCGATCCTCTGTACCTTCCATCTTTTGCGGATCTGGCGCTCGGCGCTACACCCGCGACTGCGCCATCTTCGCCAGCCGCGCGGCCATCGCGCGCGGGATGAAGCGCGTGCCCGCCGCCATCACACGGTTCGCGGTGCCGGTGATGATGGACGACTTTCCGGCGCGCATGGCGTTGTATCCCGCCTTTGCCACCTCCGCCGCCGTCATCACGTGGCCGCCGCGGAACAGCCGCGAATCCTCCATGTTGGCGGCCGTCTGGAACTCGGTGCGCGTGGCGCCCGGGCAAAGCGCGGTGACCGTGACCCCGGTACCGGCCAGCTCCACCGACAGCGCCTCGGAAAAGCTGAGCACGTACGCCTTGCTGGCGTAGTACACGGCCATCAGCGGCCCCGGCTGGAACGCCGCCGTCGACGCCACGTTCATCACGTAGCCGCGCCCCCGCTTCACCATCGCGGGAAGGAAGAGCTTCGAGAGGTGCGTGAGCGCGACGATGTTCACCTGCAGCATCTCCAGCTCGCGCCGCAGCTCCGTGGGCGCCTCGCCGCCGGTATCGACAAAGGAGCCCATCAGCCCAAAGCCGGCGTTGTTCACCAGCGCGTCCACGTGGATGCCCAGCGCCTGCACCGCGTCGTGGATGGCCTGCGGCGCGGCGGGATCGGCCAGGTCGATGGGCAGCGCATGGTAGCGGATGCCGTGCTTCTGCGCCAGCTCGCGCCCCACCTTCTCCAGCCCGTCGCGGCTGCGCGCCACCAGCACCAGGTCCCATCCGTCGCGCGCGAACAGCCGCGCCAGCTCCGCCCCGATGCCGCCGGATCCGCCCGTGATGAGCGCCGTGCGCCCGCCGTGCTCACTCGCCGCTGACGCCATCCATCCCTCCCGTTTTGGTTGATGGATATCGATCGACACCCAAGGGCCCGCCCGCCCTCCCCGCCGCCGCCATTCCCACTTCACCCTCCGTTCCAAACGAACAGCGCTCACGCGGAGACGCGGAGGCGCGGAGAAACGGAAGAAACTCTCCGCGCCTCCGCGGTCTCCGCGTCTCCGCGTGACACCTGGTGTTCTTCGGGGTACGGTATGTACGTCGTCAGAGCCGCGAATCATGGGCCCAGCCCTGCGCGGGCGGCGGGATTCACGAAAACGGGGAGGGTGCCTTGCGACACCCTCCCCGTCATCGATTACGCCGCCATCCGCATCTCACTCTGCAGCGCCTCGAGGCGGGCGACGCGCTCCTCGGTGGGCGGGTGGGTGCTGAACAGCTTGCGCATGCCGCCGCCGTGCGCGGCCAGCGGGTTCACCTGCGCCAGCGGCGCGGCGGCGGGGCTCACGTGCATGGGCACGGCGCGGGCGCCCGCCTCCAGCCGCCGCAGCGCGTTGGCCAGGCCGATGGGGCGGCCGCTGATCTGCGCGCCCACGGCGTCGGCCTTGAACTCGCGCTGGCGGCTGATGGCCATCTGGATGATCATCGCCGCGATCGGCGCCAGGATGGCCATGCCGATGGCCGCCGCCGGGTTGCTGTCCTCGTCCTGGCTGCCGAAGAACAGGCCGAAGTTGGCCAGGTTGCTGATGGCGCCGGCCAGCGTGGCCGTGACCGTCTGCAGCAGCATGTCGCGGGTCTTGATGTGCGCCAGCTCGTGCGCGATCACGCCTTCCAGCTCGTCGCGCGTCACCAGGTCCAGCAGCCCCTCCGTCACGCACACCACGGCGTGGTCGTAGTCGCGCCCGGTGGCGAACGCGTTGGGCTGCGCGTGCGGCGCAATGGCCAGCGTGGGCATGGGCAACCCCGCGCGCTGGCGCAGGCGGTCCACCATGTCATACAGCTCCGGCGCCTGCTCGCGCGTGATCTTTTGCGCGCGGTACATCTTGAGCACCATCCCCGCCGACGCCCAGTACATCACCACGTTCATCAGGGCGGCGAACACCAGCGCCATGATCATCCCGCCCTGCCCGCCGATCATCGCCCCTACCGCGCCGAACAGGGCCGTCATCCCCGCCATCAGCGCGAACACCTTGATGTTGCCCATCGCTCCCATCCTCCTCGTTCTCCTTTAGCGTTCCCCGTTCCGCGGACCGCGCGCGCGAACCCGCTCCTCCGCCGGCACACCGCACACGAAGCGGCGCAGCGCGGCGGGAAGCTGCACGGCGGGAAGCCAGGCGTACCGGCCGTCCGAGCCGCGCTCGTACAGCGTGGTGGCGCCGCCGGGGGCGCGCAGCATCAGCAGGTGGCCATAACGCAGGGCCATGCGCGTAAGCCGCCATCCACCCGCCGCGATCACCGCGAGCACCGCCAGGATTGCCAGAACCGTCATCCGCCGTCCTTCCGTGAAGGTCCGTTCGCGCGGGGCAGGGGCACGCAAAAAGGCGAGACCCTGCAGCGCGCGTACGCGTCCGCAGTGGTCTCGCCCCGGTATTTCCTCCGGCCGCCGGGGGCTTGCGCCCCGTCATGACGGCTGGCCGGTCCGGCGGTGGCCCAGGGCATTGCTGCCCCGTCCGCGCCGGCGGGCTACTCCCCACACGCAATCAATATCTCGCAAACCCCGTTCCGCTTCAAGAGGGCTGGATGAACGTTGGATTAACCCAAACCCCTCTTCCGCATCGGCATACATCATCCCCAAGCCGGCTTCTACTGCATGTCACGCGGAGGCGCGGAGGAGAGAAGCAAGCCGCGGAGAAACGAAGAGACGGTTCTCCGCGGCTCAATCAGTTCCTCCGCGCCTCCGCGTGAAATGCGGTTGGGAGCTATCGTGAACCGAGCAGATCCAGAATGACGGGCGTGATGCTCAGCTGGTCCACGCGGGGGCCGGCGGCGCGCTGCACGCGGGCGCGGATGTCGGCGCCCGACGTCGCGGCCTGCACGACCAGGAGCGGGATCTCGCTGTCCTGCTTGGTGGGGCTGCCGTGCCAGGAGTGGTAGCGGCTGGAAAAGTAGAAGCGCTGTTCGATCGGCAGCTCCGTCCCCGTTCGCGCCAGCAGCAGCACGTCGCCCGCGCGGTGGCCGTACGGCCCGGCACCCAGCCCCTCCAGCCGCCGCGCCAACTCCAGCAGCTCCGGGCGCGGATGCGCGGCCAGGTACTCCGCGACGGGGACGAGGCGCTGCCCATCCCACACCTGGAACGGCCGCGCGTCCTGCCCCGGCGGGGCCGGCTGGCGCGCGAAGACCAGGTCGATGGCGCCGCGCAGCGCGGGGACGCCGGCGCCGGTGCGTGACGCTTCGTAAAAGGCGCGCGCGACGGGAAGCACGTCTTCCGCCAGACGCGGGGCGCGGTTCCAGTCGCAGCGGGTGCCGGCCCGTGCGCAGGTGGAGCGGTCGGCCAGGTAGACGTAGGCGAAGGCGCCCTGGTAGGCCACTGCGGCCTGAAAGTCCTGCTCCTCCGGATCCACCTCGAGCGTGAACGGGCGCACGCGGAAGCCTGACTGCCGCAGCACCGCGGGCGGCTCGTCGTCCCCATCCGTCCCCAGCGCGTGCAGGTCGTCCGGCAGCACGGGGGTGTGGCCGTGGTCCGCGACGAACATCACCCACGTTCCCTCCAGCGCGCCCGCCTTGCGGTACGCGTCCAGCACCTCGCCCACGGCGGGATCGATGACATCACGCAGGTAGCGGGTCTGGTCGCGGATGGGGTCCTGCGCCACGTGCGTGTACAGGTCCACGCCGGGAAAGTAGACCGTCTGCAGGTCAGCCGGGCCATGGCGGCCAATGCTTTCCACCAGGCTTTCCACCGCTTCGTCGTCCAGCTCTTCGTACACCTCCTGGCTCACCGTCTCCTCGTCCACCGCTCCCCTGGCCGCCGCCGTAATCATCTGCGCGTAGGCGGAGGGCATGGGCACGGTGAGCAGGTCGGCGCCGCGGTGGTACGCCTGCAGCGACACGTACGCGCGCACGCCGGCGCGCTCGTACACGGTGGGCGCGCGCAGAACGCGGCCCATCAGCTGGTCGCTGTAGACCTCCAGCGCGTGCTCGTGCTCCGTCACGGTGACGGGCGCGGGGGCGTAGAAGCGCATCTCCTCGCGCGCGAACCACTCGTTGCCGGGAACGCCGGTGCGCGCGGCGGGCTGGCCCGTAAAGACGGAGGCCCACGCCGCGTAGGTGGTGGAGGGAAGGATGCTAAGCACCCCCGGCGCTGCCCAGCCGTGCTCGTACAGCCGCGGCTCCGTTTCGCGCCCCAGCAGCGCGGCCACGCGCGGCATCCCGCCGCTGGCGATGGCGCGGTGCAGTTCGCCGTCGCCCACGCCGTCCAGCGCAAAGACGATCACGCGCGGGGCGCCGCGGGCGGGGTGCAGCGGCTGGCGAAGCACCTTTTCGCCGCCCTCGCTCACCAGCTCGGCGATCTCTTCCGGCGCGTTTCCCTTCCACTCCAGGTAGACCGCCGCGGCGCCGATCAGCGCGGCGGCGACCAGGGCAAAGACCAGCAGGCGGCGAAGGAGCGACCGCGGACGGCCGGCGCGGGCGGTGGGCATGGGGCGGAACGATGGGGACGGAGGATGCGGACGCGGGCCCGCGGGATGGTTCCCGCGAGCCCGCGCCGTGGTGCTCGGTTCAAGACAAAGGGAAGCCGATCGGCGGTCAGGCCGCGGTTCCGGCCAGCTCTTCGTCCATGATGAGCGACGAAAGCATGGCAAGGTGCTGGGGCGTGCAATACAGCCGGATCTCGCCCTTTTCACCGGCGCGCACGCGGCTTCGCGTAAAACAGACCACCCGCCGCTCGTTGCACAGGCGATCGAGCGCGCGGGCGGCGCGGGGTACGTCGGGGTTTCCGTTCTCTTTGCGCTTCCATCCGACGTGGATGGCCACTTCTTCGGCCGAGACGGCGTCGTGCACGGTGGGGTTGAAGGCGTCTTCGTCCAGCGCCTCGATGACCAGCTCGCGGTCGCGCAGGTAGCGGTACGCCTCGTGGGCGTCCTTTACGCACCGGTCGTCGCAGGGCACGGGGTTGCTCGTAATCTCAAGCACCTCGCAGCAGTCGCTGCCCACCACGTACGCCTCGTCTCCCACTTTCCACCGCTGCATGGCCTGCTGCTCGGCAACCTTGCGGTTGGTTGCCTGCACGGCGTAGCGAAGCGTTTGGCGGAAGGTGATTTCCACCTCGAAAGGCTTCTGGTCCATCTCGTCTCTCCGGGGGTGACCATGATTGCCGGCCCCAAAAACGCGCTACCAACGTGACGCGTTCGGGTCCGCTGCCGGGACGCCTATGCCAGTATCGTGCTCGCCTGTTTACTGCCCGCGCGAAGAATATATAGGAGCAATGCGGATTGCGGGGGTCTGCCGGGATTTGTTCGGTACATCAACCACTTAGCTGCATCATTACGGCGTCCGCGCACCGCTCGCGGGCAAACAGCCGAAGTCATTGCGGCACCGTTGGTAAGCCCGGTGGCCGGGCGGATCTTTCCTGTTCACGGGTGGCGGATTTGGGGCGTGGCGACCGCGGGGGCGCGGCGTCGCGGGTTGCCTTGGGCCGCGCGAATCCGTAAGTAGCATCATCCACCCGATTTCGCGGCCGGGTTCGCGGTGCGGGGAGAAAGGCGATTTGCCGGTGCGGGGCCGGTCCACCAGGGGGGGAGTACGGGATGCATCATGATACGGGACTGATCACGCTGATCGCCATGGGGTTTGGGCTGGCGTTCGTGCTGGGCTTTGCGGCCAACCGGCTGCGCCTGCCGCCGCTGGTGGGGTACCTGCTGGCCGGCGTGGCGGTGGGCCCGTTCACGCCGGGGTTCGTGGGCGACCCGGCGCTGGCGTCGCAGCTGGCGGAGATCGGCGTGATTCTGCTGATGTTTGGCGTGGGGCTGCACTTTTCGCTGGGCGACCTGCTGGCGGTGCGAAAGATCTCGCTTCCCGGCGCGGTGGTGCAGATCACCGCGGCCACGGTGATGGGGGCGGGCCTGTCGTACTTCTGGGGATGGACGTGGGGCCAGGGGCTGGTGTTTGGCCTTTCCCTTTCCGTCGCCAGCACGGTGGTGCTGCTGCGGGCGCTGGAGCAGCGCGGGCTGGTGGATTCGGCGGAGGGGCGCATCGCCATTGGCTGGCTGATCGTGGAAGACCTGGCGATGGTGCTGGCGCTGGTGCTGCTGCCGGCGCTGTCGGGGACGCTGGGGGGCACGCCGGCGGAAGGCGGCGGGAGCGTGGCGGCCGCCGTGGCGCTGACGCTGGGCAAGGTGATCGCGTTCCTGGCGCTGATGTTCGTCGTGGGACGGCGGGCGGTGCCGTGGATGCTGGCCAGGGTGGCGCGCACGGGCTCGCGCGAGCTGTTTACGCTCAGCGTGCTGGCGGTGGCGATGGGGATCGCGTTTGGCGCGGCCGCGCTCTTTGGCGTGTCGTTCGCGCTGGGGGCGTTCTTCGCGGGGGTGGTGATCAGCGAGTCGGACCTGAGCCACCAGGCGTCGGCGGACGCGCTTCCCTTCCAGGACGCCTTCGCGGTGCTCTTCTTCGTTTCCGTGGGGATGCTGTTCGATCCGGCGGTGCTGGTGCGGCAGCCGCTGCAGGTGCTGGGGGTGGTGCTCATCATCATCGTCGGCAAGTCCATCGCCGCGCTGGGGATTGTGCTGGCGTTCCGCTATCCCGCGCGCACGGCGCTGATCGTGGCGGCCAGCCTGGCGCAGATCGGCGAGTTCTCATTCATTCTGGCCGGGCTGGGGATGACGCTGGACCTGCTGCCGGAGGAGGGAAACAGCCTGATCCTGGCGGGCGCGCTGCTTTCCATCACCGCCAACCCCCTGATCTTTGCCGCGGCCACGGGGCTGGAGCGGTGGGTGCGCGCTACCCCGCGGCTGGCGGAGTGGCTGGAGCGGCCGGCGGGCGTGCTGGCCGAGCTGCCGGAGGGAGTGGACGAGGAGGCGCTGCGCGACCACGCGGTGCTGATCGGCCACGGCCGGGTGGGTGCCCCGGTGGCGCACGCGCTGGAGCAGCAGGGGATTCCGTACGTGGTGGTAGAGCAGAACCGCGAAGAGGTTGAGGCGCTGCGGGCGCGCGGGCTTCCCGCGCTGTTCGGCGACGCCAGCCGGCCGGGGATTCTGGAGCACGCGCACCTGGAGCGCGCGCGGCTGCTGGTGGTGTCGGCGCCGGACGCGTTCCAGGCGCGGCTCATCCTGGACCACGCGCGCAAGGTGAACCCCGACATCGACGCGGTGGTGCGCACCCACAGCGACGAAGAGCGGGCGCACCTGGAGCGCACCGGCGTAGGCCGCGCGGTCGTCGGCGAGCGGGAGCTGGCGCTGGCCATCATCCGCTACGCGTTCGGAACCTACGGCGTGCGGGGCGACATGGCCGCCGTGGCCGCCGAGACGCTGCAGCTTCCCGATCCGCACACGGGCCGCGGACGGTCGTCCTCCACCACGCAGCCGGTCCCCGGCGCCCGCGACGGCTGATCGAAAACAGAGGTCAGGGTACAGAGGAACAGACAAAAGCCAGAGGAACGGAGGAGGGCATGCGGATCACCTCTGTTCCTCTGGCTGTTCTCTGTCCCTCTGTACCTTCCGATGTTGTTTATCGGGATATCGGGACTCAGTGTTACGCCAGCCGCACCGGCTTTCGCTTCGCCGCGCGCAGCTCGGCGCGGGCGTCGTCCAGCAGGCGGCGCATGCGGGTACGGCCCACGTCGCCGAGGTCGATGCGGCCAAAGCGGGCGGTGACGTACAGGCCCACCAGCTCCGCCGCGGGCCCGGCGCCCGGCGCACCGTCGCGGGCCAGGCGCTCCGCGAAGTCCAGCGGCCCTCCGCTCCCCCCCAGCCCCGCGCGGGCGTACGCGCGGCGGACGGCCAGGTAGGTGCGCGTTTCCTCCGTCAGCGGCGCGCGGCGCCAGCGGCGGGCGGACCCCAGCAGCCCGCCCAGCACCGCCAGCGCAATCACCACCGCCACGCCGCGCCCGGCGCCGCCCGTGCCCCCCGCCGCCCCGCCGCGCCGGTCGTCGCGCGAAAACAGGTCGCCCACGCGGCTGAAGAGCCCCAGCTGCTTTTCCCGGTTGTAGTCCAGCACCCACTTGAACCACTGGTATTCCATCCCGTCAAACCACAGCGTAGCGCTCCACAGCCATCCGTCCTGCGCCCCCGCCTGCACCAGGTCCGCGCGCCCCGCCGGCGTGGGATCGAACGGGACCCATCCCACCTGCCCCATCCACACCTCCACCCACGAGTGGGCGTCGTTTCCCGTCACCGCCAGGTAGTCGCCGAAGCTGTTCCACTCCCCGCCCAGGAACCCCGTCACGTTGCGCGCGGGGATGCCGGCCGCGCGCAGCAGCACCACCATCGCCGTGCTGTAGTACTCGCAGTGCCCGGCCCGGCGGCGGAATAGAAAGCCCTCCACCGTGGCGTCGCGCGCCGTGCGCGGCAGGTCCAGCGTGTAGCTGAACCCGCGGTCAAAGTGGGCGTCGATCGCCCGCACCCGGTCGATCCGCGTCTCCTTTCCCGCCGTCAGCGAGTCCGCCAGCCGCCGGATGCGGGGGTCCAGGCCGGCCGGAAGCTGCAGATACGGACGTGCGAGCGCGTTGTCGGGCCGGTCGCTGGCCTGCAGCGCGTTCTCCGTGGGCCGCGGGCTGGCGGAGGTGGTGGTGTAGACGGGCGCGTCCGATCCCGAAAAGCGGATGTCGCCGGTGTAGTCCTGGAACACGCGGATGGCGGAGCGGGCCTCCACGTTCACCAGCGGGTGGTTGCCAAACAGCACGCTGGCGTCCGGTGGGCCGCCAAAAATGCGCACGCGGCGAAACGGCCCGCCCCAGCGCCGCCCGTACGCGTACGCGGGAAGAAGCGGCGCCACCACGCCGCGCGTGCGCGTCCACTCCTCGCCGTCAAAGTGGTCGAACGAGCGGCCGCGCCAGTACAGGTTGCCCGTCTCCGGCGGCGTGCCGTCGGGGAACTCCACCCGGAACGCCACCTCGGGGTTGGGCACGATGCGGCCGCCGTGCTGCCCCAGCCGCACCTGGTCGCTGAAGCCCACCATCATGTCGCCCCCGCCGCGGCGTCCCTGCACGTTCCACTGGCGCGGAAGGCGGGGAAACAGGACGAAAAGCGACGCGCTCACCAGCAGCGTGACGCCCGAGAACGCGGCGATGGTCATCATCATCCGCCGCCCCAGCCGCACCCCGGGCATCCCGAACCGCTCCGACTGGCGGCGCAGATATCCCACCATCAGCGCTAGCGTGGAGAGGATGACAAAGGCGACGAACGACGCCGCGAACCCCAGCCCCGGATAGTACGCCGTCGCCGCCAGCAGCAGGGCAAAGGAGAGGAGATAGAGCCGCGCGTCGTTCTTCGCGTCCACGGCGCGCAGGCTTTCCGCGGCGAGGAGGAAAAGGAGCATCGCCATCACCGCGGGCATGAAGTCCTCGCCCAGGGCAAATGCGACGTACAGCATCCACGCGCACAGGCCCACGATGATGAGCCGCGACGCGCGCTCGATCCACACGCTCCACTCCGGCGGCGGAAGCCGGAAGGTGGCCACCCCCAGCGCCGCCGCCGTCAGCAGCAGCGCGGGGGACGCGCCGGCGCCCGCCATCAGCGCCATCAGCGCGCTGAGCGCCATGGCCGCCGACAGCCGGCGGTGCAGCAGGGCCGTGCTCATCGTCCCCCTCCCGCCGCGGCGAACACGTCGCCCCACCCTGTGCCCGGCCCGCCCGCCGTCACCAGCACGCACTCGCCCGGGGCCACGGGCGGCTCCAGGCGCGGCGCGTCCGGGCGGAACCGTGCGCGGGCCAGCACGTCCAGCACCCGCTCCAGCTGCGCGGCCCCGGCGCCCGGCCGCACCCGTGTGTCCTGCGTCGCCAGCCCGAACGCGTCCCCGCGCCGCACGGCGGCGGCGGCCACTCCCGCCACAATCTCCACCGCGGTTTCCGCCATCTCGTCCTCCGCCGCGCGCAGGTCCAGGCACAGCCAGAGCGCGCGCGACCGGTCGCGCTCGTACTCGCGCACCACCGGGTGGCCCACGCGCGCCGTGGTGCGCCAGTGCACGTCGCGCGGGTCGTCGCCGGCGCGGTACGGGCGCAGGCCGCGGTACTCGCCGCGCGCCCCCGCGGAGCCGGCGAAGACCTCGCCCGTGCGGCGCGCGCGTTCGCCCGCGGGGCGTGGCTCGCGCACCGGCCGGTCCGTGCGCGGCCAGACGACCACTTCGCCCGGCACGTCCACGTCGCGCTCCTTGATGAACAGGCCAAAGGGAAAGGAGGTCGACAGCGTCACCGTCTCCAGCGGATACACGCCGCGCGTTTCCCACACCTGCTCGGCGCGCGCCGTCCCGCCCTGCCCCGGCTCGATGACCGGGATCCACCCGCGCGCCGCCGACCGCGCCTCGCCCGCCTCTACGGAGTACGCGGGAAGCCGCCGGTTGCCGTTGCGCACCTCGTAGACGATGCGCGACGGGGCGCCGGCCGTGGCGCGCGCGGCCCGGCGCCGCACCTCCAGCCGCCGCAGCATCTGCTCGCTCAGCCAGCCGCTGAGGGTGATGAAGCCCAGCATGGCGCCCAGCATCAGAAAAAGCAGGTTGTTCCCCGTGCCGATGGCCGCCACGCCCAGCAGCACCGACCCGCCGCTGAAGAACCACCCCGCACGCGAAAACCGCAGCCGTCGCGGCGGCCGCATCCAGCGTCGGACGCGGCGGCGGACGGCCGAAGCGCGTGAGTGCGGGGGTGCGTTAGTGCGGGAGTTCACGGATGGGACGCAAGTGCGAGAGTGGTGTAGCCGCAGGATCTGGATGTCGTCGAAGGGCATCGAACTGGCGCCCGACGGGGTGCCCCTCCCCCGGCCCCTCCCCGTTCGTTCCTCACGGAGAGGGGAGTAGATGCCGATGGATCGAAACTCGGCGAACGGCATCGAACTGCGTCCGCTGGCGCCCCCCCTCTCCCGGCCTCTCCCCCCCGAACTGCAGGGGGGAGAGGAGAACTTCGATCGCGCTTCGGAAGGTGCGTCGCACCTCCCTCCCCCGCGCAGTTTGCGGGGGAGGGTCGGGGAGGGGGGCGGCCCACCCTCTCGCGCCCAACCGTCCAAAGCTCACCGCAGGCTGCCCCACACCCAACCTCCCCCGGCAGTTTCGGGGAAGGTGGGCGGGTGGTGCCCGCCCGGAGGGGGCGCCGCCCCTCACGCCACCTCATCCGAAGCGCCCAGCCACCCGCGCCGTGTATCCCCCCTCCCGCGCAGTTTGCGGGAGGGGGTGGCGCGCTCTCAGGCGCCGCCGGGGGAGGGCCCGCCGGGGGAGGGCCCCTACACCGGCACCGCGATCCGCCCCAGTAGCTCCTCCAGCACCGACACGGCTTCGGCGTACGCTTCGCCAGTGGCGGCGGAGGCGCCGGCGGGGAGCAGGCGGTGGGCGAGCACGGGGACGGCCAGGCGCCGCACGTCGTCGGGCACCAGGAACTCGCGGCCGTCCACCAGCGCATACCCGCGCGCCGCCCGCAGCAGCGCGATGGCGCCGCGGGTGCTGGCGCCCGCGCGGAAGCGCGGTTCGGAGCGCGTGGCCGCGATGATCGCCATCAGGTAATCCACGATGGACGCGTCCGCGTGCACCGTATCCACCCGCTCCTGCAGCACCAGGACGGACGCGGGGTCCAGCACGGGACGGATGCGGTCGATGGCGTCACTTCCCCCGGCGGACTGCAGGATTACGTTGCGCTCCTCGTCCGCGTCGGGGTAGCCGATGGACAGGCGCATCATGAAGCGGTCGAGCTGGCTTTCGGGGAGCGGATAGGTGCCGTGCTGCTCCAGCGGGTTCTGCGTGGCCATCACCAGGAACGGGCGAGGCAGTTCAAAGCTGCGCTCGTCGATGGTCACGCGGCCCTCCTGCATGGCTTCCAGCAGCCCGCTCTGCGTGCGCGGCGGCGCGCGGTTGATCTCGTCCGCCAGCACCACGTTGGTGAACATGGGCCCGGGCCGCGTCTCGAACTCGTGCGTGCGGGGGTTGTAGACCGAGACGCCCAGCACGTCCGACGGAAGCAGGTCGCTGGTGAACTGGATGCGGCGAAACTCCAGCCCCAGCGCGGCCGTCAGCGCGCGGGCCAGCGTGGTCTTGCCCACGCCGGGGATGTCCTCGAACAGCAGGTGCCCGCGCGCAAGCAGCGCCGCCAGCGACAGCCGAACCGTCTCGCGCTTGCCGCGAAAGACGGTTTCCACCGCGCCGATCAGGCGTTCCAGCTGGGTCAGGTCAATCTCGGGGGCGTCAACGGGAACCGCGTTCAGCATGCGCGCGTCCGGGCGGGGCGGATTGGTGTCGAGGGATGGTTGAAGCTACCGTGTACACCGACCTCGCGGGAACGGTCGTTTGGGACGGGACCCTCCCCCGGCGGCGCCCGAGAGCGCGCCACCCCCTCCCGCAAACTGCGCGGGAGGGGGGATACACGGCCCGGGCTTCGGGGCGGTTCCGATCGTGCCGAGCGAGGGCAGCGCCCCCTCCGCTCGCTTATGCTCGCACCTCCCCCAAAAAACCCTGGGGGAGGTTGGTTGTAGCGACAGCTTCCGAAGCGCGATCGAAGTTCTCCTCTCCCCCCTGCAGTTCGGGGGGGAGAGGCCGGGAGAGGGGGGACGCCAGCGGACGCAGTTCGGTGCCGTTCGCCGAGTTCCGATCCATCGGCATCTACTCCCCTCTCCGTGAGGAACGAACGGGGAGGGGTTGGGGGAGGGGCACCCCGTCGGGCGCCAGTTCGATGCACGTCGCCGATCCAGAATCTCTCCGGATCCCCCAACCCGCCCCAGTCTTTTTTTGGGGGAGGTGGGCGAGTGGTGCGAGCCCGGAGGGGGCGCGCCCCTGGCACCGCACCGTCCGAAGCAGATCCACTCACGCACTCACGCACTCACGCACTTTCGCACTTCCTCCATCCCACCTCAACACTTTCCCCCCCACCTCCGTCTGGAAGGAGAATGACCGGCGAAACCGATGCCCAGCTGGTGGCGAGGGTGCGGCGCGGGGAGCGCGCCGCGGCGGAGGCGCTGGCCCAGCGGTGGCTGCGCGCATGCCGCGCCGTGGCCCTGGCCGTCACCCGCGACGAGGCCGACGCCGACGACGTGTGCCAGGACGCCTTCGTCAACGCCATCCAGCGCATCGACGACTGCCGCAACCCGGAGCGGTTTGGCCCCTGGCTGATGCAGATCGCCCGCAACCGCGGCCACGACCACCTGCGGGCCCGCGCCCGGCCAGTGCTCTCGCTGGAAGGGATGGAGATCGAATCCGGGGCGGTCTCGCCGCAGCGGGAGGCCGAGCGGGACGACGAGCGGACGCGGCTGCTGGCCGCCATGGACGAGCTGACGGAGGAACGGCGCGAGGTGCTGCTGCTGCACGACCTGGAGGGATGGACGCACCGCGAAATCGCGGAGCGGATGGGGCTGCCGCCCGGGACCGTTCGGTCTCACCTGCACCACGCGCGGAGAAGGATGCGCACCCTGCTGCCGGAACTGGAGGAAGGCGAGGAATGATGGACGACGAGCGTGTGAACCTGTCCGCGCTGGACCCCGCCCGCGACCCCGGCCGCTGGCGCGCGGTGATGGAGGCCACCATGACGCGCGTGGACGGCGTGCTGCTGAACCGCGCCCGGCCCGACCCGCTGGCGCTGATCGCCGGGTGGCGGCGCCCGCTGCTGGCCATCGCCGCCGCCACCGTGCTGCTGCTGGTGCCGGTGGAGGTGGCCTTGGAGCGCCGCGAATCGCACCAGGAAACGCTGCGCGGGCTGGTGGACGTTTCCACCGTCTGGGCGCAGGAGGGGCGCGCACCCTCCGGCGCGGAGCTGCTGCGGGCCATCCGCACGGGAGCCGCACGGTGAAGAACCGGGCGCGCGCCGTGGGCATGCTGCTGCTGGCCGCCACCTTTTCGGTGGGCGCGCTGGGCGGGATGGCCGTGGAAGAAGCGATGGGGCTGGACTGGTTCGACTTTCTGGACGAGGACGCGGCCCCGTCCGAGGACCGGCTGTTCGCCGGGATGGAGCTGACGGAGGCGCAGCGGGAGCGGATCGAACAGATCCGCGAGCGCCGCGAGGACCGGCTGGAGGCGTACTGGGAAAGCCGGGTGCCGGAGATCCAGCTCGTCGTGGACCAGTCCTACGGCGAGATGCGGGCGGTGCTGCCGGCGGAGCGGCACGCCGAGTTCGACCGGCGCGTGCGCCAGCTCAGAGCGCGCATGCCGGCGGAGAGCGACTGACGGGCGGAAGGTCCGCCCGTGGACGGATACCAGATAAACGCAGGGGAAAGACCATGATCAAGGGCAAGACGATGCTGGTGGCGGCGATGGGCGCGGCGGCCGTGGGGCTGGCCGTGGAGCGGTCGGGCGCGCAGGACCGCACGGCCGTGCCGGGCGCGTACACGCTGGCCCAGGTGGACGGGCGCGCGCTGCCGCTGGTGGTGGAGACCGACGGCGCCTGCCGCGACGAGCTGCTGTCGGCCACGCTCACGCTGGCGGAGGGCGTGTGGACGCTGGACACCGTGGAGCGGGAGCTGTGCGAGGGGCAGGCGGCGAAGGAGGACCGCGAGTCGGAGCGCGGCCGCTACACCCTGGCCGGCGCCGCCGTCACCTTCACGCCCGATGACACGGATCGCCCCGACGCCGACGACGCCCCCGGCGCCGTGGACATCGACGTGGACGAGCTGGCGACGGGGACGGTGGAGGGCGGCGCGCTGACCGTGCGGCTGCACGGCGGCCAGACGCTGGCCTTCCGCCGCTGAACGGCTCCGGCCCGCCCGTGCGGGGGCCGGAGAGATCGATCGGACATGGGGGGCCTTCGTGCCCCCCATCGCGGGAAACCAATGCAGGAGTGGGGATGATGCGGGCGACGGGGCTTTACAAGTTTGCGGCGCTGATCTTCGGCGCCATCCTGGGGATCGGCGCGCTGGCGTACGCCATCTCGCCGGGCGAGCGGCGCGCCGTGGCGGCCATGCGCAACGACGCGCGCGAGGCGGCGGCCGATTCGCCGCGCCAGGTGGCGCTGGCGCAAAAGGAGGCTGTTCCGTCCGGCGGCGAGGTGTGCACCGCCGCCGGTCCCCCGCGGCCCCTGGACCAGGAGATCCACGAGAGCAGCGGCGCCGCCGTGAGCCGCGCGCACGCGGGGATCTTCTGGACCCACAACGACTCCGGCGACCCGCTGCTGTACGCGGTGGACGCGGAGGGGCGCACGGCCGGGCGCGTCCGCGTCACCGGCGCGTCGGTCGAGGACTGGGAAGACGTCGCGCTGGCGCCCTGCCCCTCCGGCGGCGACTGCCTGTTCGTGGCCGACATCGGCGACAACGACGCCGAGCGGCCCTCCATCACCGTCTACCGCGTCCCCGAGCCGGCCCCGGGCGCCACCGCCTCCGCCGCCGCACAGGCCATCCGCCTGCGCTACCCCGACGGATCGCACGACGCGGAAGCCCTGTTCGTCCTGAACGGGGCCATCCACGTGGTCACCAAGGGCGAATCCGGCCCCATCGCCCTCTATCGGGCGCCGGCCTCCGCCGGATCCGGCGCGGAAACCACGCTGGAGCGCGTGCGCGAGCTTTCCCCCGGCAAGGTGGATCGCCCGCTGCGCATCACCAGCGCCGACGCCAGCGCGGACGGGCGATGGGTGGTGATGCGCACGCTGAAGTCCGCCTCCATCTACCCCGCCGCGGAGCTGACCGGCAGCGGCGCGCTGAACCCGCGCGCCGTGGATCTGGAGGGGCTGGACGAAGCGCAGGGCGAGGGGATCGGCTTTGCGCCGGACGGGTCGCTGGTGGTGACGAGCGAGGGCGGCAAGAAGAAGTCACCCGCCACCTTCGCCCGCCTGCGCTGCACCTTTCCGTGAGCGCGCGGGCGTTGTGCCCGGGGGCCGCCGCGCTTGTGTTCGCGCTGGCGGCGGCGCCCGCGGCGGCCCAGGCCCCCGCCATCGAAGACGTCGGGGCGCCTGCCGCGGCGGACTCGGCGACGGTGGCCGCGGGGGAGCGGTACGCCGTCGGGGGACTGCGCGGGTGGCTGATGGGGACGCGCTACCGCGACCTGTGGGTCGCCCCCGTGCGGGTGGAGGTGCTGGACCTGGCCCGGTTCGCGGGCGGGCTTACCCCGCTGCGGCGCGGCGGCAACGTGCAGACCATGGCGCTGCGCTTCAAGGGCGCGGACGGGCGCGAGTACAACTTCCGCTCCGTCGACAAGGAGCTCACCCCCGCGCTGCCGGAGTACGCCCGCGAAACGCTGCTGGACGACCTGCGCCAGGACCTGACCCGCGCCCAGCACCCCGCCGGCCCGCTGGTGGCCACGGCGCTGATGGACGCGGCCGGCGTGCTGAACCCCGGTCCGCGCCTGGTGGTGATGCCCGACGACCCCGCGCTGGGCGAGTTTCGCGCGGACTACGCCGGGCTGCTGGGGACCATGGAGGTGCACGCCGACGAGGGGGACGACGGCGAGCCGCTGTTCGCCGGCTCGCCCAAGGTGTCGGACACCGAGGACCTGCTGGAGGACCTGCGCGCCGGCACGGAGCACCGGCTGGACGCGCGCGGCTACCTGCGCGCACGGCTGCTGGACATGCTGCTGGGCGACTGGGACCGCCACGAGGGGCAGTGGCGGTGGGCGCGCTACGACCAGGCCGGCGCGCACCGCTGGGTCCCGGTTCCCGAGGACCGCGACTACGCCTTCGTTGACCACGACGGCGTGCTCCCCGCCATCGCCCGCGCGCGGCTGCCGCGGCTGGTGCGCTTTGGCGAGCGCTATCCGCCGGTAGAAGGGCTCACCGCCAACTCGCTGGGGCAGGACCGCGAGCTTCTGTCCGGCCTGTCGCGCGCCACGTGGGATTCCGTCGCGGCAGAGCTGCGGGCCGCGCTCACCGACCGCGTGATCGGCGACGCCGTGCTGCGCATGCCCGCCGAATACCGCCCGCTGAACGCGGACGCGCTGGCCCTCACCCTCCGCGTGCGCCGCGACCGGCTGGGCGAGGCGGCGGACGCCTTTTATCGGCTGGTGGCGCAGGCGCCGGAGGTGCACGCCACCGACCGCGCCGACCGCGTGGACGCCGAGCACCTGCCCGACGGGCGCCTGGCGCTGCGCATTCACTCCCGCCTGGAGTCAGGCGCGTACGTCCCCGCTTACGAGCGCGTCTTCCACCCCGCCGAGACCGGCGAGGTGCGGCTGCACCTGCACGGCGGCGGGGACAGCACGACCGTGCGGGGCGGCGCCGGGCCCATCGTGCTGCGCATCCTGGCCGGCGCGGGGGATGACGTGCTGGTCGACCAATCCCGCGCCGCCGTGGTCTTCTACGACACCGCCGGCACCCGTCGCGTGGTCCCCGGCGCGCGCACGCGGGTGGAGACGCGCGCGTGGTCCGCGCCGGAAGCGGAGCCGGGGCTGCTCCCCGTCGCGGAGCGCGATTTCGGCAGCCGCCGCACGGGGTTCGCGCCGTACGTGGCGTGGCGCTCGGACGTGGGCGCGCTGCTGGGGGGCGGGCCGGTCTTCACGCGCTACGGCTATCGCCGCCACCCCTTCGCCGCGCGGCACGCCCTGCGCGCGGCCACCTCGCCGGTGCACGGGCGCCTGGAGCTGGCGTACCGCGGCGAGCTGCGCCCCGAAGCGTCGTCGCGGTGGATGGAGATCGCGGCCACGGGCACCACGCTGGCGCGGGCCCGCTTCGGCGGATACGGCAACGCCGCGCCGGGCGGCGCCAGCGGCGCGTCCCTGGCCTGGCTGCGGCAGGTGGAGCTGTCGGCCGCGTGGCACGCGCCGCTGTCGAACGCCGTCGAGTTCTCCGCGGGGCCGGTGGCGCGGTACACGGACCCCGAGGTGGACGCGGGGTCGCCGCTGGCCACCGCACGGCCGCTGGGAAGCGAGGCGTTCGGCCAGGTGGGCGCGCGCGCCGGCGTGGTGCTGGACACGCGAGACAACACGCTCTTTCCCCGCTCCGGCGCGCGGGCGGAGCTTTCCGCGTCCGCGTATCCCGCCGTGTGGAGCGCGGACCGGGCGTTCGGCCTGGCGTCGGGATCGGCATCCACCTACCTGCGCCTTCCCGCGCCCGGCGCGCCGGTGCTCGCCCTCCGCGCCGCGGCGCAGGCGGCGTGGGGCGGCTATCCGTTCCACCAGGCCGCCACGCTGGGCGGCTGGTCCACGCTGCGCGGCCACGCCCACGACCGCTTCGCGGGCGACGCGGCTGTCGCCGGCGGCGCGGAGCTGCGCGTGCCGCTGCTTCCCGCCGAGCTGCTGGTGCGGGGGCGGCTGGGCGTTTCGCTGCTGGCGGACGCCGGACGCGTCATCCACGACGGCGAGTCGCCGGGTGGATGGCACACGGCCACGGGTGGCGGCGTGTGGTTCGCCACGCCCCCCGCCGTGCTGGCCATCTACGTGGCGCGCGGGGAAGAAACCACGTGGTACGCCAGCTTCGGGATGCCGTTCTGATCCAGGACCGCCTGTCCGGCTGGCCCAGCGCTCAAGACGGCGGCGCGTTTCCATTCGGAGACGCGCCGCTTTCGTTACATTACCCTTCGCGTCGCGAACACGGCTTGCTCCTCGCCCTCCCGACGCGCGGAGTATCCACCGAGGTCATGCATGAAAAGGGTGTTGGTTTGAGCGATCGTGGATCCATGGATAATCACCCGGCACAGTGCGCCGCCCTGCCCTATCGCATGAACGGCGGCCTGGTTGAAGTGCTGCTGGTCACGCCGCGCGGGGGCGAGGGGTGGATCATCCCCAAGGGAAAGGTGGAGGCAAAGCTCGGCGTCCCGGGGTCCGCGGCGCAGGAAGCCGTCGAGGAAGGCGGCGTGCGGGGGGAGATCGAGCAGACGCCGTTCGATCAATACCGGCACGGCGGCACGGACGACGGCCCGCTGGTGGCCGTGTACCTGATGCGCGTGACCAAGGAGATGTCGTCCTGGCGCGAGTCGCACCAGCGCGAGCGGCGGTGGGCCACGCTGGACGACGCGCCGCGGCTGATCATCGACCCTGGTCTTGCCCGGGTGATGCGCGCCGCCGCTGACCACCTGTCCACCCACGCCCCCGCCACCTGGCCGTCCGACGAACCCGCGCCGCCGTCGAATGCGCGGATGAAACTGGTCGGCTCCGCCGTCCTGATCGCCGCGGCGCTCGGATTGGCGGCGGCGTTCCTCACGTAAGCCGGAGAAAGATCACCGGAGCGATGCGCCGGTTTCATCAAAAGCACGGCGGCCGGTGTCGTTAGAAATCCAGCGGCCCGATGTCATTCTGAGGAAGGCGCCCGCCCGGCACCGTCCGATCCGCACGATTGCCTGTGCGCCGACCGAAGAATCTTTACGATGGGCGCACCTCCTGTCGGCTACAACCCGGCCCTGGCGCCGGCCCCGTCCGTTTCCGAAAGAGATTCTTCGGTCGGCGCACAGGCTGCTGAGCGTGACCGCGGGCTCGTGGTGGGCGCCTTCCTCAGAATGACAGCGATCGTCCGGACGCAGTCTTTTTCGAGATGACGCTACCCGGCGCCGCCCGCGCGCCGGCGGCCGTGGAGAATGCGCGCCACGCGGTAGAAGTACGCGACCACCGCCAGCACCACGATGCCGGAGCTTACCGGCCCGATCCACTGCTCCACCTGCTGAAACTGGCTCCCCAGCAGCCGCCCCGCGTACGCCAGCACAAAGGTCCAGAGCGTGGTGCCCAGCGCGGAGAGCGCAAAGAACGGCGCCGCCGGCATCCGCGTGAGCCCCGCGGGCACGGAGATCAGCGTGCGCACCACCGGCACCAGCCGCCCAAAGAACACGCTCCAGCGCCCGTGCCGCGCGAACCAGTCCGTCGCGCGCTCCACGTCGCCCGGCTCCATCGCCAGCCAGATGCCGTGCGCCGCGACCCACGCGCACAGCCGGTCGTGCGTGACCGCGCGGCCAACCCAGTACCAGAACCCCGCCCCCGCCAGCGACCCCACGCTGCCTGCGGCCACCATCACCCAGAACGGCGCCTGGCCGCTGGCGGACAGGTATCCCGCCAGCGGCATGATCACCTCCGACGGAAGCGGAGGAAACACGTTCTCCAGGAACATCAGCAGCGCCACCCCAAGCGGCCCCATCTGCCGCACCACGTCCACCACCCAGTCCTGCATCCCGCCCCCATTCGCGTCCGTGTCCCCGCCCCCGCCGCTCCGCAGTCGTTCGTACAAGACGCATCCGGGGACGTTTGTGTTGAACATCCCTCCCTCGATCGCGAAAAGACATGACCTCACATAGAAGCCGGCGGAACAGCAGAAAACAAACTCCGTTGACTCCGTTAACTCCGTGTGAGGCCAATCTTTTTGTTACGCGCAAAGGGGCGGGCCCGCGATGGCCCGCCGCCTTACGCCGATGGATTGTCGCGCCAACGGCTGCTACACCCCGCGCGGCCGCACCCGCCGCTCCGCAAGCGCCAGCGCCGCGTCCACCAGCAGCGCGAGCAGGGCGGCGGGGATGGCGCCGGACAGGATCATCCGTGTGTCGCTCAGCGCCAGCCCCGCCACGATGGGATCGCCCAGCCCTCCCGCGCCGATGAACGCCGCCAGCGTCGCCGTCCCCACCGCGATGACGGCCGACGTGCGCACGCCGGCCATGATGCTGGGCGCCGCCAGCGGCAGCCGCACGTGCCGCAGCACCTGCGCGTCGCTCATCCCCAGCGCCCGCGCCGCCTCCGTGGCCTCGGGGCTGGCGTCGCGCACACCGGTGTAGGTGTTCCGGACGATGGGGTACAGCGAGTACAAAAAGAGCGCCGCCAGCGCTGGCATCATCCCGATCCCCAGCAGTGGGATCATGAACGCCAGCAGCGCGATGCCGGGGATGGTCTGCAGCACGCCCACCGCACGCACCGTCCCCTCCGCCGCACCGGCGCGCGCCCGCCCCAGCATCACCCCCAGCGGCACCGCCACCGCCGCCGCCGCCAGCAGCGACAGCGCGACCAGCAGCAGGTGGCGACCGGCCAGCCCCGCCAGCGCGCCGCGCCGCTCCCACAGGTACGCGCCCAGCGACCCCCTGCGCGCCGCCGGCGCCGCGTCCCCGTGGTCCACCGCGCCGGCCAGCCCAAGCTCCCGCAACGCGTCCGCCGCCACCCGCGCCACCGGCTCGCCGTCCACCTCCACGCGGCGGTTCATCGCGCGCAGGGTCCGCACGTCCAGCCGCCCGCTCAGCCGCGTGAGCGCCGCCACCGCCTCCGGCCGCTCGCGCTGCAGCCGTGCGCTCACCAGCGCCACCGCCTCGTACGGCGGAAAAAAGCCGCGGTCGTCCTCCAGCACCACCAGCCCGTAGCGGTCGATCAGCCCGTCCGTGCTGTATCCGTCAATCACGTCCACCGCCCCTTCGGCCAGCGCGCGGTACTTTACCGCCTGCACCAGCGGCCGAGTGGAGCGCGGCGCCAGCCCATATGTGGCGCGCAGCCCCTCCAGCCCATCCTCGCGCCCGATGAAGTCCGGCGTGAACCCCGCCCGCAGCCGCGGCGCCGCGCGCGCCAGGTCCGTCAGCGTCCGCAGCTGATAGCGGTCCGCCGTCTCCTTGCGCACCGCGATGGCGTACGTGTTCTCGAATCCCAGCGGCGGCAGCCAGCGCACCCCCCACCGCCGGCCGAACTCGCGCGACACGCGGCCAAACACGGCGGCGGGGTCGGATTGCGGCGGCTCGTTCAGGATCGCCAGCAGCCCCGTCCCCGTGTACTCCGGATAGACGTCGATCGCCCCCGTCCGCAGCGCCCCGAACGCGATCTCCGTCGCCCCCAGCCCGGGCCGCCGGTCCACCGCGATCCCCGCGCCCTCCAGCACCTGCGCGAACATCTCCGCGAGCAGGTAGCTCTCCGCGAACGGCTTGGACGCGATCACCACCGGCCGCTCATCCGCCCCCTGCGCCTGCATGCGGCAGGGGATGATGGCGAACAGCGCCGCGAGCCCCAGAATCCACCGCATCATCCCGCCCCCAGTCGCGACCGCGCGATGAGCCCGGCGACGTACTCCGTCTCCGGCGCGCGCACCAGCGCTTCGGGGGATGCGATTTGTTCGATGCGGCCGCGGCGCAGCACGGCGATGCGGTCCGCCAGCAGTGCGGCTTCGTGCAGGTCGTGCGTGACCAGGATGGCGGTGATCCCCAGCTCCCGCCGCAGCGTGCCGAACGCGTCCTGCAGTTCCGCGCGGGTGATGGCGTCCAGCGCGCCGAACGGCTCGTCCAGCAGCACGATCCCCGGCCGCGCCGCCAGCGCCCGCGCGATCGCCACGCGCTGCCGCTGCCCGCCGGAAAGCTCCCGCGGCCACCGCCCGCCGAACTCCGCCGCGTCCAGCCCCACCCATCGGAGCGCCGCCGCGCCCTTTGCCTCCGCGTCCGCGTCGCCGCGCAGCCATGGGACCAGCGACGCATTGCGCAGCACCGTCCAGTGCGGCAGCAGTCCGCCGTCCTGCTGCACGTACCCAATCCGCCGCCGCAGCTCCACCGCGTCGGTGGATGCCACGTCCGCCCCCTCGACCATCACCCGCCCCCCATCCGGCTCCGTCATGCGGTTGAAGCAGCGCAACAACGTCGTCTTTCCCGATCCGCTCTCCCCCACCAGCGCCACGCACTCCCCCGCCGCCGCCCGCAGCGACACCCCCTCCAGCGCCGCCACGCCGCCGTAGCGCTTCACCACGCCCTCGGCCACGAGCACCGGATCAGGAACCACAGAAGGATCAGCGAGCATCCAGCCAAACCTGTTGATGAGGAACGAACCTCGGAATCCCGCCCCGGCTGCGGACGCGCCACCGCCTGGAACACCGCACACCCCCGTGCCGCCATGTCCGCGAAGGCGGACAGCGTGCCCTCGTTGCCGCGATTTCAATCGCTCTCCCAAGCCCGCGGCATCGCGCCGAGGCACATCCGGTACCCTCCACGCGCACGGCACGGTGCGTTAACACGAACCCGCCAATCCGCGAAGGCGGATTTCGTGTAGTCGTTGCCGCGAATTTATTCGCCCTTGCCAAGCCTTGCCCACCCTCTCGCCAGTCCTTGCCGCTCCTTTGCCAATCCCTGCCCCAGCCTCCTTCCCCACCCACCCGCGCACGGAATCCCACGATCTTCTACAAACCTTCTGCGGGTATCCAGCTTGCGTAACAGCGCCCGCGGCTCTTGGCGCGGTGAGACGCATCCGCATAGCTTACATCACGCCCTTCCGCGCGCGCCACCTCAGCCCCTTACACAAAGGCAGCATGGCCCAGCCCCACGACGGTTCCCTCACGCCCGGCGAAGTCGCGGCGCTGCTGGCCGATGCCCGCGAGCGCACGCTGCTGCTCATCTCCCCCGTCCCCGAAGACGAGCTGATGAACCAGCACAACCGGCTGATGAGCCCGGTGGTGTGGGACATGGGCCACATCGCCCACTTCGAGGAGCTGTGGCTGGTGCGCAACCTGGAGGGCCCGGTGCAGTTCGGCGAGATGCCGGGCATCTTCAACCCCTTCGAGAACCCGCGCGCCGTCCGCGGGCAGCTGGCCCTGCCGCGCCTGGCCGACACGCTGCACCACATGGCCGGCGAGCGGCGGATGGTGCTGGACCGCATCATGACCGGCGATACCGGCAGCGCCGACCCGCGGCTGCTGGACGGCGGCTACGTGTACCGCATGGTCGCGCAGCACGAATACCAGCACAACGAAACGATCCTGCAGGCGCTGCAGCTCAAGGACGAGAACGGCGCCCGCTACCGCGCCCCGCGCGCCATCGTCCCCCCCGCCGGACGCCCCGTCGATGCGGATTCGGAGGGGATGGTGAGCTTCCCCGGCGGCACGGTTGAGATCGGCACGGACGATCGCACCGCCGCGTACGACAACGAGCGCCCGCGTCACGCCGTGGAGCTTAAGCCGTTCCGCATCGGCGCGGCGCCGGTGACCAACTTTGAGTACGCGCAGTTCATCCACGACGGGGGATACGAAAACCGCGCCCTCTGGTCCGAGGCGGGGTGGAAGCACAAGGAAGAGGCCGGCCTGGTCGCCCCGCAGTTCTGGGAGCTGCGCGACGGCGACTGGTGGACGCGGTCGATGGATGCCGAGACGCCGGTGGATCCCGGCCGCCCCGTCTGCCACGTCTGCTGGTACGAGGCCCAGGCGTACTGCAACTGGGCCGGCGCTCGCCTTCCCACCGAGCAGGAGTGGGAAGCCGCCGCCTCGTGGGACCCCGCGACGCAGACGAAGCGCCTGTACCCCTGGGGCGACCAGGCACCCACGCCGCTGGACGCCAACCTGGACCAGCTGTCGTTCACCACCGCGCAGGTGGGGGCGTACCCGCGCAACGTCTCGCCCGTGGGCGCGTACGGGATGATCGGCGACGTGTGGGAGTGGACCTCGTCGGACTTTCTTCCCTGGCCCGGTTACCAGACGTTCCCGTATCCGGAGTACAGCGAGATCTTCTTCGGACCGGACTACAAGGTGCTGCGCGGCGGATCGTGGGCCACGCGCCCGGGCGCCATCCGCAACACCTTCCGCAACTGGGACTACCCCATCCGCCGCCAGATCTTCAGCGGCTTCCGGATCGCGCGCGATGACTGACGTGGTGGAGCGAGCCCCCATCGCCAGCGCCGCCGTCCTGCGCGAGGTGGCGGAAGGATTGTCGCGCCCGCAAAAGGAGCTGTCGCCCAAGTTCTTTTACGATGAGCGGGGATCGCAGCTCTTTGAAGAGATCACGCGCCTTCCGGAATACTACCTCACGCGGACCGAACGGTCGCTGCTGGAACGGTGGATGCCGGAGTGGATCGGCTCGCTGGCCCCGCGCGCGCTGGTGGAGCTGGGCGCCGGCAGCGCGGAAAAGACGCGCATCGTGCTCGATGCCATCGCGGCGACGACCGAATCCGCCGTCTACGTGCCGGTGGACGTCAGCGCGGAGTTCCTGGACCAGACCGCCGCCCGCATCGGCGCCGCGTACCCGTCCATCGACGTCGTCTCCCTTGTCGCCGACATCACCGACGCGTTCGCGCTCCCCGCGGGGCTGCCGTACCCCACGCTGCACGCGTTCCTGGGCAGCACCATCGGCAACTTCGCCCCGGATGACGCCGTGGAGCTGCTGCGCCGCGTGCGGGGGCGGATGACGGAGACCGATCGGTTCCTGATGGGCGTGGACCTGCGCAAGGACCCCGCGCGTATCGAAGCCGCGTACAACGACGCGCAGGGTGTGACCGCGGAGTTCAACCGCAACATGCTGCGCGCGCTGAACGCGATGACGGGCGCGGACTTTCACGTGGACGCCTGGGAGCACCGCGCGTTCTACAACCGCGAGGCGCACTGGATCGAGATGCACCTGGTTTCGCCGCGCGACCACTCGGTCTCCATCCCCGGCGCCGGCGTCTTCCACTTTGCCGCGGGTGAAACCATCCGCACCGAGATCAGCGCCAAGCATGATCGCGCCAGCGTGGAGGCCATGTTCGCCGCCGCCGGCCTCGCCATCGAGCGGTGGATGACGGACGACGACGGCCTGTACGCCATCACCCTCGCCGCGCCGCGTTGACCGCCATGCTGGCCCGCGCAGATCTGCTCGACGACCTGCGGACGCACGCGTTCGCGCTGGGGCGTACGCCCGGCCCGCTTCGCATCGGCGCGGAGGTGGAGCTGATCCCCGTCGCCGCGGACACCGGCGCGCAGGTGACGATCGTCTCCGAGGACGGCGTGTCGACGCTGCCGCTGCTGCGGCGCTTTGGCGCGCGGCACGGGTGGACGGAGCAGGCGTCGCCGTACGGCGTGCCGCAGTTCGCGCTTCCCGACGGCGGCACCATCAGCTACGAGCCCGGCGGACAGATCGAGCTGAGCGCCGCCGCGTTCCCCTCCGCCACCTCACTGATCGCCAGCCTGCGCGGAACCGTGCTTCCGCTAATGGACGCCGCGCGGGACGAGGGAATCGAGCTGCTATCTGTAGGCGTGGAGCCGCGCGGCGCGATCGAGGACGTGCCGATGCAGCTGCCGGGGCGGCGTTACGTGCGGCAGACGCGCTTCATGGAGGTGTTTGGCACCGGCGGCACGCGGATGATGCGGCAGACCGCCGCCATGCAGGTGAGCCTGGACTTTGGCGCGGAGCCGCTGGCCGCGTGGCGCGTGCTGAACGCCATGGCGCCGTACGTCACCGCCATCTTCGCCAACTCCCCCGTCTACCGCGGCGAGCCCACGGGCCACCGCAGCTACCGCGCGCGCATCTGGCGCCAGCTGGACGGCGGCCGCACCGGCAGCTTTGCCTGCGACGATCCGGTCAACGAATACCTGGACTTTGCCCTAGCCGCCCCCGCCATCCTGCTGGGGGATGATGAGCGATTCCGCCCCTTTGCCGAGTGGAACGCGCACGGCTGCGCCAGCCTGGACGACTGGCGTACGCACCTGACCACGCTCTTTCCCGAGGTGCGCCCCAAGGGCTACGCCGAGGTGCGCGCCGCGGACGCCGTGGCGCCGGAGTGGTACGCCGCGCCGCTGGTGCTGCTGGGCGGCATCGTGTACCATCCGCCCACCCTGCGCGCCGCCGCGGCGCTGCTGGGCCCGCCGGACCCGTCGCTGCTGCACGCCGCCGGCCGCGACGCCCTTTCCGACATCGGCATCGCCTCCGTCGCACACGAGCTGGCTGAGCTGGCGCTCGCCGGCGCCGCCGCGCTTCCCGGCTTCTTCGCCGCGCAGCACATCGACGAAGCCGCCGCCTTCTTTGCGCGCTATACCCGCCTCGCCCGCTCCCCCGCCGACGACGCGCTGGAGCGCATCTCCCAGCCCTGCTGACGCGGTACCCTTCCCGTCGGTGGCGCCGGCCGCGCCTGGTTCCCATCCTTCCCGCTCCGCAGCAGCAAACCCACCCGGACCCGCCGCCGATCCGCCATGCGCCGACTGCATCTCCTGGAGATCGAGGACCAGCCGTGGTGCCCGGCCGTCCTGCGCGACGCCGCCACGGACTTTCTCCAGCTCATGATCGTCGCGACCGACACTTACCTTCCGGCCGTCCCACACCTGCAGTCCGCGCTGGAGCGCACGGGCACGCGCCAGGTGGTGGACCTGTGCTCCGGCGGCGGCGGGCCGTGGCCGGGCCTGCTTTCGCGCCTCGACACGCCGCAGGCGCCGGTAGACGTGCGCCTTACCGACCGCTATCCCAACCTTGAAGCGTTCGAAGCCGCCCGCGAGCGCACCGGCGGCCGCCTGGCGTTTCATCCACATCCCGTGGACGCCACCGCCCTCCCCGCCGAGCTTACCGGCTTTCGCACCCTGTTCACCGCCTTTCACCACTTTCGGCCAGAGACCGCGCGCGCCATCCGGGCCGACGCCGTTCGCGGGGGACAGGGGATCGGCGTGTTCGAGGCAACGCAGCGCACCGCGCCCTCCATCCTGGCGACCGCCTTTTCACCCGTGCTGGTGCTGCTCGTCACGCCGTTCATCCGCCCGTTCCGCTGGTCGCGCCTGCTCTTCACGTATCTGATCCCGCTGGTCCCCCTGCTCGTGCTGTTCGATGGGATCGTCTCCTGCCTGCGCACCTACACGCCGCGCGAGCTGCGCGCCATGGCCGATTCGCTCGACGCCACGGGATACACGTGGGAGATCGGCGAGGCAAAAGGCCGCAGCCCAGTCCCCGTCACCTACCTGATCGGCATCCCGCCCTCCGCGGCTGGCGGATGACGTCGCCCACCGCCGTCCCGCTGTTCCTCGAAGGCATGCCCGTCGTGGCACACACGCGCATCGACGAGCGCCATCGCCCCACCGGCAACTGCCGCCACATCGTGGACGGCGAGCTGGTGGGGACGGCGGCGGGCCTCGCCATCTGCCGCGGCTCGGACGGCGGGTTCTACCTCTTTGGCTGCGACGCGGACTGGAATACCGTCACCGACACCTGGCACGAATCGGTGGATGATGCCCTGCACCAGGCCGCGTTCGAGTACGAGGGCGTCGACCTTACGTGGAACTGGCCCTGACTCGCGACACCCCCTCGGTCTCACGATGCGGATTACTCCGCGACGTAGCGCCAGGGTGAGGTGGGCGTGGGACGGCGCCAGATGGTGAAGAAGGGGAACGACGACGGCGCGGAAGCATCCGCGGGCGGTGTGTTCTGGCGGATGCGGCCGATCGTCACGCCCAGGTCGCCGCTGGACGCGATAATCACGCGGTCCGGCGCCCACGACACCTGGCTGGGCCCCGGCGAACCTTCTCCGATCGCCGCGCCAATGGCGGTCGCCCCCAGCGTAAAGGTGGCGCCGCGCCCGATGTTCATCGCGTCGTCGCTTCCCCACTTCGCGAACGCCGCCCCCAGCCCGATGGTCTGCGATTCGTCGCTAAAGGCACGCTCGGCGGCGTCCAGGCTGGCGCGGTGCGCCTCGACCGCCGCGCGATTGGCGGAGGGCGGCACCAAGCGGTCCGGGAGCGCCGGCGGCAGCAGGGCGGTCGAGACCTCGCCCTCCGGCCGCCGGGCGCGGCGGTAGACGGCCACGCGCCAACCCGCCGGCTGCCGCACCCAGTACGCCAGGTACTTGGCTGGGGTCGACGTCCCGTCCGCCTGCCGCACCGTCATGTAGCCAAAGGTAAATCCGTGCTGCCCGTCCGCCGAGATCCCGCCGCGCACCGGCGCCCACTCCGCGCGCGCGGTGGCGTTCGCGGGGTTCTCGCGCATCGCGGCCGTCGCGGCCTCCGCGCTCTCGGCAAAGGTGCCGTTGGGCAGCGGCATCACCACGTCCGCCGCGAACATGGCGGAGATGCCGGACACCAGGTCCGTCCAGGCGCTGGCCGACGCGAACGCCCGGTCCGCCGCCAGAAGCCCGTCCAGCGCCGCCTTTCGATCGGCCCCCGCTCCCGCCTGCGGTGCGGATGCGCACGCGGTCGCGGCGAGCAGCGCCACGACCATCGCGGCGCGCGTGTAAAGCTGTGTAGTCATGAGATCGGAATGAGAGTCGGGCATGGGTGAACTCGATCAATCCATCGAACGCCTCGACCCGCCGCCACTCTGACGGGACGAACGCCCTCGACTGCGCGTCAGGACGCCGCGACGCGGGATGGGTGGGCGAAGAAGATGCTGTCCGACGGCGGAGCTGCCGGCCTCTGCCTCGTTGAATTTCTCGAAAAAACACGAGAGGACATCCATCTGCCGACGCCGCGCGAACAGGATGTGGCACCGGCATCGCCGCTCGTCATTTCTGGCGTTTCGGGCACTACCACTCCTCTGCACTCTCCGTTAACTTGGCCGCCCCCTTGATGACGTAACAACCTGCTTCTTGCCTGGTGCCCATGCCTCGCATCAGCGTTTTTGCGGACGAGAGCGGCAACTTCGACTTCTCCAGAAAGCAGGGCGCGTCGCGGTACTTCATCCTGACGACCATCGCCTGCCCCAGCTTTCAGGTGGGTGACGCGCTGCTGCGCCTACGCCGCGAGATTGCGTGGGAGGAAGGACTGGGCACCGATTCCGAGTTCCACGCCACGACGGACACGCAGGCCGTACGCGACCGCGTGTTCGACGTGCTGCGGGCACACGAGTTTCGCGTCGACGCCACCATCCTGGAAAAGGCCAAGGCCAACCCGCACACGCGGTCCACCGAAGACCGCTTCTACAAGCTCGCCTGGTGGCTGCACATGAAGCACGTGGCGCCGCGGATTGTCCGCGCCCGTGACGAGTTGTTCGTCGTAGGCGCGTCGCTGGGCGTAAAGAAGAAGCGCGCGCTGATGCACGACGCCGTAAAGGACGTCATCCGGCAGGTGAGCCCGACGACGAGCTTTCGCACCGCTTCGTGGAACGCGCACAGCGAGCCCTGCCTTCAGGTGGCGGACTACTGCTGCTGGGCGTTGAGCCGAAAGTGGGAGAAGGGAGACGACCGATCGTACGCGCTGATCCAGGACAAGGTCAGAAGCGAGTTCGACGTCTTCCGGTCCGGAACGACGATGTACTACTGAGAAGGATACCAGGGGGCAAAGCAGTGCGGCTGACTAGCCAACCCGAAGGTTGGCAGAGCCCAGGGGCTCTTGTCGTCAGCCGCATATACCAAAAACACTGCCTTGTGGACTATAATCTAGTCCCGTCCCACCCCGCCGTCAAGCCCCACAATCGCACGGAGTGATCATCGGCCGATCGGCACGGCGGCCCGTCCGAATCAGCCGATCCCGCTCCCGCACTCCCGCACTCCCTACGAGTTCGCCGACTCCTCGGGCCGGTAGTCGTCGCCCACGGCGGAGAGTGTGAGCAGCAGCGCGCTGTCTTCCGTGGCGCGGATGTCGTGCGCCTCGCCGGGGCCAAAGAACAGCACCTGGCCCGCCGTCATCGTGTACTCCTGCCCGCTGCTGCGAAAGGTGAGCGCGCCCTGCACCACCTGCAGCGTCATGGGGCTGTCGGCCTGGTGCGTGCCGATCTCGTTGCCGGTGGACATGGCCGTGAGCACCAGGCGAAAGCGGCCGCTCTTGGCCAGCGTGCGCCCGGCGCGGCCACTGCGCTGATACGGCTCTTCCGAGCGCAACGCGGCGATCTGCTCCGCCAGGTCAAAGGCCAGCACGGGTCCCGCGAGGGGTCGGTTGATGGAAGACATGTCCGCTCCGGTCCGGTCGTTGTGGTTGGTTCGATCGCGCGCCTGCATCCTCTCACCCGCGGGCGCGCGCGGCAAGGGCCATCGTGTTCAGAAGTAGGTGACGAAGCCGGCGTACCACCGTCCCTCGCCGCCGTCGCCGGGCCACACGTACTCCACCGACACCGCGTCCTCGAACAGGCTAAGCCCCACGCCGTACGAAGAGCGCACGCCGTCCGTCTCCACCGCGCCCAGCCGCGCGAGCGAGGCGCGCGAGTCGCTGCTCACCCCAGCCCAGCCGGCGTCGCCGGAAAGCGCGAGCGCGGGCCGCAGCGGGGGGAAGAGGAAAAAGCCGGCACGGAACAGCGGCTCCTGCCCGTAGGGCGGCAGGTGCAGCAGGAGCCGCGCCCGGCCCAGCACAGCCGTGCTGCCGCCAAACTCGTTGCGCGCGTACCCGCGCAGCCCCTCGATGCCGCCAAAGCGGAAAAGAAACTGCGGCGGCGCCTGGCCCAGCACCGTCCCCGCGTCGCCGCGCGCGATCAGCGTCACGTACTTCGAGGGGAACCGCGTCGACAGCAGCGCCGTCGCGCGCGTCACCCCAAACTCGCCGAAACCCTGGTCCGCCGAAAGCTGCGCGATCACCCCGCCGCCCACGCCAAACGCGCCGGTGCCGCGGGCGTAGCGCAGCGTCCCCTCCACCGCCGCGTGCGTCCCCGGCTCCGCCGGCGCCACGTCGGGAAAGTCCTGCGCGTTGCCGAACAGGTAGCTGTCCGTGTTGCGGCTCACCGAGTCGTGCACCTCTGCCCGCGCCCCCAGGCGCGCCGTCCAGGCGCCGCTGCGGCGGGTGGCGAACGCCTCGGCGCCGGTGGCGTCGTAGTAGTCGCGCACGTCGTAGCCGCCCAGCGCGGCGCCCAGCGCGTATCCCAGCTCCCACTGGATCGGCGGGCGGAACGACGTCATGTCGCGCAGCCGGCGGTAACCGCCCACCGTGGCGCCCCACCGCGGGCCGGGATCGTTCGCGTTTCCCGGGTGCCAGCGGTACGCCAGCTCGCCGCGGGCGGTGGATTCGGCGAAGGCCCAGCCCAGGTGCGTGTAGACGTCCCAGTCGCGCCGCTCGGGGTTCGCCGGCTCAAACCGCATGGCCAGGCCCACGAACGCGCCCTCCACCCGGTTGAAGCGGAACAGGTGGTCGCCGCGCTCGTAGCGCAGCGACGCCTGCATCCCTCCCGTGCGCTCCGGCGGCCGCACCACGCCGACCAGGTCCGCAAAGTCGCCGATGTCCGGCGCCTGCTCCTCAGCCACGGGCGGAAGCCGGTCAAACGCGCCGTCCTCCAGCCGCCGCACCAGCCGCACGCCGGGCTGCGGCGCATCCCACCCCGTGTTGAGCTCAAAGCCAGAGAGCGTGGTCACCGCGCGCACCGCCACCGTGCCACCCAGCAGCGGCGACGACACCTGCATCTCGCGGCGCTGGCGATGGGGGATCCAGTACTGCCCGCCCACCAGCGCGCTCTCCAGCTCAAAGAACAGCCCCGTCTCCGTCACCACGAACCGCCCGCCGCGCTCCACGAAGCCAAAGCGGGCGCGGGCGATGGCGGCGCGGTCCACGTCCACCCAGAACGTCCCCGCCACCAGCCGCTGCTCGTTCGCCTCTTCCAGCTTTCCCGGACGGGGCCGGACGACGATGGGCAGCAGCGAGACCACCCCCTCCGACGTGGAGACGCGGACCGGGTTGCCGGCGCGGTAGTGGTAAAAGTCGATCCCCCGGAACGAGAACGGATGCACCGCGCGGGCGATCTGGGCCCGCGCCGTGGGGCTGGCGCTCAGGGAAAAGACGGTGATGGTGTTGCCGTACAGGTGCGGCACCACCCAGGGCGCCTCGATCATGGAGCCGATGGTGTACGGCGCGGGGGCCAGCATCCGCACGCGGTGCCCCTGCACCAGCTGCTGCACGTCGCCGCCGCGCTCCCAGCGCACCTCGCCCGCGAACTCGTCCACCGTCACCGGCAGCTCGCCGCCCTGCGCCGTGTCCGCGCGCAGGGAAAGGTAGATGGTGGCGCCCATGTCGGCGCGGTAGTCGGACAGCCCCGCGGGGATGCTGCTGCCGCTCTGCATCACCCGCGTCACCAGCGCACGCGTGTCCGGCGCGTCGAACACGCTGTCCGCCGCCGGCGTGTCGAACGCCACCGGCGCCAGCGTATCGAACGGGACGGACGGCACGCGCAGGGTGTCGCGCGGGCCAAAGCGGATGGTGTCGCGCTGGGCGTGCGCGGGCGCGGCGGCCCCCAGTGCCAGGAGCGCCGCGCATATGGGAGCGAGCAGCCTCATTCGGTCGGTTCCACTGGATGCGATGCGGCGGGCCCGGTGCACGCCGCACTCCGCCAGCGGCAAGCGCCGCGCCAGCTTCCGTCCGCTGCACCGGAGGATCGGCCAAGCACCGGGCCCGCGGCGGGGGCGGAATGCGGATCTCGCCTCACCGGATGCCGGTTCCATCGATGCCCACCCCAGCGAAGTTTCCAGAAAAATCAGCGTGTGGACAAAGCGGCCATCGCACGTTCGCAAATCCGCGACAAAGCGCATCAGTCCCGCTCCACTTACACGAAAGAGCGCTTCACCACCCGGTATCCGCCGCCGCCGCCCATCCGCACGACCGGGAGGAAATCCCCATTTTCACGACGCCAAGTATACGAAGTAAACAACCTGCCCTACCTTGGAGGGGACCGGCGGCACCTGCGCCGCCGGCACTCCACCCAGGGACAGGAGAAACGGTATGCGTGGATGGATGAAGGGACTGCTGCTTGCGGCGTTTGCGTGCGCGGTGGCCGGCGCCTGCGCGCGCTCGGGCGAGATCACGGGCGCGGACGCCGCGGGCCCGCGGATGAACGAAGGCGCGCCCCCGCCGCAGGACCCCGCCGGCGGCGCGGCGCAGTCGGACACCGGCAGCGGCGGCCGCTGGGGCGGGTTCATCGGCAGCGGCGGATGAGCCGGGGCACCGGGGGCGGACCGTCCGCCCCCGGTGCGGCCTTCAACCCTCCCACGCTTCCGAAAGCGCCGCCACCAGCTCCTGCGCCAGCTGGCCGGAGGCCTCGGAGAACTCCGGCACGGGGTCCGGGGGCTCCGGCGCGCGCCGCCCCATCCCGGCCTTGCGGGCGGACTCCAGCAGTTCCTCGGCCTTGAGCCGCTGCTGCGCCTCGCTGCGGCGCCGGGCCACCTGCAGCGCGTAGCTGGCCGCCATCTCCTGCCGCACCCAGTGCCCCAGCGCCGCCGCCCCCACCGCCACGTTGATCAGCGCCTCGGCCACGCGCTCCAGGTCGCTGCCGCTGTCCACCATCCGCCACACCCGCGACCACGCCTCGTCGAACGCCGCCGTATCCCCCGCGCCGCCCGCGGCCTGCGCCAGGTTGGCCCACGCCACCAGCCGGTCCGAGGCGCGCGTAAGGTGGGGCAGCACCGCGCGAAAGGTGTCGAACGCCCGCGCGTGGTGCCCGCGCGCCATCCAGTACCGCGCCACGTCGTGCGCCAGCACGGGGAGCCGGGGGTGGCGCCGTCCGTAGCTGCGGAAGGCCGCGCGCGCGTACATCTCCGCATGCTCCGCGTGCTCGCCCGTGGCGGTGATGCAGAACAGGTCGTGCAGCACCATCGACCGCACCGACCACAGCCCGTAACGCCGCGACGCCCGCAGCGCACGCAGCAGCCGCACGCGGGCGCGGGGCGCGTCGCCGCGCTGCATGTGCAGGTTGGCCAGCGCCAGGTGCGCCAGCCCGTAGTACCGCCAGTCGCGGTTCAGCCGGCTGAGGGCCAGCGTGCGCCGCAGCCACGTTTCCGCGCGCCGGTAGTCCGCGGCCCGGCGGGAGACGAGGCCCACCAGGTACGCCGGCCCCGCCTCGTCGGGCGCGGCCAGGGCGGCGCGCTGGGCAAAGGCCAGCGCCGTGCGCGGCAGCCCCGCGTCGCTGGCCCACCGGGAGATGTCCTCGCACACCTCCGAGACCTCCATCTCCGACACCCGGTCCGGCGCCGCCAGCAGCCGCGTCATCGCCTCCAGCAGCGGGCGCGCGGGGTGGGTGGATTCGATTTCGCTTTCGATGCGCTCCGAGCGTTTGCGCAGCGAACCTGGTGAGAACAGCCCGGAACGCGCCTCGGGCCGCGCCAGCGACCACAGATCCACGTCGCGCAGCGACTGCCAGAGCAGCACGCCCAGCTCGCTTCGGCACTCGTCCAGGACGTTGAAACCCTCGAACGGCTCGTTCAGCAGCAGCAGCCCGGGAGGCACAACCCACGGCCGTGAAATGCGGCGCCTGGTGTCCGGGTGGGGCTTCCTCATCGACGTTCTCCCGCGCATGGAAGGTGTGTCATGGTTAGGCGGAAAACACACGATATACACACCGTCGCAACCCCGCCAGTGGACAGAGTAAACGGGTGCCGCAGCTGGCCTGTAGTGCGCGTGTATTACATGAAAGTGAGCGGGGTGACCAGTGCCACGGCAGACTCATTCGGAGCGGCTGGATTGTCTCGCCTCGGGGCACCCGGCTAGGTTGGATGCGGCAGATCGCCCCCTTCATCCCACGCCCCCGTCTCCGCCCCATGAGCGACACCGAAGCGCCGCAGGGAAAAACGCCGCGCGAGTCGGCCTCTACGCTCTCCGAGAGCATGATGCCGGACCAGCTGAACCATCACGGCAACGTGTTCGGCGGCGAGATCCTGGCGCTGGTGGACAAATGCGGCGGCGTGGTGGCCCGGCGGCACGCGCGGACGCCGGTGGTCACCGTGATGGTGGACCGGGTAGAGTTCCGCGAGCCCATCTACGCCAGCGACTACGTAGAGGCGCACGGCCGGCTGGTGTACGTGGGCCGCACGTCCATGGAGGTGATGGTGACGGTGGAGGCCGAGCAGATCGAGACGGGGCGCCGGCGCATCACCAACGTCTGCTTTCTCACCTACGTTTCGCTGGACAGGCTGAACGGCCGCCCCAGCGTGGTGCCGCCGCTGCTGCTGGAAACGGACGACGACCGCCGCCTGCACGCCCAGGCCGTCCGCCGCCGCGACCGCCGGGCCGTGGAGCAGGAGGAGGACGGCTGAGAAGACGAGTGCCCAGGTTCCTGTGCCGGGTCAAAGCGGGACCGTTAGATTACGCCCGTCCCAACTTGAACCGGGGCACGTGAACCTTGACTCCGCAGTCCCCGTGATCGACGGAACCGACCCGCGCCTGGACCGCCAGCTGCGCTTTCTGCTGGAGATCGACCGGCTGAAGGGGATCCTGCGCCAGACGCGCGTGCTGGACGGCGCGCGGCAGGAGAACAGCGCCGAGCACTCCTGGCACCTGGCCCTGTGCGCCGCCCTGCTGGCGGAGCACGCCCCCGCCGGCGCCGACGTTGCCCGCGTGACGCGGATGGTGCTGGTGCACGACGTGGTGGAGATCGACGCGGGCGACGCGTTCTGCTACGACCCGGCGGCGAACGTGGGCAAGGAGGAGCGGGAGCGGATGGCGGCGGAGCGCATCTTTGGCCTGCTGCCCGACGACCAGGCGGCGGAGCTGCACGCGCTGTGGGAGGAGTTCGAAGCGGGAGAAACGCCGGACGCGCGCTTTGCCGTGGCGCTGGACCGGCTGCAGCCCCTGCTGCTCAACTTCGCCCATCAAGGCGGAAGCTGGCGCGCCAACGCCGTCACCCACGACCGCGTGCTGGTGCGCATGGCGCCCATCCAGGATGGCGCGCCGCAGGTGTGGCCCTTCGTCGTGCGCCTGCTGGACGAAGCGGTGGCGCGCGGCTACCTGGCCCCGGCGCCCGCCTCGGACTGATTCCGTCGTCGCAAAAACTCTGGATTGCGGCGACATCTGCCATACCGCTTCTCACGGTTCGTTGTGCACTCATGGCGAATCCGGGTGAACACCCGTCGCACCTCCAGAACCGGACATCTCACACGGGGTCAACGGTGTTGATTTTTACCGTTGACCCGTGTGATCGCGATACCGAATCCGGAAAAACAACATCGGAAGGTACAGAGGAACCGGGAACCGCCAGAGGAACAGAGGTGATCCGCATTCCTCCTCTGTTCCTCTGGCTGTTCTCGGTTCCTCTGTACCCTGACCTCTGTTTTCAGTAGTCCGACTTGAGGCGAGGTGTTTTGCCGGATTCGGGATGAGACAAGGTCTTCTCCATAGTTGTATCCCACACTCCCTGTGCGGTTTCGGCCTCGGGACATCACGAGGGTGTTTTCGGATTGGGTACGATTCCCGGGCAGCATCCAGAAAAGCCTCACCCGGAGACGCGTCTCCGGGTGAGGCTTTCGATGGGTCGCCGATCGGGCTGAGCCGATGTGCGAAAACCCGCGGGAGACTGGCTCCCGCGGGTTGGGCACGCTGCTGAAATCCGGCTTAGTTTCCGCCCGCGACGGGTCCGGCGCTCGTGGGCGCGGGCGTGGGGATGGTGTCGGTCCGGTTGCCGCCGGCTACGGGTCCTGCGTCAAGGCTGGGACCACCGGTAGGACCGAGCGGGTCTCCTCCGGAATCGCCGCAGGCGGCAAGTACGACGGCGAGAGCGATGCCGGAAAAGAGGCGCTTGCGGCTCATGGGTCCCTCCAAAGTGCAGCGTGCCCAGCTTAGTTCTTGTAGGTCTTGCCCCCTTCCAAGAGCAAGGCCCGTGCCCCACCCTGGGACACTCGTGCGGTGCTACTCCGCGTCGGTGCAGTCTCCGTCCCGGCCGTTCTCCGTCGTGACTGGTTGATCGAGCGTGCCATCAGGCCAGTGCCTGAAGGCGGTCTTCGGCCTCGCGCACGTGGTGCACCGCGCCGACCGCGTTGAAGGTGTCGGCGGCGCGGGTGTACAGCTCCCGCGCCTCGCCGGGCCGCCGCTGGTCCTGGCGCAGCTGGCCCAGCTCGCGGACGATCACCGCCAGGTCAAACTCGGTGGCGGCGCCCTCCCCCAGCTCCAGCGCCCGCAGCAGGTACGCCTCGGCGTCATCCAGCCGCCCTTCCAGGCGCGCCTGCAGCCCGCGGAACTTCTCCACGTCGGCCAGCGTGCCCCGGTCGCCCACCGAGTGCGCCTCCCGCTCGGCGTGCGCGATGGACGCCTGGGCGCGGGCAATTTCACCAATTTGCAGCAACGCGTGCGCTCGGTTGCTGTACAAACGTGCGAGCATGGGGGAGTGGGACAGCCGCTCGCCGATCTCGATCCCCCGGCTGATGTACACCTCGGCTTCCATCCACTCGCCCAGGTACACGCTCACCGTGCCCAGGTTGTAGTACGCCATCATGGCGTTGGCGCTGTTCCCCGAGCGAACGAAGGAGCCCACGCTTTCCAGGTACAGGTTGCGCGCCTCGCGCAGGTCGCCCTGCAGGTGCGCGATCACCCCCGCGTTCTGGCAGGCCAGCCCCGCCAGGTCGTCGTCGCCCAGGTCCAGGGCCAGGTCCAGCGCGCGGGCGTACAGCACCCGGGCGTTGGCCCAATCCCCTACGGAATACCGTATGACGCCAAGAACGTTCAGCGCGCGGGCGGCGCACTGCTGCAGGCCGTGGCGCTCGGCGATCTCCAGGCTCAGCCCGCCCAGCTCCTCGGCCTCGTCAAAGCGGCGCTGGTGGTTGCGCACCCGCGCCTGCCCGCGCAGCGCGTCGGCCGCGGCCACCAGGTCGTGGCCCAGCACCGAGGCGCGAAACGCCAGCGAGTAGTGCCGCGCGGCCGCGTCCCACTGCCCCATCCCCTCGGCTTCGCCGGCGCGCCGGGCCAGCGCGCGGGCGTCGGGTCCGGCCACCGGCCGCGGCAGCAGGGCGCTACTCATCCGCGGGAAGGTGAAGGATGAAGGTGGACCCGTGCCCGGGCGCGCTCTCCACCCGCAGCTCGCCGCCCAGCAGGCGCGACAGCTTGCGCGAGATGGGAAGCCCCAGCCCCGTTCCGCCGTGCCGCGTGGCCGACACCTGCTCGAACTCGTGAAAGATGCGCTCCTGGTCCGCCGGCGCGATCCCGGGCCCCGTATCGCTCACCCGGATCTCCACCCAGTGGCGGCGGACGCCGTCCTCCCCCTCGATCCCCTCCACCGGCGCCAGCGCCACGGCCACGGTGCCGCGGTCGGTGAACTTGACGGCGTTGGAAAGCAGGTTCACCAGGATCTGCCGCACCCGGTCGGCGTCGCTGGAGAGTGACGGCAGGGGCACCGGCGGGGTCACGGCCAGCGCCAGCCCCTTGTCGCGCGCCTGGAACTCCACCGTCTGCAGCGCCTGCTCCACCACGGCGTACGGCTGCAGCGGCTGGATGACCAGCTCCAGCTTGCCGGCCTCCATCTTGGAAAGGTCCAGCACGTCGTTCACCAGGTACAGCAGGTTCTGCGTGGCGCGCTGGGCGCGGCCCAGAAAGGCGATCGACTCCGGCGGCAGCTGCCCCACCACGCCGTCCAGCAGGAGCGCGTTGTAGCCCAGGATGGCGTTGAGCGGGGTGCGCAGCTCGTGGCTGACGGAGGCAAAGAAGCGGTCCTTGGCGGCCGCGCTCCAGCGCAGCTCCTCGTTCGCCCGCTCCAGCTCGGTAGACCGCTCCGCCAGCGCCCCGTGCAGCCGGGCGTTGCTGATGGCTACGGCGGCGTGCCCCGCCAGCGTCAGCGCCAGCCGCACGTCGCGCGAGATGATCTCGTACGGGCGCCGGTAGCCGATCACCAGCGCGCCGAAAGTCTCGCCGAACAGGGCCAGCGGCACGCCCAGCCCCACGCGCATCCCCTCCGCGGCGTGAAAGGGCTCGGGAACGCGGCCGTCGTCCCCCACCTCGAGCGTCAGCGGCTTGCCGGCGCTGGCCACGCGCTCGGCAAACGGGTCGTCGGCGTCGCCCTCCGAGGCGCGCAGGCCGGCACTGGCCAGGGTGCGGATCTGCCCGCCCTGCGTGGCGCTCACGGTAACGTAGTGCGCCCCCAGCAGCGTGCGGGTGAACCGCGCCACCATCTGCAGCACCTCGTCGGGGTCCAGCGTGCGGTTGGCGGCCAGGCCCAGCACGTGGAGCGCCTCGCTCTCTTCCGCGCGGCGGCGCAGGGTGTCGCGCTCTTCCTCCAGCGCCCGCACCCGCTCCGCCTGCTCGCCCACGTGCGCCAGCGCGGCGGCCATCCGCACCCACTCCGGCGCGCCCGGCTGCACGTCGCCCGCGCCAAACAGCACCACGGCGCCTTTGACGTCGGCGGCGCCGTTGCGCAGGGGGAGCAGAAGCGCGGACGCACCGGGGTGCCGGGAGGCGTCTTCGGGAAAGGCGGGATGGAGCGGATGGACGGCGGGCCCGGCGGCGCGCAGCGCCTCGTCGCGCAGGGGCGCGGAGACGGCGGCGTCCTCGGGCCAGGCGGCGAGGGACCCCTCCTTTGCGTGCACCCACACGGCGCTGCGATCGCCGCCCGCAAGGGCGCGCAGCGCCGACGCGGGGTCGGCGCATTCGTAGACGCGGAGCAGGGTGTCGCGAAGATCCATCGCGGCAGGCGGTGTCTGCGCGCGGCGTGGCGCACCGGGGGTACCCGTTGGGGGCCTGCCGCGCAGAGGGGTGAGATCCCCAAGGTAGCGAAAGCAGGGCGCGTAAACAATGCACCCGCCTTCGCGAAGGCGTATTCCGTGCGGGCGGCGTGACATCCGCAGGCGGATCAAGCGCTTGCGGGCGCACCCTCCGCTGCTCCGGAATCCCCGTATCACCGTCCCTCCCGCGGCCACCCTGCCGCACGCGCCATGCGGCAGCCCCGAACCCGTCGGATCGCCGATCACGCCGTTTCGGCAGTTTTCCCTCCGCCGGCGGCCGGATCGCGGCTGGGGGGCATCGTACGGCTCCTCTGCGTCACGTAAACACCGGGAGAGCGGGAAGCCTTCAAAGACGCGCATCAGGTGATCCGATCAGCGGAGGATGGCGGCGCTCCGGCCGGTGGATGCCTTCCTCCCAAAAACGCGGATGGCCTCCTGCCTCCCTCGTCGTTCGATGCGACCGCCGGGTTCGTGCGCGCGCGATGTACAGGACATCCGCCACGTTGGCGATCAAGCTTCCAGCCGTGACCGGGACGAGCCAGCTCCCGTTGCTCCGCTGGCTCCCTGCGAGGCCTTCCATTCGCGTTTCGAGGATCTCGGCCGCTTTGGAGATGTTGCAACCTTTCGTTCTCCACGTGCGTCATAGCCCCCGTCCAACGTCTCCACCGTGAAGCTTGACAGGGGTGGATACGTGCTGAATATTCAGCACATGTTGGAATTTTAGCAGGCTCCCCTCCTTCCGAACCGTTCCCAATGCGATCCTCCCTTCGCCTCGTCCTTCCCGCCGCGACCGCGATTTTCGCCGCGACGTCCAGCGTTAACGCACAGAGCCCGCGGCCGGCCGTACAGGCCACGCCCGCGGCGGCCACCCTGCGGGCGGCGCGGGTGCAGGGCGATATGCGCATCGACGGGCGGCTGGACGAGGCGGCGTGGCAGCAGGCCCAGCCCGCCACCGAGTTTACGCAGAGCTATCCGCAGGCCGGCGCCGCGCCCACCGTGCGCACCGAGGCCCGCGTGCTGTACGACGACGAGAACGTGTACGTGGGCGTGCGGATGCTGGACGCCAGCCCCGACTCCATCGCCGCGCCGCTGGCCCGCCGCGACGCCTCGGGCGTGTACAGCGACTGGCTGCACGTGATCATCGACAGCCGCCACGACCGCCGCAGCGGCTTTCGCTTCAGCGTGAACCCGCGCGGCGTGCAGCGCGACGTGTACCACTTTGACGACGGCAACGAGGACGCGTCGTGGGACGCGGTGTGGAACGTGGCCGCGGCCGTGGACAGCGCCGGGTGGACGGCGGAGTACCGCATCCCCCTGTCGCAGCTGCGTTTTGGCGGCGAGGCGACGGACGCGCGCACCTGGGGCTTTCAGGTCATGCGCGACATCGCGCGGCGCGGCGAACGGGCCAGCTGGTCGCCGTGGACCCAGAACACGCCGGGGTTCGCCTCCAGCTTTGGCACCCTGACGGGGCTGGAGGGGATCCGCTCCCCCCGCGCGCTGGAGATCCTGCCCTACGCCAGCGCCCGCGTGACCCGCGCCCCCGGCAACTCCGCCGACCCGTTCTACAGCGAGACGGAGCCGGGGATGGACGCCGGCGCGGACCTGCGCCTGGGGCTGCCGCAGGGCTTTACCCTCTCCGCCACCATCAACCCCGACTTCGGGCAGGTGGAAGCGGATCCCGCGGAGGTGAACCTGAGCGCCTTCGAGACCTTTCAGACCGAGCGGCGCCCGTTCTTTACCGAGGGGTCCGACATCTTTCAGTTCGGCGGCACGCGCGCCTTCAACAGCTACGGGTCGCAGGACTACTTCTACACCCGCCGGGTGGGCCGCTCGCCGCAGCGGACGCTGAGCGGGTCGGGGGTGGCGTTCGTGGACGCGCCGCAGCAGACGCGCATCCTGGGCGCCGCCAAGGTGAGCGGGCGTACGCCCGCCGGATGGTCGGTGGGGGTGATGAACGCCGTCACCGGCCGCGAGGGCGCCCGCTTTGTGGCGCCGGACGGCACGGAGGGCACGGCGCAGGTGGAGCCGCTGAGCAACTACTTCGTGGGGCGCGTGCGGCGTGACCTGAACGCCGGCTCCACGGTGCTGGGCGGCCTGTTCACCGCCGCCAACCGCGAGCTGGGCGACGAGGCGCTGGAGGGGATGCTGCACCGCGGCGCGTACGTGGCGGGCGCGGACTTTCTGCACACCTGGGGGAAGCGCGCCTGGTCGCTGAGCGGATACGCGGCGGGAACGCGGGTGAACGGCACGCCGGGGGTGATCCTGGGCACGCAGCGGGGCTCGGCCCGCTACTACCAGCGGCCCGACGCGGACTACCTGGAGGTGGATCCGGAGCGCACCAGCCTGTCCGGCCACATCGGCGAGGTGTCGCTGGCGCACTCCGGCAGCTGGAACGCGTCGGTGCAGTACAAGGAGGTCAGCCCCGGCTTTGAGATCAACGACCTGGGCTACCACACCCGGGCCGACGCGCGCAGCATTGCCACCTACCTGGGCCGCAACGTGAACAAGCCGGTGGGCGTCCTGCGCAACCACAGCTACGCCGCCTGGCAGTTTGCCGCCTGGAACTTTGGCGGAGACCGCATCCTGGACGGCTACGCGGGGCGGGTGAGCGCCGGCTTCACCAACTTCTGGGGCGCGGGGATCCAGGCCGGCATCCGCCCCGAGTACCTGAACGACCGCCTTACCCGCGGCGGCCCGCTGAGCGCCACGCCGGCGCAGTGGAACGTGAACGGCTGGGTGGAGACGGATTCGCGAAAGCCGCTGTTCTTTGGCACCGAGCTGGGGTACCGCCAGGACGCGTCGGGGCTGCGGGAGCGGAGCATCGCCTCGTGGGCCACGCTGCGACCCAGCACGGCGGTTCGGGTGCAGCTGGAGCCGCGCCTTTCGAAGGGCGCGTACACGGCCCAGTACGTCAACACCACGGCCGACCTGCGGGCGGCGGATACGTACGGGGCGCGGTACGTCTTCGGCGAGCTGGACCAGACGACGTTCTCGCTGGGCGCCCGGGTGGACTGGACCTTCACGCCCCGCCTTTCGCTGCAGATGTTCGCGCAGCCGTTCGTCTCGGCCGGCCGCTACACGGCGTTCAAGGAGCTCGCCACGCCGGGCGAGTTCGCGTTCGCGGAGTACGGCGGCGACCGCGGCACGCTTTGCCGCATCGACGGGGTGTACGTGGCCGACCCGGTGGCCGCGCGCACCTGCCCCGCGGCGCTCCCCGCGACGACGGACCCCAACTTTGTGGTGCGCTTTGGCGATCCGGACTTCAACGTGCGGTCGCTGCGCGGCAACGCGGTGCTGCGGTGGGAGTACCGCCCCGGCTCCACGCTCTTCTTTGTCTGGCAGCAGGAGCGCAGCGGGTTTGAGTCCATGGGCGACTTTGACTTTGGCCGTGACGCGCGCGCCATCTTTGACGGTCCCGCGCACAACGTCTTCCTGATCAAGGCCAGCTACTGGATCGGCGGCTAAAAGATATGGTCTCACACGGAGTCAACGGAGTTAACGGAGTTGATTCGTGGCGTTTCTCCGGACTTTATACCGCGGATCGGCATCATCCATTCAGAACGTGTGCGTGGACGAGACGGAGCCAGAAGACTCGCACCACACGAACTCCGTTAACTCCGTTGACTCCGTGTGAGGCCAATCAGTAGAAGGCAGATAAACGAAAAGGCCGGCTCCTCTCGCGAGAGAGGCCGGCCTTTCGATTTCGGGGATGATGCGATCAGCCGGCCGGCTTGGCCTTGCAGGTGGCGGCGGTGATGCTGTAGTCCACCGTGGCCGTGGCGCCGGACGCAACGGTGGCCGTGGGGACGCTGGGCGCGGCGGTCACCATCAGCGAATCGCCGTTGGCAAAGCTGAGCGCCGGCGCGTACGCCATGGTGTAGGTGCCCGCGCCCACCGTAATGCCGTAGCGGCCGTCCGCGGCCACCGCGCTGGTGAACGTCTCCGCCCCCGCCGTGGCCTGCGGCACGAACGCCGTCACCGCGACGGGCCCGCCGCCGCAGGTGGGGAGCGCCACACCCTGCGCCACGCTCACCGTGCCGCCGATGCCGCCCGCGAAGCCCACAGTCGTCGCGTGCAGCACCGGGTGCATGATCCAGCGGCCCGAGTTGCCCGCCTGGTGGCCAAAGCTCTGGCTCACGTCAAAGTCCACCGTCATGATGGTGGACGAGCCCGACAGCTCCACCGGCTCGTTGCCCTTGAACTTGATCTTGAAGCCGCTGGAGCACCCCGACGGGATGTGCAGCGTGCCGTCCGCCGTCACGCCGGCGGGGAGGGCGGCGTCGCGGGTGGCGTACACGTCGCCGTCGTTCTCGACGACGTACGCCTCGCACACCACCATGCGCAGCTCCGAGTAGCGCCCCGCGGGCACCACCGCGCCGTTCACCAGCTCCGACGTGCGGCCGCCGGACAGGGTAAGCAGGTCCACCCAGTCGGTGCGGGTGGCCAGCAGATCCACGCTGCCGCTGCTGGCGCTGTCGGCGGGACCGCCCTTGAGGGAGATGCGGTCGATCCTGACCCACGCCTCCTTCAGGTCGCCCGGCGCGTCCGTAAGCCGGATGCTCACGCGGGCGTCGCCGTTGCCGGCGGTGCCGCTTTCGCCGCCGCAGGCGGCCATGGCCAGCGCGGCCAGCAGGGGCAGGGCAAGCCTGCCGTGCTTGATCATCATCCATCACTCCCGTGTGTATCGCGTAGCTCGTGGGCCGTCCGGCGGGATGCACCCCGCCGCGCCCGATTGCCCCCCTGACGAGCGATTCTGTCGCAGGTCACACCGGCAGGCATCCATCTGCACCACACGTCCCGTTGCGTCCCGTGCCCGCGCGCGGTAGTCTGAGCCCCGCAAACCGCCGTGCATCCACCCCCGTACCGAGCCCATCGCCTTGGCGACGACGACGACGACCGCGAAGCGCCCGCTGCTTTCGTTTGCCAACTTCATGAACGCGCTGCTGGTGTTCGTGCCGCTGGCGATGCTGATGGAGTGGGTACTCGAATCCCCGCCCATGTGGATCTTCGTGGTGGCGTGCCTGGGCATCATCCCCCTGGCCGGGATGATGGGGCACGCCACGGAAGAGATCGCGGAGCGCGTGGGCGAGGGGCTGGGCGGCCTGCTGAACGCCACCTTTGGCAACGCGGCGGAGCTCATCATCGCCATCATGGCGCTGCGGGCGGGGCTGTTCGACCTGGTAAAGGCGTCCATCACCGGCTCCATCATCGGCAACGTGCTGCTGGTGTTCGGGCTGAGCGCGCTGGTGGGCGGGATGAAGTACGAGACGCAGCGCTTCAACCGCACGGCGGCGGGGCTGGGATCAACCCTGCTGGTGCTGAGCGCGGTGGGCCTTGTGGTCCCCGCCGTCTTTCACATGATCGTGGGGACCACGGCGCCGGGGGCGGAGCGCAACCTGAGCCTGGAGATCGCCATCGTGCTGATGGCGACGTACGTGGCCAGCCTGTTCTTCACCCTGCGCACGCACAAGCACCTGTACATGGGCGACGCCGGCGAGACGGCTCCCGAGGGCGCGCACGAGGAGCACGCACCGCTGGGCAAGTCGATCGGGATGCTGGTGGCGGCCACGGTGGGCGTGGCGGTGATGGCGGAGTTCCTGGTGGGCGCGGCCGAGGCGACGGCGGAGCAGCTGGGGTGGAGCGAGATCTTTGTGGGCGTCATCGTGGTGGCCATCATCGGCAACGCGGCGGAGCACAGCACGGCCATCATCATGGCGGCCAAGAACAAGATGGACGCCGCCATCAACATCGCGGTGGGCTCCAGCATCCAGGTGGCGCTGTTCGTGGCGCCGCTGCTGCTGTTCCTGAGCTACTTCATCGCCCCGCAGCCCATGGACCTGATCTTTACCTCGTTCGAGGTGCTGGCGGTGGGGGTGTGCGTGGGGATCATGGCGTTCTGCGCGGCGGACGGGGAAAGCCACTGGATGGAGGGCGTGCAGCTGCTGGCCGTGTACATCATCCTGGGGATCGCGTTCTACTTTCTGCCGGTGGCGCCGGGGGTGGGGGGGCACTGAGGGGCGGTGTTGCCGGCCGTACCTTCTCCCGACTGGGGCTCGCTGTCATCCTGAGGGAGCGCACACGCGTAACTGTGATACACACAGGAGTTCGCGCGCGACCGAAGGATCTTCGTCGGGTCGCGCGATTCCCAGCCCCGGGAGCCGTCCCGGCCGAATGATGTGCTGGCCGCCTTGCCGGGGCGAATAAATTCGCGGCAACGACTACACGAAATCCGCCTTCGCGGATTGGCGGCGTCGCGGTAGCTCGTCGTCCCGTGCGCGTGGCGGCGTTGCGGTGTGGCCCCGGCGTGTTGGGCCGGCATCGGAAGAGCGATTGAAATCGCGGCAACGAGGGCACGCTGTCCGCCTTCGCGGACACGGCGGCACGAGGGCGCAGGGCATTCCGGGCGATGGTGCGTCCGCAGCCGATTTGTCGGGCGCCGACGGCTGCTCATCCCCGTCTTGATCCACCCCATCTTTCACCCGATGTGACGACGGTTGCACACGCGCTTTCGGCGGCGCTGATCGCGGTGACGGCGATGAAGGTGCCGCCCTCCGAGTCGCGGTACCTGGTGGCGGCGCTGGTGGCCGGCTCCATCGCCGACGCGGACCACGTGTACCCGGTGCTGCGCGACTGGCGCTTTTACCGGCAGAACGGCTTTCGCGGCAACCTGCACGGCGCGCGCACACCCATCCACGAGCTCGCCGGGCTGGCGGGCGCGGGGATCGTGGCGTGCCTGCTCTGGTGGATCGATCCCATGATGGCGGGGGTGGTGTTCGCCGCCTTCGCGGTGCACCTGGCGCAGGACTTTGTCACCGGCCACTCGCTGCCCATGAACCCCGCCGACATGACGGTCGTGCGGATGTTCGACTTGAGCTTCAAGCAGAAGGTGGCGATCGACGCCGCCGTCATCGTCACCTCCATCGCGCTATGGATTCCGTACCTGCGCGGCCGCGCATAGCCGGCGGCTACCGCGCCGTACTGGCGTGGATGGAGCCGCACATCCCGGTGCCCAACATCAGCCCGTCGTGGTGGTCGCTGCTGGGGCTGCTGGGATCGGTGGCGTGCCTGTACGTGGCCTCGCCGGCGGCCAGGTTCTGGCTGGTGCTGGGTGTGCTGCTGACGGACTGGTGGGACGGCGCCACGGCGCGCAAGCACGGCGGCGCGCTGAGCGGGCGCGAGGGCTACATCGTCGACGTGGTGATCGACCGGTTCAGCGAGGGGTTCATCTTTCTCGCCGACAGCGGCAGCGTGGCGGGGCGCATCTTCTTTGTCCTGTTCGTCTTCAACACCATTTCCTCCATCTGGGGCGCCAAAACGGGCAAGCACCGCCTTCTTCCGCTGCGCGGATTGTGGCTGGCCGTGCTGGCGTGGTGGGCGGTGTTTTGAGGCCCTCACCCGCTCGCTCAGGCTCGCACCCTCTCCCGCAAGCGGGAGAGGGTATAAACTGCACCGGCTTCGCGGTGATTCCGACGGTTCTGAGACACTGACCTACAGGAGAGGGATAGATGGCGGTAGAGATCACGGGGCGGTACGCGGGCGGGCTGAAGGTGGACCTGCACCACGGGCCGTCCGGCACGGAGATCCGCACGGCGGCGCCGGTGGACAACAACGGTGACGGCAGCTCGTTCTCGCCCACGGACCTGCTGGCGGCGTCGCTGGGCGCGTGCATGGTGACGGTGATGGGGATCTACGCGCAGAAGAACGGCATTCCATTCGACGGCGTGGAGTTCCGCCTGGAGAAGCACATGCGCGCCGACCCGCGCCGCGTGGACCGGCTGCCGGTGACCATCCGCATGCCCGCCGCGCTGGATGACCGCCAGCGCCAGACGCTGGAAAACGTGGCGCTCACCTGCCCCGTCCACCGCAGCCTGCTGCCCGAGATCGAAAAGGACATCCGCTTCGTGTACGACGTGGAAGTGCCGGTCGAGGCCGAAGCGGGGACCGGAGCGGCGTGATCCAGCCGCCAGCCCAGTGGCATGGGCGCCGCGGATGAGCGGGGCGGATGAACGCGGCGGATGAACGCGGCGGATGAGCGGGTAAACCCGCTGCTGGGAAAGCGATAAGCCCCGTCTGGCGACGCTCACGCGTCACCAGGCGGGGCTTCAACGTCTCGTACGGGCGGGGGCCTTCGCGCCGCGCGGGTTGCGGCGCGTGAGCCGGCACCGCAACGGCGGCAACGCACCGCCGGTTGTGAGACGTTTATACCCTCTCCCGCTTTTGGGAGAGGGTGCGAGCCTACGCGAGCGGGTGAGGGCCCGCCAGCGCGGCGATGCGCTTCTGCGCGACAGGGAGCGCGTAATCGCCGATGCGCGCCCACGGCACCCAGGCAACGTCGTCGTAGCGGACGGCGCGGGGCTCGCCGGAGACGACGGTGCAGCGGACGGCGTGGTAGGTGGCCCGGACGTGCGTAAAGACGTGGTCGACCGACGCGAGCGCCTCGCCCGCGCGGACGGCGACGTTCAGCCCCTCCGCCGCGGCCCGCTCGGCGGCGGCGGCGACGGATTCGGCGTCATGGCGGATGGCCTGCGGAAAGGCCCACATCCCGCCCAGGCGCGCGGCGACGGGACGGCGGACCAGCAGCACGTCGCCGCCGCGCTGAATGACGGGGACGGCGGTGTCTTCGTGCGGGAGCGGCTTCGCCTTTTTGGGCGCGGGCCGCTCGTTCTGCGTGCCGGCGGCAAAGGCGGCGCACAGGTCGCGGACGGGGCACGCACCGCAGCGCGGGTTGCGCGGGGTGCAGACGGTGGCACCCAGCTCCATCACCGCCTGGTTCACGTCCCCCGGCCGCTCACCGGGGACCAGGGCGGCCGCCATCCGCCACTGGGCGTCCACCGCGGGCGCGGGATCGTCCGTCCAGCGGGCAAAGACGCGGCGCACGTTGCCGTCCACTACCGGCTCCTCGCGCCCGAACGCGATCGACATCACCGCCCCCGCCGTGTAGCGTCCCACACCCGGCAATGCGCGGAACGCCTCCGGCTCCCCCGGCACGCGCCCTCCGTGCCGCGCCGCGACCTCCTGCACCGCGCGGTGAAAGTTGCGGGCGCGACGGTAGTATCCCAGCCCTTCCCACGCCTTCAGCACGTCGTCCAGCGGCGCCGCGGCCAGCGCCTGGACCGTGGGAAAGCGCGCCACCCACCGCTCGTAATACGGTCGTACCGTCTCCACGCGCGTCTGCTGCAGCATCACCTCCGACAGCCACACGTGGTACGGGTCGGACGCCGCACCCGGCGCGGCCCGCCACGGCAGGTCGCGGCGCGCGGCGTCGTACCAGGCGAGCAGGCGGGAGCGGAGGGTGGGGAAATCCAGGGACACGGTGCGAAAGTGCGGGAGTGCGAAAGTACGTTAGTGCGGGATCGTTGATCGAAATGCGCCCGCGGGAGCCCTCACCCGCTCGCTTAGGCTCGCACCCTCTCCCGCAAGCGGGAGAGGGTATAAACGTCACACAAACCGGCGGTGCGTTTCCGCGGCTGCATCGCCTGTCGCATGCGCCCAGCCGCCCGGCGTGCAGGCCTCGGCCCACACGAGCAGGTGAAGCCCCGCCGGCGAGCTCCGCGAGCCCAGGGCGGGGCTTATGGCATTTCCAGCCGCGGCTTTAGCCGCCCTGTGCTGGCCGCCCTGTGCTGGCCGCCCCGTGCTGGCCGCCCATGCTGGCCGTGGCGAGTACGGCCGAGGGGCCACGCAGGCGCCGGCGGGGTTTATCCCCTCTCCCGCGCTGTTTGCGGGAGAGGGCAGGCGAGGAACGAGCCGGGTGAGGGCCCTTACTCCGCCGCCCGCAGTTCCGGGATGTTCATCATGATCCACGCGAGGATCAGCAGCAGGCCGCAGGCGCCGGCGGTGAGCGCGGCGGGGGCGCCAAACCAGCGGGCCAGCGCACCGGCCTGGAGCGCGCCCAGCGGCGTCATCCCGATGAACATGAACACGTAGACCGACATCACCCGCCCGCGCAGCCGGTCCGGCACCCGCGACTGCAGCAGCGCGTTCACGCTGGCGTTGTTCAGGATCATGCTGAACCCCGACAGCGCCAGCAGCACCAGCGACAGCGGATACCACTCCGACCGCGAGAACGCGATCAGCCCCAGCGCCAGGCAGGTCCCCGCGCCCAGGATCAGCCGCCCGCGCGCCATCCGCAGCCGCCCGGACGCCAGCGCCATCCCCGCCACCAGCGCGCCGCTCCCCGCCGCCGCCAGCAGCGAGCCCAGCCCCGGCGCCCCCACGCGCAGCACGTCGCGCGCAAAGACGGGCAGCAGCATCACGTACGGCAGCGCCGTCACCGACATCCCCGCCACCATCCACACCAGCGTGCGCACCAGCCGGTCGGAGCGAATGTAGGCCAGCCCCTCGCGGATGTTCTCGATGGTCGAGGTGGTGCGCGCCGCGGGTGTAAACGCGGGAAGGCGCATCATCAGCAGGCCCGTGATGACGGCGATGTACGACACCGCGTTGGCCGCGTAGCAGGCCGCTACCCCCGACGTGGCGATCACCGCGCCCGCCAGCCCCGGGCCCACGATGCGGGTGGCGTTGAACGCCGCGGAGTTCAGGGCAATGGCGTTGGGCAGGTCGCGCGTGCCCACCAGGTCAACAAAGAACGACTGGCGGGTGGGGATCTCAAATGCGTTCGCCGTCCCCAGCACAAACACCAGCGCCAGCAGCGCGCCGTAGGTAATGCGCTCCGTCCCCGTGAGCACCGCCAGGGCCAGCGCCGCGCAGAGCGCCACGCACTGGGCGGTCAGGATGATGCGCCGCTTGTCGTGCCGGTCGGCCAGGTCGCCGGCCCACAGGGTGAACAGCAGCGTGGGGATGGACGTGACCGCCGTCACGATCCCCAGCCGCAGCGCGCTGTTGGTAAGCTCCAGCACCAGCCACCCCTGCGCCGTGGTCTGCATCCACGATCCCGTAAGGGAAAGCAGCTGGCCGAAGTAGAACACGCGAAAGTTGCGGTGCCGCAGCGCGCCAAACGCGCGCGGCGGCGTCGGCGCGTCCAGGGGACGGTCCGGTGCATCCGGCAGCTGTGTGGGGGGCGCACGAAACGCGGGCGAGGGCGAAACACCGGCCTCCTGCGCCGCGTCCGCCCCCGGGATCTGCTCCTCCGTGGGAACCTCTGTGCGAACCGCTGTGCGAAGTGCTTGGTCTGGCTTTATCTTACGATCAGGGCAACCCCCGCGCCACGGCCGGGGCTGGCCCGCAACGTGCGCCGCCCGGCAGGACGCCGCCACCGCCCCCGAGGGACCCATGCGCTTTACGAATTACTCGCGCTACACCGGCCACATGGCCGACGCCATGAACCTGCAGGCGCTGCTCGACCAGCTCAGCGACTTTCTGCTGCAGAGCGGGTTTGCGGGCGGCCGGCACTTCAACCCGTGGTGGGGCGAGTTTGGCGGCGACGAGGACGACCGCAGCATGGACGCGCTCAAGGAGGCGCTGCTGCGGGCGCTGCTGGAAAGCGGCCAGCTCACCCCCGAAATGGTGAGCCAGCTGCGCGGCGACGCCGAGCCGGACGAAACCGTGCAGCAGCAGATCGCCGAGCTGCTGGACCGGCTGATCCAGCGGATGGTGGACGAAGGATACCTGAACGTGGCCGAGCAGCCGCAGATGCCGGCCGGCTACGAGCAGATGCAGGGCGAGGGCAAGATCGACGAGGCGCGCGAAGCGTCGCGGCAGGTGGAGTTCTCGCTCACCGGCAAGGGGATCGACTTCCTGGGCTACCGCACGCTCCGCCAGCTGCTGGGGGCGATGGGGCGATCGTCGTTCGGCAGCCACGAGACGCCGCACCTGGCCACCGGCGTCGAGGCCGAGGCCGCCAGCCGCCCGTACGAGTTTGGCGACACGCTCAACCTGGACATCCCCGCCACCCTCAAAAGCGCCCTGGCCCGCGAAGGGCTGCGCGAGGACGGCACGCTGCCGCTGGAGTACGGCGACCTGCACGTGCATCAGTCGGAGTATCGGTCCAGCTGCGCCACCGTGCTCATGCTGGACACCAGCCACAGCATGATCCTGTACGGCGAGGACCGCTTTACGCCGGCCAAAAAGGTGGCGCTGGCGCTCACGCACCTCATCCGCACCCAGTTTCCCGGCGACACGCTTAAGGTGGTAACCTTTGGCGACACCGCGGAGGAGATCGCGAGCAGCCGGCTGGCGCACGCGCAGGTGGGGCCGTTCCACACCAACACGGCGGCGGGGCTCAAGCTGGCGCGGCGGCTGCTGATGGCGCAGAACAAGGACATGCGCCAGATCGTAATGATCACGGATGGCAAGCCTTCCGCCGTCACCATGCCGGATGGGCGGGTCTACAAGAACAGCATGGGGCTGGACCACTTCGTCTTGAACGAGACGTTCACCGAGGTGGGCGCCTGCCGCAAGTCGGGGATCCTGATCAACACTTTCATGCTGGCGCGCGACCCGGCGCTGGTGGCCTTCGTCAACGCGGTAACACAGATCGCCCGCGGCAAGGCCTACTTCACCAGCACCATGACGCTGGGCCAGTACATCATGCGCGACTTCCTCCGCCGCAAGACCAAGCGCGCGGGGTAGGGAGTTGCCTTCGCCAAAGTGTTTACAGTAGACACTTCGTTCGCTATGATCCTGGCATGAACCTCATTGCCGAGATCACATCGAAAATCGCCCAGGGCCTGTTCGAGTTCTCTCAGCACGCCGTCAATCAGGGCATCACGCGGGGAATCGCCGTAACGGAGGTCCGCCAGGCTTTACAGGCGGGTGAGGTGATCGAGGATTACCCGAATGACAAGTACGGATCCAGCTGCCTTGTCTTTCGGGATGACCTCAGCGGGCAGGCCGCTGCACATTCAATGCAGCTATCCGTCTCGCCCAATCGTGAAGATCATTACCGTGTACGAGCCTGATCCTGATCTGTGGATTCAGTTCCGGCACCGGAGGAGGTGATGCGCCCCATGTCCAAGAAACCCGAAGATCGTATGGTGCAGTCTCTAGTCACATACTCCGTCGAGTACCAGGGGCGAATGGTCATCGTAGAGAACGTCCCTGCGAGAGTCGATCCGGAAACAGGGGAGCGATTCTACTCACCGCAGACCGTAGAGCAGCTCCAGGCAATCGTCTGGAGTGATCGACAACCAGACCGTGTGGAGCAGACACCTGTGTTCCGGTTCGCTGCGTAGCGGCTACGGTTGAGATGCAGATTCCCGAGGCCACTCGCGTCGGGGTCAGCGACGTCACGCTGACCGTCGAGCTGGTCGATGGACGGAGCGTGTCGGTGCCGTTGCTCTGGTTCCCGCGCCTGGTGGATGGCACGGCGGCTGAGCGCGCGAACTGGAGGCTGATCGGCCGGGGTGAGGGGATCCACTGGCCGGATCTGAATGAGGACGTCAGCGTCGCGGGGCTGCTGGCGGGCAAGCGCTCGGGAGAAAGCCAGCGCTCGCTCAAGCGCTGGCTGGAACTGCGGCGCGGAGCCGCGTGACGCGTTCGGCAGGGTGATTGCAATCAGGCGTCGGCAAACGGCGGAAACGCGAACCCGAACCTTGGACTGCAAAACCAGATGCTCAACCTCAGCCTTTCTGAATCCGAGCAGGCCATCCTGCGCGACGTGCTGGAGACGGCGGTTTCCGAAATGGGAACGGAGATCTCCGGGACCGATTCCAAGGACTTTCGCGACGACCTGAAGGACCGGCGCGAGGTGCTGCTGAAGGTGATCGCGGCGCTCGGAGGCGGACACACCACGACGGGTGGAATCCACCCCGTGTAAACGGGACCGGACGCTCCAGCAGACACAAAGACGAGGGGCCGCGAGATCAATCCGCGGCCCCTCGTCTTTGCGTCCGGGCAAAGCCGCGATCAATCGGCCTCATGCGTATCCGGAACAAACAACATCGGAAGGTACAGAGGGTCCGAGAACAGCCAGAGGAACAGAGGTGATCCGCATTTCCGTCCTCTGTTCCTCTGGCGGTTGTCTGTTCCTCTGTACCCTGACCTCTGTTTCCGACCTCAGCGGCGGCGGCGGACGACATGGATGGCACCCTGCGCGTTGCCGGCCCCAAACCGCTGCTGGGCCTCGGTGCCATCGAAGTATTCGATGTAGTCGATCTCGCCGTAGCTGATGGTCCGCAGCGTCTCCAGGGTGCCCAGGCGGCGCCCATCCACCCACACCATGATGGGATTTTCGTCGTTGATGGCCATGGCGGGGCCGTCGCGGGTGGCGATGGGCGTCATGCTCATGGCGTCGCTGCCGCGGGCGCGCATCCACTGCGGCCGCAGGCTCTGCACCAGTTCGAATGCGGTGCCGACGATGGTGCGCTCCACCTCGGCGCGCCCGATCAGCCGCCGCCGGTCCGACTGCCGCTCCGCTTCCGGACGCGCCTCGATCACCGTGCTGGCGGCTTCCGGCGCCGCGGGCGCGGGCGTCCCGGGAGCGGCGGCGGGCGTTTCCATCGCGATGGAAGCCCGCGGGTCCGGCGCGGCTGGCGGGGTGGCGGCGGCCAGCGTGGCGGTGCCGGGGCGCTGCACGGCGCCGCCCACCTCGCGGATGGCGGCCATCTGCCGCGTGGCCGGCACCAGCACGTTGGTCTGCGCACGCGGCGCCTCAACCGGCATGCGGATGACCCACGCCGAGGTGATCCACCGCCCGTCCGGCAGCCGCTGGAACTCCATCCGCCCGCCCGGAACCCCCGCGCGTCCACGCACCGGCGGACGCGTGTACTCGAACTCCATCAGCCGCAACTCGGCGCTGGCGCGGTCCACCCACAGCACGCCCTGCACGTCCGACACGCGTCGGCCGCGCACCGGCTCAAAGGCCAGCCCGATCAGCCCCGCGGCGGGCGCGCCCGCGCTGCGCAGGCGAAAGCAGTGTCCCTCCAGAAACAGGTCGGAGAGCAGCACGTCCGCGTCGGGCGCGGCGTACAGGTATCCGTCGCGCGTGCGCTCCACAAAGCCGGTGGTGGAAAGCCGCTCCGGATCCACCGTGACGAACGGCTTCTGCGCCATGCCCTGCACGCGCCGGCGAGTGTCCTCGGTAACGGACCCGGAGGTGGCGTCCAGCTGCCGCTCGAACAGCTCCACGGCGAACTGGGCGCGCGTTTCGCCGGAGGTGGCGCTCACCACGTCCAGCGCCTTGCGCACCTCGCCCCACACGGCCGCGGTTTCCTCCGCGTCGCCCGGACGGATGGAACAGCGCGGCTGCGCCGACACCACGACGGATTCCAGCATTACCCGCTGCCCCGCCGCCACCAGCCGCTGCGTCGCGGTCTCCCCCGCCGCCAGCGTCATGGGCGCGCTGACGGTGGCCGCGTAGCCAATGCGCTCCGCGCGCAGCAGGTAGCGGCCGGCCGCGGGGGCGCGCAGGCTGAACTGCCCGTCCGCGCCGGTGAGCACCGCGTGCACCGCGGCGCCCGACTCCGCCTGCAGTGTCACGCGCGCCGACGGGATCGGCGTGCCGTCCTGATCTACAAAGCGGCCACTTACGGCCTGCGCCCCGGCCGGCGAAGCCAGCGCGAGCGCGCAAAGGAGGAGCGGAAGGAGACGCCTGGTCATGGGATACAACGAGGGAAACGGGTGCGGCGAGAGATCACGATCAACGCCTCACGGGTGGCGTTGCGGACACGGCCGCGGCCCCGCGGACACGGCCGCGGCCCCGTTGCGTGCCGCCGGCCTCATCTCCACAAACATAATGTGGCCGCGGCGGCGCGTGCACCTCTTTTCTCGCGCCCGCCGAACGTGCATCATGTTGCCTCCAGGCCGCCGTACCCCCATCCCCCGCTCTTCCGCAGCCCCATCCACCCACCCTGATCCGCGAGAGACCGATGGACCAGCCGCGCAGCTTTGCAGGCATCTGGTATCGCTCCAAACCCGTAACGGAATCCACCCAGGCGGATCCGTTCGTCCGTGAGCGCGGGTCGCTGGCGGTGACGGGCGACACGATCACGTTCCAGGGGCCGCGGACGCAGGTGGTGATGCGCGGCGTGGAGGCGGTGGAGTACGGGGTGCACGGGTCGATGAACAACCCGTCCGTGCACGTGCGCTACCGCGAGGACGGCGAGCCGCGGAGCGCGTGGTTAACGGACGGCGGGATGGGTGGATACGCGGGGATGTTCGGCGGAACGCGGCGGCTGGCGGATGCGCTGAGCCACCTTGCCCCCACCACGTTCGACGACACCGGAGCCAGCCGGGTGCAGAGGCGGCTGGCGTGGCTGCTGGTGGGCGTGGTGCTGGTTTTCATCGTGCGGGCCTTTCGGGCGCGCTACACGTAAGGGGTGATGCGGATGCGATTTGGAATGTACGCCAGGATGGTCGCCCAGCCCGGCCGGCGGGACGCGCTCACGGCCATCCTGCTGCGCGGGGTTGAGGGGCTGCGCGCGCACGGCTGCCACCTGTACGTGGTCAACCACGCGGCCGACCACCCCGACGCCGTCTGGGTGACGGAGGTGTGGGAGTCGCGCGAGGCACACCGCGCCTCGCTGGAGCTGCCGGAGACGCGCCAGGCCATCGGCGAGGCCATGCCGCTGCTGACGAACGACTTTCAGAGCATCGAGCTGGACGTGGTGGGCGGGCTGGGCGTGCCGGACGCGTCCGGATCGTAGCGCCGGGCCGGCGCGCTACTTCTTCTTCCGCGTCCCCGCCTTGCCGCCGACGTGCGCCCACAGCGCCTGCTCCACGGTGGCCGGCGTCCATGGCGCGCCCAGCTTGTCCGCGCGGTCGCGGAGGGCGGCGGCGTACTTCGCGTAGTAGGCGGGGGTGAACGCGACGGTGCCCAGCCCGGGGACCTGCGCCCCCACCAGCTCGTCGAAGAAGGGATAGATGTCCGGCGCGGCGGCCGCGGCGATGGCGGAGGCGGTGGCGGGGCCCACGCCGGCCAGTTCGGCGAGCAGCGCGATGGGGCGCCTGGAATCGGGGATGGCGGCCAGCGCGGCGGTGCTGGTCTTTTCCACCACGTCGGCCGGATTGCCGCGCACCAGCACCAGGTTGCGCGGGCGAAAGATGCCGCGCGCCATCTTCCACTCCGTCACGCGCACCAGCTCGTCGTGCGTGACGTGCGCGGTGCGGCGGGACGCGATGGCGGCGGGCAGGTCGTCGCGGTACCAGCGGTCCAGCTCCGGCAGCCGCGCCACCTCCTGCGCGGCGATCACGGACGCGTACGCGTCCAGCGCCGCCTGCCACGCCGCGGCATCGTCAGACTTCCACAGGGTCGCCATCCGGTCGGCACAGGGTGTGATGATGGAGGATGGCCGCGCCCGCGTGGGGATCGGCCGGGAGAGGGAACCATGGCGGCGGTGCGCGGCTATGATGCCCGCCGTAAATGTACGCGTCCCGTCGCCGTTTCGCCCGCCGCCGCCGCGCGGCCGCACATCGACCCCGCACCGACCCGGCACGCTGATGTCATTCGCGGATTGTTTCCGCCGCCGCGGAACGGCGCTCGTCGTTCTCCTTGCCCTCGCCGCGCCGGCCGCCGCGGCCGCGCAGCCGCGGCAGGTGCCGGGAACGCGCGTGACGCTGCAGCCGCCGGACGGGTTCATCCCCGCGGAGCGGTTCTCGGGCTTTCAGCGGGCGGAGGACAACGCATCCATCGTGGTGGTGCAGCTGGAGGCCCCGTTCGCCCAGATGGAGGGGCGCCTGACCGATGAAGCGTTCGCCGAGCAGGGAATGCGCGTCCGCGGCTCCGAGCAGCTTTCCGTGGACAGCCTGCGCGCCCGGCTGGTGGCGGTGACGCAGGAAGCCCGGGGCGAGGCGTTCGACAAGTGGGCGCTGATGTTTGGCGACGGCGAGGTCACGGTGATCATCACCGCCACGTACCCGCAGCGCCTGGCCCCTTCGCTCGACGAGGCCATGCGGCGGGCCGTGCTCTCCGCGCGGCTGGGCGACCGCGCGCCGGCGGACCCGCTGGCGGGCCTGAACTTCAGGATCGACGAAGGCCCCCGCCTGCGCATTGCCCAGCGGCTGGGCAACACGCTGCTGCTGAACGAAAGCGGCCGGATCCCCAATCCGGGCCCGGCATCGCCGTTCCTGGTGGTGGGCGTTTCCGTCGCCCCGTCCGACCTGGGCGACCTGGAGGCGTTCTCGCGCAGGCGGATCACGCAGACCGCCAGCTTTTCCCGGATCTCCAACATAACCGGATCGGCCGTAACCATCGACGGCTCCCCGGCGTACGAACTGTTCGCGGACGCCGTGCAGACCGAAAGCTCCACGCCGGTCAGGCTGTACCAGGTCGTCGTCGCCGAAGGCAGCCACTACCACCTGATCCAGGCCTCGGCCGGCGTGGAGAGCGCGGCCGAGTTCATCCCCGAATTTCAGGCCATCGCCCGCACCCTGCGCCGCACGCGGTAAGGCACGGATCGAGGGTGGTGCGATACGAATCCCGCGTCGAACCAGCCTCGTCTGGAGCGAATCAATTCGCGGCAACAACGTCACACTGTCCGCCTGCGCGGACACGGCGGCCCAGCCGTGTGCGCGGTCCCGAGCCCCTCCGCGTCCGCAGCCGGTAGATCATCCCGATCAACTGCATCCCAATCCGTACGACGAGGGAATCTCGATGGCGAGTGCTGCGCTCCGGCTGTTCTGGCACGCTGAACGGGGGGACAACTTCACCACGGCGACGGAGGAGGGCGTCGAGGGGGCGCGGGAGGCGGGCTACACGCCCGTGCGGGTGGAAGGATACGTGCACACCGTCCAGGTGCCGGGCACGGTTCCGCTCAGGCAGTACTGGCACCCGGTGCGGCAGGACAACTACCTGACCGCCACCGAGACGGGTCAGGAGGCGGCGCTGGAGGTCGGCTACCGCTTCGTGCGGGTGGAGGGATACGTGTACCCCGTGCCCGCGCCGGGGACCGTGCCGCTCAAGCTGTACTGGCACACCGGACGGCGGGACAACTTTACCTGCGCCTCCGACCGGGCGGATTTCGACGCCGGCGCCGCCGACTACAGGCTGGTGCGGATCGAAGGGTACGTGCATCTCAACCCCTGATCCATCAAATTGTGGCGCGATGGTACGCCCGATCCTTGCAGCGGATTGTTTGATGCGGCGGCCCCGCTCCGCGATCGCGCCAGCGTCCGACCACCTCAATGCGAGATTTCTGATGATGCGGCTCATCCCAGCGCTGCTGCTCACCCTTGCCGTCGCCGCGTGCGGCCAGAGCAGCGCCGAGGCGCCAATCGGTGTTGCGGCCGACTCCCAGGCGGTGGCGCGCAGGCTCGTCGAGCTGCCGGCCGAACCGCCGACGGGTCCGCTGCCGGCGCACTGCCATCCCGCCTACTGGCCGTGCGTGCCCAGGGTGGAGGACGTGGACTGCCTGGGGCAGAGCAACGGACCCGTGCTCATTGGCGGGCCGGTGGAGATCATCACCTCCGACCCGTACAAGCTGGATGATGATGGAGACGGGATTGGATGCGAGGGGTGACGGGCACCCGCTGGGACCCTCACCCGCTCGCTTATGCTCGCACCCTCTCCCGCAAGCGGGAGAGGGTATAAACGTCGCACAAACCGCCGTCGCGGTGCCGCCAGTGCGGTGCCGAACCACGGCCTGACGCCTTCACCCGTTCACCCGTTCACCCGTTCACCCTCACACCCTCACACCCTCACACCCTCACACCCTCACACCCTCACACCCTCACACCTGCCTCGGCACCACCGCCGTCGCCTCGATCTCGACCTTGGCGCGCTCCTCCAGCAGGCCGGCGACGACCACCAGGGTCATCGCGGGGTACTCGCGGCCAAAGGTGTCGCGCCACACGCGGCCCAGGGCGCGGGTGTCGGCCATGTACGCGGCGCGGTCGGTGACGTACCACGTCATCCGCGTCAGGTGCTCCGGGCCGGCGCCGGCTTCGGCCAGCACGGCGCGCACGTTGCGCAGCGCCTGGCCCACCTGGCCCACAAAGTCGTCCGTCTCAAACGCGCAGGTCTGCGGGTTCCAGCCAATCTGCCCGGCCACGAACACCAGCCGCCCCTCGGCCTCGATCCCGTTGGAGTATCCGCGCGGCGCGCCCCACCCCTCCGGCTGCAGAATCTTCATCGTCACGACGGCTGGCGAAGGCGAAAGCGCTGCAGCTTGCCCGTCTGCGTGCGCGGAAGCGCGTCCACGAACGTAACGCGGCGCGGATACTTGTAGGGCGCGATGCGGGCCTTGACCCACTCCTGAAGCTCCTTGACCAGCGCGTCGCCTGCCGCACTCCCCTCGCGCAGGACGACAAAGGCGCTCACCACCTGCCCGCGCTCCTCGTCCGGCAGCCCCACCACGGCGCACTCGGCGACCTCCGCGTGCTCCAGCAGCACGCCCTCCACCTCGGGCCCGGCGATGTTGTAACCGGCGGAGATGATCATGTCGTCGGTGCGCGCCTGGTACCAGAAGTAGCCCTCCTCGTCCATCCGGTACGCGTCGCCCGTCAGGTTCCACCCGTCCAGCACGTAGCCGCGCTGCCGCTCCTCGTCGTCCAGGTAGCGGCACCCCGTCGGTCCCTGCACCGCCAGCCGGCCCACGGAGCCCGGGGGGAGCGGATTTCCCTCCTCGTCGATCACCCGCGCCCGGTAGCCGGGGACGGCCTTTCCGGTCGATCCGGGGCGGATGTCGTCGCCGGACGAGCCGATGAAGATGTGCAGCATCTCGGTGCTGCCGATGCCGTCGATGATGCGGATGCCCGTGGCACGCTCGAACGCCTGGAACGTGGGCAGCGGCAGCGTTTCGCCGGCGGAAACGCACTTTCGCAGCGACGAGATGTCGAAGCCGGGCACCAGGTCCGGGATGGCCCGATACGCCACCGGCGCGGTGAACAGGATGGTGGCGCGGTGGTCCTGGATGCCCTTGAGCAGGTTGGGCGGCGCAGGCTGCTCGATCAGCAGCGCCGCGGCGCCCGCGCGCATGGGAAACAGCACCAGCCCGCCCAGGCCAAAGGTGAACGCGAACGGGGGGGACCCGCAGAACAGGTCGTCCGGCCCCGGCTGCAGGACGTATTTCGAGAACGTGTCGCAGACGGCCAGCACGTCGCGATGAAAGTGCATCGCCCCTTTGGGCTTGCCCGTGGTCCCGGAGGTAAAGGCGATCAGCGCCACGTCGTCCGCGGCCGTATCCACCGCGTCGAACTCCGCGGGCTTGCCGCGCATCAGCGCATCCAGCGCCCCCTCGTCGTCCGTCCCCCACGCCACGATGCGCTCCAGCACGGGCGCCATCCCCCGCGCCTCGTCCAGATCCGCGGCCAGCAGCTGGTCCGTCAGCGCGAAGCGGATCTGCGCTTTTTCGGCCACGGTGGCCAGCTCGCGGGCGCGCAGCAGCGGCATGGTGGCGACGACGATGCCGCCCGCCTTGAGCACGCCGAACCAGCACGCCGCCATCATGGGCGAGTTGAAGCCGCGCAGCAGCACGCGGTTGCCGGGCACCAGCCCCAGGTTGTCGCGCAGCACGGCGGCGATGCGGTTGGAGCGCTCCACCACGTCGCGGTACGTCCACCGCCCGCCGTCCCACACGAACGCGGTGCGGTCGGCGTGGCCCGACTGGGCCATGCGGTCCAGCAGCTCGACGGCGCAGTTCAGCCGCGGCGGATACGCCAGCTCGGAAAGGCCGCCGTCGTCGATGAACGGCAGCAGCTCCGGCGGCGGCAGGTGGTCGCGGGCGAAGGTGTCCACGTGGGCGGTGGGTTGTGTGAGGACGTGGGTTTCCATCGTAGCCATGGGTGCTACCCGGGATGGGACGGACGACGGGATGCGGTAGAATGACCAACGTGCACGGCGCGCGCAATCGGCGGGCCGGCTGGAGACGGAACGGCGTAGCTTGCGGTGTGCGTGGAGAGGGTGGGTGCGAGATGGTGGGCCGCCCCCCTCCCCGACCCTCCCCCACAAACTGCGTGGGGGAGGGAGGTTTGACATCTCGTCGCTAAGAAGATCTCGCACGTGCGGCTGGCACCTGCCTCCCCAGCCCTGTCCCACAACAATGCGGGGAAAGTTTCAGATCGTCGCGTGGCGGGGATCATCGAAATCCACACCTGCGGCGGCGGCGATGCGGGCGAGCACGGCCCAGATGTTACGCACCTCTTCGTTGCGCACGCGGATGACGCGAATCCCCAGCTGTTCCAGGGCCTGGGTACGAGCGGCGTCGCGCTCCGCCTGCTCGGGCTCGTCGTGAACGCCGCCATCTACCTCGACCGCAAGCTTGTGCGCGGGGCAGTAGAAGTCCAGGACGAAACGGTCGATGGCGTGCTGCCGGCGAAACCGCATCCCGCGGATTCCCTCGCCGCGCAACGCGTTCCACAGCAGATGCTCGGCCTCCGTCATCTCGCTGCGCAGCCGCCGCGCGGCCTGCTGGATTGCGGGAGTCCTCCTTCGCATCCACGGCCGCTCAGGCCATGCATCACCCATACGAAAGCTCCAATCTGCGACCCTGCGCGATTGAGTTCTCCCTCCCCCACGCAGTTTGTGGGGGAGGGCCGGGGAGGGGGGCGGCCCACCATCTCGCACGGGTCTGTCCAGGCGCCCTCCACCGCCTGCCGCTCGTACCAGTGTCTGAAGCTACCCCGAGCTCCGGCCCGTCAGCCGCTGAAGCTCGGCGCCTTCCTCGGCGCTGAGAAAGTACCAGACGTTCTGGTTGTGCGCGACGGAAAAGATGATGGCCCGGCCAGCCCAGACCAGCTCCGCTTCCACCCGCTCGCCGCGGTAGAAGGCCGCACTCCACGAATCGTTGGGCCTGTGGATGAAGTCCGGCATCCGCATCGGCTCTTTCTCCTTTGGCGCGCGGATGAACGCTACGAGGCGGCGCACGGCGGCGGGGTCGCGGATCTCGTATACGAAATCTTCCGGATCCACTACCACCACGCGGTCCACGCGGTGCGACGGCAAATCGGGCGGGGCGTACAGCAGCCGATGGATGAAAGCCTGCCCGCCAATCAGCATGACCGCCGTGCCCACGAAGCGCCGCAGCGCCCGCACCTTCCATGGCCTCATCATGGCTCCACCAGACGCCGCAGCTCGGCAAGCTCGCTACGGGTGAGCGGACGAACGGCCGTCTCCAGGCCAGAGGAGGCGCCCAGGTTGTGCGCGTTCCAGAAGACTGAGCCCTGGAGTTCCGCGTGCCGGTAAAAGGCGAGGTGCGAGATGTCGGGGATGGCGGCGGTGAGAGGGATGGGCAGCCACCCAGCCTGCCGGCCGCGGACGAACTGAACGATCCGCGCCACAGCGGCAGGGTCGCGAATGTCGCGCACCGGAATACCGCGCTCGAGCACCACTACGCGGTCCACGTCGACCGGCGGCAGATCGGCGGGCACGTCCAGGGCGCGGGTGACGGCGGTGTCGGCGGCCAGCAGCATGGCCGCGGTGCCCGCGAAGCGCCGCAGCGGCGGCGCGAGCCAGGAGTTCATCGTCATCCGCCTGTCTCTTTCAAGAGCTGACCGGCGATCACCAACTTCTGGATCTCGCTGGTGCCTTCGTAGATGCGCAGCGCGCGGATCTCGCGATACAGCGTCTCCACCGGCGCGCCGCTCACCACGCCGCGTCCGCCAAACATCTGCACGGCGGCGTCAATGACGCGCTGGGCGGCTTCAGTGGCGTACAGCTTGGCCATCGCGGCTTCGCGCGTGACGCGCTCCGCGCCGGAGTCGCGCGTCCACGCGGCGCGGTAAACCAGCAGCGCGCTGGCGTCCACCTCCAGCGCCATCTCGCCCAGCGTGGCCTGGATGAGCTGAAAATCGCGCAGCGGCCTGCCAAACGCCTGCCGCTCGCCCGTCCACCGCACGCCCTCGTCCAGCGCGCGCCGCGCAAAGCCCAGCGCCGCGGCGCCCACCGTCGTCCGGAAGACGTCCAGCGTCCCCAGCGCCGCGCGCATCCCCGCGCCCGCCTCGCCCACCAGCGCGTCCGCGGCCACGCGGCACCCGTCGAACGCCAGCGTGCCCAGCGGGTGCGGCGCGATCACGTCGATGCGCTCGCTCACGCGCAGGCCGGGGTTGTCCGCATCGACCACGAACGCCGCATAGCCGCGCTCGCCGGCTTCGGGAAAGCGGGTGAAGACGACGTAGTGGTCGGCGATACCGGCGTTGCTGATCCACGTCTTGGTGCCGTCGATCACGTACCCGCCGTCCACGCGCCGCGCCGTGGTCTGCATCGCCGCCACGTCCGAGCCGGCGTCGGGCTCCGATAGCGCAAAGGCGGCGATGCGCTCCCCGCGCGCCACGGGCGGCAGATACCGTTGCTTCAGCGCGTCGGAGCCAAAGAGGGAGATGGGGCCGCTGCCCAGCCCCTGCATGGCGAACGCGAAGTCGGCCAGCCCCCACGCGCGCCCCAGCGTTTCGCGCGCCAGGCAGAGGGAGCGCACGTCCAGCCGCGCGTGCGCGCCGCCGTACGGGGCGGGGACGCACAGCCGCAGGATCCCCGCCGCGCCCAGCCGCCGCACCAGCTCGCGGCACGCGCCGTCCACGTCGCGCTCGTCGTGCGGCATCGGCGCGATCCGGTCGCGCACGAACGCCTCCAGCTCGTCCGCGAGCCCGCGGTGCGCGTCGGTAAAGAAGGGCCAGGCGAGGAAGGTGCGGTCGGGCATCTGAAGAAGAGTTCGAGGCGGCAAGGGCGAATGGATTCGTGGCAACAACCACACGAAGTCCGCCTTCGCGGACTGGAGGTACTGGTGTGAGCCTCCAGAATTGAGCCACGTGGAGGCTGCCGCTGGAGCACGGCAACAACATCACACTGTCCGCCTTCGCGGACGGGGGCGCGCTCAACGACGGGAGGTGGATACGTTAAATCAAGGTGGCTTAAAACTTTTTTAAAGCGACCTCCGTACAGAGATGCGACCGATGGTCTTTCACGATCCTTCACAGGAGGTACATACGATGTCGGGGTTGGTCGAAATCCTGTATCCGCTGCCGGACAGGCGCCGCACACCGCTCTCCACCATCCGCTGGTGGGAATCGCGCCGCCTGGTCTTCAACCAGGTGTTGGGTGCCACGGGCCTGGTGTCGCTCATCGGTATGGTGTTCTTCGCCGCGCTCCCTCCGAACTCAGTGTACGTGTCCCTGGAGGTGCTGGTGGGTGCGGCATTCTACGGCGCGCTGGCGAACGTGTGCTACACGCTGGGATGGATGATCGAGCTCCTGGCCCGGCTGATGTGGGGGCGAAACGCGCCCAACCTGGGGCCGCTGCTGTTCCGTCAGGGAACGATCTTCGCCGTCGGCCTGACGTTTCTTCCGATGCTTCTTTCGGTGATCTTCTGGATCGTTTCCGTCATAGGGTGGATCCTGCCCTGACGCCGCAAGCCGAGTCACATCGTCTACGAGGATTCGGTGGTCGAAGCCCCGCGCAGTCAGCGGAGCTTTTTTGCGTTTATGGGGCGAGTCCACTCATCGAGTTTCTGATCCATCCACATCAAGATCCGCCCGTCCGCCCGCAGGGCGCGAGTGAACACGATGCGAATCTGAACCGGTAACGTGCCGCCCGACTGTGGTGCGGGCAGCCGCGTCCGGGTTCGAGCTCGCGGAGCCTAGATTCTTCGGCCCTGCGACCCGTGGCGCGAGAGGCGGGGCCGGCGTGGGCGGGCCTCAGAACGACAACCTTGGACGCCCCGCCTCTACTTCCGCACTTCCGCACTTTCGCACTTCCGCACTTTCGGACTTCCCTCAGTTCCCCTCGAACACCGGCTTTTCCTTCGCGGCAAAGGCGCGGTAGGCGCGGGCGAAGTCCTCGGTCTGCATGCAGATGGCCTGGGCCTGGGCTTCGGCTTCGATGGCCTCGTCCACCCCCATCGACCATTCCTGGTGCAGCGCGCGCTTGGTCATCCCGTGCGCGAAGGTGGGGCCGGTGGCGAGCGACCGGGCCAGCGCGTGCGCCTCGTCCAGCAGCGCATCGGGCTGGATCAGGCGATTAAAGAAGCCCCAGCGCTCGGCCTCGGCGCCGTCCATCGACCGGCCGGTGTACAGCAGCTCGCTCGCGCGCCCCTGCCCGATAATGCGCGGCAGCAGTGCGCAGGCGCCCATGTCGGCGCCGCTCAGGCCCACGCGGGTGAAGAGGAAGGCTACCTTGCTGCGCTCCGTCCCCAGCCGCAGGTCGCTGCTCATCGCCAGGATGGCGCCGGCGCCCGCGCACACCCCGTCGATCGCGGCGATCACCGGCTGCGGGCAGGCGCGGATCGCCTTGACCGTGTCGCCCGTCATCCGGGTAAAGGCGAGCAGGTCGTCCATCCGCCCCTCCTCCTTCATCCGCACCAGCGGGCCGATGATCTCGTGCACGTCGCCGCCCGAGCAGAAGTTGCCCTCCGCGCCCGTCATCACCACCACCTTGACGTCGGTGGCGAACGCCAGCTGGCGAAAGGTGTCGCGCAGCTCGGCGTAGGATTCAAAGGTAAGCGGGTTCTTCCGCTCCGGCCGGTTGAGCGTGATGGTGGCGACGGGCCCGTCCACGGCCCACGCAAAGTGCTGGGGGCGAAAGTCGGCGGCGAGGAGCTTGGTGGTCATGCGAGAGACAGGGCGAGAGTACGAAGGTGCGAAGGTGCGAAGGTACGAAGGTACGAAGGTACGAAGGTACGAAGGTACGAGAGTGCGTCAGTTGCTGAAACCGATGCTGGTTGCGCAGGTGCTGCCTGCGAGGGTTCCGCGTTCCGCGTGCGGATTAAGCCGATCCTGCCCGGTTGCGGATGCGCTGGTGCCTGGAACGCCGCGCACCGCCGGGCCGCCGTGTCCGCGCAGGCGGACAGCGTGACGTTGTTGCCGCGAATTCATTCGCTCCTGCGGGCGGCACGTTCCCGGTTCAACCCTCGCACCGGAGCCGCATTCCGCCCGTTCACCCGTTCACCCGCTCACCTTCCCGCACGGCGCGGACGCGGTTGCGGCCTTCACCCTTGGCCAGGTACAACGCCCGGTCCGCGAGCTCCACCAGGTAGCGGGGATGCAATCCCGCGGCCGGGCGGACGGTGCCGATCCCAAGGCTGAGCGTAACCACGGTAGACACGCCGGACGCGCCGTGGGGAATGGCCATCGCCTCCACGCGGGCACGCAGCATCTCGGCGGTGGTGGTGGCGTGGCCCTCGTCGGTGTCGGGGAGCAGGACGGCGAACTCCTCGCCGCCGTATCGCGCCACCAGGTCGCCCGCGCGGTGCAGGCTTTCCGCAAGCCCCCTGGCTACCTGGCGCAGGCAGTCGTCGCCCCGCTGGTGGCCGTGCAGGTCGTTGTAGTCCTTGAAGCAGTCGATGTCGGCCATCAGCAGCGACAGCGGCCGTTCCGTGCGCGCCGCCCGCCGCCACTCCAGCGCCAGCCGCCGGTCAAAGCGGCGGCGGTTGGCGATCCCCGTAAGCCCGTCGCGCGAGGACAGGCGCGACAGGCGGCGGTTGGCCCGGGTGAGGCGCGCGTTGGCCTCTTCCAGCTCGCGGTTGATGGCGGCCATGTGGATGGCGCCCGCCAGCTGGTCGGCAAAGGTGCGGAATACCGCCTGGTTCTCGGGTGTAAACGCGTCGTGCGTGGGGCTCTCCAGGTTCAGCGCGCCCAGAATGCGCCCGCCCAGCCGGATGGGCACCGAGTACTCGCACACCACCCGCGGATCGGCGACGATGTAGTCCGGGTCGGCGGCCACGTCGGCCACCAGCTGTGGCTCGCCCGTGCGGATGGCGCGGCCCACGACGCCTTGCGACAGCGGCCACGACAGGTTGACGGGCACCCCTGGCTCCCCGCCCGCCTCCGCCGCCTGCTCAAACTCGCCGCGCTCCTCGTCCACCAGCAAAATGGCGGCGGTGGCGAGCGGAAAGTGCGCGTGCACGTAGTCCACGATGCGCTGCAGCAGCAGGTGCAGCTCGCCCGCGTCCATCGCCGCCTTGCTCACCTCGCGCACCATCTCCAGCAGCCGCGCCCGCCGCCGCACCTCGTCGTACAGGCGCGCGTTGGCGATGGCGCCGGCCACCTGCTCCGCCACCGTCTCCAGCAGCGGCAGCTGGCCGTGAAACGCGCCCGGCCGCGTGCTTTCCAGGTTGATGACGGCCACCGTGCGCCCCCCGTGCCACACGGGCACGCACAGCTCCGCGGCGGCGCCAGGCAGGGTGTCCACGAAGTTGGATGCGCCGACTACGTCGTCCAGCAGGATGGGGCGGCCCGTCAGCCCCACCTCGCCCACCACGCCGCTTCCCAGCGCGCGGCTGTACCCCACGTGGATGGCGGAGGGCATGTCGGTGGAAAGCGCCTCGCACACAAACAGGCCGCGCTCCCAGTCCACCGAGCAGCACGCCACGTACTCCCATCCAAACTTCTGGCGCAGCACGTCGGCCACGCGCTGGAACATGGGGCGCATCTCAAGATCGAGCGTGGCGATGCGCGCCACCTCGTTCAGGACCTCCAGACGCCGGGTCTCGGAGGACATGGGCATGCCTACATCACCTCGCCGCCCGCCACGGCGATGGCCTGGCCGGTGACGGCGGCCGCGTCCGGCGAGCAGAGCCACGCCACCGCCGACGCTACCTCCTCCGGCCGGATCAGCCGCCCGATCGGCATCACCCGGGTGATCGCCTTTGCCGCCTCCTCCTCCGTGCGCCCGGCATCCACCAGGTTGCGGATGGCGGAGGCGGCCATCTCCGTGTCCGTGTAGCCAGGGCAGACGGCGTTGACGGTGATCCCCTTCTTCGCCGTCTCCATCGCCAGCGCGCGGGTCAGGCCGATCACCCCGTGCTTGGCGGCGCAGTACGCGGCGGTGTGGCTGTATCCCTTGAGCCCCGCCGTGCTGGCGATGTTGACGATGCGCCCCGCGTTGGCCTTCAGCATGGCCGGGAGCACCTGCTGCGTGCACAGAAAGGTGCCGGTCAGGTTGACGCCGATCATCCGGTCCCACGTGTCGCGCGTCGTCTCGGTGAACGCGACGCCGGCGGACTGCCCCGCGTTGTTGACCAGGATGCGCGGCTCGCCCACCGTCTCGCGCACCAGCCCAAAGGCGCGGGTGACGGATGCCTCGTCGGCCACGTCGCAGGTGGCGAACTTGGCCGTGACCCCGTACGCCGCCGCGATCGCGTTCGCCTGCCGCTCCATCGGGGGCTTGTCGCGGCCCAGCAGCGCGATCGACGCTCCCGCCGCCGCCAGCGCCTCCGCGATCGCCGCGCCGATCCCGCGCCCGCCGCCGGTGACCACGGCCAGCTGTCCCTCCAGGAACCGTCCGTCCGTCATGGCCCTCAGATGGTGGAGGTGCCCAGCATCTCCTGCTGGCGCTTGAGGCTGCGCTCCAGCTGGCTCTTGCCGCTCAGGTACTGGTTGGGCCAGGGCTGCTCCGTCCACCCCAGCTGCGCGGCGGCGTGCAGCGTCCAGTGCGGGTCGGCCAGGTGCGGGCGGCCCAGCGCGCACAGGTCCGCGCGCCCCGCGGCGATGATGCCGTTCACCTGGTCCGCCTCGGTAATGTTGCCCACGGCGATGGTGGGCACCCCCGCCTCGTTGCGGATGCGGTCGCTGTACGGCGTCTGGAACATGCGCCCGTACACCGGCCGCGCATCCGGCGTGGTCTGTCCCGTCGATACGTGGATGATGTCGGCCCCTTCGGCGCCGAACGCACGTGCAGCCTGCACCGCCTCGTCGGCGCTGATGCCGTCCTCCACCCAGTCGGTGGCGCTGATGCGCACGGAGATCGGCCGGTCTTCCGGCCACGCCAGGCGCATCGCCCGGAACACCTCCAGCGGAAAACGCAGCCGGTTCTGCAGCGTTCCGCCGTACTCGTCCGTCCGGCGGTTGGAGATGGGCGTGATGAACGACGACAGCAGGTAGCCGTGGGCGCAGTGCAACTCGATCATGTCGAACCCCGCCTCGGCCGCCATGGCCGCCGCGCGCACGTGCTGCTGAATGACGACGTCCATGTCTTCCGGCGACATCTCGCGCGGCACCTGGTTGCGCGGGCCGTAGGGGATGGCGGACGGGCCCATCACTTCCCAGCCGCCGTCCTGCAGCGGCTCGTCCATCCCCTCCCACATCAGCCGCGTGGCGCCCTTGCGGCCGCTGTGGCCCAGCTGCAGGCAGATCTTTGACCGGCTGTTCGTATGGATGAACCGGGTGACCCGGCGCCACGCGCCCACGTGCTCCGGCGCGTACATCCCCGTGCACCCCAGCGTGATGCGCGCCTCGGGGCTCACGCACGTCATCTCCGTCATCAGCAGCCCCGCGCCGCCCAGCGCGCGCGAGCCCAGGTGCACGAGATGGAAGTCGTTGGGCAGCCCGTCCACGGCCGAGTACATGTCCATGGGCGACAGCACCACGCGGTTCTCCAGCCGCAGCCCGCGCAGGCGGAACGGCGTGAACATGGGCGGGGGCGCCGTCTCCGGCTCCTGCCCGCTGGCGCGCGAGGCGAACCACCGCTCCACGCCCGACAGGTAGGCGCTGTCGCGCAGGCGCAGGTTCTCGTGGCTCACCCGCTGGCTGCGCGTGAGCAGCGAATAGGCGAACTGCGGCGGGTCCAGGTGGATGTACCGGCGCACGTTCTCGAACCACTCCATGGAGTTGCGCGCGGCGTTCTGCAGCCGCAGCGCGTCCGTCATCCGCTCTGCCTCGTACTCCGCCAGCGCGTCGTCCAGAAGTCCCTCGTCCCACTCCGTGTTAGGCGGATTGAGCACGCGCGCGAGCACGATGGCATCCTCCATGGCCAGCTTGGTCCCGCTGCCGATGGAGAAGTGCGCCGTGTGGGCCGCGTCGCCCATCAGCACGATGGGGGCGGGCTGGGCCGCGACGTGGAACCAGCGCCCGCAGCTCACGCGCGTAAAGCGGATCCACGGCGAGCGCATGTGCGGCGCGTTGCTCTCCAGCGGATGGCCGTCCAGCCACGGCGCGAACACCCGCTCGCACTCCGCCACCGTTTGGGCCTCGTCCATCCGGTCGAAGCCAGCGTTGGTCCACGAGCGCTCGTCGCATTCCACGATGAACGCGCTGTGGTCCGCCGAGTAGCGGTAGGCGTGCGCCTGGAACACGCCGTGCTCGTTCTCCAC
>NZ_JBMDXM010000084.1:0-40688 GCF_048594345.1 Longimicrobium sp.
GCGGCGGCAGCATCGGCTTCTCCGACCCGCGGGCCGCCCCCATCCCTTTCTCAGGCGGGTGCAGATGGCCCCGTGCGGCATCGCTGACCGTCTGCGCCACCGATTCACCCACCTGACCCGGGAGGACCCATGAAGAAGATCCGCCTGCGACTGGACGCGCTCGCCGTGGAGAGCTTCGAGACCACGGCCGCGGAAAAGGCGAAGGGGACGGTATTCGGCGAGGAGTGCACCTGCCCCACCAACTGCACCTGCCCGGGCTGCCTTACCTGCGACGCGACGTGTCCGCAGACCTGCGCCTATACGTGCGACGATTCCGAGTGCATCATGACGTGCGTGGATGAGACGTGCTTGGGCGGACGGCACACCTGCTGGGACAGTTGCGGATACACCTGCCAGGAAACCTGCCCTGGCTGGGACTGCTGAGGCCACGACGGCCGGCAACCCGGGACCACACCACAGCTCCCTGCCTGGGGTCGTTCTTTGCGCACGGGTCTCCGCCACCACCGGCACGGAGACCCGTCGCACTCCGACGCTCCCATCACACCATCACACCATCACACCATCACACCATCACACCATCACACCATCACACCATCACACCATCACACCATCACACCATCACACCATCACACCATCACACCATCACACCATCACACCATCACACCATCACACCCGTTCACCCGCACTCCCGCCCTTCTGTTTTCTTGACCGGCCCCACGCGCCCCCGCTATACTGTCGGCTCACCTACCAGGGCGCCACCTTCGAGCCGCTGATGTCCCAATCCGACACCCGGGCTGAACCGTTGGGGGACACCCCGGACGAGGCCGTTCTGGAGCGGATGGCGCTGCTGGTGGTGGGCGAGCACCGTTTCGCGGTGTCCATCGACCGCATCCGCGAGATCATCCCGGCCCGGCCGTACACGCCGCTGCCGGGAAGCGGGCCCCACGTGTGCGGGCTGATCAACCTGCGCGGGCGCATTGTGACGGTCATCGACCTGGGCGCCCGCCTGAAGCTTGCGCCCGCGTCGGCCAACCCGGACCACAGCATCGTGATCGTGGAGCACCGGGGCCGGCTGGCCGGCCTGGCCGTGGAGGAAGTGTCGCGCATCGTCGACGTGGACACGGCGGCATTGCAGGACGCCGCCAGCACGCTGCGGGCGCTGCGCATTGACCGCGCTTATCTGCGCGGAGTGGGCGAGACGGACGGGCAGGTGTTCGTGGCCGTTGACCCGGACGAGATCATCGCCCCCATCCTCTCCGCGTGAAACCGAACCATCCGGGCGCCAGCGCCCCAACCCGGCACCCCTACAGACGCCAATGAGCCAGACCGTCTTGATCTGCGACGACGCCATCTTCATGCGGACGATGATCGGCGACATCCTGACGCAGGCCGGATTCCAGATCGTCGCCGAGGCCGAGACGGGCGTTCAGGCCGTCGAGAAGTACCGGCAGCACAAGCCCGACCTGGTCACGATGGACATCGTGATGCCCGACATGGGCGGCATCGACGCGGTGCGCGAGATTACCCGCGAGGATCCCGGCGCGCGCATCCTGATGTGCAGCGCCATGGGCCAGCAGGCGCTGGTGATCGAGGCCATCCAGGCCGGCGCCAAGGACTTCGTGGTCAAGCCGTTCCAGCCTTCGCGGGTGCTGGAGGCGGTGCAGCGGGTTCTGGGCTGAAGTACGACATGAAGTACGAGAGTACGGAGTACGAAAGTACGCGAGGAGCCCGGACGTCCGCGCGTCTGCTCCCGGCCGCGCCGTTCCGTACTTTCGTACTTTCGTACTTTCGTACTACGCACTGAACCGCGCCCGGCCGCATGGAGCTGTCCCAGTACGCGGAGCTATTCCTCAGCGAATCCCGCGAGCACGTTTCGGCCATCAACCACCTGCTGCTCACCCTGGAAAGCGATCCGCGCTCCAGGGACGCGGTGGAGGGGCTGTTCCGTGCGGTCCACACCATCAAGGGGATGTCGGCCACCATGGGCTACCGTGCCGTGGCGGACCTGGCCCACGAGATGGAAGACCTGCTGGACCGGGTGCGCCTGGGGCGGATGACGGCCGACGCCGAGCTCGTCGACACCCTGTTTGCCGGGTGCGACGCGCTGGAGCGCAGCATCGAGACGGCGGTGGAAGAGGGCGAGGACGACGGCGCCACGGTGGCCCCCGTCGTCGCCCGGCTCCGCGCGCTGGCCGGCACCGAGGTGCCGTCGCGGGCAATGGATACGGCACCGGCCTCGGCCGATGCGATCGCGGCTCCCGCGGCTCCCATCGTCCCCGTGCTGGACGTGGAGGCGGACGAGGACACCGCGATGCGGGTGCGCGTCACCGTGGACCCGGCTTCGGCGCTGCCGGGGGTGCGCGCGTTCATGGCGGTGCGCGCGGCGCGCGGGCTGGGGACGGTCACCAGCCTGGAGCCGTCCGAGGCGGCCATGCAGGAGCCGGACTTCGCGGGCACCGTCCGCTTTGTCCTGCGCTCCGCCGCCGCACCGGCGGAGATCGAGGCGGCGTTGCGCACGGCCGGCGAGATCCGCGAGGTGGAGATCGCGCAGGGCTTGATGGACGCGCCCGCCGCGGCGGACGACTCGGCCGTGGCCGAGTCCGCGGCCGCCGCGCAGTCCGGGGCGGCGGGGCGGGCGCGCAACATCCGCGTAGACCTGCGCCGCCTGGACGCGCTGGTGAACGGGGTGGGCGAGCTGGTCATCGTCCGCGACCGCATGCGGCGCCTGGCGGGCGCGGCCGAGCCGGAGCTGGCCGATTCCATCGACCAGGCGGCGCGGCTCATCGGCGAGCTGCAGGACGAGATCATGCAGGCCCGCATGGCGCCCGTCTGGCAGGTGTTCGACCGCTTTCCGCGCCTGGTGCGCGACGCGGCGCGCTCGCTGGGCAAGCGCGTGGACTTCGTCATCGAGGGCAAGGACATCGAGCTGGACCGGTCCATGCTCGACGAGATCGGCGACCCGCTGGTCCATCTCCTCCGCAACTCGCTGGACCACGGCATCGAGTCGCCCGCGGAGCGCCGGGCCGCCGGCAAGCCCGAGACGGGGACGCTGCGCCTGTCCGCCGCCCGCGAGCGCAGCCGCATCGTCATCCGCGTGGAAGACGACGGCCGCGGCATCCACCGCGACAGGGTGCTGGCCAAGGCGCTCGCCAACGGTCTGGTCACGCCCGAAGAGGCGCGGGGGATGAGCGACGACGACGTCGCGCGCCTCATCACCCGCCCCGGCTTCAGCACGGCGGAGACGGTGACGGACGTTTCGGGGCGCGGCGTGGGGCTGGACGTGGTCGCGACGCGGGTGCGGGCACTGGGTGGGATGCTGGAGATCGCCACGCAGCCGGGGCACGGCACGGCCATGACGCTGCAGCTGCCGCAGACGCTGGCCATCGTCCGCGCGCTGCTCGTCCGCCAGAGCGGGGAAACGTACGCGCTGCCGCTGACGCACGTGGGCGAGACGGTGCACCTGCAGCCGGAGGAGATCGGCGCGGTGAAGGGCCGCCCGGTCGCCTACCTGCGCGACGAGGTGATCCCGCTGCACTCGCTGCGCAAGCTGCTGAGCAGCAACGGTGTGCGGCCGGAGGGGAAGCGCGCGGCGGTGGTGCTGGAGGTGGGCGAGCAGCGGGTGGGGCTTGAAGTGGATGCGCTGCTGGGGCAGCAGGAGATCGTGGTCAAGGCGTTCGACGCCACGGCCGACACGCTGCGCCTGTTCAGCGGCGCCACCATCCTCTCCGACGGCCGCCCCGCGCTCATTTTGGACGCCGGCAGCCTCTTGGGCGCGGCGGTCCAGGCGGGGTAAGCGCTTCGGCGAGATCTGTGTGCGGGTCCAGAAGATGGGGCCTCACACAGAGTCAGCAGAGTCAACAGAGTTTTCTCGTGCCTCGCCGACAGGCATTGGAAACGGGATCGACTTCTCCCCTCTCCGTGAGGAACGAACGGGAAGGGGCCGGGGGAGGGGCACCGCGGCGGGCGCGGTTGGATGCCCGCCGCCAGCCTGAATCCGTCGGCATCCCCAACCTCCCCCAGGGTTTTTTGGGGGAGGTGGGCGAGGTTTACGAGCCCGGAGGGGGCGCGCGGGCGCAGTGAGATGTCGGCCGGAGCGGTACTTCGACGCAGCATCGACGCAGCACTTGAACTTGATCAACGGAACCAACGTCCGATGACGATCGATTTGCGGGACCTGCAGGCGGTGCAGCTGGACGGCTTGCGCGAGGTGTCCAACATGGGCGCGGGGCACGCCGCCACGGCGCTGTCGCAGATGACCAACACCCGCATCATGATCAACGTCCCCCGGCTGCAGGTGGTGCCGCTGGAGGAAGTGCCCGACGTCATCGGCAAGGCCGACGAGGTGGTGGCCGCGGTGCTCATGCACATGCTGGGCGACCTGACCGGGCGCACGCTGCTCATCTTCCCTCGCCCCGCAGCCATGCGCCTGGCCGAGATGCTGCTGCACCGCCCCAAGGGCACCGCGCACGTCTTTGGCGAGCTGGAGCAGAGCGCCATCAAGGAGGCCGGCAACATCCTGAGCGCGGCCTACATGAACGCCATCAGCGACTTCATGGGGCTCATGCTGCTGCCCAGCGTGCCCTCGCTGGTGATCGACCTGTGCGGGGCGGTGATGACCACCGCGTACACCAACTTCGGGCACGAGCGCGACGTGGTGTTCTGCATTCAGACCGAGTTCCAGATGGACACCGATGAAAGTGTGATGGGGCAGTTCCTTCTGCTTCCCGACGTGGAGTCGCTGCAGATCATCCTGCAATCCATCCGCCTGGCTTGACGTGACGGAACCCGCCGCCCCCGAAGCGGCCGCCCGGCCGCCCCACTCGGAGCGGGACCTCCGCATCCTACGCGGCTTCGCCCAGCGCATCGACGCGGCCGACGCGGGCGCGCACAACAACCTGGGCGTCCTCTACTTCAACAAGGGGATGTACGAAGAGGCCATCGCCCAGTTCCAGCGGGCGCTGGCCATCGACCCCAAGATGCAGGTTGCCCAGCGCAACCTGGAGATCGCCTACTTCAACACCGGCTTTTACGACCGGCTCATCAGCGAGCTGCGCGAGCGGCTGCGCGAGGATCCCACCGATTCCGACGCGCGCCGCAGGCTGGCCCAGGCGTACCTGAACACCGGCGACAGCGCGGGCGCGGTCGCCGAGCTTCGCCGCGTCCTGGCCACCGACCAGGACGACCTCACCACGCTCATCCACCTGGGCCAGGCCGAAAAGGCCGGCGGCCACTTCGAGGCGGCCATGGAGTGGTTCAGCCAGGCGCTGCGGATGGACCCCGACAGCGCCGTGCTCCACTTCTCGCTCGGCGAGCTGTACTACAACCGCGGCCTGAACGAGGAGGCGCTGCGGGAATTGTCGCGCGCCATCGAGCTGAACCCCGAGCTGGCCGACGCCCACTACGTGCTCGCATTCGTCTACGGCGACATGGGCGACATGGAGCGCGCGGGCGCCAGCAGCCGCCGCGCCACGCAGCTCAACCCCAACTACGCCAAGGCGCAGACCAACCTGTCGCTGGACCGCTACTCGTCCGCGCGCTACCAGGAGCTGGTGGGCGGCCGCGTCCGCCGCCCCGAGGTCGCGGCCGGCGAGGTGCTGGCGCACTACAACCTGGGCATCGCGTTCCGCCAGAAGGGGCTGTACGAAGAGGCGCTGCGCGAGTTCACCCGCGCGCTGGAGCAGGGCGAGGAGCCCGCGCTCACCCGCCAGTCTATGGCCGAGGTCTACCTGCTCCAGGGTAAGGCGGGGCAGGCGCTCGATCTCTACGATCGCCTGCTGGCGGAGGACGAGCGCAGCCCCAAGCTGTGGAACGAGCGCGGGGTCTGCCTCCATCAATCCGGTTCGATCAACGACGCCGAGACCAGCTACCGCCGGGCGCTGGAGATGGACCCGGCGTACTCGCTGGCGTGGAACAACCTGGGCGTCGTCCGCCTGCACCGCGGCGACGCGGACGGCGCGGAGGCCTCGTTCCGCGAGTCGGTTTCGTTGCGCACGGGGTTCACCGACGCCTGGTGCAACCGCGGGCTGATGTACCTGCGCCGCGGCCGCCACGGCGCCGCCCTGGACGCCTACCGCGCCGCGCTGCGCGCCAACCCCGCGGCCGCGGCGGCGTGGAACGGCATCGGCGCGGTGCTGATGGAGACGCGGCGCTACGAGGAGGCGCGCAACGCCTTTGTCCGCGCCGTCGAGTCGGATCCGGACCACGCGGAGGCGCGCTACAACCTTTCCTTCGTCCTTTCCAACCTGGGCGACTTCGAGGGAGCGCTGCGGGAGACGAAGCGGGCGCTGGAGCTGAACCCGTACTACACCACGCCGCGTTACAAGCTGGCGATCGACCTGCAGTTTGAGTACGCGGAGGTGCTGGCGCCGGAGCTGGACGCGGCGGAGCGCATCAGCGGCGAGGATCGCGGGGTGGAAAGCTTCAGCTTCGAGGAAGGCGCGCTCGACTCCATCTTCGCCGAGCTGCAGCCGAAGCGGGACGAGGCGCCGGAGCCGGCGGCGGACGCGTTCTCCCTGGCGGAGGACTACCTGTCCAAGGGGCTGCTGGACCGCGCGCTGGCGGAGATCCGCCGCGTGGCCGTCGGCGGGGCGAACCCCGTGGAGGCCGCGCTGCTCACCGCGCAGATCTTCCTGCGCCAGGGGCTGGAGGGCGAGGCGCTGGAGCGTTTCGACGCCGCGTACGCGCGGCTGGAGGGGCAGGGGTGGACGCCCGACCACGCGCGCGCCCTGGCCGGCCGTGCCCGTGCCCTGCTGCGCCTGCACCGCCTGGACGACGCGCGCGAGGCCGCGGACCTGGTGGCCGCGCACGAGCCGGATCACCAGGAAAACCTGCAGGTGCTGGGCGAGGTGCTGCTGCTGCAGGGCGAGGCTGAGGGCGCCGTGCGGGTGCTGTCCCGCGCCTGCGAGCTTTCGCCGCGCGACCCCGGGCTGCTGCGCCACCTGGGCCGCGCCGCGCTGGCCGCCGGCCGCCAGGACGACGCCGAAAAAGCGCTGCGGCGCGCGGTGCAGCTGGATCCGGACTTCGTCGCCGCGCGGGTGGAGCTGGGGCGGCTGCTGATCTCCATCGACCGCGTGGACGAGGCGATCGCGGAGTGCCGCGCGGCGCTGGACGTGCTGCCCACGTACTCCGAGGCCGCGTACCTCCTTGCCACGGCGCTGCGGCGCTCCGGCAGGCCGGGGGAGGCGGTGGACGCGCTGGTGGACCTGCTGGCGGGCGATCCGTACCACTTCGAGGGCCTGGTCCTGCTGGGCCAGGCGCTGAACGACGACGGGCGGCGGGACGATGCGCAGCGGGCGTTCACCCGGGTGCTGCGCTTTGACCCGGACCGGGCGGACGCGCACTTTCACCTGGGGGTGATCGCGTCGTCGGAGCGGCGGTTCAGGCAGGCGATCGAGCACTGGCGCGCGGCGGTGGACGCGGACCCGCACGGTCCGTACGCCGAGCCGTCGCGGCAGAACCTGGCGATGGCGCTGGACATGGCGCGCGTGTTCCACACCGAGGCGGGCGTGGGGGTGTAGCGGATGGCGATCGAAGGACCGCTTCGCGAGCTGGCGCTCACCGACGTGTTTCAGCTCCTGGACCTGAGCCGCAAGACGGGGACGCTCAGCATTGCCCCCGAGGGCGGGCGTCACCGGCCGGCGCTGGTGCGCTTCGACCGCGGCGCGGTGACGGGCGCGGAGCTGGGGACGGCGCACGACCGGCTAGGGCACCTGCTGCTGCGCGCCGGCAAGGTGACCGAGGCGCAGATCCAGACGGCGCGCCGCGCGCAGCAGGTGGCGCCCGGCCGCGCGCTGGGGACGGTGCTGGTGGAGCAGGGGATCGTCACGGAGGATGACATCCGCCGGCAGCTGCGCTTTCAGATCCAGGAGATCGTCTTCGAGCTCATCCAGTGGAAGGACGGCTACTTCCGCTTCGAGGAAGGGCCGGGCGGCGCCAACGGCAACGTGGCCGTGCGGGTGAGCACCGAGTCGCTGCTGATGGAGGCCGCGCGCCGTGTGGACGAGTGGTCCACGCTGGAGACCAAGGTTCCCCACATGGGGGTGATCCCGGTCCTGGTGGGCGACTCGCCGGACGGGCCCGCGCTGGACCTGCACCCCACCGAGTGGGAGGTGCTGGCGGAGATCGACGGCACGCGGCCGCTCAAGGCCATCGCCTCGGCGCTGGGGCGCAGCGACTTCGACATCGCCAAGATCGTCTTTGGCCTGGCGTCCACCGGCGTGGTGGACATCCGCGAGGACGTGCCGGAACCCGCCTCGCCCGTGCCGATGGAGCGCCCCCTGCGCGACGCGCTGGGCGAGGCACAGCTGGCGCTGGCGGACGGCGCGTCCGACCGGGCGCGGCGCATTCTGGACGACCTGGCACGCGCGCACCCGGACCGGCCGGAGGTCTACACGCTGCTGGCCACGGCGCACCGCCGCCTTGGGCGCTGGGGCGAGGCGCTGATCGCGCTGGGCCGCGCGTCCGCGCTGGACCCGCTGGACGCGCCGGTGCACTACCAGATGGGGATCGCCGCCGCGCACACGGGCGACCTGCACCGCGCCCGCGAGGCGTGGGACACGTACCTGCGCCTGGACGACGCCGGCGACGCCCCGCGCCGCGCCCGCGCCGAGCGTGCCCGCGAAGCCGCCGACGCCCTGCTGTCCGTGCTGGACGAGGAGACGCAGTGAGCGCCGCCACCCCCATGCAGGTGCGCCAGTGGAGCGACGAGGTGGCGGCGGACCCCGCCAGCCTGGCCTTTCTTCCGCTGGCGGGCGCGTACCGCGAGCAGGGCCGCCACGACGCCGCGCTCAAGCTGTGCATCCGCGGGCTGGAGAAGCACCCGGACCACGTGGAGGCACACTACCTCCTGGGCCTGCTGTACCGTGAGGGCGGCGAGCAGCTCAAGGCGTTCGACGAGTGGGACATCGCCCTGGCGCTGGACCCCGACCACGCGGCTTCACGCCGGGAGATCGGCCTGATCGCCTACACGCGCGGCGACCATTCCGTCGCCGTGCGGCACCTGGAAAAGTCGCTGGCCAACGACGCCTTCGACCAGGAGGTGCGCGACGCGCTCGAGGATGCCTGGGCGAAGTCGAAGGGCGGCGGCGCATCGCCCGCATCCGCCCGCCCCGCCCCGCCGCCGCCCGTCGTTCCCGCTGCGCCGGTGCGGACGGCGACGGCGCCGGCCGCGGCTGCGTCGCCATCGACCGTATCCGCCGTGCCTGCCGCGGCTGTCGCGACTCCGGCGGCGGGGGCGGCGGACGGGACGCACTTCGACGCGGTGGCGGGGGAGTTCGACGCGCTGGCGGCGGAGCGGGGGATCGTGGGCGCGGTGCTGCTGGACGACCAGGGCTTCGTGCTCGCGGGGCAGATGGTGGTCGGCGGCGTGGATCGCGGGCCGGAAGTCGCCGCCGTCCTTTCCGGCGCGTCGTCGGAGGCGGGGCGCGCGCTGACGCACCTGGGGCTGGGCGCGTGGAAGGGGATCCTGGTGGAGACGCCGGAAGCCGTCGTCCGCCTGGCCCCCGCCGGGGACGGGATGATCGCCGTCGCCGGGCGGCGCGAGGTGCCCACGGGGTGGACGCTGCGCGTGGCGGTGCGGGCGCGCGACGCGGCGCTGCGCTTTCTGGGCGCGGGAGGCGGGGCGTGAGCGCGTACGGCGAGATGCTGGGCCGCGTTAACCGCATCACCGGCGTGCGGGGGTCCATGGTGGTCGCGGCCGAGGACGGGCTGATCGTGGAGGAGGACCTGATGGTGGGGGTCCCCGGCCCGGCGGCGGCGGCGCTGGTGGCATCCCTCTTTCGGCGCGCGCGGCGGTCCGTGCAGGCGGCGGAGTTCGGCAGCGCGAGCTACCTTCAGGTGGAGGGTGAGGACGGCCTGCTGTTCGCCGCCGCGCCGCCGCAGCTGGGCGACCTGCTGCTGGTGGTGATCGCGGAAAGCTGGGTGAACGTGGGCCTGGTGCGGCTGGAGGCGCAGCGGGTGGTCGAGGCGCTGGGATGAGGCGCGGCGACCTTCCGGAGTTCGTGGGCGCGCTGGAGGCGCCGGTAGAGCGGTTTGCGCGCGAAGCCGGGCTGCGGCTGGTGCTGCTGATCAACGAGAGCGGCCAGGTGCTGGCGCAGCGCGGCTTTGCCCGTGCGCTGGACGTGATGGGAGTGGCCGCGCTGGGTGCCGGCATCCATGCGTCGTCGCGTGCGCTGGCGGAACTGCTGGGGCAGGCAGGGTTCGGGCACCTGCACCAGGGCGGCGCGCAGGCGCAGGTGTTCATCGGCCCCTTTCGCACGCCGGCGGAGAACCTGATCGTGATCGCCGTCTTTGGCGAAGACTCGTCCATCGGCCTGGTGCAGGTGTTCTTTGGCCAGTTTACCGCGCAGGTGGCGGGGCTGCCGGGGTGGAGCGAGGTGCGGCCCACGGCGGATGCGCGGGCGTTCGAGAAGGACCTGGAGGCCGGGCTGGAGAACCTGTTCGGCGGCGCGTCCGCCTGACTGTTAGAGGCATATGTCGCTGGTCAACTACAGCACCCGCGAGATCACGTCCAAGATCGTGTACTACGGTCCGGGGCGCAGCGGAAAGACGACGAACCTGCAGTACATCCACGGCCAGGTGCCGGAGGAGCGCCGCGGGCGCATGGTGTCGCTGGCGACGGAAACCGACCGCACGCTGTTCTTCGACTTTCTTCCGCTGGACCTGGGAACGATCTCGGGGTTCCAGACGCGGTTCCAGCTGTACACGGTGCCCGGCCAGGTGTACTACGACGCCACCCGCAAGCTGGTGCTGCAGGGCGCGGACGGCGTGGTGTTCGTGGCCGACAGCCAGCGCGCGCAGCGCGACGAGAACGTGGAAAGCTTCCGCAACCTGCAGGTGAACCTGCTGGAGCAGGGGGTGGATCCGCGCACGATCCCCATCGTGCTGCAGTACAACAAGCGCGACCTGCCGGACGTGATGGGGATGGAGGAGATGGACGACCTGCTCAACTACCGCGACCTGCCGCGCTTCGAGGCGCAGGCGCTGGGGGGGATCGGCGTCTTCGACACGCTCAAGGGGATCAGCGAGCTGGTGCTGCGCCGCCTGTCGCAGCGCTTTGGCCGCAGCGTGACGGACGCGGCTGCGGAGTAGGCCGGGGTCCGGCGGACGGCGGGACTCGCACCCTCTTCCGCGCAGGGCGGGGGAGGGTGTAACGCGCTCCGGACTGGCCCTCTCCCCCGACCGGCCTTTCGCTCGTTCCTCGCGACGGCGGTCGACCCCTCCCCCAACTTCGGGGAAGGGGTTGGTGTGGGGCGGGTTCGGAGTGGTTCGGATGGGGTGGCGCGAGATGGTGGGCCGCCCCCCTCCCCGGCCCTCCCCCGCAAACTGCGCGGGGGAGGGAGGTGCGACGCACCTTCGGAAACGGGATCGACTTCTCCCCTCTCCGTGAGGAACGAACGGGGAGGGGCCGGGGGAGGGGCACCCCGGCGGACGCAGTTCGATCCCGTTCGCCGAGCCGCGATCCATCTGCATCAGCCCCGCCTCGCGCCGGACCGGGGACACGATTAGGTTAGACGTCCCTTATTCCACCGCAACGATGATCTTTCAGCAGGACCCGCGCTTCACCTTCGAGACGTTCGTCGTCGGCCCCGGCAACCGGATGGCCGCGGCCGCCGCGCGCCGTGTGGCCGAGGCCCCGCGCGCCGCGTACAACCCGCTGTTCATCCACGGCGCACGCGGCAGCGGCAAGACGCACCTGCTGCAGGCCATGGGCGCGCTGGCCCTGGCCGTGCGCCCCGACGTCCGCATCCTCTACCTGACGGCGGACACGCTGGTGGACCGCGTGTCGGCGGCGGTGGGGAGCGGGTCCATGGACGCGCTGCGCGACGAGCTGCTGGAGGCGGAACTGGTGCTGCTGGACGAGGTGCAGGCGCTGGCCGGCAAGGCGCGCACCCAGCAGGAGCTGCTGGCCCTGTGGGACGAACTGGAGTGGACCGCGCAGATCGTCCTGGCCGGCGAATCGACCGCGGCGGAGCTGCCGGGGATCGAGCCGGAGCTGCGCGCCCGCTTTGTCCGCGGGCTGGCGGTGGACCTGCCCGCCGCGACGGACGAGGGCGACCAGTCGCGGCAGGAGATCGCCCGGCGCGCGGCGGACCAGCGCGGCATCACCCTGGTAGACGGAGCCGCGGCGGAGATCGCGCGGCTGCCGTTCGCCGACGCGGCGGGGCTCGTGCAGGCGGTGGAGCGGGTGGGCGCGGCGCAGACGGAGCGCGGCGGCACGCTCACCGCGCACGAGGTGGCGGCGCTCAACCAGCCGGAGCCGGCGGCGCACACGCCGGACGAGTTCAGCGCCTTTTTGAGCGACATCACCGCCACGGTCGAGGAGATCGTGGAGACGGCGCCGTGGCGCAAGCGGCTGGCCGAGGCCATCCTGCGCTGGGAGGGCGAGGGGATCCGCACCCGCCGGCTCGAGGCCGCGCTGGACGCCGACACCGCGCCCGACATGGACGCCATCCTTGACGCGTTCACGGCGGACGTGGACAAGCTGCGCGCCATCCGCGGCGAGCTGGAGACCATGCGCTCCGACTCGGCCAGTTCGCCGCTGCTGGCCGACCCCGACCGTGTGGGCGAAGCGGAGGCGCTGGTGGTGTCGGCCAGGGCGGCGGCGGCGCGCAAGGCGGAAGAGGCCATCAAGGCGCAGCCGCAGGTGGACCGCTGGTACTTCAACCCCGAAAAGGCGGCGTGGGACTGGCTGGCCATCGAGGATCGCCTGATCGAGGAGCTGGCCTGACATGGCGATCAAGGGAAATCTCAAGGAAGCCAGCCTGCCCGACGTGCTGCAGCTGCTGGCGATGGGGCAGAAGACCGGCTGCCTGTCGCTGACGGACCGCAGCAACTTTGGCTACATCTTCTTCGAGCGCGGGCGCATCACCTACGCCAGCATCGTCAACCGGCGCGACCGGCTGGGCGACCTGCTGGTCAAGAACGGCCTCATCCAGGGCTCGCAGCTCACCGAGGCCATCGACGAGCAGGCGCGCGACCCGGACAAGAGCCGGCTGGGCGAGATCCTCATCCGCCGCGGCGCCATCACCCGCGACCAGCTGGAGCAGTACATCCGCATCCAGATCGAAGAGGCGGTCTACTACCTCTTCACCTGGTCGCAGGGCTCGTTCTACTTCGAGGCTGAGCAGCGGCCCGAGGAAGGGGCGATGCGCGTCTCCATCAACCCCGAGAACCTGCTCCTCGAAGGCGCCCGCCGCATCGACGAGTGGAGCCTGATCGAGAAGAAGATCCCCTCGCTGGACCTGGTTTTCGAGATCGACCGGTCCAAGCCGATGGTGGGGCTGGAGCTTTCGGACGAGCAGCACCGCATTGTCCCGCTGGTGGACGGCAAGCGCAGCGTGCAGGAGCTGATCGACGAAAGCGGGATGGTGGAGTTCGACGTGGGCAAGGCGCTGTTCGGGCTTATCCAGGCGGGATTCGCGCACCCCGTGGGCCGGCGGCAGGCGCAGGTCAAGGAGGTGCCCCAGGCGCGCATCGACGAGCACCGCAACCTGGGGATCGCCTTTTACAAGACGGGGATGTACGACGAGGCGACGCGCGAATTTCGCCGCGTGGCCGAGCTGCAGCCGCGGAATCTCGATGCCCGCTTTCACCTGGCGCTGATCGGCCTGCGCAAGGGCGACGACCGCTTCGCGCTGCGCTATCTGAAGGAAGTGGTGGAGCTGGGCGGGGCGCGCGCCTCCGTCTTTCACGCCATGTCCCTTGCGCTGGAGCGGCTGGGGCGGATGGCGGACGCGCGCTTTGCCGCGGACGAGGCGGCGCGGCTGGCGCCCAAGCGGCCGCAGGTGCTGCTGTCGCGCGCCATCCTGCTGCTGAAGCTGGGCGAGGTGCACGCGGCGGCGGAGGGGTTCGCCGCCTACCGCGAGGCGCTGGGGAGCGGGCGCCCGCCGGCCGCGTACTACGCCTTCGCCCTGCTGGCCGAGGCCGCCGCGGGGACGGTGGAGGCGGCGCTCCGCCTGGGGGACGAGGGGATCGAGCGGCATCCGCACGCGGCCGCCATCTACCTGCACCAGGGCGCCGTGCTGGAGCGCAAGGGCGACTGGGAGCAGGCGGAGGTCATGTACCGCCGGTCCACGGAGGAAGACGGCGACCTGCCGCAGACCTTCAAGGCGCTGGGCGACGCCCTGTACCGCCGCGGCGCGTACGACGAGGCGGCGGAGTGCTACGGGCGGGCCGTGCGCATCAACCCGCGCCTGGGCGACGACGTGTATTTTCGGATGGGGAACATCCACTACAAGCGGATGGAGCGCACGCAGGCGGTGGAGCTGTGGCGCAAGGCGCTGGAGATCAACCCCCGCAACAGCGTGGTGCGCACCAACCTGGAGCTGGTGGAGAGCGTGCTGCGATGACGGGCATCATCCCCCCCGCGTTTCCGCCGTTCTCCCTGCAGATGGAGGGCGACGACGAGGAGCTTGAGAAGCTCAAGCGCAAGATCGAGAAGGAGCGCGGCTTCAACTGCAAGTGGTACAAGGAAAAGTGCCTTCGCCGGCGCATCGCGGTGCGGATGCGGGCGCGCGGGCAGAAGACGTTCCAGGACTACGGCGCCCTGCTGGACCACGATCCGGCGGAGTACGACCACCTGCTGGACACGCTGACCATCAACGTCACCAAGTTCTTTCGCAACCTGGAAACGTGGCAGGCGGTGGAGCAGAACGTGCTCCCCGCGCTCTTCGACCGCCCCGGGCCGGTCCGGGTGTGGAGCGCGGGCAGCGCCAGCGGGGAAGAGGCGTACACCTGCTCCATCCTGATGCGCGAGTGGCTGGAAAAGCAGGGACGCTCGGCCGAGGCGTCGCGCATCCACATCACGGGAACGGACATCGACCGGCGCAGCCTGGACGCGGCGCGCAAGGGCGAGTACCCGGACCTGTCCATGACGGAAACGCCGCCGCGCGTGCGCGACCGCTGGTTCACCGGCGGCCCGCCGTGGGCGGTGCGGCCCGAGGCGCGGCCCGGGGTGACGTTCGAGCGGCGCGACCTGATCTCCGGGCCGGGGCTCACGGGCCAGGACCTGATCTTCTGCCGCAACGTGGTGATCTACTTTGACCGCGAGATCCAGGAGCAGCTGTTCAAGCAGTTCCACGACGCGCTCGCCCCCGGCGGGTTTCTGGTGATGGGAAAGGTGGAGACGTTGATCGGCGAGGCGCGACTGCTCTTCAGGCCGGTAAACAACCGCGAGCGGATCTTTCGGCGGCCGGCATGACCAAGTCCAACGGATCGACGTTCGTAAAGGTGGCGCAGGCCGCCGTGGGCGGGGCCGACGACACCCTGGTCACGCTGGGGCTGGGCTCGTGCGTGGCCATCCTGCTGCACGACGCCGAGGCGCGCGTGGGCGGCCTGGCGCACGTGCTGCTCCCCGAGCCCGCGCTGTCGCGCGACCAGGGGAACGCCGCCAAGTTCGCCACCACCGCCGTGCCCGCGCTGGTGCAGGAGATGGCGCGGCTGGGCGCGCGCCCCGGCCGGCTCAAGGCGCGCCTGGTGGGCGGCGCGGCCATGTTCCAGACGCTGATGGTGCCCGGCTCGCTGAACATGGGCGCCCGCAACATCATCGCCTCGCGCCAGGCGCTGGAGCAGGCGGGGATCCCCGTCGTCGGAGAAGAGGTGGGGGGCGACTACGGCCGCTCCGTGCGCTTTTACGTGGGCGCGGGCCGGACGACGGTAAGCTCGGTGGGCAAGGCCGATGTCGTTCTCTGAGCGCACCGAGCGCACGCGGCCGCACACCGTGCTGGTGGTGGACGACAGCGCGTTCATGCGCCGCGTCATCAGCGACATCCTGTCCAGCACCGACGAGTTCCGGGTGATCGGCACGGCGCGCGACGGCAACGACGCGTTGCGCAAGGTGCACCAGCTGGAGCCGGACCTGGTGACGATGGACGTGGAGATGCCCGGACTGGACGGCCTTTCCGCGCTGGGTTACATCATGAGCGAGACGCCGCGCCCGGTCGTCATGCTCTCCGCCTATACGACGGAGGGCGGCGAAGCGACCATGCGGGCGCTGGACTACGGCGCGGTGGACTTTGTCGCCAAGCCGTCCGGCACCATTTCGCTGAACCTGGACACGGTGGCGGACCGGCTGCTGCAGGCGCTGCGTGCGGCGTCCACCGCCAACCTGGCCGTCCTCCCCGTCCGTGTCCGCCGCCCCTCCGCGCCCCCGCCCGGGGCGGACGGGCCGGCGGAGTTCGCGGCGCCGCCGCAGACGAACGTCGTGCCGCCGCGCCGGCGCAGGCGGACCGGTGGCGAGCGCGCAGCCGCGGAGCCGCCGTCGCGCCCGGCGCACACCGGCCGCTCGGCGGAGACGGTGGTGGCGGTCGCCGCGTCCACGGGCGGGCCGCGCGCGCTGACGGAGCTGATCCCCCGGCTGCGGGCGCCGCTGGGGGCCGCCGTCCTGATCGTGCAGCACATGCCGCCGCGCTTTACCCGCTCCTTTGCCGAGCGGCTGGACGGGATGAGCGGCCTGCGCGTGGTGGAAGCGGCGGAAGGTGACGTCGTCCGCCCCGACCACGTCTATCTTGCCCCAGGCGACTGGCACATGCGCGTGGTGCGCGAAGGCGGCGAGGTGCGCATCGCGCTGGACCAGGAGCCGACGATCTGGGGCGTGCGCCCCGCGGCGGATCCGCTCTTTCGCAGCGTGGCGGAGACGTTCGGCGCGCGTGCCGTGGGGGTGGTGCTGACGGGGATGGGCAAGGACGGCGCGGAGGGGCTGCGCGACATCGTGGAGTCGGGCGGCTACGGCATCGCGCAGGACCGGGCATCGTCCGTCATCTACGGCATGCCCGCCGCCGCCGCCAAGATCGCGGATACGGTGCTCCCGCTGGACGAGATCCACGTCGGCATTGAGCGGCAGCTGGGCGCCCGCGCCGCTTCGCTCGCCGCCGCGCCCGCGGGAGGGACGCCGTGAACGCGCCCGCCCCGACTTCGGAGCTGGACTTCCGCGCCCTGATCGACCGCGGCGAGGGCGCGCAGGCGGTGGTGTTTCGCCTGGGCGGTGAATTGCACGGCTGCGACATCCGCCTGGTGGAGGAGGTGGTGACCAAGCGGCCGGTCCAGCCCCTGCCGGACATGCCGTCCCACCTGCTGGGCGTGCTGATGCTGCGCGGCGAGATGGTGCCGGTGATGGACGTGGCGCCGGCGCTCAGCGTGGCGCTGGAGGCCGGGCGCATCCCTTCCATCCTGGTGATGGCGCTGGGCGAGGGGCGCGTGGGCGTGGCGGTGGACGCCGTGCACGAGGTACTGGACGTGCCGGCGGAGTGCGTGCGCCCCGCGCCGCACACCGGCGGCGACCGCGACGCCTACGTGGTGTGCGTGGCGCGGATGGAGGACCGGCTGGTGACCCTGATCGACCTCGCGGAGATCCTCGGCGAGCGCACCACCCTGGACAGCGCGGAGCAATGAGAAACGTCAGGCAGGCGGCGGTGCCGCAGGTGCAGCTGGTCACCTTCAAGATCGGCGGCGAGGAGTTTGGCCTCGACGTCTTTGCCGTGCACGAGATCCTGCGCTACCAGGGGGTGACCCCGGTGCCGCGGGCGCCCGCCTTTGTGGAGGGGGTGCTGGACGTGCGCGGGGCCGTGGTCCCCGTCATCGACCTGCGCCGCCGCTTCGAGGTCAGGGACTTCGCCTTCGACGACGACACCCGCATCGTCCTGGTGGAGTACTCCGGCGAGCGGCTGGGGCTGATCGTGGATAGCGTCACGGAGGTGCTGCGCGCGCCGGAGACCAGCATCTCTCCCCCGCCCGCGTACATCCGCGGCCTGGCGCAGGAGTTCATGAAGGGGATCGTTCGGCTTGAGGCGCGGCTGGTGATCCTGCTGGACCTGGAGCGCATCCTGAGCAGCGAAGAGCGCATCGCGCTGGAGACGGCGGAGCTTGTCCCCGCGGAGGGAGCGGCGGACGGGGCATGACCGCGCAGGAGCTGCTGCAGGCGCTGGAAGCGCGCTACGACGCCATCGATGCCCGGCTGGAGAGCGCCGGGGCGGGGGATCGCGACGCCCTGCGCCAAGACATCGTGGGCTTTTTCCGCGAGACCGAATCCGCCATCGAGGGGCTCGCGGCGCTCAAGGAGCGCATCCGCGGGCTGGTGGAGCGCTACAAGGCCCTCCCCGCGCCGGCCCCCGCGCCCGCCCAGCCGCAGACCATCGTCAGCGACCACATCGGCAGCAGCACCTACGTGGAGCGTGGGTGGACGGCGATCGCCTCGGGGGATCCCAAGCGCGCGGTGAAGGAGCTGGAGCGCGCGCTGGAGCTGGCCCCCAACGACCCGCACGCCGAAAGCCTGCTGGGGTGGGCGCAGATGCTGCGCGAGCAGTACGACGACGCGCTGATGACGTACTACAAGGTGCTGATGAAGGACCCCAACAACCCGCTGGCGCGGGTGAACCTGGGGTACATCTGCCTCAAGAAGGGGATCTTTGGCGAGGCGATCGAGCACCTGTCGCGCGCCATCCGCCAGGAAAGCGACCGCAAGGCGCAGATCTACGCGCACCTGTACATGGGGATGCTGTACCTGGAGCGCGAGATGTACGACGACGCGCGCTCCTTCTTTGGCCGCACGCTGGAACTGGGGCCGGGGATGCTGGAGGCGTGGTGGGAGACGGGGCGCGCCTATTACCTGGAAGGCCGCCTAGCCGAGGCCGCCGACGCGTGGCGCACCGGCCACCAGGCCAACCGCTTCAACCTGTGGGGCGAACGCTGCGGCAAGGCGCTGGCGCAGCTGGAGGCGGGCGAGCCAGTGACGGACGGCGTGTGAGAGGGTGTTACAACACCTCACCTTCTTCCAACCGAGGCACACTGTCATCCTGAGGGAGCGCACGCCCGCAACCTTCATAACGACCGAAGCTTGCGCGCGACCGAAGGATCTCTGTCGGGTCGCTCCAGGCCCGGCCCTCGGGACGCCGTTCAAATCCCTCAGTCAGGTGGAAAAGGTCCTTCGGTCGGCGCCAAGACTCCATCGTACAAGCAGGATGCAATGCGGCGCCTCCCTCAGAGGGTGTTGAGAAACTTCAGTTCTTCGTACGAAGCACACAGTCATCCTGAGGGAGCGCCACGCGGAACCTTCAGGAACACAAAGCTTACGCGCGACCGAAGGACCTTCTCTCCGCCACCGTGAGGCCAGATGCGAGGAATGAAGCCGGCCTCACGCTTCTGCCGGCAAGGTCCTTCGGTCGGCGCCAGAGTATTGTGTCTGAACAGGTTTTGGAGCGGCGCCTCCCTCAGGATGACTGATCGCGGGGGAGGTTCGGCAACACCCTCCGAGCCTGAGGAAGCCCGGGAACCGGGGTCCAGGAACACGCGACGGAGGCGGCGGAGGATGACCCTCCGTTGCCTCCGTTTCTCCGTTGTGTGACCTTTCCTCTCATGAACCGTGTCTTCGTTCTCGCATTCCTCTCCCTGCTCGCGGCGCTCGCGCCCCTGCCCGCGCAAACGGCGGACGCGGACACGCTGGCGGCTGGCTCCGTCCGCGTGATCCACGCCCCGCGCGAGCGCTCGCTGGCGCGCGAAGTCCTCACGACGGCCACGCGCCCCATGCCGCTCCCCGGCCTGGGACGCGGCGCCGTCCCCGAATCCACCACCATCGTCCTGGCCCCCACGCCCGCCGACTTCAGCGCGGCCACGGGCGGCGGGGCGCCGGAGTGGGCGGGCGGCATCGCCATCCCCTCCCTGCGCGTCATCGTTCTCCCCACCTATCCCATCCCCGGCGTGCGCCCGGTAGACGCGGCCGCCACACTGCGTCACGAGATGGCGCACCTGGTGGTGGCGGAGCGGCTTCCCGGGCAGATTCCCCGCTGGTTCACGGAAGGGTACGCTGAGGTGGCGTCCGGCAGCTGGGACGTGGAGAGCGGATGGACGCTGCGCGTGGCGTTCGTGCTGGGGCGCGCGCCGCCGCTGGACTCGCTGGAGCTGGAATGGCCGCGCTCCGCCGGCCGCGCGCGCCTGGCCTACCTGCTTTCCGCGACCATGGTGGACCACCTGCGCCGCCGCACGGGGGAGGAGGGCTTTGCGCTGCTGCTGGACAACTGGCGCCGCGAGGGCACGCTGGACCAGGCCGTCCGCGTGACCTGGGGGATGACGATGGGGCAGCTGGAAGACGAGTGGCGCAAGGACGTGCGCCGGCGCTACGGCTGGCTTTCCCTGGCGGCGAACGTGGGGCTGGTCTGGTTCGCGGCGATGCTGCTGGGCTTTCTGGCCCTCATCCCCCGCCGCCGCCGCAACCGGCTGCGGATGGAGGCGATGGAACGCGAGAACCTGATGCTCCCTCCACCACGCGAGGATGGTATGAGCCTGGAGTATCCGCTCCCCGGCGAGCCGGAGCCGCAGCGGCGCGAGTAGGCGCCCGCCCTTCATCCTCCCGGCGTAGCGGGCTACGGGCCTCTGGAGCGAATGTGTCTCCGGCGCCCCATTTCCTGTGTCATCGCTGTCCCAGGTTGCCCGGGTGCGGAAGCGGACACAAGCCGTAATCTCTTGTGCTACGGTGGTTTGAAGCACTTCGTGGTTCGGGCCCGGCGGTTGCGGTGCGCCATGCGCCCGCGCGGGGGGGACCGACGCGGGTGACGGCGGTGCGGGAGGCACGGGTTGCCTTTCCGCCGACAGACCCGTTCTCCTCGAGAGAGCACGATGAGTACTTCGTTCCGTACGGTTTTCGCGGTGTTGATGATCGGCGGCGCGCTGGTGGCCGCCGCCGCGCCCACGTCCGCGTCCGGCGGGTCCGCGCCCGCGGACTACGTGGGCACGTGGATCACCTGGTTCGAGGCGGGGCACGGCCCCACTTCGCCCTGCGCCCGCCTGTACGTGGCGGAGGAGAGCGAGAGCACGCTCGACGGGATGTGGGCGGCGCCGGGATGGAACGGGCTGGTGCGGGGGACGGTGCGGCAGGCGCGCGCGGGGCTGGTGTGGCAGGGGGAGTGGCGCAGCGGTGAGACCGCCGGCGGCTTTCAGCTCATCCTGGGCGGCCCGGACGCTCCGGCGGGCCGGTTCAAAGGCACGTACACGGCGGCTGATCCGGGCGAAGTCCGTGCCTGGAACGGTGTTCGCGAGGTGGAGGGTCAGCCCGCGCAGGTCCCCTGCACCTGGGCTGATTGACGCCCCGGGGTTGACGCTCGGGCGCGCCCTTCCTTAGCTTTGCGGCATGCCGAGACCGACACCTGCCCAGAGCCGCACGGCCGTCCCCGCGACGTCCACCGCCGAAAGCGAGAGCTCGCTTCGCTTTACGCCGCTGAACCTGTCCGTGCTGGCGGGCGGCCTGGCCGCCATCCTGGCCGGGTTCCTGATGCTGGGCGGCGGAAGCACCGTGGCCGCCCCGCTGCTGCTGATGCTGGGTTTTGCGGTGCTGGTGCCGCTGGGCATCATCCTGTAGGCCGGAATCATCCGGGCGCTTAGCTCAGCTGGTTAGAGCACCGGTTTTACACACCGGGGGTCGGGGGTTCGAATCCCTCAGCGCCCACTGACGTTCGAACATCGAAAGCCCGGCGGAGACGCGTGTCTCCGCCGGGCTTCGTGTTTTTTCCTCGCGCGGCGCCGTTTCTCCGCACACGCGACGTTTTGCGGATTGCGTTATCAAAGGTTAACCCCTTATCCTTTGATAGCCGGATCCGTTATCAAAGGTTCAGGCGCTTTCCCGTATCAGTTTTAGTATCAGTTCTACTCGTGAGGAGTATCATGAGCAGGGCGGGCACTCTGATTCAGCAGCAGGGCGGGGCAGAGGGATTCGCGGCGTTCATCCCGGCGCCGCTGCCTCCCGTTCCCCCGGTGGAGTTCACCACCGAGCTGCAGCGCGTTCACGAAACGGCCGTCCACGCCGTCGGTCAGCTGGAAGGCGTGTCGCGGACGATGGATCCGGCCCGCTTGCTCTACATGTACGTCCGCAAGGAAGCCGTGCTTTCCAGTCAGATCGAAGGAACGCAGTCAACCCTTTCGGATCTGCTGCAGTTCGAGAACGATGCGGTGCCAGGGACGCCGCTTGAGGACGTGCGCGAAGTGTCCCGCTACGTCGACGCGCTATACCACGGACTCGACAGGATGGAGTCGGGCGCGCTGCCCCTGAGTCTGCGCCTGATCCGCGAGATCCACGGCGTGCTGATGCGGGACGGCCGCGGGAGCGTGCAAAGCCCGGGCGAGTTTCGCCGCTCGCAGAACTGGATCGGTGGTTCAAGGCCGGGCAACGCGCACTTCGTCCCGCCGCCACCTCATGAGATGCTGGCCGCGCTGGACAACTTTGAGAAGTTTCTGCACGACGGGTATGGCGCTACGCCTCCCATCATCAAGGCGGGGCTTGCCCACGCGCAGTTCGAAACCATTCACCCTTTCCTGGACGGCAATGGCCGCGTGGGGCGCCTGCTGATCAGCCTGATCTTCTGCTCCGAAGGGTTGCTGAGCCAGCCGTTCTTCTATTTCAGCCTGTATCTCAAGGAGAACCGCTCCGCCTACTACGACGCCCTGCAGCGTGTGCGGACGCATGGCGACTGGGAGGGGTGGATCCACTTCTATCTAGCCGGCGTGGAAAGCGTTGCGCGGCAGGCGGCGGATACGACGCTGGCGCTGCGAGGGCTGTTTCAGCACGACCAGCAGCGGGTCGCAAACCTGGGCCGCGCGACCGGTTCCGCCATGAGGGTCTACGATGAGCTGAAGGAGCGTATCATCCTCTCGATCCCACGCGCGGCGGAAGCGACGGGCCTCACGTGGCCAACGGTAAACGGCGCATTTCGGCGGTTGCGGGAACTGGGCATCGCACGCGAAGTGTCGGGGCGGGCCCGGGATCGCATCTTCGTGTATCAGCGGCAGCTGGACCTGCTGAACGGACGCGATGTAAACAAATAGGTTTGTTATCAAAAGTTGGAGCGCGAACTTTTGATGGCGGAAATCGTTATCAAAGGTTCAGGACGATTTTAGTATCAGATGGCGTAGCAGGTTGTGCCTCATGCGCCGATGATTTCCTCCCACACGTCGCGACGGATCTCCTGCATGTCCACCTTGCGCTTGGGCTCGTAAACGCGGTTGGTGAGCAGGACCATCCACGTGCGGGTGGCGGGATCGATCCAGAGCGCGGTGCCGGTGGAGCCGGTGTGGCCGATGGCGTAGACGTCCTTGCACGCCACGTGGTCCGGAACCTTGCCCTCCGCGCAGTACGTCACCCAGCCCAGCGCGAAGCTGCCGGCGCCGGGCTGCGGGCGCAGGAAGGTGTCGATGGTTTCGCGGCGCAGGACGCGGACGCCGTCCAGCTGGCCGCCGTTGGCGATCATCGCGGCGAAGCGCGCCAGGTCCGCGGCGGTGGAGAACAGGCCGGCGTTCCCCGCCAAGCCTTCAAGCGCGCGCCCCACCTCGTCGTACGATCCACCGCGATACGGCTCGCCGGTGCTCAGGCGCATCGTCGGCGCGCACTGCTCGCACCCGCGCGGCGCGGCCATGCGCGTGGACGTCATTCCCAGCGGCGCCCACACGCGGCGGCGAAGGTAGTCCGCGAGCGGCTCGCGGGCGGCGCGCTCCGCGGCCGTCCACAGAACGACGAAGCCGATGTCGGAGTAGAGGATGTCCTTTCCCGGCCTCACCGCGAGCGGGCGCGTGACCAGGTAGCGGCGCGCGGCGGCCGGCGCGGCGTCCTGGTTCATGTCCACGGCGCCCGCGCGGGTTCCGCCCGTGTGGCTCAGCAACTGGCGGATGGTCACGCCGCGGCCTTCGCCGCCCGCGAACTCGGGCACCCAGCGCGAGACCGGATCGTCCAGCCGCATCCGCCCATCTTCCACCAGCAGCATCACCGCGGTGGTGGTCGCCACGGCCTTGGTGAGCGAGGCCAGGTCGTACACCGTCCGCGCAGCGTCCACCGGCTCGGCACCGTCCGTCCATCCCACGTTTCCGATGGCGGAGCGATGCACCTCCTGGCTTCCTACGCCCACCACCAGCGCCGCGCCGGGGAACGCGCCGCCGTCGATCTGCTCGCGCACCTCTTCGTCCGCTGCCACCAGCCGCCCCTGGTCGAAAACGACGGGCGCTTCGGCGGGTTGACGAGCGGCCATGCCGCCACTGGGGCCCGCGGCATCGCTGCAGCCGGCGACGTACAGCACCAGGCCCGCCGCGCCCAATCGCGCCGCCCGCCAGGTGCCTCCTCGTTTTGCCGTCCGCTCGATGTACCGCATCCCAGTTCCTCCGGTTAGCGTCCCCGACGCAGAGTGAAGAGCAAGTCGCGTTCCCGTAATCGCTTGCGGAATAAACGTTTGATGTGGGTCCGCGAATGTGGCGGCGCGTGTGACCCGCCGCGCGGCCCGCGGTTTGACGGCGGGGAGCCGGACGCGGATAATGTCCCGTCGCACGGAAACCGATCCACCTCTGACGCAAAGAAACCGATGAAGCTCCGCGTCCTGACACTCGCGCTGGCGGCCTGGGGGCTGCTGTGGAGCACGCCCGCGCACGCGTGGGACGAGCTGGGCCACCGCGTGGTGGCGCGCATCGCCTGGGACCACATGACGCCCGCGGCCCGGCAGCACGCCATCCGCCTGCTGCAGTCCGCGCCCCCCGGCTCCGGCATCGCCGAGCTGATGCCGCAGACGGGGACGATGGAGGAGCGGCAGCGCGACTGGTTCGTGATGACGGCGGTGTGGGCGGACATGATCCGCGACCGCGAGCACGCCGGCGCGCGCTACGCCCACGCCGACTGGCACTACGTCAACTTCTTCTGGGAAGTGGGCCCCAACGGCGCCCCGCGCGACCGGCCCGACGTGCCGCGCGCGGGCTTTATGCTCGACCAGATGCAGCGCATCTCGCAGACGCTGGGGAGCGCGGCCGTGCCGGACTCGGCCGAGGCGATCGACCTTGCGTGGCTGCTGCACCTGGGCGGCGACTCGCACCAGCCGCTGCACAACAGCGCGCGGATGACGGCCGAGGACCCCGAGGGCGATCGCGGCGGCAACAGCTACCGGCTGGCCGGGCTGTACCCGTTCAACAACCTGCACGCGTACTGGGATTCGCAGGTGGGCTTCGCCGTCCCGTGGGGCGACGAGGACGAGACCGAATCGGAGTACGTGGGTTCCATCGCCCAGGGCATTGCCCGCCGCTGGCCCCAGTCGCACATGCGCGGGCGGCTGCTGCCGGGGCAGTTTGAGCAGTGGTCGCGCGAGGGGCTGCGGGTGGCGCAGCGGGTCGCCTACACCACGCCGCGCAACGAGCGCGCGACGATGAGCTACCGCCACCGCGCCTGGACCGCCGCCGAGCCGCGCCTTGCGCTGGCCGGCTACCGCCTGGCTGACCTGCTGAACAGCCGCCTGGGGGCGTGACGCACCCGTTCGGATCACGTGTCCGCTCGCGGGGACAGTGGCCACTGCGGTGATGGCCACGGCGGTGGCGGCGGGGAGTGGACGCGGCGGCGGGTGTGGCGAGTGTGGCGGCTGAGGGTGCTCGCGGCTGGCGGGTTGGGAGTGGTAGGGATGAGGTCGATAGGCGCGTGAGACAGGCGCACGAGACAGGCGGCTAAAGCCGCGCGCTGGAGATGCCATAAGCCCCGCCCGACCGCTGCGCGATCGGGCGGGGCTTCAACTGCATGTGAACCCAGGGCTTCTCACCGCGAAGAGGCTCCTTGCACTCACTCGCTCTGCGACGGACATCGCACAACTCCTGACGGCCTCTTCTCCGCTCTTCCCGTGGCACCGGCCACCGGCATCCTGACACCTCTGGTACCACCTCAGACGCCTTGTGCGCGCATGCATTTGTGGCTTGCGTGGTACGGCGTGTTCTGTGTACACATTCATGCATCGCAGCACCGCGTCTCATGCCTGGAGAGTGTGTCAGAATGCGTGCATTGATTCCGATCCTGCTGATGCTGGGCATGGCCTCCGCCGTCCCTGCCGCGTCCGATGCGTTCCACCTTGGCGCGCCGGATCCGCGCGCCGTGCTGCGCGATGTGGAGCGGGCGGAAACGTCGTATCGCGCGGCGCGCGGGCGCTACACGGCGTCATTGAGTGCGCTGGGGATCGAACGGGTGCGGGAGGTTGACGTGCGCATCGTGGCGGAGGGTGCCGCCGGCTACTCCGCCGTCGCGATCGCGGGTGCGGAGGAGTGTGCCGTTGTTCACGGCCGCGCCCGGCCGCCGCGGAATTGGGTGACGACAACCGAGCGGATCGTGTGCAGGGAGAGGTAGGCGGCTGCGCAGGACAGAAGGGCCGAGATGCGCGGCCGGGATGAGCGGGTAAACCCGCTGCTGGTAAAGCGATAAGCCCCGTCTGACTCGCTTGCGCTCGCCAGACGGGCTTCAACTGCAAACAACCAGAGGAGGAGTGTTAACATGCGGCGGACTCAGACGCGATTGTACCTGCATCTGGTATGGGCAACGTGGGGGCGATTGCCGTTGATCACGCCGGAAATTCGCGAGCGGCTCTATGGCGTGATGCAGCACCACGCCTCAAAGCTCCGTTGCGAGGTGATCGCCATCGGCGGCATCGAGGATCACGTGCACGTCCTTCTGCGGTTCGGGCCCACGGTCGTGATCGCCGACCTGGTGGGCCGCATGAAGGGCGCGTCGTCATACCTTGCGGAGCAGGTGCTGGGGCACACGTTCAAGTGGCAGGGCTCGTACGGAGCATACAGTGTGTCGCGGCATGGCGTGGACCGGGTGCGCTCGTACGTTCTGAACCAGGAGGCGCATCATCGCGACGGAACAACGATTCCCGACCTCGAGACCATCCACACGTAATCCGTTGCGGTTGAAGCCCCGTTCGGCGACGCGCCAGCGGCGCCGAACGGGGCTTATCGCTTTCCCAGCAGCGGGTTTACCCGCTCATCCCGTCGGGGCTGATGGTCTGCACGGCGCCACACACCGGGCCGTCAGGTCTCGACCTCCTCGCCCTTGGCCGGGATCTCGCCCCCCTCGGCCTTCCCCGTCGCCGCGGGTGCCCCCGGGGCTCCCGCCTCGCCCTCCGCCGGCGCGTGTGGCACCATCAGGGTCAGGCGGTGCGGGCCCAGGTCGTACTCGAAGCGGCGGGCGGTAAGGGGCTCGCCGTCGGCGTTGACGGTCATCTCCTCGTCCGACTCCACCGTCAGCTCGCGGACCTTGAGGTAGGTGACCTTGGGGTCGTTGACGTGCGTCCCCGCGCGGATCTGCGGGGCGATGCGCACCAGTTCCATGTGCGTCATCTCCTGCACGATGCACAGGTCCAGCAGGCAGTCCGCCGGGTCCGCATCCGACGTCACCCAGTTGCCCCCGCCCGTTCTCCACGCATTACCCACCGCGAACAGCAGGAACCCGTCCTTGTACACGGTCTCGCCGCCAGAGGTGAAGCGGGCGTGCGACGCTTTCAGGTGGACAAACTTCTTTACGCCGGTCACGACGTACGCGATGGGCCCCAGCGTGCGCTTGAGGTCGCTCGACGCCTCGTCCGTGGCCTCGGCGCCAATGCCGCCGGTGGAGACGTTCAGAAAGTAGCGGCCGTTCACGCGCGCCACGTCCACCGGGTACTCTTCGCCGTTCGCGGCGTTCAGCAGTGCGCCCGCGGGGTCGCCCGTCGCGATCCCCATTCCCCCCGCCAGGTCGTTCCCCGTCCCCAGCGGCACGATGCCCACCCGCGGCAGCACGACCTTCTTGCCGTCCTTCTCCCGCTCCTCGATCCAGTCGTACAGCCCGTTCACCACCTCGTTGATGGTGCCGTCTCCGCCGCACGCCACCACCAGGTCGGCGCCGTACTCCGCGGACTTCCACGCGAAGCGGTGTGCGTCGCCCGTTTCGAACGTCACGCGCGGGTGCACCGTGTGGCCCTGCTCGCGCAACCGCTCCACCGCCGTCCGCAGCGCCTCTACCGCCTCTGGCGAGGGCTTGATGATCACCGAGATCTGCACGGCCGTTGTCGTCTGGGGTGCGGGGTGCCGGAAAGTAGAACCCGGAGGGGCAGGAAGTGCGCCAGGGCCAAGTGCGAAAGTGCGGGAGTGCGTGAGTGCGGACGCAGAAGATGCGACGTGCCCCTGCTCAGCATCGCAGAGCCTTCGCGGAATGAGATCCTGGTCGGCGGCACGTCACGTCCCACCCCAATCCAGCGTATCCGCATTCCGCACGTCCGCCCACCCACTTCGTCCGCCCGCACCGCCAGTCCTCTCCATCCACGCACTTCCGCACTTCCGCACTTCCGCACTTCCGCACTCGCAGTTCGGCATATCTTCGTCTTGACGCGGGGGTCGATCGGATTAGCTTGTGGGGCACGGTGGGGAGAAGTGGGGGATAGTGGAGCAGGATGGCGGAAGCGTACACCGGAGCCCCATGAGCGGCTTCCTCGGGAGCTACACGCACCAGATCGACGAAAAGGGGCGGCTGAGCCTTCCCGCCTCGTTTCGGCGAGACGGGGGGGAGGAGCCGCTGATTCTGGTGCACGTAAACCCCGACTCCCTTACGCTTTTTCCCCGCCCGGTGTGGAGCGATATGGAGGCGCGTCTTCGCGACATGCTGCGGCGTAATCCCAGGTCGAGGCCGTACGTGCTTCGGGTGACCGCCAACGCGCTGGAAGTGGTGCCCGACAAGCAGGGGCGCATCCTGGTGCCGCAGCGGATGCAGAAGGAAGCGGGCATCGCCGGGCCCACGCTCATCGTGGGCGCCATCGACCGCATCGAGTTGTGGAATCCCGAAACGTTCGACGCCGTTACCGCGCAGGCAGTGCCCGACGAGGAGCTGCTGGCGCACGAGATCTTCGCCTGACCCTTTCATCACCCGGAGCGCGCATGGTATTCCCCGCCTACCCGGCCATGTTCGACACGCTGCCGCCGCCGCCCCGGGCCTGCGGGATGGACCGGCACGTGGGCCCGTTCGAGCCCCTGGGCGAGCTGCGCGACTTTCTTGGCACGGACTGGTTCTGCTGCCGGTCGTGCCGCGCCACGGTTACGGCCCGCAACGCACGCGGCGCGCACGTGCCCGCGTGACGCTGCCGTACGCGAGCGGCTACCACGCGCCGGTCATGGCGCGCGAGGTGATGGACCTGCTGCGGCCGGAGCGCGGCGGCGTTTACCTCGACGGCACGCTGGGCGGCGGGGGGCACGCGGAGGCGCTGCTGGAGCGTGGGGCCACGGCCCATTTGATCGGGGTCGACCGGGATCCTGACGCGCTGGCGGAGGCGTCGGCGCGGCTGCAGCGGTTCGGCGAGCGGTTTCGTCCCGTGCGGTCGAACTTCGCGGACGCGGTGGATGCGGCGGGGATCGGGGAAGGGACGCTGGACGGGGTGCTGCTGGACCTGGGGATCAGCTCGCACCAGATCGACGTGGACGCGCGGGGATTCACCTTTCGCCCCGGCGCGCCGCTGGACATGCGGATGGGGCAGGCGTCGGCCGATGAAGCTTCCGCGGCCGACCTGCTGAACACGCTTGACGAGGGGGAGCTCGCCAACGTGTTCTACCGCTACGGCGAGGAGCGCCGCTCGCGAAAGCTGGCGCGCGTCATCGCCGAGATGCGGGAGGAAGCGGAGTTCCGGACCAGCGACCAGCTGCTGCGGGCCATCGAGCGCGCGCTGGGGCCGCGCACGGAGGCGGCGGACAAGGCGCGCATCTTTCAGGCGCTGCGCATTGCCGTGAACCACGAGATCGAGTCGCTGGAGCGCGCCCTGGAGCGCTTTCGCGACGCACTGGCGCCGGGGGGCGTCTTTGCGATCCTGTCGTACCACTCGCTCGAGGACCGGCTGGTGAAGAACGCGTTTCGCGACTGGAGCCTGGAGTGCGTGTGCCCGCCCGGCCTGCCGGTGTGCCGGTGCCGCGGCCGCGCGCTGGGCACCACGCTTACGCGCAAGCCGACGGACGCCTCCGCCGAGGAGATCGCCGCCAACCCCCGCGCCCGCAGCGCGCACCTGCGCGGGTGGAGGGCCGCGTGACGACGGACGCCATGGATTTCCCGCGCCGCCCCGCGCGCGCCGTGGAAAAGCCGCTGCCGTGGGAAGAGCCGCAGGCGCGCCGCGTGGAAAAGCGCGCCCGCCGCCGCGGCTTTCTGCGCCGCGTCTTTTTCGTCGTCGCCGTGGCCGGGTCGCTCGCCTCGGTGGTCTGGCGGCAGACGGAGGGGGTGGCCCGGCAGCGGGAACTGACGCGCATCCAGAACGAGACCTCCATCGCCGAGGCCGAGCGGGTGGAGTGGGCCAACCGCATCCAGGCGCTGCAGACCCGCGCCCGCATCACCCGCGTGGCCCAGCAGCGGCTTGGCCTGCACGTGGCGCGTGACGACGAAGTGGTGCTGCTGCCCATCCCGGCCAGCGCCATGGAGCAGCGGCCGTGAGCAGCCACCTTCCCGCGCAGCGCTCCAGCGGCTGGGACAGCGAGCACCGCCTGCGCGCGCGCCGCCGCCTGCTGGTGGTCTGCATCGGCCTGGCGGCGGTGCTGGTGCTGGGCAAGGCGGTGTACCTGCAGGCGTTCGAGGCCAATCACTGGCGGCAGGTGGCGGCGGAGCAGCAGCAGGCCCGCGTGCCCCTTCCCGCGCGCCGCGGCGCCATTCTGGACCGCGACGGCGTGCCGCTGGCGCTCACGCGCGAAACCTTCGGCCTGTCCGTCGCCCCCAACGAGGTGACGGACCGCAACGCGCTGGTGGGGGCGATGGTGGATGCCCTCGATCTCACCCGCGCCGCGGCCCGCCGCGCGACGGATCCCAAGCGCAAGTGGGTGGTGCTTCCCGGCGCCTTTTCCGCGGAGCAGCGGCGCGCGCTGGGCGATGAGCGCGGGCTGCACTGGGAGCGCCGGCTGGAGCGCTTCTATCCGCAGGGCCGCGTGGGGCGCGAAGTGCTGGGCGGCGTGAGCGGCGACGGGCGGGCGCTGGGCGGCATCGAGCAGGCGATGGACGCAACGCTGAGCGGCAAGGACGGCTACTCGATCCTGCGCCGCGACGCGCGGGGAAAGAAGGAGGCGTCGGTTCGGCTTCCCGCGGTGGAGGCGACGGACGGCAACAGCGTCTACCTCACCATCGACTTCGACCTGCAGGAGATCGCCGACGCGGCGCTGGACGAGGCCATCGACAGCACCGGCGCGCAGGGCGGCGACCTGCTGCTGATGGACCCGCGCTCCGGCGAGGTGCTGGCCGCGGTCAGCAAGCGGCGCGGCGGCGCGCGCGACGTGGGCGCCTTTATCGAGCCGTACGAGCCGGGCTCGGTGCTCAAGCCCTTCTTCGTCTCCACGCTGCTGGCCACGGGCCGCGCGCGGCTCACGGACCGGGTGAACGGCGAGGGCGGGCGCTGGACGGACCCCGACGGCCGGGTGCACACCGACGTGCACGCGTACGACTGGCTCACCCTGCGCGACGCGCTGCGGGTGAGCAGCAACATCGGCATGGTGAAGCTGGTCCCGCGGCTGTCGCCGGGGCAGCAGTTCGGCTTTCTGCGCGACTTCGGCTTCGGCACGCCCACGGGGATCGACTATCCCACCGAGTCCGCCGGCCGGCTGCCGCGCCCGGACCGCTGGAGCAAGCCCACGGCGGCGTCGCTGGCCACGGGCTACGAGGTGTCGGTCACGCCGCTGCAGCTGGCGCGGGGGTACAGCGCCATCGCCAACGGCGGCAGCCTGATGGAGCCGCGGCTGGTGCGCGAGGTGCGCGCGGCGGGGGGGCGGACCCTGGAGCGCCGCGACCCGCGCGAGGTGCGCCGCGTGATCCCGCGCGCGGTGGCGATGGAGATCCGCGACGTGCTCGTCTCCGTCGTGGAGGACGGCACGGCGACGCGTGCGTCGCTGGCGACCTTCGAGGTGGCGGGAAAGACGGGGACGGCGCGGCGGACGGGCGCCAACGGCCGCTACGAGGCGGGCGCGTACAACGCCACCTTCGTCGGCTTTTTTCCCGCGCGCGATCCGCAGCTGACCATCCTCGTCCGGCTGGACCGGCCGCAGGGCGACTACTACGGCGGCCTGACCGCCGCGCCGGTGACGCGCGAAACGCTGCAGGCCATTCTGGCCGCGCGCTCGCCCGGCCTGGACCGGCGCAGCCTGCTGGCCACGCGCCTGCCCGCGCAGTCGCCGCCGGCCGCGTCCGGCGGGCGACGCGCGGACCCGCCGCCGGCCGGCGCGGAGGGCGTCTACGTCTTCGTGTCGACGGACGAGCTGCGCAAGGCGGCGGAGGCGCCGTCCGCGGCCGCGGTGCCGGTGCCCGACGTGGCCGGGCTGCCGCTGCGCGACGCGGCGCGGCGGATGCACGCGCTGGGGGTGCACGTGCGCGTGCGGGGCACGGGATACGTGACCGCCACCCGGCCGGCGGTGGGGGCGCCGGTGGCACGGGGCGACACGCTGGTGCTGGTGGGGGAGACCCGATGAGCAACCGCCGATCCACCCTGGGCGCCATCGAGGCGCGTCTCGCCCGCGAGGAGCTCCTGGCGGGCGACCGCCGTTTGTCCGACGGCCACGCCGCCCGCGAAGTGTGGGACGTTACGGCCGATTCGCGGCAGGTGCGCGTGGGCGCCCTGTTCTGCGCCTGGAAGGGCACGGCCAACGACAGCCACCAGTACGTCCGCCAGGTGTTCGAGTCCGGCGCGGCGGGCACGGTGGTGGAGGCGTGCCAGGACGACATTCCCACCCCCCAGCTGTGCGTGACGGACGGCCGGCTGGCCGCCGCCTACGCCGCCGCGGAGTTCTTTGGCGACCCGTGGCAGGGGATGACGCTGGTCGGCGTCACGGGGACCAACGGAAAGACGACCACGGCGGCCATGCTCCGCCACCTGCTCGCCGCCGACGGCCCCGCGGGCTACATCGGCACGCTGGGGGCGATCGGCGCGGACGGCGAGGTGATCCCGGGGACGGAAGGATTGACGACGCCGGGGCCGGTGGAAGCCGCGCGCTGGCTGCGGCGCTTTCTGGACGAGGGCGCCGGCCGGGTGGCGATGGAGGTCTCGTCCCACGCGCTGGACCAGGCGCGGATGGCGGCGGCGCGGTTCGACGCGGCGGTGTTCACCAACCTCACGCGCGACCACCTGGACTACCACGTGACGATGGAGGCGTACCGCGAGGCCAAGCTTCGCCTCCTCCACCTGCTCAAGCCCAACGGCGCCGCCGTGCTGAACGTGGACGACCCTGCCTGGCGCGACGTGGCCTCGCCGATCGGGCGGACGATCCGCTTCGGGGTGGAGCGGCCGGCGGATGCCGACGTGGCGGCGGAGGGGATGCACGTGGGGCCGGGGGGGATGCAGTTCACCCTGCGCACGCCGGACGGCGCCGCGCCGGTCGCGCTGCCCATCTTCGGCGCGTTCAACGTGTCCAACGCGGTGGCGGCGGCGGCGGTGCTGTGGAGCATCGGCTGGGACGTCCACCGCATCGCGGACGCGCTGGCGACGCTGCCGCAGGTGCCCGGCCGGCTGGAGCGCATCGCGGGGCCTCCTCACTCCGCTACCGTGCTGCGCGACTACGCCCATACGCCGGACGCGCTGGAGCGGGCGCTGGAGGCGGTGCGGCCCCTCGTCGGCGGGCGGCTGATCGTGGTGTTTGGCGCGGGGGGAGACCGCGATCCGGGAAAGCGGGCGGAGATGGGGCGCATCGCCGCCGCGCACGCGGACCAGGCCATCGTGACCTCCGACAATCCGCGCACGGAGGACCCGGAGCGCATTCTTGACGGCATCGAAAGCGGCATGGGAAGTGCACCCCGCCTGCGCATTTCCGACCGCCGCGAGGCCATCCGCACCGCACTCACCGAAGGACGCGCCGACGACCTGATTCTCCTGGCCGGCAAGGGCCACGAGACCTACCAGATCATCGGTACCGAAAAGCGTCCGTTCGACGAGCGCGCCATCGTGCAGGAGATTCTCGCGGAACTGCAGACCGCCGCCGGAGGTGAGTTTTGAGCGGGTTCCGCTGGACCGCAGACGAAGTTCGCGCCGCGCTGGAGACCCCGTCTCCCGCGGACGACGTGACGTTTACCGGGATCTCCACCGACACGCGCAAGATCGAGCGCGGGTCGCTTTTCGTGGCCCTGCGGGGCGCCAACTTCGACGCGCACGACTACCTGGCGCAGGCCGCCCGGGAGGGTGCCGCCGCCGCCGTCGTCTCCCGCGTGCCGCCGGACGCGCCCGCGGGGATGCCGCTGTTCGTGGTGGACGACACGCTGCACGCGCTGGGCAAGCTGGCCCGGCACCGCCGCCGTGCACTGGGCGGACGCGTCGTCGCCGTCGCGGGGAGCAACGGAAAGACGACGACCAAGGAGCTGCTGCGGGCGGTCCTCTCGTCCACCTTCCGCGTCCACGCGACGGAGGCCAACCTCAACAACCAGGTGGGCGTCCCGCTGACGCTGCTGTCGGCACCGGACGACGCGGAAGCCGCCATCGTAGAGGCGGGGACCAACGAGCCGGGCGAGGTCACGCTGCTGTCGCGCATCATCGAGCCCGACGCGGCCATCATCACCTCCATCGGCGAGGAGCACCTGGAGGGGCTGGGGTCGGTGGAAGGCGTGCTGCGCGAGGAGCTGGCGATCTTCGACGGGCTGGCGCCGGGGGGCACCGCCTTCGTGGCGGACGAGCCGGCGGAGCTGCCGACGGGCGCGCAGGAGCGGATCGGCGGGATGCGGCTGCGGGTGGCGGGGTTCGACGAACGCGCGGACCTCTTTCCCGATGGCGGCAAGGAGGGGGTGCGTTTTCGCCCGGACGGCAGCACGGAGTGGAGCTTTCGCGGCGTTCCCATCCACCTGCCGCTGCCGGGGATGCACAACGTCCGCAACGCGCTCCTGGCCCTCGGCGTCGCGGCGGAGTGGGGCGTGCCGATCGAGGACGCGGCCAAGGGCCTGGCGGCGATGAAGCAGCCCAAGATGCGCAACGAGTGGCTGCGCGTGGGGACTATAGGTATCATCGCGGACTGCTACAACGCCAACCCGCCCAGCATGCGCGCGGCGCTGGATCTTCTGGCGACGATCCCGGCGGAGGGGGAAAAGGTGGCCGTCATCGGCACCATGCGCGAGCTGGGCAGCCACGCCGAGCAGCTGCACCGCGAGCTGGCGCTGCACGCGGCGGGGCTGCTGGGCCACGGCATCGACCGCGTGGTGGCCACGGGCGACTTTGTGCGCGCCTTCGAGGAGAACCACTCGGAGCTGGGCGACCGGCTGATCTCGGCCGAGGACCCGGTGGCCGGTTATGAGGCGCTGCGGCCGGCGCTGCACGGCAACGAGACCATCCTGCTCAAGGGATCGCGCGGGGTGGCGCTGGAGCGGCTGATGCCGCTGATCGAACGCGACTTCGGCTCCGTCGAGCCGGTTTCCCCGCCGAGGGAGGGCTGACCCGTGCTGTACCACCTGCTGGTGCCGCTGGCGCAGTACAACATCGCCTTCAACCTCTTCCGCTTCCAGACCTTCCGGGCTGCGGGCGCGGTGGTGACGGCGTTCCTGGTGGCGTTCTGGTTTGGGCCCGCCATCATCTCGCGGCTGCGCATGCTCAAGGTGGGGCAGGTGGTGCGCACCGAGGGCCCGCAGACGCACCTGGGCAAGAGCGGCACGCCCACCATGGGCGGGGTGCTGATCATCCTGTCGACGGTGATCCCCGTCTTTCTGTGGGCGCGGCTGGACAACTGGTACACGGTGCTGGCGCTGGTCACGTTGATCGTGCTGGGCGCCGTGGGCTTTCTGGACGACTACCTGAAGATCGTCCGCAAGAACACCGGGGGGCTCAAGGGACGCTACAAGATCCTGGGACAGGCGGGGATCGGGCTGCTGCTGGGCGCGGTGCTGGTGCTGTTCGACGTGAGCGGCGACATCCCCAGCACCTGGACCCAGATCCCGTTCTTCAAGAGCATCCACGTCGATTTCTGGTGGCCGCTGTACATCCTGTGGGTGGCCTTCATCGTCATCGGTTGTTCGAACGCGGTGAACCTGACGGACGGGCTGGACGGCCTGGCGGCGGGGCTTTCGGCCATCGCCTGCGCCACGTTCGGCGTGTTCGCGTACCTGCTGGGCCGCGTGGACGCGTCGGACTACCTGAACGTGTTCTACCTGCCGGGCTCGGGGGAGCTGACCATCTTCTGCCTCGCGCTCGCGGGTGGATGCATGGGCTTCCTGTGGTTCAATGCGCACCCGGCGGAAGTGTTCATGGGCGACACCGGCTCGCTGGCCATCGGCGGGGTGCTGGGCGCGGTGGCGGTGATGCTCAAGGCGGAGTTCCTGCTGGCCATCGTGGGCGCGGTGTTCGTGGCCGAGGCCGTGTCGGTGGCGTCGCAGACCCTCTACTTCAAGTGGACCAAGAGCCGGACCGGCGTGGGCAAGCGCATCTTCCGCATGGCGCCGCTGCACCACCACTTCGAGCAGATCGGCTGGCATGAATCGAAGGTGATCATCCGCTTCTGGATCGCGGGGATCATCTGCGCCATGGCCGCCTTCGCCACGCTCAAGATCCGCTGATGCCGCGTTCGCTGGCGGGCGAAAGCGTCGGGGTTCTGGGCCTCGCGCGCAGCGGGCTGGCGGCGGCGCGGCTGGGGCTGGCGCGCGGCGCGCACGTCTACGCCAGCGACGCGGGATCGAGCGACGCGGCCAAGGAGGCGGCGGAGCAGGTTCGGCGGATGGGCGGCGACGCGGAGCTGGGCGGGCACGATCTCGCGAAGCTGGCGGCGTGCGGGCGCATCGTCCTGTCCCCCGGCATCCCGCCCACGGCCAGGGTGCTGAAGGAAGAGGCGATCCGCGGCGTGCCGGTGATCCCGGAGATCGAGTTCGCGTACGAGCAGCTGGATTCGCCCGTCATCGCCATCACCGGCACCAACGGCAAGACGACGGTCACCGCGCTGATCGAGCACCTGCTGCGCGCGGACGGCATCGACGCGGTGGCCGGCGGCAACATCGGCACCGCGCTCAGCGAGCTGGCCATGCGCGAGCCGCAGCCGGCCTGGGCGGTCGTCGAATGCAGCTCGTTCCAATTGGCGGGGATCCACCGCTTTACGCCGCGGATCGGCATCCTGACCAACCTGGCGCCCGACCACCTGGACTGGTACGACGACGTCGAGGCCTACTACGCCGACAAGGCGCGCCTCTTCACCAACGCGTCGGCGGACAGCCGGTGGATTCTGAACGCGGAGGACGAGCGCGCGCGGACGCTGATCGGCGATGCGCCGGGGACACGGCTGTACTTCCGCGTGGAGACGGCGCCGGAGTCCGAGGACGAGCTGGGCGGCTGGCTTTCCACCGGCGAGCTGATGATCCGCACGGAGCCGGGGCGCACGGAGCGCGTGGGCGACGCGGCGGACCTGCAGATTCTGGGGCCGCACCACGTGGCCAACGCGCTGGCGGCGGCGGTGGCGGCGCGGCTGGCGGGGGCGTCGGTGCAGGGGATCAGCGACGGGCTGCGCGGCTTTGCGGCGCCCGCGCACCGGCTGGAGCCGGTCGTGGAAAAGGACGGCGTGCTGTGGATCAACGACAGCAAGGCCACCAACATCGCCTCCACCCGCGTGGCCGTGCGGGGGATGACGCGGCCCACGGTTCTGCTGCTGGGCGGCAAGCACAAGGGCGAGCCCTACACCGAGCTGCTGCCGGATCTGCAGGGCGTCAAGACGATCCTGGCCTACGGCGAGGCCGCGCCGACGATCGTCGCCGACCTGGAGGGCAGGGCGCCGGTGGAGCGGGTGGACGGATGTTTCGAGGACGTGGTGAACCGCGCGCGGCAGGTGGCGCGCCCGGGGGACGCGGTGCTGCTGTCCCCGGCGTGCAGCAGCTTCGACATGTTCAGGAACTACGAGGAGCGCGGACGGCGCTTCGCGCAGCTGGCCCGGGAGGGCGCGTAGGATGACGAGCATCGCAATCGGACTGGGATGGCGTAAAAAGCAGGCGGAGCCCGTGCAGCCCGTGGTGACGCCGCGGGACCGCACGCCGTCAACCGCCGTTCCCGTCGCCCACGTGGAGACGTGGGAGTCGCGAGCGCTGGTCGGCTTGACGGCGTTCGCCTTTGCGTTCGGGCTGATGGAGATGTACAGCGCGAGCAGCTTCCTGGCCGCGTCGGATGGGCAGCCGGGGCACTTCTACGCGCTCAAGCAGCTCACCGGCGGGATCACGGGCGCCGTGCTGGCGGTCGCGCTCTCCCGCGTGGACTACCGCCGCTGGCGCCTGCTTGCCTGGCCCATGCTCTGCGCGCTGACGCTGATGCTGGTCGTGGTGGTGATGCCGGGGACGGAGGCCATCGCGCCGCGCATCAACGGCGCGCGCCGCTGGCTGAACCTGGGGATCAGCATCCAGCCCTCGGAGTTCATGAAGATCGCCATCATCGCCTGGACGGCGGCCATGGCGGTCAAAAAGGCCGACCGGCTGCACTCGCTCAGCAAGGGGCTGATGCCCTTTCTGGTCGTCTGGCTGCCGATCGTGCTGCTGGTGCTCAAGCAGCCCAACATGAGCGCGGCGCTGCTGATCGTCCTTCTCGCGTCGCTGGTGCTGTTCGCGGGCGGAGCGCGCATCGGCCACTTCATCCTCCTGGGCCTGCTGGCCGTGCCGGTGCTGTGGAAGCTGATCCAGGGCGAGGGCTACCGCGCGCGCCGCATTGCCGCCTTCCTCGATCCGACGCACGACACGGGCGGGGTGAGCTACCAGATCCACCAGTCGCTCATCGCCATCGGCTCGGGCGGGGTGGGCGGCGTGGGGTTCGGGGAGAGCCGGCAGAAGTACGGCTTTCTTCCGGAGCCGCACAACGACTTTCTGTTCTCGATGATCGCCGAAGAGTGGGGGCTGCTGGGCATCCTGTTCGTGGTCGCCGTGTTCAGCGGGTTCCTGGTTGTCGGCTACCGCATCGCCGCGCGCGCGCCGGACCGCTTTGGCTACCTGCTGGCCATCGGGATGACCAACCTGATCGCCGTGAGCGCCTTTCTGCACATGGGCGTGGCGCTGGCCCTGCTGCCGACGACCGGCGTGGCGCTGCCGTTCATGTCGTACGGCCGCAGCGCGCTGCTGACCTCCTTTGCCGCCGTGGGGATTCTGATGGCGATTGCGCGGGCGACGGGCCCGGAACCGGTTCGCGAGGGGGCCCGATGACGGCGCCGCGCGTCCTTTTTGCCGGCGGCGGAACGGGCGGGCACCTGTACCCCGCGCTGGCGCTGGGCGATGCCTTCAAACGGCTGGATCCCGCCGCGGAGGTGTTCTTCGTCGGGGCGAAGCGCGGCGTGGAGGCGCGGGTCCTTCCGGAGAAGGGTGTGCCGCACCAGTTGCTGCCGCTGGAGCCCATCCGCCGCGCCAAGCCGTGGCAGAACTGGCGGCTGGTTCCGGCGATGGCGCAGTCGTTCAGCGGATTGGGCCACATCTTCCGCACCTTCAAGCCCAACCTGGTCGTGGGCACGGGTGGATACGCCAGCGGGCCGGCGGTGGCCTACGCGCTGATGCGCGGCGTTCCCGCGGCGGTGCAGGAGCAGAACTCGTTTCCCGGCGTCGTCTCGCGCCTCGTGGCGGGCCGCGTGCGGCAGATCCATCTGGCGTTTCCCGAGGCGCGGCGCTACCTGAAGCCCGGCAAGCGGACGGAGATCTTCGAGTTCGGCAACCCCATCCGCCCGCCCGACTTCGGTGTGGACCGCAACGCAGCTAGGGCCAAGTTCGGCCTCGGCGGCGGCACCGTGGGGCTGGTCGTGGGCGGCAGCCAGGGCGCGCGGGCGGTGAACGAGGCGCTGATGGCGGACCTGCGCGGCGTGGTGGAGCGGCGGGTTCCGTCGATCGAAGGCTTCGAGATCCTGTGGGCCACCGGCACCGGCAACTACGAACGGGTGCAGAAGGCGCTGGCGGACCTCGGAAATCCGGCATGGGTCAAGGCGGTGCCGTACATCGAGGACATGCCCAGCGCGCTGGCCTCGGCCGACTTCGCCATCAGCCGCGCCGGCGCCATGTCGCTGGCCGAACTGTGCGCCTGGGGCGTGCCGATGATCCTGGTGCCGCTGCCGACGGCCGCCGCCAACCACCAGTTCCACAACGGCATCGCCCTGGCGCAGGCCGGCGCGGCGGTGATGGTAGAGGAAAAGGAGCTGGGCGGGGGCCGCCTGTGGACGGAGATGATGGGCGTGGCCAACGACGCGTCCAAGCGCGCCTCGCTCGCCGCCAAGGCCAAGGAGCGCGGCCAGCCCGACGCCGCCGACCTGATCGCCCGCGAGCTGGCCCGGCTGATCGGATGAGCGACGCCTTTGCGGGGCTCGATCACGAGCAGCGCCGCCGTGCGGAGGCGCTGGCGGAGCGGTTCCGCGCCGCGGGTGCGGAGGCGCCGGAGGGATGGGCGGCGTCGGAGGTGGAGGACGACATCCCGCAGCTGGCGCGGTTCATCTTTCTGCGCCGGCTGTGGCGCGGCGCCTGGCAGTGGAAGCAGCCGCCCGAGGACTGGTTCGCCGAAATCCCGGCGGACGATGTCCTGGTCAGTGACGAGGATGACGAAGACGAGCCCACGCTCGTCCAGACGTCCGGCGACGAGGTGATGGACGAGGACGGCGACCCGCCCTTCCTTGCCGCCCAGCAGGCGGTGCAGCGCATCCTGGCCGCCGGCGCGGACCCGGAGGACCTGAAGGAAGTGGCGCGCGCGATCTTCCTCCACACCGCCTTTGACGCGGTGCAGACGGTGGATGAGGGCCACGATCCCGAGGCGGGCGATGGGATGCCCGGCTGGCTGCTGACGGAGGTGGGTGGCGACCTGGTGCTGACCGGCCGCGTGATCCCCGATCTGCACGAGGACCTGCTGACGACGGAGCCGGACGGGGTGTGAGGGTGTGAGGGTGTGAGGGTGTGAGGGTGTGAGGGTGTGAGGGTGTGAGGGTGTGAGGGTGTGAGGGTGTGAGGGTGTGAGGGTGTGATTGGACGGTCCGGCGCGAGATGGTGGGCCGCC
>NZ_JBMDXM010000085.1:0-35456 GCF_048594345.1 Longimicrobium sp.
GGGGGGTGGGGGGGGGGGTGGGCGGGGGGGGGGGGCGCCCACCATCCCGCCCCCAATCTCCACACCGCCTGCCCCCCCTACCCGCCCCCGGCTGTTTCGGGGGAGGTGGGCCGGTGGTGCCGGCCCGTAGGGGGCCTGGGCCGGCCTATCCGAAGCGCCCCCCGCTCTTCCCGTCCCGCTATTCCCTGTTCCCTATTCCCTATTCCCTGCCGTTCAAAACCGGTCGAACGTCCACGGCTTGGGCACCAGGAACGCGCGGTCTACCACGCTGATCACCTCCGGCCGGTCCACCGTGGCCTCGCCGCCGGCGACGGCCTGCCAGAGCGCCACCGCGCCGATGAAGATGCGCGACAGGGTGTCGATGGGCAGGTGCACCTCGGCGTCCACGGGGCCGCCGGTGTACGGCTCCACCTCCATCCGCCCGTCCTCCATGTGCACCCGCCAGGGGCCGCGGTTCTCGGGCACCTGCAGGTCGACCACGTCCAGCTTGAGGGTGAGCTCCTGGTCCACCACCACCAGGTTGCGCTGCCGCAGCGCCTCCTGCACGTCCAGGATGCGGAACATGGGGCCGCGCAGCAGGGTGGCGGAGGGGAACCACAGCCCCCAGCTGGGCGCGCTGAGCAGCGGCAGCCGCGGCTCGTTAAGCCGGTCGCCAAAGTGCTCCTCGGGGTGCGCGCGATAGACGATCTCGCGCCACTGGTCGCCCAGCGTGCTGAGCCACGCGTAGATGCCGCGCTGCGCGCCCAGCGTGAGCCACACGCGCTCCTCCACCTCGATGAACCGCCGGTCCACCGCCAGGTCCGCGCGGTAGCGGACGATGGCATACCCCTCGGCCTCGCCGCTTTCGCCCCAGTACAGCACGGCGGCCAGGTCGTCGCGGCGCCAGCTCTTGGTCCACGTGCGCTCCGTGCGGTCCAGCTGCCCGGTCTGCAGGCGCTGCGCGGCCTCGCTGTAGACGGCGCGCATGGCCGCCTCGTCGCGCTCGCCGTCCACCAGGCGCACGCGCATGCGCTCGGCCTTGTCGTCGGGGAGCAGGTTGGGGGGCACCTGGTACTGGTGCGCCTCGCCGGCCAGCCCGTAGCCCAGGCTTTCGTAGAACGCCGCGCGAAAGGGGAACAGCGCCGAGGCCACGTCCCCCCGCTCGCGGGCGTGCTCAAAGCCGGCCGTGAGCATGCGCGTGGCCAGCCCGCGCTTGCGGTGCGTGGGGGCGATGGAGACGGCGCCCACGCCCGTGACGCGCATGGGCACGCCGCTGATCCACTGCCGCAGCCAGAGCAGCTGGCAGGCGCCGATGAGCCTTCCGTTCTCTTCGGTGACCCACAGCGACTCCAGCCCGCCGTGCGGTCCGTTGACCAGGAAGTCTTCCCACCACTCGTGGCCGCGGTCGGGCGAGGGAAAGCTGTGCGCCACCAGCCGCGCCACCACGCCGATCTCGTCCGGCCGCGCCGGGCGATACGTCTCCGTCAATCCGCCTCCCCCGATTGGTTGTCCGTGCGCCCCGCGCGCGGGTGAATGGCCCGCCTTTCGCAGCATCGTGCCGCCCCGGCCCGCGAACCCGGCGCTTTACGCCCGCGCCGATGCGTGTACCGTGCCACCTCCGTACCCGCGCGGGGCGGACCCATGAACCCGTGGAAACGCACCATGACGATCCAGCTGGTCCCGCTCCGTCTTCCGCTCCTGGCGCTCGCGCTGGCCCTGATGGGAAGCGCGCCCGCCTGCACGCCGGCGCCCGCGAACAACGGCGGCACCGCGGACAGCGTGCCGCCCCCCGCCGCGCAGGCACCGGCCACGCAGGCCCCCGGCGCGACCGCCGCCGCCCAGGCCAGCGCACGCATCGACGCGGTTCCGGGGCTGGAGGTCCTGGTACGCGACTCCATGCACCTGGTGCGCGGCAAGCGGGTGGGCTTGATCACCAACCAGAGCGCCGTTACCCGCGCCAGCGAGCACGCGGCCGACTACCTGCGCGCCAACGGCGTGAACCTGGTGGCCCTCTACGGACCCGAGCACGGCATCCGCGGCGACCTTGAGGCGGGCGAAACGGTGGCCGCGGGGCGCGACACCAAGACCGGCGTGCCCGTCTACTCGCTGTACGACCGCACCCAGCGCCCCACCGCCGAGGAGCTGCGGGGGGTGGACGTGCTGGTGTACGACATCCAGGACGTGGGCGCGCGGCCGTACACCTTTGTGTGGACCATGGCGATGGCCATCGAGGAGGCGGCGAAGCACCGCATCCCCTTCATCGTCCTGGACCGGCCCAACCCGATCACCGACGTGTCGGAGGGCCCGGTGATGCATATGGACGTGCGCAACGTCACCCAGGTGATCACCGGCTACTACGCGGTGCCGCTGCGCCACGGGATGACGTCGGGCGAGGTGGCGCGCTACTTCAACGCCGACGCGGGCGTGGGCGCGCAGCTGCACGTGGTGCCCGTGGACGGCTGGCGGCCTGACGTGTTCTTCGACAACACCACGCTGCCGTTCATCCGCCCCAGCCCCAACATCCGCTCGGTCGACGCGGAGCTCAAGTTCTCCGGGCTGGTGCTGGCGGACGGGGCCACCAACATCCACACGGGCCGCGGCACCGACGCGCCGTTCTCGTACTTTGGCGCGCCCTGGCTGGACACGGAGCGGCTGATGCAGGCCGTGGCGAAGTACGAGCTGCCGGGCGTGCGCTTTGTCCCCGAGCAGATCCGGCCCACGCGCGACCCGGCCGTCTACACCAGCTATCGCGACACCGCGTTCACCACGCTGCGGGTAGAGGTGACCGACCGCCGCGCCTTTCGCCCCGTGTGGACCACGCTGGTGCTGCTTAGCGAGGCCAAGAAGCAGAACCCGGAGCGCTTTCGGGTGATGAACACCGGATTTACGCAGATGCTGGGCTCCCGCTGGGCGCGCGAGGCATTCGACCGCGGCGAAGACCCGCGCGTCATCCAGCGCCGCTGGGAGGAGGAGCTTGCCGCGTGGATGCAAAAGCGCGAGCAGTACCGCATCTACCCGAAGGCTGGGCGGTAAGGGCCAGAAGATTGGGCCTCACACGGAGTTAACGGAGTCAACGGAGTTTTACGTAGCGGCTCCGCTGACTCCCGCGCGAGGGCTTCATTGGTGACCCAGGGGATGAGAACTGGCCGGCTTCCTTCGCGAGGAAGCCGGCCATTGCTCATGATCCATCCCTAAATCTTTACTCCGTTAACTCCGTTGACTCCGTGTGAGGCATGCCGTTGGTGATTCGGACGATGCAAAATGGCCGGCTCCCGTGGCGGGATGCCGGCCGTCTCATGCTCATATCAAATCCGGCAACACCTCACCTCAAGTCGGGCTACTGAAAACAGAGGTCAGGGTACAGAGGAACAAAGAACAGCCAGAGGAACAGAGGAGGAATTGCGGATCACCTCTGTTTCTCTGGCGGTTCCCGGTTCCTCTGTACCTTCCGATGTTGTTTTTCCGGATTCGGTATCATCGTTCGCATCGAACGAAGCGCTACGCGGATGGATGCGCGTCGGGGCTCCGGGCGCGGCGGTAGCGCATCACCACCCCCTCCACCCAGTTCTCCACGTCCTCGGCGTCCTTGCCCTGCAGCGCCGTCTCCTCCTCCTGAACGCCCTCCGGCGCCGTGCCGCCGCTGCGTTCCACGCCCGCGGAGACCACGGAGCGCCACGTGGCCCGCTGCGCCACCTTGCCAAAGGTACGCATCCCGATGCGGTCGATCAGGTGCGCCGAGCGGGTGAACGAACGCACCTCGAAGCGCAGCACGCCGGGCGACACCTCCGTCACGTCGAAGCGGATGGCGCCGGAGAGCGGATGCCCCTCCAGCGTGACCATGGTGATGGTGTGGTCGGAGATGTCGACGCAGCGCACCTGGATGTGGCCGCGCAGCGGAATCTCCAGGGTGAGCGTTTCGCCCTCCTCCATCGCCGTGCTGGACCCCGGCTCCGCCCCCACCTCCAGCAGCCCGGCCGGCGCCAGGGCGTAGAACTCCGTCCGCACCACCTCGAACAGCTCGTCCTTGGTCAGCTGGCTGCCGTGGATGTCGGCCCAGTAGCGCTGGCGGTGCAGCGTTCCCGTGCCGTCCGACGGAAGCATCTCCGGCAGCGTGTCGGCCAGCTTGCCCAGCCCTTCGCCCAGCGGCGTAGGCGTAACGCCGAACGTTTCCGTCAGCCCGTTCACGGCGCCATCGGGGAGCACGTTGCCCTCCTGCAGCATCGTGATCTGCCCCTCCTTGACGGGAAAGTCGATGCCGACGGTCTCCAGCGCCTGCGTCCCCATCTTGGCCAGGAACTCGGGGACGGGGACCAGCACCGGGTTGCGCTGGGTGATCTTGCCCAGCAGCTCGATCACGTCGCGCATGGTGGTCACGTCCGGGCCCATCACGTTCACCACCGTCTCGGCGGGCTCCGTGCGTTCCACGGCGCGGGCCAGGGCAAGCCCCAGGTCGTCCATCCACACCGGCTGAAACGGCTGCCCCCCCATGCCCACCAGGGGGATGGCGGGGATGGTGCGCACCATCTTGAGCATCAGCGAGATCACCTCGTCGCCGGGGCCGTAGACGTTGCCGGGACGCACCACCAGCCACCCCGGCGGCGCCTCGGCCCGCACCACCTCCTCCGCGGCGAACTTGGAGCGGTGGTAGTCCGACTCGCCCACGTCCGCCCCGTACGAGGAAACGTAGACGAAGCGGCGCACCCCCGCCCGCCGCGCCTCGCGCGCCAGACGCCGCGTCCCCTCGACGTTCACCTCCTGAAAGGTGGACTCGGGCGGGTTTTCAGCCACGATGCCGGCCACGTGCAGCACCGCCTCGCACCCCTCGGCGGCGCCCGCCACCGCCTCGTCGCTGCTCACGCTTCCGGTGTGCGGCTCCACGCCGCTGGCCCACTGCCGCGCGTCGGCGTCGGCGTGGCGCGACAGCAGCCGCACCGCGTGCCCCGCCTTGAGCAGGTGGTCCACCGCGGCCTTGCCCACCACCCCCGTGCCACCCGTCACCAGCACCTTCATCCACCCTCCCCGGTTCAGTTGCCGATTGTACCACGCCACCGGGTGCAACTCCCTTGCCCAACCGATCCGTCATCGCCAACACACGCCCGGGACGATGCGGACGCGCGGGGGCCCGGGATGTCCGGATACGCGACGGCGCTTTCCGATCCCTTGGGGACTCCTTTGGACAGCGACAGCAGCTGTCTCAGAAACGCCCATATGGGGTGGTCTGAAACAAAAGCCTTTCCTATGGATGAACTATGGCCCATAATACTACCCAACACGAAACATAATTCGGCGCACCCGGCGCTCACACGGTGTGCCGGGTGGCGTCACAGTCGCGGCGGCAGGATGCCGCCGGGTGGTTCCACACCCCCATCAACCACCTGTCCGGGAGCCATACGCACATGGAAGCATCCCCGCCCCCTCGCCCCCGCAAGCCTCGCCGCCGCTGGCGCTGGCACGTGCCTCCGGCACTGATGCACGGCGGCGAGAGCCTTGAAGGAGCGCAGGTGCTGGAAGAGGTGCAGGGACCGCTGGGACTGCTGCTGTGGGAGACGTACCGCGACGTGGCGCTCTGGGCCACCACGCAGCCCGACGAGCGCGACGGCCTGTTCGCGTCGGGCGCGGCGGCCGCGCGCAAGGCGTCGATGGAGGCGGCCAGCGCTGAGCCGGCGCTGGAGCGCGGGCTGCGCGGCGCCTCGGTGGTGCTGACCGACCCGGCGGGCGCGCAGGAGCAGGACGTGATGGCGGCGTGCCGGCAGGCGGCGGACTGGGCCGAGCAGCGCGGGCTGCTCTCCACGGCCGTCACGCTGGCGACGGCCGCGGCGCTGGCGTCCCCGGCCAACGCGGCGGCGGCGTTCCGCGTGGGGCAGATCGCCCGCCGGCACAACCAGGGCGCGCGGGCAGAAACCTGGTTCCGCCGCGCGGTGGGGCTGGGGCGGCAGGCCAAGGACTGGGCCAGCTACTCCGAGGCGTTTCTGGGGCTGGGCAACCTGTACAAGCTGCGCGGCAACTACCCGGCGGCGCGCCGCTTCCTCATCCGCGGCCTGCGTGCCGCGCGCCGCCACGCCCTGCGCGACATCCAGGGGCGGGCGCTGCACGACCTGTTCACCATTGCCGTGGAAACCAGCCCGCCCGCCGAGGCGCAGGAGCTGGCGCGGCTGGCGTTCCGGGCTTACGGACCCCGGCACCCCAAGCTTCCCGCGCTGGCGCACGACGTGGCGTACTTCTGGATGAGCCAGGGCCGCTTCGAGCCGGCGCTGGAAGTGTTCCGCGCCGTCCTGCCGCACCTGAACGATCCCAACGAGCGCATCATCTGCTCCGGCAACGTGGGGCGCGCGGCGGGGGCCACGGGCGAACGCGCCGTGTTCGACGAGGCGTGGGAGCAGGTGTGGGGCGCCGCCGGCGAGTGGGACAAGCTTCCGCTCGCCGCGCAGGCGCAGCTGGAGCTGGCCCACGGCGCCAGCAGCCTGCGCGACTGGGGCCGTGCCGAGCGCGCGGCTGAATCGGCGCGCGAGCTGGGCCAGCGCAAGAGCGCGGGCGGGGTGGTGATCGAGTCCGAAGCGGTGCTCGACGCCGTGCGCCGCAAGCGCGGCCCCGAGCAGCCCACCGCCGAGCCGGCCGCCGCCGAGGACACGCAGGACCTCGCCGCCGACTTTGTCCGCTCGCTCCGCACCGTCGCGGCGCGGTAGAGGGCATCGCGAGCTCGTCGACTACAGCGGCCCGCCCCGGCTCCCGGGGCGGGCCGCCGTGTTTCCTCCGCGTCCACGCCTGCCGAGCACTCGCAAAAGACGCGCATCTCACCTGCTCCCCCATGGAGGCACACTGTCATCCTGAGGGAGCGCATCCCCGTAATTTCCGTAACCACATATGCTTGCGCGCGACCGAAGGATCTTTGTCGGGTCGCGCGAGACCCAGCCTTGGGGAGCCGTTCAACAGCTCTCACGCGGAGGCGCGGAGTCGCGGAAGAAGGTTCTCCGCGCCTCCGCGTCCTCCGCGTGACACCCGCAGTTTTTCGAATGGGGATGGAGCCTTGTTCGATGCCGATGCACTTGCGGACACCCGCGTCGTGTGAAGGATTGTACGCGGGCTCGATCTCACACGCGGACGGATGATGACACGACTGAAGCTGGGCGTAGTGGACCAGTCGCCGGTGCGAACGGGCGGCACCGCGGCGGACGCCCTGCGCGAAACGCTGGAGCTGGCGCGCATCGCCGACCGGCTGGGCTACTCGCGCTACTGGCTGGCCGAGCACCACAGCACCAACTCCTTCGCCGGCTCCTCGCCCGCCGTGCTCATCCCCCGCGTGGCGTCCGTCACCCGCGACATCCGCGTGGGGTCCGGCGGGGTGCTGCTCTCGCACTACTCGCCGCTGCAGGTGGCGGAGAACTTCCGCACGCTGGAGGCGCTCTTTCCCGGCCGCATCGACCTGGGGATCGGCCGTGCGCCGGGCGGGGATGGGCGCGCGGCGCTGGCGCTGCAGTACGGGCGCGGCCGCATCGACGTCGACCGCTTTCCACAGCAGGTGGAAGACCTGGCGGGCTGGATGACGGATGCCTTTGGCGACGGGCACCCGTGGCGCCGCGTGCGAGCCATGCCGCGCGCGCAGAGCGTGCCGGAGCTGTGGATGCTGGGCTCCGGCGGCAGCAGCGCGTACTACGCCGCGGATAGGGGATGCGGATTCTCGTTCGCGCAGTTCATCAGCGGGGTGGACGGAGCCGGGCAGGTGCGCCACTACCGCGATCGCTTTCGCCCGTCCGCCTGGCGCGCGGAGCCGGCGGCCAGCGTGGCGCTGGGGGTGATCTGCGCCGATACGCAGGCCGAGGCGCAGCGGCTGGCGTCCAGCATGGCGCTCTGGGGGATGCGGATCATGCACGGCCGCGACCGTGGCATCCCCTCGCCCGACGAGGCGCTGGCGGAGATGGGCGCCGCCTGGACCCCGCCGCGCCTGGGCGAGGACGGCGCCCGCATGATCGCCGGCGATCCCGCGCAGATCCGCGACGAACTGCACCGCATCGCCGCCCGCTGCGCCGCCGACGAGCTGATGATCGTCACCGTGACGCACGACTTTGACGCCCGCGTCCGCTCGTACGAGCTGATCGCGGAGGCGATGGGGCTGGAGGCGAGGGGAAGTGCGTGAGTGCGTGAGTGCGGAGTGCGGGAGTGCGGGAGTCGGTTGATCGCTGAGGATATTCTAAGTATCGCGCAGGAAGTCCGTTTGACTTCCTGAGCCTGAGCTGGGCTTTGTCCTGACAGAGGCACGGTGTCATCCTGAGGGAGCGCCACCCGTAACTTCAATTACCACAGAACCCTGCGCGCGACCGAAGGATCTTTGTCGGGTCGCGCGAGGCCCAGCCCTCGAGAGCCATTCAAGTCCCTCAGTCAGGCAGACGAGGTCCTTCGGTCGCGCGCAGGCGGTGGCGTGGGCTTCCAGGTGCGGGGTGGCGCTCCCTCAGGAAATCAACATTCTGCTTGGTGGCAGCCCATACGAAGAAGCCCCGCCGCGGCAACGAATCCGCGGCGGGGCTTTCGATCATCGACCGAATCACCGAACTACTTGGTCCGCACGATGGTCAGGTACACGGACGAGGGAAGCGGCCGCGCGCCGTCGGTGCGGGCGGTGACCGTCGCGACCGTGCCCGGGCGCACACCGAAGCGCACGAAGGCGCCGCTGCCGCTCTGCAGGGCGATCTCCTCCGTCCCCGGCCCCTCCAGGCGCCGCGTGTCCAGCGGCAGCGGGGCGAGCAGGTTGCGGAACCGCCAGCTGGGCTGCGTAAAGCGCGCGTCGATCCCCGGCACCACGTCGTCCGTGAACACCGAAACCGTCCAGTCGCGCGCCCACAGCCGCGGGTCCGCCCCGATCGCGCTCTGCAGGTTGGCGAAGCCGGTGCCGGCGCCGTCGATCAGCGCGCGCCACAGCTCCCCCTCCTCACCGCCGCGGCGGTCCGCCACGTAGCGCAGGAACGCCCACGCCGCACCACGCGTGGCCAGGTCGCTCACGTTGAGGACCGGCGGGTCGTACGGCGAGTAGCGCTCCGGGTTTTCCAGGTATCGGGAGTACCGCCGCCCGTTCTGGTCCATGTACGAGCGATACGCCTCGAACGCCCGGGTGCTTCCCTCGATGTGCGGCGAGGCCAGGTTCTGGCGCGGCGACAGCCCGGAGGCGCGGTAGAACACCAGTTCCTCCGCGATGTGGCTCATCCCCTCGTCCAGCCACGTCTCTTCCTCCCACTGCTCCGTCCGCACCTGGTACAGCCGGCGCGAACTGCCGATCAGGTGCTGCAGCTCGTGCGCGATGGTGCCCAGCGACGTCCGCAGCACCAGCTCGCGCGAGAAGGCGTTGCCGTTCACCGCGCCGGCCGGATCGGGGACCAGCATGTAGAACATCTCGGCGTAGTTGCTCCCCGCGCACGCCGCCAGGCCGTCACGGCCCCTGGTGGGGAACAGGTCGCGCGAGTGAAAGTAGCCGCCCACGTACTCGCCCGTTCCGCCCTTCGTGAGCTCGTTCACCGCACGGGTGAAGAAGATGACCACGCGCCCGTTCTCATCCACGTCCCCCGCCTCGCCAAACGCCGCCGTCACCGCCGGGTGCACCAGCGTGTCGTACCCCGCCGCGAACGAGGCGTACTCCGCGTCCGTAAGCCCGCCCGCCGGGTTCGCCACGTCCGCCAGCACGACCGCGCGCTCGCCCACGGCCACTACCCGCGCCGTGTGCAGGTCCGGCGCGGTGCACGAGGCCTGGCCGGTGTTCACCTGCACCTGCTGCCCCATCGTGGGCGCGCGCAGGTTCAGCACGTACGAGGGGCGCATCCCGCCCGGCTGGCGGGCGGCGATCGCGTCGTCCACGTACGGCGCCAGCTCGCGCGCCGCGCGCTGGCGCATGCGCAGGTGCCACGCCTCGTCCGGCCGCGGACCCGTCTGCAGCGACAGCGCGGGCGCCACCGAAGGACTGGCCGCCGACACCGGCACGATGTTCTGCGTCCCGATGACGACCGTCGTGTCACCGTCCGCCGGGTTGCCGCCGTGGAACGGCACCGCCACGTACTCCGCCCCCGCGGCGCCGCCGTCCAGGCACACCGTGGCCGCCGTGATCCCACCCAGCGTCACGCTGCCGCCCACCGGAAGCGAGCGCAGCGACCCCGCGGCCGCGCAATCGGCCGGCGCGGCGGCCACGGTCACCCGCACGCTTCCGGTGATCCCCTCCACGTCCGCCCGGATGGTCGCCGTCCCGGGGCTCACTCCGGTGACCACGCCCAGGATGCTCACCGACGCCACGCTGGAGTTGTCCGTGGACCACTGCACCGTTCCCGCCCCGTTCGCGCCGCCGTTCTCGTCCCGCACGATCAGGTCGAGGGTCAGCGTTTCGCCGACCGCCAGCGTGCGCTCGTCCGGCATCACCTGCACCGCCACCACCTGCGCGTCGTCCCCGGTGGGGCTGCCGTCGCAGGCGGAAAGGGCCAGCAGGGCCGCCACCGGGATCAGCAGAAGCTGCTTCATGGGAGATCGCCCAGGTTTGCGTAAAGCCGGCGCCGTGCCAACGCCGAAATACAACAGTTCATGAAGAACGTCTGACGCACGCCGTTTCTACCGCTTCGAAAACACACGAAGTCACGCGCAATCCCCGCTTCAATCCGCCCTCGGTCGTGGAGCAGGCCGACGGTTCTCCAGATCGCGCATCAGGTGGTGCGATCGACACTCTCCCGGGTGCTCCGGAGATCATCCACCGATCCACATCCTCCTCCAAAAAAATTCTCATGGCCCCCTGCCGCATTCCATCTACCTCCCGTTCCCGACACCCTCACAAAAGATCTCGCCGCGACCACATCCCCCGTGCACCCGACACCTGGGAATCCGGCCTCAAACCACCGAGAGCAGAGGAACGGTGCGAGCAAACTCTGCTAACTCTGCTAACTCTGCGTGAAACCATTCTTTCCGTGGATCTCGCACGAATGCGGGAGGAACCGGCACGAGAAAACTCCGTTAACTCCGTTGACTCCGTGTGAGGCATCTTCTTTTGAAGACCAGCACTACATCCGTTTCCCAGCCGAGACAAGAAAGCCCCCGCCGCGATACCTCCACGGCGGGGGTTTTCATCAACCGAATCAGCAGACTACCGCGTCCGCACGATCGTCAGGTACACCGACGAGGGGAGCGGCTGGCCACCGGGGCTGCGCCCGCTGACCGACGCCGTCGTCGCGGGAAGCACGCCGAAGCGGACGAACGCGCTGCCGCCGGCCTTGAGGAACGCGTCAACAGTTCCCGGCCCGTTCATGCGCCGCGTACGCAGCGGGAACTCGCCAAAGAAGGTGCGGAAGCGCCAGCTGGGCTGCGTGAACCGCGCGTCGATCCCCGACACCACGTCGTCCGTGAACACCGACACCGCCCAGTCGCGCACCCAGGGCCGCGGGTCGGTGCCCAGCGCGCGCTGCAGGTTGGCGAAGCCCGTGGTGCTGCCGTCGATCAGCGTGCGCCACAGCTGGCCCTCGTCGCCGCCGCGGCGGTCCGCCGCGTAGCGCAGGAACGCCCACCCCGCCCCGCGCGTGGCCAGGTCGTTGGCGTCCGCATCCGTAAAGTCGTACGGCGACTCCGTCTCGGGGTCTTCCAGGTACGACTGGTAGCGGCGGATGTTCTGGTCCATGTAGGTGCGATAGGCGTTCGACGACCGCAGGCTTCCCATCACCTCCGGCCCGCGCAGGTTCTGCCGCGGCTGGAACCCCGACGCGCGGTAGAACACCAGCTCCTCCGTCACGTGGCTCATGGCCTCGTTAAGCCACGTCTCCTCGTTCCAGTTGGTGGTGCCGATGATGTACAGGCGGCGCGACGCGTTGATCAGGTGCTGAAATTCGTGCGCGATGGTGCCCAGCGAGGTCTGCAGCACCAGGTCGCGCGAAAAGGCGCTGCCGCCCACCGAGTTGGTGGGGTCCGGCACCAGCATGTAGAACATCTCGGCAAAGTTGCTGGTCTCGCACGCCGACAGACCGTCGCGGTCGCGGGTGGGGAACAGGTCGCGGGGATGGAAGTAGCCACCCACGTACGCCCCCGAGCCCGCGTCCGTAAGCTCGTTCACCGCGCGGGTGTAGAAGATGACCACGCGCCCGTTCTGGTCCACGTCGCCCACCTCGCCAAAGGCGCCGGTGACCGCCGGGTACACCAGCGTGTCGAAGCCCGCCGCGAACGACGCGTACTCCGCGTCCGTCAGGCCGCCGGAGGGGTTGGCCACGTCGGCCAGCACCACCGAGCGCGTACCCACCGCCACCACCCGCCCCGTGCGCATGCTGGGCTTGGCGCACGACTCTTCGGTAGAGGTGTTCACCTGCACCGTCTGCCCCACCGTGGGGTTGCGCAGGTTCAGCACCAGCGAGGGGCGCATGGCGTCCCTGGGCGCGCGGCCGGCGGCGACGGCGTCGCCCACGTACGGCGCCAGCTCGCGCTCCGCGTTCATCCGCAGCCGCTGGTGGAACTCCTCGTCCAGCGGGCGGCCGCCCGACAGCGCCAGCGCCGGCGCCACCGACGGGCTGGCGGCCAGCACCCCCGTCACCCCCTGCGCCGAAAACTGCACGTTCGCGAAGCCGCCGTTGATCTTGCCGGAGTGGAAGGGCACCGCCACGTACTCCGCCCCCGCCGCGCCGCCGTCCAGGCACACCGACGAGGCTTCCACGCCGCCCAGCGTCACGCTGCCGCCCACGGCCAGGGAGCGCACCGCACCCGGCGCCGAGCACGCGGCCGGCGCCGCGGCCACCATCACCCGCACGCTCCCGGCGATGCCGTCCAGCTCCGCGCGGATGTTGGCCTGCCCCGGCGCCACGCCGGTCACCACGCCGGCCGTGTTCACCGTGGCCACCGCCGGGTTGTCGCTGGCCCAGGTGATCTCGTCCACGTGGTCGGGCGACTCACCCTCGGCGTCGCGCACGGTGACCTCCATCTCCAGCGTCTCGCCCACCGCGAGCGTGCGCTCTTCCGGCATCACCTGCACCGACACCACCTCGGCGGGGTCGGTGGGGCCGTTCTCGCAGGCGGCGGAGACCGTGAGCAGCGCGGCCGCGGTAACCAGCAGAAGTCGCTTCATGGCAAGGTAGGGAGAAATCTACGTGAAAGGCGGCCCCGCGGGGGCGCGGCCGTGGTAGAACGCGTGTGGCGCACGGAGCGGGACACGCCCGCGCCAGCCGCCCGCTAGGGAACGATCACCCCGTACGTCTGCACCTGCACCTGCGTGGGGCCCTGCACCCACACCTTCTGTCCGGCGCGCAGCTGCTCCGCCCCGGCGCCCAGCCGCACCGCGGAGCCGTCGGGCAGCCGCAGCTGCACCCCGCCCCCCGGCGCCGCCTCCACCGTCCCGGACAGGACGGGGCGGCCGTCCACGGAGCGGATGCGATACCCGCTCGCCGCAAAGGCCCCGCGCTCCATCCGCCCCTCTACCTCCACCTCCGCGCCGGCCAGCGCCCGCAGCTCGGCCGAGACGGGACCCGTCACGTACACGCTGCGCCCGTCCGCCGTCCGCAGCGCCAGCCGCACGTTCATCGGCGCCGAGCCCACCACCGCCACGTGCCCCGCCAGCCGCTCGGGCCCGCCGCCGCGGGTGGCCGCCGGGGCGCAGGCGGCCAGGGCCGCCGCCAGGGCGAGCGCCGCGCGGATCATTTGGTCCGCACCACCGTCACCTGCATGGTCGACGGCAGCACCGCGTCGCCCGCGGTGAGCTGAAGGGAGCCGCGCCGGCCCGCGGCCACCCCGGCGCGCAGGTACGACGCGCCGCCCGCCGTAAGCGTCACGTTCACCGGAACGCCGCTGGTGAGCGGACGCACGCGGAGCGGAAAGCCCCCGCTCACGTTCTGGAACAGGGAGCGGTGGTTCCAGCTGGGCTGGGTAAACAGGGCCGGGATCCCCGGCACCGCGTCGTCCGTGTACACCGAGACGGCAAAGTCGCGGAACACGGGGATGGGGTCCTTGCCCAGCACTTCCTGCAGGTTGTCCAGCCCGGTGACCTCGTTGTTCACCAGCGCCATCCAGAACGCGGCGTCGTCGCCCGCGCGCTGGTCGGCCGCGTAGCGCAGAAACGCCCACGCCGCGCCACGCACGCCCAGGTCGTCGCTGTCCTCATACGGCGAGTTGGTCTCGGGGTTCTCCAGGTACTCGGCGTAGCGCGTCTCGTTCTGCGATCCAAAGAGCACGAACGCGTCACGGCTGGCGGTACCCGTCGCCAGGATGCTGTTGCCCAGGTTCTGCCGCGGCGCGCGCTGGGCGCGGTGGTAGAACAGCAGCTCCTCGGCGATGTGGCTGAGCCCCTCGTTCAGGTACACGTCCTCGTCAAAGTTGTCCGTCTCCAGCACGTACAGGCGGCGCGACGCGTTGATCAGGTGCTGAAACTCGTGCCCCACGGTGGCGATGGTGCTTTCCAGCACGTCGGCGGTCGAGCGCTGGTTGCCGTTCACCACGCCCGTGGGGTCCGCCGCCAGCATGTAGAAGATCTCGGCCTGGTTGCTGGTCTGGCAGATGAACGGGGCGACGCCGTTGGGCTGGCGGGGGAACAGGTCGCGCACGTAGAAGAAGCCGCCGACCACGTAGTCCACGTTGGCGGGCGTAAGCTCGTTTACCGCCCGCGTGTAGAAGATGATGGAGCGGCCGTTCAGGTCCACGTCGCCCGGCGCTCCAAAGTTGGCCACGTTGATGGGGTACACCAGCGTGTCGAAGGTGGCCGCCACGTGCTCGTAGTCCGCCGTCGTAAGCCCGTTGGCCGGGTTGTTCACGTCGGCCACCACCACGGCGCGCTGGCTCACCGCCACCACCCGGCCGGTACGGTTGTCCGCCACGTCGCACGGCGAGTCGGTGCTGGTGTTCAGCGTAAGCGTGGACCCCACCGCCGGCGGCTCGGCGTTCATCTGCAGCCGCGCGCCGGTGCGCCGCCGGTACGCCGCGCGCGCCCCGGCCGCCATGGGCCGCAGCCGGTCGTACGCCGCCTGATTGAGCCGCGCGTGAAAGCCGCCGTCGCGGCCGGGCAGGACGTTCGCGTCGCCCAGCCCGCCCAGCAGCACGGAGGACGGCGACAGGCTGGGGCTGGGCGGGCCGGACACGGTGCTCACCCCCGCCGCCATGGCGCGCACGGACAGGTTGGAGCCCAGGGCGCGGGAGCCGTTGAACGGGATCACGGTGAACTCCGCCCCGCCGGCGCCGCCTTCCAGGCACAGCAGGCTCCCCGCCGCGCCCGACCGCTGCACCGACTGGCCCACCGCCAGGGTGATCCCCGCGCCGGGAGCGTCGCACTCCGCCGACGTGCCCAGCACGGTGATAGTCGCCGTGTCGGCCTTGCCCTGCGCCGTGACCATGATGCGCGCGGAGCCGGTGCGCACGCCGGTCACCAGGCCGGTTTGCGTGACGGTGGCCACCTCCTGCTCCAGCGAGGTCCACTGAAACTCCACGTCGGGGACCAGCTGGCTCTCGTCGTCGCGGGCGCTGGCGCCAAGCTGAACGGTCTCGCCCGCGCTGATGGTGCGCTCGGCGGGGGCAACGACCACGCGGTCCACGCTGGGTCCGGAGCCGGAGGGGCTGTCGCACGCCCCCGCCGCAAGGGCAAGCAGGAGGTATGCGGCAAGGCGTCGCTTCATGGGCGTGGGGCTCCAGGGAGGGAGTGCGCCGGTGGCGCGGCCACAGACGGTCGCGCGCACGTGCAGGGCCCTGCGGCCCCCGGCACGCGCGCACCCGTCAATTCTACGGACGGACGTTCGAAAAGAAAAGCCGCGCGACGCGCCCCGGACGGGGCACAGGCGACCGCAACTCTTTGTGTTGTATCCATTTATACTCTGCCAGCCCGCCGGGGTTCCGGGGGTGTGGCACCCCCGCCGGGGGCGTGCTACATTGCCGCGCGCGCCGCCGGTCCTGTCGGCCGCGCCTGACCGACACCATCCCACGAATCCAGCCGGGGCCCCGATGACCGACCGCCCAGTCCGCCACTTTCTGCAGATCCCCGACTTCAGCCGTGACGAGCTGCTCCAGACGCTGGACCTGGCCGCGCGGATGAAGTCGGGCGCCTACACCGACCGCCCGCTCGACGGCAAGACGCTGGCGATGATCTTCACCAAGAGCAGCACGCGCACCCGCGTGAGCTTCGAGGTGGGCACGTACCAGCTGGGCGGCCACGCGCTGTTCCTGTCCTCGCGCGACATCCAGCTGGGCCGCGGCGAGCCGATCAAGGACACCGCCCGCGTGCTTTCGCGCTACGTGGACGGAATCATGATCCGTACCTTCGACCAGCAGGACCTGGTCGACCTGGCCACCTGGGGCTCCGTCCCCGTCATCAACGGGCTTACCGACCTGCTGCATCCGTGCCAGATCATGGCCGACCTGCTCACCGTGCAGGAGAACTTTGGCCAGGATCTGTCCGGCGTGAAGGTGGCCTGGGTTGGCGACGGCAACAACATGGCCAACTCGTGGCTGAACGCCGCGTACATGCTGGGCTTTGAGCTGCGCCTGGCGTACCCGGCCGGCTACGCGCCGGACGCGGAGATCCTGGAGCGCGCCCGGGGCGCCGCCAACATCATCACCACGCACGATCCGCGCGAGGCGGTGGAGGGCGCGGACGTGGTGAACACCGACGTCTGGGCCTCCATGGGCCAGGAGGAAGAATCGGCCAAGCGCGCCGCCGATTTCCAGGGCTACTGCATCACCGAGGAGATGATGGAAACCGGCAGCGGCCGCGCCATCTTTCTCCACTGCCTCCCCGCCCACCGCGGCGAGGAAGTAACCGAAGGCGTGATCGAAGGCGCCCGCTCCCGCGTGTGGGACGAGGCCGAGAACCGCCTGCACGTGCAAAAGGCCATCATGGCCAAGGTGATGGGCGGCGCCTGACGCTCGCTGTACCGATACGCGGCGAAGCCTCTTTCCGGATGTCCTGGGAAGAGGCTTCGTGCGTTCCGGAGGACGCGGATCCGCCGTCATCCCCGAACGCGTGGCGCCTGCCTCGCCCGGCGGTCGAAACCGCGGCCGCAACGTCTACGAAGTCCGCCCGCGCGGACCGCGCCCCGGTGTCCCCCGCTCCCTGCTTTTCAGGACACCCGCCGCCGCTCCGCACCCCTACGCCGACGCGATCCGCGCGCGGCGATTGCAACCGGTAGACGCCGGGCGGCTTCCAACGTCAGATTACCCCGTCGTGCGTGACGGGGAGAATCCCACCCGCGTTCCGGCAACGTTCGCGTGCTCCCCGCTGTCCTTTCGAGGAAACGCCGCGCCTGCCCGTTTGCAGAGGGTCAGGGCGCGACGGAGGAATCTACCGTCGGCGTTCTCGTGATGTATTCCGCGCGGTGAGCCTGCGGCCACGAGTCCGCGAAGGCGGACTTTGCGATTTCCAGCGGCGAATTCATTCGCTCCTGGAGGGAACTCGCACGGCGCCGTTTTTCATCAACCGACCTCTCATCCACCCACCTCTTCACATCCGCCATCCCGATGCTTGCGACCCGATCCCATCCACCCCGCCGCGCGGCCGTGCCCCGGCATCGCACCGCGCTGCTGATCGCGCTCCTCGCCGTCCTCGCCCCGGCCGCCGGCCGCGCACAGCAGGTGGCGGACATCGAGGCGCGGCTGGAGAAGGCGGAGCGGTACCACGAGGCGCTGCGGACGCTGGCCGGCGGACGCGTTCGGCCCGTGTGGGTGCCCGGGGAGGAGGCGTTCGTCTACCGCGCCGAGGCGGGGCCGCTGGCCGGGCAGTGGGTGCGGGTGGATGCACTGCGCGGCACGTCCGCGGCCATCGCGCAGGAAAGCCTGCCGCCGCAGCCGTCCCCGCCGGGGCTGGAGCGCCTGGACCGGCGCGGCGACACGCTGCGCATTCTGCGCGCGGACGGCGGCGAGGCCGCGCGGCTGGTGGAGGCGCCGGACGCGGGGTGGGAGGTGGGGCCGCGCGGGTGGCACCCCGGCAGACGCTGGCTGGCCGTCGGCCGCACCGATCAGAAAGGCGTGCACACGGTGCCCGTCATCGACTATTCCAGCCCGCTGGAGCAGGTGCAGCCCGCCGTCTATCCCAAGTCCGGCTCCCCCCTGCCGGTGCAGTCCATCCACCTGGTCGACGCCGTTGCCGGCGGGATGCGCGAGATCTCGCTGGACACGCGCGACGCCTACCTGTGGATCGCCGGGTGGCGTGGCGATCCGGCGGAGGCGCTGGTGATCCGGATGACCCGCACGGGCAAGGCGCTGGAACTGCTGGCGGTGGACCCGCGCAACGGAAGCAGCCGGACGCTGGTGCGCGAGGAGCGCCCGGAAACCTCCGTGGCCGCGCTGGACTTTGCCACGGGAGGGTGGGTCAACCAGGTGACGGTGCTGCCGGACGGCTCCGGGTTTCTCTGGTTTTCGGAGCGCGACGGATGGCGGCACCTGTACCGCTACGGCTGGGACGGCGCGGCGCCCCGGCAACTGACCCGCGGCGCCTTTCCGGTGCACCGCGTGGTGCGCGTGGATTCCGCGTCGGGGCAGATCCACGTCATCGCCTCGGCCGACGCGGCACGCCCGTACGACCAGCACCTGTACGTGCTTCCCGCGAACGGCGGCGCGCTCCGCACGCTGACGCGGGAGCCCGGCATGCACGACGTGCAGTTTTCGCCCAGCGGCCGGACCTTTCTGGACGTGCACTCCACGGTGGACCGCCCGTACGCCACCGATCTGCGCCGCGCGGACGGATCGGCCATCGCCCGGCTGGAGGTGGCCGATACCTCGAGCCTCGCGGCGCTGGGCCACCGTCCGCCGGAGCCGTTCACCGCCCGCGCCGCGGACGGAACGACGGCGATTCACGGCGTCGTCTACACACCGGCGGACTTTGACCCGTCGCGCCGGTATCCCGTGGTCGACTACATCTACGCCGGTCCCTTCATTTCCGCCGTGCAGAAGGAGTACGCGCCCACGCTGGGCATGCACCGCGTCGCCGCGTCGCTGGCGCAGATGGGGCTGGTGGTGGTGATGGTGGACGGCCGCGGCACCCCGGGTCGCGACAAGGCGTTCCAGGACGTGACGTACGGGCGCGTCGGGCAGATGGAGATCGCCGACCACGTGGCCGCGCTGCGTGCGGCGGCGGAGTCGCGGCCGTGGATGGACCTGTCGCGCGCGGGGATCGCCGGCCACTCGTGGGGCGGATACTTCGCCCTGCGGGGGATGCTCACCGCGCCGGAGTTCTTTCGCGCGGGGTACGCCGGCGCGCCGGGCGACCTGACGGAGCTGGCCGTCATCAACGAGCCGCACATGGGGATGCCGGCGGAGAACCCGGAAGGTTACGAGCGCGGCTCCAACCTTCCGCTTGCGGCGAACCTGGCCGGCCCGCTCAAGATCATGCACGGCACCAGCGACGTGAACGCGCCGTTCAGCACGACGATGCGGATGATCGGCGCGTTCATCGCCGCCAACCGGCGGTTTGACCTGCTGGTGATCCCCGGCGGCCCGCACAATCCGCCAGACCCGGCCGGCCGCTTTTACCGGCAGGACCTGCGGCGGTTCATGGCGACGCAACTGCAGGGAATAGGGAACAGGGAATAGGGAATAGCCAGCAACGGCTGCGCCCAATGGAGGCGCGCGGTCGCCTCAGGGGTAAGGACATCCTGGGGCCCGGTGTCATCCTGAGGGAGCGCACACGCGCAACTTTCACAACCACAAAAGCTTGCGCGCGACCTAAGGATCTTTGTCGGGTCGCGCGAGGCCCAGCCCTCGGGAGCCGTTCACGTTCAGCAGGCAGACAGAGTGCTTCGCTAACCGCCAAAGGACCCGTGCGGCGCTTCCGCGGAGAGTGCCAAACCTCACCTGCTCCCGTCGGGGGCCCGCTGTCATCCTGAGGGAGCGCCCACCCCCAACTTTCACAACCACAAAAACTTGCGCGCGACCGAAGGATCTCTGTCGGGTCGCGCGAGGCCCACCCCTCGGGAGTCGTTCACGTTCTTCAGCCAGGCAGACAGAGTCCTTCGCTAACCGCCAAAGGACCCGTGCGGCGCTTTCGCGGAGAATGCCAAACCGCACCTGCTCCCGTCGGGGGCCCGGTGTCATCCTGAGGGAGCGCACGCCCTAACTTTCATCACCACGAAAGCTTGCGCGCGACCGAAGGATCTCTGTCGGGTCGCGCGAGGCGCAGCCCTCGGGAGCCGTTTCAAGTCCGTCAGGAAGACGAGGTCCTTCGGTCGGCGCCAACCCTTTGCGTGAGAGCGGTTTGCGGAGCGGCGCCTCCGTCAGGAAATCGACGTGCTTGTTCGGATTCGATCGGCACGCGGGTAGATCAAACGCCCGTTCGCTATCCGAACGTGCGCGCGCCGCATATCGTGTGCGGGATCGTTCGATCCACCGTCCCGCACCCGAGCCGATCCCCTGCCGATGATCCCGAGACCCGACGCATCCGAGCACCTGCCCTACTACAGCAAGTACGTCGACCGCGTCCCCGACGGCGACCTGCTGCAGACGCTTCGCGCGCAGCTGGACGACACGCTGGCGCTGGTCCGCGGGCTGGACGAGGCGCAGGGCGGCCACCGCTACGCGCCCGGCAAGTGGAGCATCCGCGGCGTGCTGAACCACCTGATCGACGCCGAGCGCATCTTTGCCTACCGCGCGCTCCGCATCGCCCGCGGCGATCAGACCCCGCTGGAAAGCTTCGACGAGAACGCCTACGCCGAGGAATCGAACGCCGACGCGCGCACCCTCGCCGATCTGGCCGGGGAGATGGAGCACGTGCGCCGCGCCAGCCTCTCGCTCTTCGCCAGCCTGAGCGACGAGGCGCTGGCCCGTCTGGGCACGGCGAGCGGCGGCCCGGTGTCCGTGCGCGCGCTGGCGTGGATCATCGCCGGCCACGAGGCGCACCACGTGGCCCTGCTGCACGAGCGGTACCTGCTCGGCCTGGGCGCCGCCGCCGCCACCGCCTGACCGGGCGATGGAGATCCGCGACATCGAGCCGTTCCTGGACTATTACGCGAAGATCCGGGAACGGACGCGGCGCGTGGTCGCCCTCATCCCGCCCGACGGGCTGGAGTGGGCGCCGCGCGAGGGCGCGTGGAGCTTTGGCGACCTGGTGCGGCACCTGGGTGCCATCGAACGCTGGATGTTCGCCGAGAACGTCTCCGGCCGCCCCAGCCGCTACCCGGGGCACGGGACGGAGTTGGCGGATGGATACGAGGCCGTGCTCGCCTACTTTGACCGGATGCACGCGGAATCGATGGATCTTTTCCGCGCGCTGACGCCGCAAGCGCTGCAGGCGCGCTGTACGACGCCGGGCGGCGCGTCCATGCCCGCGTGGAAGTGGCTGCGCGCCATGGTGGAGCACGAGATTCACCACCGCGGCCAGATCTACCTGATGCTGGGGATGATCGGCGTCGCCACGCCCCCGCTCTACGGCCTGACGTCGGAAGAGGTGAAGGCGCGCAGCGCCGCGGCGTGAGCCGCAGAGATGTTGTTGAGCCGCGAAAGCTGCGGACGGTGGCAAGAAAGCCTCGGGACTGACCCGGGGCTTTCTCCATTCAAAAGCTAGGTGCAGTATCGGACAGAACGGTTGACACACTCAGTCCGGCACTACATCCATAGCACCGGTTTTCCAGGCAATCATCCCTTGATACAGATGGTGATCATGGAACACGGAGATCAGCAGCCGCAGCCAGAAGATTCCGGCGATGACGCCGGCTGGTCCCGCCAGCCCGCACACCCTCCCACGCGTCCGGATGGCGGCCCGGAGCGGCGCGGAGAAGCGCGGGCATACGTCTCGCCGCGCAAGCCGGGGCGCATCACAAAATTCGTGTTGAGCCAGATGCCGGCCGACGTCCGAAAAGCGTTCGAGCCGCGGAGGCACGAGGCACTGTTCGAAGCAGATCCCCCGTTACCCACGAGCGAGTTGGAAAGCCGGCGGGTGGACGTAATGCTGGCACTGCACGGCAGTCTGCGCGACAGCATCGAACGGTGGGAAGACCGCATGTTCCAAGCATTCGGCCTCGCGACAGCCGCGATTCTGTCCGTACTTGCCGTGTACCTGGAGCACCCGGCCGAGTTGAACGCGCGACGTCTTCTGATCGCGACCCTCGTGGCCACCTTTGGCTCCCTTGCCGCCGCCTACTTCTGGCGTGCTGCCGACGCACATGCCGACAATGGCGCCTTGCTGGTGAAGGTGGAGGCAGCTCTGGGGCTGTGCGAGGTGGGGATGTACCTGGAAGGTAAGCCTTTCGTGGGCTGGACGGGCGTTTGGGTTCCTGCCCGGCGCGCCCCGGTGCTGTTCACGGCACTTGTGGTCGTCACCTTCTTCGCTGCTCTGGTGATCTTGGTGTTTCCGGTTTCCGCCAGCTGAAATAATTGCGTCAACCATCCGGCCTGCCTCTGCTGAGCACGTGCTTCTGCTGAACCGGTGAGCGGAGGCGGTTTCACTAGCGTGATTCCGTGCGGCCCGCCGCGCCGTTCGCACCGGCGCGGCGTCTTGTCCGGCCGCGCCGCGTCCCTGTATCTTCCTCCGCGCCACATCCTTCCTCGCGAAACCACGCCGCGCGCCGCCCGTACTGTTCGCCCACGCGGCGAAGGGCGCCGCGAGGCCGTTCCGGCATCTACCCCGTCCCCATCTCGTTCAAGCGATGCACGGTCGTGAATGGCTGGTCGAAGCGCACGGGTGCGACCCCGCCGCGCTCGCGGACGTGGAAACGCTGCGGCGGCTGTTCGACCGCATCGTGCGGGAGCTTTCGCTGCACCCGGTGGCGCCGGCGCAGTGGCACCGCTTTCCCGGCCCCGGCGGCGTGACCGGCCTGTGCATGCTGGCCGAGTCGCACCTGGCCTGCCACACCTTTCCCGAGCACGGCTCCATCTGCCTGAACCTGTTCTGCTGCCGCCCCCGGCCGGAGTGGGACTGGGACGGTGAGCTGCGCGCCCTGCTGAACGCGGACCAGGTGACCGTGCGCGCCGTGGAGCGCCCGTACGCCGCCGCCGTTCCCGCGCTGGCGGAATGACCGCGCCCGTCGCCAACTGCGCCAGCTGCGGCGCCGAGGTCCGCTTTCAGTGGGCCGGCGCCGTGCAGACCGTGTGTACCCACTGCGGCTCGGTGCTGGTGCGCCGCGGCGTGGACCTGGCCCACGTGGGCCGCGTCTCCGAGCCGCCGCCCGCCACCTCGCGCATTCAGCTGGGCACGCGCGGCGTGTACGACGGCACCGCGTTCCGGGTCGTGGGCCGCATTGCGTACGAGTACGAGCGGGGCTTCTGGAGCGAGTGGCACCTGGGCTTTGCCGATGGCCGCAGCGGCTGGCTTTCGGACGCGCAGGACGAGTACGCCGTCAGCTTTCTGGCGGAGCCCGCGCGCCACACCCCCGATCCCGCGGCGTTGCGGCCGGGGGCGCCGTTCAACGTCCGGGGCACGCAGTACGTGGTTTCGTCGCTGACCCGCGCGCGGTACTCGGGGGTGGAGGGCGAGCTGCCGTTCGAGTACTGGAACCGCGCCGAAGTCCTGTTCGTGGACCTGGGGGGCGCCGAGGGGAGCTTTGGCACGCTGGACTTTAGCGAAGACCCGCCCTTGGTGTTCCTGGGCAGGTACGTGCCGTTCCAGGAGCTCGCGCTACGAGACCTGCGCGAGCCGGAAGAGCGGCGCGCGGAGGGGGCGGACGCGCTCAACTGCCCCAACTGCGGCGGCACCGTCACCATCCGCCTTCCCGGCGAGACGGTGAACGCCGTCTGCCAGTACTGCCAGTCGGTGCTGAACGCGCGCTCGCCCAAGCTTGCGGTGCTGCAGCGCTTTCAGGACCGCGTGGCCGTCAGGCCCATGATCCCCCTGGGCTCCACGGGCCGGCTGCACGGGGCGGACTGGACGGCCTTGGGCTTTCAGCAGGTCAGCATCAAGGTGGAGGGGGTCACCTATTCGTGGCGCGAGTACCTGCTGCACGCCCCGGAGCGCGGGTTTCGCTACCTGACGGAGTACGACGGCCACTGGAACGACGTGGTGCCGCTCAAGGAGGCGCCGCAGGTCACCGGCCGCGGGCAGCAGGCGCGCGTGCAGCACCGCGGCCAGTGGTTCCGCCACTTTCAGCGCGCCAACGCGGAGACTTCGTTCGTCCTGGGCGAGTTTCCCTGGCAGGTGCGGGTGGGGGACCGGATGCAGAGCGACGACTACGTCCATCCGCCTCTCCTGCTTTCCCGCGAGCAGACGCGCGACGAGGTGACCTGGTCGGTGGGCGAGTACGTGCCGCCCGCACGCATCTGGGAGGCGTTCCGGCTGGAGGGCAGCCCGCCGCGTCCGCGCGGCGTGTTCGCCAACCAGCCGTCACCGCACCCCCCCGCGGCGCCCATGTGGCTCGCGTACCTGGCGTTCGCCGCCGCGCTGCTGGTGCTTCTGCTGGTACGCTCGGCGTCCACCCGCGAGGTCTACTCCGGCGACGGCACCTTCGCCCTCGCCGACTCGGCGGCGCAGAACGTTCTGGTCACGGAGCCGTTCACCATCAGCGGGCGCCCGTCGCGGCTGCGGGTAAAGGTGGATACGGACGTGAGCAACGCGTCCGCGTACTTCGACATGACGCTGGTGAACGAGCAGACGGGGCGCACCCGCGAGTTCGACGCCGAGGCATCGTACTACTACGGCTACGACGCGGGGGAGCGCTGGTCCGAAGGCTCGTCCCGCGACGGGGCCAGCGTGCCGCGGGTGGAGCCCGGGCGCTACCGGCTGGTGGTGGCCCCGCAGGCGACCACCGACGTGCGCTACTCCATCCGCGCCGTCCATGGCGGGCCCGCGGTGTCGCTGTACCTGCTGGCGCTTCTGGCGCTGCTGGTGCCGCCCCTGGCGCGGCTGCTGATGGGGGCCACGTTCGAGCACGGCCGGTGGATGGAAAGCGACTACCCGCCCACCTCGGGCAACGACGACTGAGCCATGCGCCAGATACGGTGGTACCTGATCTTTGGAACGGCGGTGCTCGCGCTGGTGGGTCTGGCCGAGTACCGCGGATGGGCGCCGTTCAGCAACGCCCGCGAGGGGCAGCCCGCCCCCCGCTCGGTGCGCGACAACCCCGGCGCGTACCGCGTGCACTACACCGGGTCCGGCCGCTACCTGGGCGGCAAGTGAGGACGGGACGATGGACGATCTGTTGAGCAACCTGGGCGCCGCGGCCGTCTACGCGCTGCTGGGGATCGTACTGTTCGCGCTGGCGTTCTTCGCCATCGAGCGCATGACGCCCGGTACGCTGTGGCGCGAGCTCATCGACGAGCACAACACGGCGCTGGCCATCGTGGTGGGCGCCATGGCCATCGGCGTCTCCATCATCATCGCCGCCGCCATCTGGTAGCCGGCGGGCACGGACGGAGGGGGATGCTCACGGCTGGCGTAGAAGGAGCGCAGTCAGGGCACATCGAAGTCCGATACGGCGTCCAGGTACGCCTCGGGTGAAAGCCCGTGCGCGGCGGCCAGCGCCTGGATGGCCTCGTCGCCCGGTACGCAGCCGTTTTCGATGCGGCGCAGGTGCCGCGCGGACAATCCCCGCACCCCCGACTGATTGATCCCGCGGCTCTGGCGAAGCGCGCGCACCGCCGCGCCGAAGCCCTGGTCGTGGGCGCGCCGCACCGTCTCGGCGCGGGCGCGGAGGCGCGGATCTGCCGCCATGCGCACGTCGTCCAGCGTAAGGTGCACGTCGCCGCCGGGCCAGTGCAGAAAGATGCCGTCCGGCTCTACCTGGAAGCGCGGCCGCTCGGCGACGGGGATGCGGCCCAGCGCCGGGTACGCGTCGAAGCCGGCCTCGAACTCGTTGAACGCGCAGGTGACCACCACCAGCCGGTCGCCCAGCACGCCGGCGGTGGCGATGGTCTCGTGCTGCACGCCCATGGCCCAGGCGCGCAGCACGCGGCCGGGAAGCTGGTCGTCGTGGTGCACCACCAGGTTGCGCAGGGTGCGCAGCCCCGCGCGCTTGAGCAGGTACGGCACCCATTCCGGCTCCACGTCGCTGCGCACCAGCAGCGCCTGCAGCCGGTTGTGCCGATTTGCCTCGGTAATGCAGGGCGCCAGCGCCTCCAGCCGCGTGGCCGGCGTAAACACGAACAGCTTTCGTGCGGCGGCGGCCTCGCCCGTGTCGCACGCGTCCAGCATGCGGATGCCCGCGTGCGCCGGCAGCCCGTCGCCGCGCAGGTCTTCGCCCAGCAGAACGGTGAGCGTGTTCAGCGATACCATCTCAATCTCTCCGGTCGGGGCACACCTTGGCGTTCCACTCGCGCAGCAGCCGTCGTTTGTGCTTCATCACCTGTTCGAACAGCGCGGCCTGCTCCGCGGGCCCGAACTCACCGCGCATCCGCAGCGTGTGCTCCCGGTTGAGGCCGCGCTTGCGGCCCCGTGCGCAAAAAGAAGATGCGCACCACGTACTCCCCCCGGCGGTAGACCTCGAAATGCTGGGGGTAGTGATCCGAGGCCGGAAAGTAGCACTTGAAGCCGGGAACATGGAACGCATCCACCTCTCCCATGATCATCTACCCGGACACGCGGTGAGGACATACACCTATTCGACGTCGAAAGATACAATGTCCGAAGCCTCGCTGACAAGTCCCTGCGCTCGTCTGGTGGGCCGCTGGCGCGCGGAGGGGCGCGCGTGAACGCGGCTCTCTTCATCACCGTGCTGCTGATCGCGGCGTGCGGGCTGGTGTACGAGCTGGTGGCGGGCGCGCTGGCCAGCTACCTGCTGGGCGACAGCGTGCTGCAGTTCTCCACCGTCATCGGCACCTACCTGTTCGCCATGGGGGTGGGGAGCTGGCTGTCGCGCTGGGTGCACCGCGGGCTGGCCTCGCGCTTCGTCACGGTGGAGCTGATGGTGGCGGTGGTGGGCGGCTTCTCGTCCACCCTCCTCTTCCTGGCGTTCGCCTTTACGGACGCGTTCCAGCTCCTGCTGTACACGCTGGTGTTTATCATCGGCGCGCTGGTGGGGCTGGAGATCCCGCTGCTGATGCGGCTGCTGCAGAACCGGCTGGAGTTCAAGGACGTGGTGGCCAACGTCCTGACCTTCGATTACCTGGGCGCACTGGGGGCCTCGCTCCTGTTTCCCCTGGTGCTGGTGCCGCGGCTGGGAATGGTGCGCTCGGCGCTGCTGTTCGGCATCATCAACGCGCTGGTGGCGCTCTGGTCCATCCACCTGTTCCGCGAGATGCTCCCCCGCCGCGGCCGCCTGGTGGCGTCGAGCGCGGTGGTGCTGGCGGCGCTCGCGGCGGGGTTCGCGGGGGCGGAGCGCATCACGCGCACGGCGGAAACCAGCCTGTACGCGGATCCCGTCGTCCTCACCCGCACCTCGCCGTACCAGCGCATCGTCCTTACCGCCTGGCGCGACGACCTGCGCCTGTTTTTGAACGGCCACCTGCAGTTCAGCTCGCGCGACGAGTACCGCTATCACGAGGCGCTGGTGCACCCGGGGCTGGCGGCGCTCCCCGGCGCCCGGCGGGTGCTGGTGCTGGGCGGCGGCGACGGGCTGGCCGTGCGCGAGATCCTGCGCTATCCGGGGGTAGAGGTCACGCTGGTGGACCTGGATCCGGAGATGACGCGCCTGTTCAGCACGCACCGCGAGCTGGTGCGGCTGAACGGGGGCGCCCTGGCCTCGCCGCGGGTGCGGGTGGTGAACCAGGACGCCTTCCGCTGGCTGGACGAGACCCGGGAAAGCTTTGACTTCGTGGTGGTGGACCTTCCCGATCCCTCCAACTACGGGGTTGGAAAGCTGTACACCACCGCGTTCTACCGCCTGCTCTCGCACCACGTGAACCGTGGCGGGATGGTGGTGGTGCAGAGCACGTCACCCCTGTTCGCGCGCTCCGCGTTCTGGAGCATCGATACCACCCTGCGCGAGGCGGGGCTGCGCACCTGGCCCTACCACCTGTACGTCCCCTCCTTTGGCGAGTGGGGCTTCGTCCTTGCCGGCCGGGACGACTACACGCCCCCGGCGCGGCTGCCGCAGGGGCTGCGTTACCTTACGCCTGGCACGGTGCCCAGCCTGTTCGAATTTCCCGCCGACATGCGCCCGGTGCCGGTGCAGGCCAACCGCCTGGACGACCAGATCCTGGTGCGCTACTACAGCGAAGATTGGGAACGGATCACCCGCTAGGGATCTCGCGCCGGGCCTTCGTGGCCGCGGTGGCCGCCGCGCCGTTCGTGGCGTGCGGCCGCAAGACGGAGCGGCGGATCGGGGGCGGCTTCGTGGACGACGGCGGCGCGCGCGGCCACCGCCTGCGCGACCGCGTGCCCGCCGCCGCGCCCCGGCGGACGGAGCGCGTGCCGCTGGTCATCGTCGGCGGGGGTATCGCCGGGCTTTGCGCCGCGTGGCGGCTGCGGCGGCGCGGCCACACGGACTTCGTGCTGCTGGAGCTGGAGGACGAGCCCGGCGGCAACGCGCGCTCGGGGGTAAACGAGGTCACGTCGTATCCGTGGGCCGCGCACTACGTCCCCGTCCCCGACGCGCGCGCCACCCACGTGCGGGAGCTGTTCGAGGAGCTGGGCGTGCTGCGGGACGGCGTGTGGGATCCGCGGATGCTCGTCACCCAGCCCCGCGAGCGCATTTTTCGCTGGGGCCGCTGGCACGAGGGCTTCGAGGCCGCGCTCGTCCGCACCCCCGCGGACCGCGACGAGTTTCGCCGCTTCGCCGACGAGGTGGCGGGGATGCGCGCCACGGGGGCGTTCACCATCCCCTCGTCGCTGGGCGTGCGTCCGTCGCCGCTGGACGGGGTGTCGATGGCGCGGTGGATGGACGATCGCGGCTACCGCTCGCCGGAGCTGCGCTGGTACGTGGACTATGCCTGCCGCGACGACTACGGCGCCGCGCTCGCGGAAACCTCCGCATGGGCGGGCATCCACTACTTCGCCTCCCGCGCGCCGGACGGCGAAACCTCAGGCCCGCTCACCTGGCCGGAGGGAAACGGGTGGATCACCCGCCGGCTGATGGAGCGCGTGGGCGAGCACGTCCGCACCGGGGCGCCCGTCCACCGCGTGGAGCGCGCCGGCACCGGCCTGCGCGTGCTGGCGGGCGACACGGAGTACCGCACGGATGCCGTGGTGTGGGCCGCGCCGTCGTTTCTGGCGCCGTACGTGGTGGAGGGCGCGCCCGCCGTGCGCTTTGACTACTCGCCGTGGATCACGGCGAACCTGACGCTGGACCGCTGGCCCGAGGAGCACGGCTTTGAGCCGGCGTGGGACAACGTGATCCACGGCTCGCCGTCGCTGGGGTACGTGTCGGCCACCCACCAGACGCACGCGTTTCGCCCGGAGCGCACCGTGTGGACGTACTACCACGCACTCTCCGGCCACTCCGCAGCGGAAGCGAGGGCCCTGCTGCTGCGCCGTGGCTGGGCGGAGTGGAAGGAGGCGATTCTGGCGGAGCTGGAGACCGCGCACCCCGACATCCGCGCGTGCGTCTCGCGCGTGGACGTGATGCGCATGGGCCACGCGATGGTGCGCCCCACGCCCGGCTTTCTCGCCGATCCCGCACGCCAGGCGCTGGCCCGCGCCCCCGGCCCCGTCTTCTACGCCCACTCCGACGTGAGCGGCCTCTCGCTCTTCGAAGAGGCCCAGGACCGGGGCATCGCCGCCGCCGATCGCGCGCTCGCCTGGCTCGGCCGCCCGGCGTAATCCTCGGATCCGGCAAAAAGAGGACTTCTCACGCAGAGTTACCAGAGTTAGCAGAGTTTTCTCGTGCTGTTTCCTCTGGGCTCGTCCGTATCGACCAAAGGACAGGCCTCACACGGAGTCAACGGAGTTAACGGAGTTTGCTCGTGGCGTTTCCGCTGATCTCGCGCTGAAGCCGAACGCCGGAGTGTCGGGTGCAGATGGGGCGGTCGGCGAGGCAGGACCTTTTGTGAGAATGTCGGAAACGCGATACAGAAGGAATGCGGCAGGGAGCCATCCGCGTTTTTTGGGAGAGGCATGCGGATCGGTGGATGACCGTTCGGAGCGCACAGAAACACGTCGCTCGCACCACCTGATGCGCGATCTTGTGAACCCTCCACCACCTCGACAATTGAGGTGAGCGGCACGGAGTCTGGACGGAGACGGAGAGTATTCCGAAGTCGCGGCGGCCGCATCGAACGATCCACATCCAACGATCACGGACACGAAAGGCCCTCCCCCGGGTTATGCCGGGAGAGGGCCGCGTTCGTTATCGACCACAGGGAGCCAGACCGTCACGAGTCGCGGCGGACGCGGGATCACCCCGAGTCGTCCGGCTCCGCGCCGTCTGCTTCAGCGTCCAGCAGGCGCGCCAGCCAGAGCGGCAGCTCCGTGCGTGCGTCGGCGTGCAGGGAAGCAAGACGCTCCAGCAGGGCGGCGCGAGCGTCCGCCTGCTGACCCTCGGGGATGCCGTCCAGCAGGATGGCGAGCGCGGCCTGCGCTGTGTCCTCCGAGAACTCTCCCCGGCTGGCGCCCCGGTTCACGTACCACGCTGTGAGCTTGCGCAGAGTCGAGCGGTACGGCCGCGTCCCGTTGACGAAATGCTGCAAGCCCATGGGGCTCATCGGGATGCTGCGCGCCACCGCCCGCAGGGAGGCCTCGGCGACGGCACGCCGTGCCGCCTCCCGGATGGCCTCGACAGGCACGTGCGGGCTAGGCGGAGGCATGCGTCACCTCCCCTTGACGGCAGCCGCCCGGCCGCCGTCCAAACCGTATAAATCCAGTAGTGTTACACTCTCCAGTCTACGGCCCCGGAGGCGGCTTAACAAGAGGCGCGTTCCGCATCGTCAAAACACGCCAATGCTGGACAGCGTAAACAAAGCGAACGGGGCCGCATCCGTGTGGATGCGGCCCCGCTTTTTTCCTCAATCCGCCAGGCGAATCAGAGGCTTTCGATGCTGGCGATGATGCGCTGCGCCGCCGCCCGCAGCTGCGCCGCGTCCGCCGCCGTCAGCCGGCCGGCACCCGCCAGGGCATCCACCTGGCTGATGAAGGCGTTCAGCTGGTTCACCGCCGTGTGGCCCTGGCCGCGGGCCAGCGAGGCGTCGGCCGCGCGCAGCTTGGCGTTGAGCGCGTTGCCGTTGCCGTGGTGCAGGCTGCCGCCGGCCACCAGCGCGTCCACCGCGCCCGACAGGCCGTCCACCGCCTGCCCCGGCGTCCGCACCGTCACCGTCGCCGTGCGCACACCCGCGGCGCCGTCGTCGTCCGTCACGCGCACCGTCACCGTAAAGGTGCCGGCCATCGTGTAGCGGTGCGACAGGGCAAAGTTGTCGCCGTTCAGCGCCAGCGCCTGCGCGCCACCGCCGTCGCCGTAGTCCACCGTGGCCGTCCACTGGTCCGCGCCCGGATCGCCAAAGCTCCCCGTGGTCGCGTACACCTCGCCCTGCAGCAGCGAGCCGTGGGCAAACGCCGCCACCGTGGGCGCCACGTTCATCACCGTCACCGTGGTGGTGGCCGTGTCGGCCGCGCCGTACGGGTCGGTCACGATCACCGTCACCGCGTAGTTGCCGTTGTCGGCGTACACATGGGTCGGAGCCGCGCCCGTACCCTCGGCGCCGTCGCCAAAGCTCCACGCGTACGTCAGCGCGTCACCGTCGGGGTCCGACGAAGCGGCCGCGCTCAGCGTGACCGACGAGCCCTCGATGCCCACGTACGGGCCGTCCGTGGCCGCCACCGGCGCGCGGTCCTTGCTCTCCACGATGCGCTCGATGCCGTTGGGCAGCGCGTCCAGCAGGTCGTAGCCCGTGCGCGCCTCGATGTCGTCGACCGTGGTCTCGTACATCGTCCACGGGTTGTTGCGGATGCCGCGGGCCGTCGCCGTGTCGTTGGGCATGCGGATGGCCAGCACCTGCAGGTCGCCCGTGCCGTGCACGTCGTCCAGCCCCTCGCCGCCGTCCATCACCACCGCCACTTTCCAGGTCCACGCCGGGATCTGCACCCGGCCCTCGCCCTTGAGCGTGGCGGGGTTGGCCGTGTACTCGCCGCCGGCCACCACGTAGATCTCCTTGCCCTGCTGGCGGGCCAGGTCGTTCAGGTAGTTCTCGAACTGGCTCCAGGGACCCTGGTTGTTCTCACCCGCCTGCGGGACGATGTTGGTCAGCAGGAAGGTGGACGCGTTCTCCTGGAACGTCGCCGTGCGGCTTTCCGACTGCACCATGTGGCCGCGGTCGTACCCGCCGTTGCGGTAGTTGAAGTCCACCACCTTGTAGACGCCACCCGGCAGCGTCTGGTCCGCGGTAAAGCAGTCGCAGCGCGGCGCCGAACCGAACTGCGTGGCGTTGATGTTCCACGACACCCACGCCGGCGCGCCGCGCGTCTCGCTGTACAGCGAGGCGAACTCCGGCTTGTTCACCGCGATGCCCGTGGCGCCGTCCGGCGTGCCGAACTCCAGGTGGTTGCGGTAGACGGCCGTGGTGGGCACCTCCGCCGGCAGGATCTCGATCGAAGCGCTGCCCGAGCCGCCGTTGCTGGCGGTGGCCGTGATGGTGGCCGAGCCCACGCTCAGGCCGTTGATGTAGCCCAGCGAGTCCACCGCCGCCACCGACGGGTTGGAGCTGGTCCAGGTGTAGGTGACGTCGGTGACCACCTGCCCGGCCGAGTTGCGCGCCGTGGGGAACGCCGGCTTGGTGTAGCCCACGGGGATCTGGCGCGGGGCGTTGATGCTCAGGCTTACCGTGCCGTTGCCGCCACCGGTGCCACCGCCCGTGTTCACCGCGCCCGGCGTGCCGCGGTCGCCCGAGCCAAAGGTGGCCGTGCTGTTGGCCCACGCGGCGCCGTTCATGTTCACGTTGTCGCTGGCCGGGTCGATCAGCGCGCGCGACGTGCCGGCCGTCACGCTGGTCCACGCCACCGAGTCGATGGTGGCGCCCGCCCCGTCACGCAGCGCCAGCCAGTCGGTGCCGTTACCCAGGTTGAGCGTGGTGGCGCCGGCGTACACGTAGTTCACCGTGACGCCGCCGTTGGTGGCCGTGTTGCCGTTGCGCCCCAGCACCACGTAGCCGCCCGCGGCGATCACCACGCTGCTGGCCACGGTGTGCGACACGTCGTTGTTCGACGCGAGGGTCCAGCCGCTCAGGTCCACCGCCGTGGTGCCGCGGTTGTGCACCTCGAACCACTCGCCGCTGGCGTCCAGCACCGCGCTGGGGTCGGCCAGCACCTCGTTGATCACCAGGTTGCCGGTCCCGCCCACCGGGGGCGGATCCGTCGGCGGCACGGTGGCGCCGTCGTTGGCGGCGCCCGGCGTGCCCTTGTCGCCCAGGCCGTACACGGTGGTCTGCGTGGCCCAGTTGGGGCCGCTCATCACCAGGTTGTCCAGCGTGGCGTCCGTCAGGCCGCGCGACGCGCCCGTCGGGGGCGACGCGGTGCCCCAGCTGACCGAGTCCAGCGAGGCGCCGGAGGGGTCGCGCAGGGCCAGCCAGTCGGTGGCGCTGTTGTTCAGGTTGAACTGCTGGTGGGCGTACGAGTAGTTGGCCGTAACGCCGCCGTTCTTGGTGGGGTCGCCGTTGCGGGCGAGGACCGCGTAGCCGCCGGCCGGCACCACCACGCTGGTGTTGATGACGTGCACCGCGTCGTTGTTGGACGCGATGATGTAGTTCTGCAGGTCGATGGGCGCGGTGCCCGTGTTGTACACTTCGAACCACTCACCCAGGGTGTCGTCGACCCCCGACGGGTTGGGCATGATCTCGTTGATCACCAGCGGAGAAACGGCGGTGGCCTGCAGGTCCAGGCTGGCACCGGCGCTGGCGGCGTCCGTCACCTGGTCGTTGCTGCATGCCGCCAGCACCAATCCAAGCGCAACGACACCCAGGCCGCGCATCGTGAGATTGTTCATGTTGGGGAGGGTCCGGAAAAAGGAACGCGCCCTCGCTGACAAGGAGAGGGCGCAGGCACCGCGGGAGAACACTTGAACTTACCTTATCAGACACCCGCAGTCAAGACTTTTCGGAGCCTGCTGCGTCACGGATGTGTAGCAGGGGCCGCACCTTACGTGTCCATCCGTTCACGTTTCGATGGCCACCGTCCGCACCCCCGCCAGGTTCCCCCTTCCATCTCCGCCCACAACGTAGCACTGCACCTCCACGCGCCCCGTCCGGTACACCGTCGTCCCGTTCAGCGATGTGCGAAGCAGCTCGCGCAGCGCCTCGTAGCGCGGGCGAAGGTGCTGCGCCCCGGTGTCGGCCGGGTCGATGGTTTCAATGTGCCGCATGAAGAAGTCGTCCAGGTCGCGCTCCTCCACCGGGCCATGCGCCCCAATCAGCGCGCCGAACGCCTCCGCTCCCGGCGGTGCGTCGCCTCCACCGGGGAGCGAGCAGAACTCGAAGGGCCGGTCGGACTCGCTGCCATACGTCAGCCCCGCCGCGGCCCGCTCCACGCGTTCCCGCAGCGCCGGATCGGGGGATGTGGATGATGATTCCGTCATCTGCACTTTCCGTTGATGAAAACGCACCGCCTGGCGGAGAGCCATTCCGATACGCAAAAAGAATGGGGCCTCACACAGAGTCAACAGAGTCAACAGAGTTTTCTCCTGCCGTTTCCTCGAATTCGTGGCGAAACCACGAAAGGAATGGGCCTCACACGGAGTTAACGGAGTCAACGGAGTTTTCTCGTGCGCGTTTCCTCTGCCGTCGCGGTCGGGGGCGGGATTCCCAGGTGTCGGGTGCAGGCAGGGCGGTCGACGAGGCGTGATCTTTTGTAAGAGCTTCGGAAACGGGAGGTAGATGGAATGCGGCAGGGGGCCATGAGAATTTTTTTGAGCAGGATACGGATCGCTCGACAATTTCCGGAGCGCACCGGAGCATGTCGATCACACCACCTGATGCGCGATCTGGAGAACCATCCGCCCGCTCCAATTCCAGGGACAACCACCGTGTCCCCGCACGCGCCGTCGTGGAGACCCGCCGAGAAGTGTCACACAGGGTGGACAGTGGAGCATGCGCAGCCACGAGGTGCCGTCGACGCAGCCGATTGTGGTTCAACGACTTGCGTGGAGGGTGGAGAGACGGCGCCGGGGTTGCCTTACCCGTTGCCGGCTCGCCGGACGCACCTCTCCGACGCTTCACCCTCCATCCACGCAGAGACACTCCCATGATCCGCTTCCGAAACGTACTCGCTCTCGCGGCGCTCGCCCTTGCGCTCGGCGCCGCGGCCGACGTGCAGGCCCAGTCCAGCGTGCAGTCCGGCATGTCGCGGTGGCGGGGCAGCCGCAGCGAGCAGCTCATCAACCAGGCCGTGCGCCATTATACCAAATCCGGAAATAGATTAGGTATTCTGGGGTGCGCCGTTTACATTGAGAAGTGTGGGAGCAGTGCTTGCTACTACCCGCCTCAGGAGCGACCGCATGAGCCGCCGTATCCGCGTAGAAGGGCATCTGAGCACGGACGAGCTTCAGCAGCGGTACCGCAGCGCCACGCACCCTGCCGAGAAGATGCATTGGCAGGTTCTGTGGCTGGTTGCAAAGGGCGAATCGGCGGAAGAGGTGGCACGGGTAACCACGTACACGGCCAACTGGGTACGGGAGTTGGTCCGCCGCTATAACCGTGGTGGGCCGGAATCGGTTCAGGATGGGCGCCGTGGCCACTCGGGACGGCGCCCGCTCCTTTCTCCAGAGCAGGAAGCTGAACTGCCCGTGGCGCTTGAGGGATCC
>NZ_JBMDXM010000086.1:0-24591 GCF_048594345.1 Longimicrobium sp.
CCCGCGTCCTCCTTGTCTTTTCTCCGCGGCTCTCTTTTGCTCCGCGTCTCCGCGTGAGATCTGTTCCCGGATTCTCAGCCGTCCATCGGGCGGCAGCGCAGGGGGTTTTCGTCGGAGTTGTCGTTGGTAAGGTTGATACGCACGGTGTCGCCGGATTCGACGCGGACCTGGGCCAGCCACGTCCACCGCCGGTCGCTCAGCACGGTGTCGGCCCAGAGCAGGTACTCGCCAGGCACCACGCTGTCCAGCGCAAACTGCGCCTGGTCGTCCGTCACCGTGCTGCGCAGGACCAGGGGGCGCAGGATGCGCTTGCGCGCTTCCCAGCCGCGCGCCCACGCTTCCGCCGGCGGAGGCGCGTCGCCCGGGCCGCGCGGCGGACACAGCGGCGCCAGCGTGGAATCCAGCGTTTCTTCCGTACGCAGCAGGTGCACCGGCAGCCTGGCCAGGTTCACCTGCTGGTCGATGTTCTGCGCCATGAACGCATCGCCCACCACCCGCCCCGGCGCCTTTTCCCCGCCGCCGCAGCCGGCCAGCAGCAGCACCACCGCCGCCATCCATCCCGCCCGCCGCGTCATCCCTCCGCGCCCTCCGCCGCCGGCGACGCCACGGGAAAGCGCCCCGCGAACTTGCCGATCCACTCCGACGCGGCCTCGTGCGCGCTCAGCTCGCGCCCCTCCTGCTCGCGCACCTGCTGGCGGTAGCGCTCGATGGTGCACACCTGCTCCACCATGCGCGACCGGAACGCGTCCGTGCGGTCCAGAAACTCCACGCCCACCAGGAACGCGTCGTTCTCCGGCCGGCACCACGCCACCCGCGCATGCGCCTCGAAGGGCGGATCCACGTCGGGGATGGCGATCTCGATGGTCGCGCCCGCCGCGGGGCACAGCTCGGAGACGAACGCCAGCCCGCCGTGGCTCACGTTCAGCCCCGTCGCCGACGCCTGCCCGCCGTCCACCGTCCGCACCTCGATGGGCACGTCGGCCGTGTGGCGAATGTACTCGCGCCGCGGGTTGTGGTCGGCGCTGGTCGCTGTGGCTTGCACGGTCCTCATGCTGCGTGGGATGATCCTGGCCCCGCCGCTGGCAAGGTGCGGGCCCGTCACACCGAAAGCCGGTAGCGGTCGTCCGCCGCCGCGCCCGGCGCAAAGCCCATGCGGCGCAGGTAGGCGGCGTGCTCGCGGTTTCCCGGCTCGCTCTCGATCTCGCGGAACCCGCGCGAGCGAAAGAACTCGCGCTCCTCCTGGAACAGGTAGCGCCCGATCTTGAAGTCGCGGTACTGCGGGATGACGAAGTCCAGCGTAACGCACAGCGTTCCTCCCGCCTCCCGCCGCCCGATGAACAGTCCCGCCGGCACCATGTCGCGCAGCACGAACACCGTAAGGTCGTCCGCCGCCGGCGTGTAGGCGAAGCCGGGGAGAAAGCGGTGGATCTCCCGCTCGTAAAAGTGCAGAAACTGCCGCAGGTACTGCGAGTCGGGCTCCACGCTCAGCAGGCGAAAGTACTCCCGCGTGCGCAGCATCCGGTACAGGTAGAACAGGTTGATGAGGACGATGAAGCCGTTCATCGCCGCCACCGGATAGGCGTGGATCAGGAGCCCGTACACCGCGAACGCCGCCGACCCCACCAGGTTGATGAGCCGCAGGCGCAGGATGGAGCTCATCATCAGCGACACGGCCACCAGCGCCGACGCCACGTATCCGATCACTTCGTACAGCAGCTGCCTGTCCATCCGCTCCAGCCTCGGGGCCCGGGTTCGGTCGATGCGAGCGCATCAATCCATCCCCCGCGCCCCGTTCCCGCAAGTGCGCACCCCGGATGGCGGCGCGTTTACCGCTGCACCGGCGGCCGTTCCGCCGCGGGGGGCCGGCGCGGCATCTGGCTGGCGTTGTCGATGTCCGCCGCGATCATCCACGGCCCGCCCGGCGCGCGGCGCAGCGCCAGCACGAACTTGCCCATCTCCGCGTCGCCCTCGCCGTACCCGTACGTGCCGATGATGTAGCCCACGGAATCATCCGCCGCGAAGCCCAGCGCGCGCAGTCGCAGCGGGCCCTCCGATTCCGCGTACGCCTGCTGGATTCCCTCGCGCCCGCGCACCGGCGGCCGCCCGTTCTGCAGGATGAAGCCGTCGTCCACGAACAGCGCCGCCAGCCCCGCCTCGTCGCCCGCGCGCCAGCCGCGTTCGTAGTCGCGCAGCACCCGGTCCAGCTCCGGCGGCAGCGTCACCGACGGCAGCGGTGCGGGCGGCGTGTTCTGCGCCACCCCCGGCGCCGCGATGGTGAGGACGGCCAGCAGCGCGGCGGATTTCAGGAATCGCATGGGTCGTATCTGCGGATGTGAAGGGTCGAGATGTGGTGCGGAAAGTCGAACGCGCCGGGGTGCACGGGTCTGACGTCTTCGGATCGCTTTCTGTTGCTTCGCGACCCTCTGCCGGGTCTATCAGCCCGCGAATCTTCGGTTCACGCACCGCGCGGCGATCCAAATACGCCGTGTACACCCGTCCTGGGAGTACGGCATCTGCTGGAAATTAGATTCTACCGTCATGAATTCGCCCCGATTGGGTCAGCCATGCTGTCGGTATGAGCCGCAGATGGCGGTGTTCGCACGCGGTCTTTCTAGACTTCTCCGCGCGCTGATAGCTTCGCGCGCATGCCAAAGCTGCTTGCCTATATCGAAACGACAATTCCGAATTTCTACTACGACTTTCGCCCCAGCGAGGCCGTCACCACTCGCCGCGCCTGGACGCGCGAGTGGTGGGATTCGGCCCGGGATGCGTACGAACTCGTCACCAGCCCGGAAGTGCTGATGGAACTCTCAGCCGGCACCAGCGATCTCGTGCCGCTCCGGCTGGCGCTCATCAACAATCTACTGGCAGTTCCCATCACCCCCGAGGTGTCGGATACCGCCAACACGTATATCCGACGCAAACTGATGCCTGGCCGTCCGAGCGGTGACGCGTTCCATCTGGCGCTTGCATCTCATTACAAATGTGATTTCATTGTGACGTGGAATTGCAAGCATCTTGCGAATCCGAACAAGTTCGCGCATGTCCGGCACCTCAACCGCTTTCTAGGATTGCCGGTTCCCGAGATCGTAACGCCGCAGGACCTGCTGAGGAGAAGCTGATGTGCGATCCCGTCGATGAGTCGTGGACCGAGGCAGACGACATCATTGAAGAAGTTCGTGAGATTCGGCGCCGGATCTCCGCTCAGTTCGATGATGATCCAATCAAGCTCGGGGCGTACCTGATGGAATATCAGAAGCAGTTCGCCGACCGGCTTGTAGATCCGCGGACGTGGAGGAATGAGAAACCGGCGGCATAGCGACATTCGCAGGTCTGATGGCGCATACCCCGCACAGGAGGTTCGGTGAACGACGCATCAGACGAACCTTGGACGGCCGCCGATGACGCGATCGAGGAAGTTCGGGCGATTCGAATGCAGATATCGGCACGGTTCGACCACGATCTGGATAGGCTCGCGGAGCACTACATGGAACTCCAGAAGCGGCACGGGGACCGGCTGGTAGATCCGAAGACGTTGCGAAACAGGCCTTCGTCGTGTGACTCGTAGACCATGCATTCTGACGCGTGTTCAGGAGAACCCATAATTTCGAAGCTCTCAACTGCCGTGGACGACGCCGTCGAGGAGGTTCGGGCGATCCGCAGGCAGATCTCGGCACGGTTCGATCACGATCCCGTGGAGTTGGTGGAGCACTACATGGAGCGTCAGAAGCGGTATGGTGATCGTCGGATCGACCAGCCCAAGTCGAAGCGGACTGACGATTCCACGACCGGAGGACCTGATGTGTGACCCCATCGATGAGTCCTGGACTGAGGCTGATGACGTGATCGAGGAAGTCCGGGAGATCCGCCGGCAGATTTCTGCCCGGTACGATGACGACCTGGACAAGCTCTTCGATCACTACATGGAGATCCAGAAGCGTCATGCCCACCGGTTCTGGGACCCACGAGCCCGCGGCGACCAGGACAAATCCGCCGCCTGACGGGCGGCGGAGATCATCGGGGTTGCGCCTTCCGCGATCCTCCGTTATCGTTTCGGCCGCACCTGCAAGGGTGCCGCGGCGAGTTGCAGCGATTGCTCCGCGTTATAAATGTGCTAAACCGCTCGCGGGGCCTCCGCAGCGGAACATGCTGCGCGAGGCCCCGTTTTCGTGTTTGAGATGACTGTATCCCGGCCCGGGGGCAACCCCGGGCGGTGCGAGCGCTTTGACCGACAGCTTGGCGGGCTCGCACCAGCAACTGGGAATCGCCTAAAGCGTCGCACGGGCTTGCCGTCCTGATCGACGGCAAGCCCTTTTTGCGTCGGTCCCACCCTACACGCATGGGAACCCTGATGAGCACCATCCTGACCGAGATCGAGGCGCCGGCCGCCGTGACCTACACGTTCACCTCCGAATCGGTGAGCGAAGGCCACCCCGACAAGGTGTGCGACGCCATCGCCGACGCCATTCTGGACGCGCACCTGGCGCAGGACTCCGCCAGCCGCGTGGCGTGCGAGGTGCTGGTCAAGGAGAGCAACGTGGTGCTGGCGGGCGAGATCACCAGCAACGCGCAGGTGGACCACGAGGCGGTGGTGCGGCAGACCATCCGCGAGATCGGCTACACCGACGCGGACCAGCCCTTTCGCGCCGACGACGTCAACATCATCTCCTTTCTGAGCGCCCAGGCCGCCGAGATCGCGCAGGGCGTGGACGCCGACACCAGCCTTTCGGGCGACCAGGGCGCGGGCGACCAGGGGATCATGTTCGGCTACGCGACGGACGAGACGCCGGAGCTGATGCCGCTGCCCATCCTCCTGGCCCACCGCCTGGCGCGGGTGCTGGCCGGGCACCGCAAGGCGGGCGCGGTGGACTGGCTTCGTCCGGACAGCAAGACGCAGGTGTCGGTGGCGTACCAGGGCAACACGCCGGTGGCGGTGACAGACGTGCTGGTCAGCACGCAGCACACGGCCGAGGTGGACCGCGACACCATCCGGCACCTGGTGGCCACGTCGGTAATCCCCGAGGCGCTGGGCGGCTGGTACCACGACGACCTGAAGATCCTGGTCAACCCCACCGGCAGCTTTGTGCAGGGCGGCCCGTCGGCCGACGCGGGCGTGACGGGGCGCAAGATCATCGTCGACACGTACGGCGGCGCGGGCCGCCACGGCGGCGGCGCGTTCAGCGGCAAGGACCCCAGCAAGGTGGACCGCAGCGGCGCGTACTTCTGCCGCTTCGTGGCGCGCGAGATCGTCAAGGCGGGGCTGGCGCGGCGGGCCGAGGTGCAGGTGGCGTACGCCATCGGCATGGCGCAGCCGGTGTCGGTCAAGGTGGACACCTTCGGAACCGGCGACGCGGCGGCGGCGGCGGAATTCGTTCGCAACGGCTTTGACTTCCGCCCGCGCGCCATCATCGAGCGGCTGGACCTGCTGCGGCCCATCTACAGCTCGACGACCAACTACGGCCACTTCGGCAAGTCGGAGCTTCCCTGGGAGCAGGCGCGCTGAGCGAACGGATGGCCTGACCGGGAGCGCCCGGGCGAGCCACGATCAAACCAGGGACGCGCGGCACGCCGCCGCGCATCCAGCGAAGCAGACCGAACCGAGAGCTGAAGCCGATGTTCATCCGCCCCGCCTTTACCATGTGCATGTGCAGCATGTGTCAGTGCGTCGCTCCCCCGGGAGAGACGGACGGGCGCGCGCGTGCATTCACACGGCACGGCAGCGCGAGATAAGCCAGAGCGAAAGACTCGGCAGATCTGACCCCCGCCCGGCCCTCTCCCCCACGGAGAGGGCCGGGCTTTTTTCGTCCGTATCCACACAACACCGAGGAAAACGAAGATGAGCATCATCGAAGAGTCGACCGCAAAGCTGGGACTGGGCACCCGCGCCGTGCACAGCGCGCAGGAGATCGCCGATCCCACCACCAACGCCCGCGCGGTGCCGATCTACGCGACCACGAGCTACGTGTTCAACGGGCCGGAGCACGCGGCCAGCCTGTTCGGGCTCAAGGAGTTCGGCAACATCTACACGCGCATCATGAACCCCACGACCGACGTGTTCGAGCGGCGGATCGCGGAGCTGGAGGGGGGCACGGCGGCGGTGGCGGTGGCCAGCGGGCAGGCGGCGCAGACGCTGGCGCTGCTGAACCTGGCGCAGGCGGGCGATTCCATCGTCGCCTCGTCGTCGCTCTACGGCGGGACGTTCACGCTGCTCAAGTACACGCTGGGGCGGCTGGGCATCACCACGCGGTTTGTGGATGGGAACGATCCACAGGCGTTCGCGGACGCCATCGACGAGACCACGAAGGCGGTGTACGTGGAGACGATCGGCAATCCGCGGCTGGACGTCCCCGATTTTCGCGCCATCGCCGACGTGGCGCACGGATTCGGCGTTCCGCTGGTCGTCGACAACACCTTCGCGACGCCGTTCCTCTTCCGCCCGATCGAGCACGGGGCGGACGTGGTCGTCCATTCGGCCACCAAGTGGATCGGCGGGCACGGCACGTCCATCGGCGGCGTGGTGGTGGACGGCGGCACGTTCGACTGGGCCAACGAGCCGCGCTTCCGGGACTTCTACGTGGACCCGGAGCCGGCGTACCACGGGCTGAGCTTTGCGCCCACGTTCGGCAACATCGCGTTTGCCATCCGCCTGCGCGTGCTGCTGCTGCGCGACGTGGGCGCGGCGCTCAGCCCCTTCAACGCCTTCCTCTTCCTTCAAGGGCTGGAGACGCTGCACCTGCGCATTGCGCGCCACACGGAGAACGCGCTGGCGGTCGCGCGGTTTCTGGAAGGCCATCCGGCGGTGACGTGGGTGAGCTACCCTGGGCTGGAGTCGCATCCCACGCACGCGGTGGCGAAGCGGTACCTGGACGGCGGATTCGGCGGCGTGCTGACCTTCGGCGTTCTGGGCGGCGAGGCGGCGGCGGCCAGGGTGATCGGCGAATCGAAGTTGTTCTCCCTCGTGGCGAACGTGGGCGACGCGAAGAGCCTGATCATCCACCCGTGGAGCACCACGCACGAGCAGCTGGAGCCGGATGAGCGGCGGGCGGCGGGCGTTACGCCGGACCTGATCCGCCTGTCGGTGGGGATCGAGGACGTGGACGATCTGCTGCGCGACCTGGACGCGGCCCTGCGCGCGGCGGTGGGGCTGTGAGCGCGGAGCCCATCGTCATCAAGTTCGGCGGCACCTCGCTGGGTTCGCCCGCGCGCATCCGGCGGGCGGCGCGGCGGGTGGCCGCGCACGTCCGCCGCGGCCGCCCGACGGTCGTCGTCGTCAGCGCGATGGGAGGCGCGACGGACCGCATCGTCCGCCTGCTGGCATCGGTCAGCGGCGGGCGGCCGGACGGGCGCGAGGCGGACCGCGCGCTGGCCACGGGCGAGGACCTGTCCGCCGCACTCCTGGCCGCGGCGCTGCGGAGTCTCGGCCTGGACGCGCGCAGCCTGCGCGGCGGGGAAGCGGGCGTCTGGGCGCAAGGCGGGTTCTGCGGCGGGCACGTGGAGGACGTGGACCCCGCGCCCGTCCGCCGCCTGCTGGCCGCGGGGACGGTCCCCGTGGTCAGCGGATTCCAGGGCGCGCGCGACGACGGCGAGACGGTCACGCTGGGGCGCGGCGGATCCGACACCTCCGCCGTCGCGCTGGCGGCGGCGCTCGGCTCCGCGGAGTGCCACATCGTGACGGACGTCCCCGGCGTCTTCGACCGCGACCCGCGCGCCCACGGCGACGCGCGCCGCATCGGTGAGATCGACCCGCTGGCGCTGGTGGTGCTGGCGGAGGGCGGCGCCCGCGTGGTCCATCCCACGGCCGCGCGGCTGGCCCTGGAACGCGGGGTTCCGCTGCGCGTCTATCACCACCGCGCGGCGCTTTCCGGGCGCGGCGGGACCGTCGTTGCCCCCGCGATCCGGGCGCTGGAGGCGGTATGAGCGCGCGGGAGCGGCGGTACCAGCGCGTGGGGGACTTCGTGCTGGAGAGCGGCGAGGTGCTGCGCGGCGTGGTCCAGGCCTACCACCTGGACGGCGAGCTGAACGAGGCGCGCGACAACCTGGTGCTGGTCATTCACTCGCTCACCGGCTCGGCGGACGCGGTGGGCGACTGGTGGGCGGACGCTGTCGGGGCGGGGAAGACGATCGATACGGACCGCTACGCCGTGCTGTGTACGAATCTGCTGGGTTCGTGCTACGGGACGGGGTGGGAGGCGGGAACTGCAGGGAATAGGGAACAGGGAATAGGGAATAGCCAGCAACGGCGCGCGGGGCCGACGGCTTCACGCGAGGAATCTGACGACGGGCCGGCGATTACGACGCGGGACCAGGCGCGGCTGATCCAGGGGCTGATCGAGGAGCTGGGGATCGCGTCGGTGGCGCTGGTGACGGGCGGGTCGCTGGGCGGGATGGTGGCGCTGGAGTGGGCGGCGCAGAACCCGGCGCTGGCGCGGTCGATCGTCGTTCTGGCCGCGCCGGCGGCGCACACGGCGTACGCCATCGCGTGGAACCACGTTCAGCGGCGGGTGATCGACGCGGCTGGGCAGCACGGGCTGGAGATCGCGCGGATGATCGGGATGATGACGTACCGCACGGCGGACGAGCAGGCGCAGCGGTTCGGGCGTGCGCGGACGGAGGACGGCGGCTGGGCCGTCGGCGCGTACCTGGACCACCACGGCCGCAAGCTGCGCGAGCGCTTCAGCGTCCGCAGCTATCAGGTGCTGACGCGGGCGATGGACTCGCACGACGTGGGCGCCGGGCGCGGAGGGATCGGCCTGGCGCTGCGGGGGATCGAGGGACGGCTGATCGGTGTCGGCATCCCCGGCGACCTGCTGTACAGCGCGGACGACGTGCGAGGCTGGACGGAGGCGGCGGGCGCGGAATACAGGGAAATCCGGTCCATCCACGGCCACGACGCCTTTCTGCTGGAGCAGGCACAGGTGGCCGAAATCCTCGAAGATGCGCTCCGGTCGGCAGAGCCGGCGGGGGCGGGAGCCTACGACCGATGAGCGCAGCGTTGAAGATCGATGAGAGCCGCATCCGCATCCCCGCCGTCCGCCGTGGCGCGCGGACGGTGCGTGTGGTGCTGGCCGGGTGCGGCACGGTGGGCGGCGAGCTGGTGCGCATCCTTCACCACGCCGCGGACGAAATCCGCCAGCGCCACGGCCTGCACTTCGAACTGGTGCGCGTGCTGGTTGCGCACGGCGGCCGCCCGCGCCCCGGCGAGCTGGACCGGGCGCTGCTGACTACGGACGTGGACGCGTTCCTGGCCGCGGCGGCGGGCGCGGACGTGGTGGTGGAGGCGATTGGCGGAATCGATCCCGCGCTGCGCATCGCCACGGAGGCGCTGCGCGGCGGCAAGCGGCTGGTCACGGCCAACAAGGCGCTGGTCGCGGCGCACGGGCCGGAGCTGGTGGCGCTGGGACGCAGGCACGGCGGGCGGCTGGATTTCGAGAGCGCGGCGGCGGGCGGCATCCCCATCGTCCGCGCCCTTCGCGAGCCGCTGTCGCTGACGGGGATCACGTCGGTGCGGGGGATCTTGAACGGGACGACGAACTACGTCCTGAGCCGGCTGGAGGATGGATGGTCGTTCCCCGACGCGCTGGCGGATACGCAGGCGCGCGGCTTCGCGGAGGCGGACCCGTCCCGCGACCTGAGCGGCGAGGACGCCGCGGACAAGCTGCGCATCCTGGTGTGGCTGGCGTTCGGCGTGGAGCCGGCGCGCCTGCAGGTCCGCCGCCGGGGCCTGGGCGACGACGCGGAGCGGCTGGCGCGCACCGCCCGCGCGCTGGACGGCGCCGTACGCATCGTCGCGGAGGCGGTGCGGACGCCGGAGGGGGTGACGGCCAGCGTGGAGCCCGTGCTCGTCGCCGCCGGCGGCGACCTGGCCCGCACGCGCGACGAGGCCAACCTGGTGGTGGTCGACAGCCGCTGGAACGGGCGCATTGCGCTGGGCGGCCCGGGTGCGGGTGGCGGCCCCACCGCCAGCGCGCTGCTGAGCGACATGGTGCGCGCCGCCCGACGCCAGCGCGCCGTTCACCCCTCCTCCGCGGTGCCGCCGATCCCCGATCGGCGGCCGCACGCGTGGGCGGTGGGCGTGGAGCGCGGGCGCGGAGCGCAGGAGGCGCTGGGGCACACGCTGGCGCGCGTCGGCATCAACAACGAGCGGATGGCGTGGACGGGCGGCACGGTCGCCGCGCGCACCGAGCCGGTGCCATGGGCGCGCATTGGCCTGGCCGTCCGCGCGCTGGAGTCGCAGGGCCTCACCCCCGCCGTGCTGCGCGTGGATGCGGATGCGTGATCGTTCGACGTGGTCGCGGCGCGTACGGAGCTGGTGCCGTGGGCGCGCATCGACCTGGTCGTCCGCGGGTTGGAGGCGCAGGGCTCACCCGCTGTCCTGCGCGTGGATGCGGAGAAACCCCCACGAGCGTTGGACGCGTGGCGAAAGACTATGTCAAGAACTTTACTTTCGGAAAATATTCGGTATTATTGGAAAGTCCTTGCCAAGGCTGGTTGGGGACAGGCATACTGTTCGCCGCAGGGAGGGGTCCGCCCCGTCCTGCTTCGCTCTCAATGCCTCCCACAAACATCTGCGCCACAACGCGTTGGCGTTCCCCCTGCCCAGTCGGCCACGGGGAACGGATCTGGCGTCTCCGGTGTTTCAGCGGAGTTGAAGAGAGGAAGGAAATGATGCGTAGACGCTTCCGCGAAGACAAGGCGACTCAGGCGGCAGCCCGGCTTCTTAGCCTCCGGGGCGGCACGATGAGTCACCTGAAGCTCATCAAGCTACTTTACCTGATCGAGCGCGAGTCGCTCACGCGCTTTGGCGCGCCCTTTACGTACGACAGCTACGTTTCGATGCCGCACGGTCCAGTGCTGAGCGCCACCCTGGACCGTATCAATGAGCGCCCCATGTACGAAGGGGGATACTGGGATCAACACATCACGCCAAAGCGGAACAACGAGGTTGCCCTGCGCAACGCCGACAACGTGCCCACCGATCAGCTTTCGAAGGCCGAAGAGGCGCTGATCGACGAGATTTTCCGGACCTACGGACATTTCAACCGTTGGGATCTGGTTGCGCTGACGCACAAGCTCCCGGAGTGGACTGATCCTGCCGGTTCGTCTCTGCCTATCGACCCCGCTGACATTTTGCTTAGCGAAGGCTACACCGAAGAAGATGTAGCCGATATGCGGGCAGAGTGGGACGAAGCCGCGTACGCCGCGTCGCTGTTTGCGTAGCCTCCGGTGCCGAGTTCTGGAGACACGTTCCTTCTAACCGGCGGCAGAGTGCCCGCCCCGCACCTGTGGGTCATCCTGTGGGGTCCATCGGGTCCGGCTGATGCGTATCTGGCTGTGATGCTTACGTCCGTCCGCGCCTTCTCTGAACGGACCTGCATTCTGGAAGTCGGCGACCATCCGTTCATCCGGCACCCCACGGCAGTTGCATATCGTGAGGTGATGCGTGTAACGGGAGAACGTCTGGCTCAGCTGATCGCGGATGGCGTTGCCCGGCCACGACAGCCACTCGCTGCGGCCGTCCTGGACCGGATCAGGACCGGGTTCTTTACGTCTCCGCACCTGCCAAACGCCTTCGTAGAAATGGCGGTCGATGAATTCGGCGCCGCCCGGCCGGATTGAAGAGGCGAAGTACGTGCAAGCAAAGGGGCGAGCTCAACTGAGCTCGCCCCTTTGCTCTTGCGTCGCCGAGATCCATGATGCCTCACCTCTCATCTCGACGTTCGACAACCAATGTGTGTGCTCGTCTCCGGCGCGATTGTTTCGAGCAAGATCGGATTCGATTTGTAAGGCAGGCTGACGAATCTTGCGGGGTGTGTGAGCGCGGCTCAAAATCAAAGGGAACGTGTTTGCGATTCGTGGTATCACTGGCTAGCTTGTGCGATTCGCATGACTCCCGGCCCGGCCCACGGATTGCGGGCGCCGCGGCCGGGCTCGCGCACAGTCGGGGTGGAGCCGCCTACCGCGCGCTCCGCCCCGCGTTCGCAACCGGATGATCCACGGCGGGCTTTTGCCCGCGGAGAAGGCATATGAGCATCCAGGCGCCCGAGGCACCGCAGCGCGGCTACGCGCCGGCGGGCAAGGACAACGGGATCGTCAAGAGCAAGGGCACCGTAAACCTGCCGCGTCCCGACGGCAGTGAGCCGGTGAGCCACCGCGCGCGCAAGCCCGAGTGGCTCAAGGTGCGCGCGCCCGGCGGGCCCAACTACCTGCGCCTGCAGAGCCTGATGCGCTCGCAGGGGCTGCACACCGTGTGCGAAGAAGCGCACTGCCCCAACATTGGCGAGTGCTGGGAAAGCGGCACCGCCACGTTCATGATTCTGGGCGACGTGTGCACCCGCGCCTGCAAGTACTGCGCGGTCGCCCACGGCATGCCCACCGAGCTGGACTGGGACGAGCCGCGCCGCGTGGCCGACTCCGTCGCGACCATGGGGCTGGAGCACGCCGTCATCACCAGCGTGAACCGCGACGAGCTGCGCGACGGCGGCGCGGCCATTTACGCCGAGTGCATCCGCCAGATCCACGAGCGCGTCCCCGGCTGCACCGTCGAGGTGCTCATCCCCGACTTCAAGGGGAACGAGGAGGCGCTGCGCACGGTGGTCGAGGCGCGTCCGGACATCCTGGCGCACAACATCGACACGGTGGAGCGGCTGGGGAAGGCGCTGCGCCCCGGGGCAAAGTACTGGCGGTCGATCTCGTTCCTGGGCGCCGTCAAGCGGATGAACCCGGCGCAGCTCACCAAGAGCGCCATCATCCTGGGGATGGGCGAAACCGAGGACGAGATCCTTCAGTCCATGAAGGACCTGCGCGAGGCGTCCGTCGATATCCTTACGCTGGGCCAGTACCTGCGCCCGTCACAGCACCACGTGCCGCTGGACCGCTGGGTGCATCCTGACGAGTTCCGCCGCTGGAAGGAGATCGGCGAGCGCGAGCTGGGCTTTGGCCACGTAGAGAGCGGGCCGCTGGTGCGCTCGTCGTACCACGCCAAGGAGCAGGCGCGCACCATCGACGCGGGCGGCCCCGGCAGCATCACCGAGATCGTGGACGCGGACGTGGACGGCGAGGTGGCGATCGACATCTCCGAAGCCACCCTCCGCGCCGCCATGGTCACGCCGCCGGCGCCCAAGCTGGTGCAGCTGGGCAGCCTGTAAGAACATATGGCTGAAGCCCGGCTGCGAGTTTACGGTGATACCTCCGCGATTGGCGGATGCCTGGATGTAGAGTTCGCCGATGGTTCACAGGCACTCTTTGCCCGCTTCGAAAGCGGCGAATACGTGCTGGTACTTTCGGACGTGACCGTCGCGGAATTGCAGAACGCACCAGACGCGGTACGGGCACTGGTCTCGAATCTGCCCGACGCGCATGTGGAAACGGTTCTGTTCACGCCCGAGGCTGAGCGGCTGGCCAAGGCATACATCGCCGCCGCGGTCCTGCCTCCAAAAATGTGGGCGGATGCGCAGCACATTGCGGTCGCAACTCTGGCAGGCGTAGACGTGCTGGTGAGCTGGAACTTCAAACACGTGGTGAATCTGCAGCGGATTCGCGGGTATAACGAGGTAAACGCCGAGCTTGGCTACCCGTCTGTTGAGATTCGCACGCCGCGGGAGGTGGTAAGTGACTAGCAAAGGATTCGATTGCGTCCGGCTGATGCGCGAACTGCGCGACGAGATCAACCGGGACGTCGAAGCGCTGACGCCAGAGGAGCGGATTGCGTATATCCGGCAACGTGCGGAGCATGTTCGGCGGGATCTGTCGCTTCCACCTCCGGTCGCGCCCAAGTTTCACGAAGTGCGGACTCATTGACGCAGACCGAATCCCGCTCTTCGGGATTCCGGGGCCTGAACGAGAAGAGTGATGGCTGACGAAAAGACGCAGGAGAGCGCGGTGGCCGTGGCGGAGGCCGAGGACCGGTCGCCCGAGGCGGCGGCGGATGCCGGCGGCGAGCTGGACCGCGAAGCGCAGACCGAGCACAAGCCGCAGCTGAGCGACGAAGAGCGGCTGCAGGGGCTGGAGCCCGACAAGCTGCGCCAGATGATGTACGACATGCTGCTGGCGCGCCGCTTCGAGGAAAAGGTCGCCGAGGCGTATGCGCTGGGCAAGATCGGCGGGTTCTGCCACCTGTACATCGGGCAGGAGGCGGTGGCGGTGGGCGCCATCCATGCGCAGCGGCCCGACGACTACGTGATGACCGCCTACCGCGAGCACGTGCACGCCCTGCAGTGCGGCGTTACACCCGGTGCCGTGATGGCCGAGCTGTACGGCCGCGCGGACGGCTGCAGCAAGGGCAAGGGCGGCTCCATGCACATGTTCGACGCCGAGAAGAACTACCTGGGCGGCCACGGCATCGTGGGCGGCCAGATTCCGCTCGCCCTGGGCGTGGCGTGGAAGATCAAGTACCGCAAGGAAGACCGCGTCATCCAGGTGTACTGCGGCGAGGCGGCGGTCAACCAGGGCGCGTTCCACGAGTCGCTGAACATGGCGGCGCTGTGGAAGGTGCCCATGATCCTGATCGTGGAAAACAACCGCTTCGGCATGGGTACGGCGTGGGAGCGCGCGTCGTCGCTGTACGACATCTACCAGAAGGCCACCGCCTACGCCATGCCGTCCGCCGTCGCCGACGGCATGGACGTGCTGGACATGTACCGCGTCACGAAGGAAGCCGTGGAGCGCGCCCGCCGCGGCGAGGGGCCCACGCTCATCGAGGCGCGCACGTACCGCTTCGTGGGCCACTCCATGTCGGACCCGGTGAGCGGCGTGTACCGCACCAAGGAGGACGTGGAGAAGGAGAAGGGGAACGACCCCATCCGCATCTTCGCCGACCTGCTGGCCCGGCAGAACATCCTGAGCCAGGAAGAGCTGGAGAAGATGGACGAGGAGGTGAAGCGCGTCTCCGAAGAGTCCGCCGACTTCGCCGACAAGTCCCCCGAGCCGGGCGTCGAGGAGCTCTACACCGAGATCTACGCAACCGAAGACGTCAACGGGCGTCTGTACTTCGACGGAAGGAAGCGCTAACCGATGGCCGTCATTACGTATCGCGAAGCCCTGGGGCAGGCCCTCGCGGAAGAGATGGAGCGCGATCCCGACGTCTTTCTGATGGGTGAAGAGGTCGGCGTCTACAACGGTGCGTACAAGGTGTCGAAGGGGCTGCTGGAGCGGTTCGGCGACATGCGCGTGGTCGACACGCCCATCACCGAACTGGGCTTCGCGGGCCTGGGCGTGGGCGCGGCCATGACGGGCGTGCGGCCGATCATCGAGTTCATGACCTGGAACTTCGCCATCCTGGCGTTTGACCAGATCTTCAACTCGGCGGCCAAGATGCGGTCGATGAGCGGCGGGCAGTTCAAGATGCCGATCACCTTCCGCGGCCCCACCGGCGCCGCGCTGCAGCTTGCCGCGCAGCACTCGCAGGCGCTGGAGAGCCAAGTCGCGCACTATCCGGGCGTCAAGGTGGTCGTCCCCGGCACCCCGGCGGACGCCAAGGGGCTGCTCAAGGCCGCCATCCGCGACGACGACCCGGTGTGCGTGTTCGAGGGCGAGATGCTGTACAACCTCAAGGGCGAGGTGCCCGAGGATGACGACTTCATCATCCCCCTGGGCGTGGCCGACCTCAAACGCGAGGGCGGCGACGTCTCGATCATCACGCACGGCAAGATGATCCACGTGGCGCTGCAGGCCGCGGCGCAGCTGGAGAAGAACGGCATTCAGGCCGACGTGCTGGACCTGCGCAGCCTGCGCCCGCTGGACACCGACGCCATTCTGGCGACGGTGGCCAAGACCAATCGCGTGGTGCTGCTGGAAGAGGGGTGGGCGTTCGGCGGCATCACCGCGACCATCGCGGCGATGATCCAGGAAGAAGCGTTCGACCACCTGGACGCGCCGGTGCTGCGCGTTACGCAGGCCGACGTGCCCATGCCGTACGCCAAGGCCATGGAAAAGGCCGCCAAGCCCAGTGCGGAGATGGTGGTGGAGAAGGTGAACCAGGTGCTGTACCGGTAGAAGTACGAAAGTACGAAAGTACGAGAGTACGCTTCGAACGTACCCGTACTTTCGTACTCTCGTACTCTCGTACTTCCTACACGAGACGACGATGGCGACGAAAGTCTACATGGAGGCGCTCTCCCCCACGATGGAAGAGGGGCGCCTGGTCACCTGGCTCAAGAACGAGGGCGACGAGGTCAAGGAAGGCGACGTCCTGGCCGAGGTGGAGACCGACAAGGCCACCATGGAGCTGGTGGCCCGCGGCAGCGGCGTGCTGCGCAAACGCCTGATCGGCGACGGCGACACCAGCAACGTGGGGACGATGATCGCCGTCATCGCCGGGGCCGACGAGGACATCTCGGCGCTCACCGGCGGTGCGGGAGCGGCCCCCGCGGCGGCTCCGGCCGCGGCGGAAGGCCCGGCGCAGCAGGCGGCGGGCGGTGAGGGCGGGCAGTCCGCCGCGCCGGCCGCTCCCGCGGCACCGCCCCCCGCTGCTGCGGCCGAGCCCTCGCAGGCGGCTCCCGCGGCGCAGGCTCAGCCCGCTCCGCAGGCGCAGCAGGGCGCCGGGACGGGCGCGGACAACGGGCGGGTCAAGGCGTCGCCGCTGGCGCGCAGGCTGGCGCAGGAGGCGGGGATGCAGATCGGCGGGGTGCAGGGCACCGGGCCCGGCGGCCGCATCGTCAAGCGCGACATCGAGCAGGCGGTCGCGCAGGGCGGGGCGCAGCCGCAGGCCGCCGCGCAGGCGCCGCAGCCGGTAGAGGCCGCTCCGGTGGCTCCGCAGGGCACGCAGGTGGCGCCGTCCACGGACGCGCGCTTCCGCGAGCACCCGATCTCGCAGATGCGCAAGGCCATCGCGCGCCGGCTGGCGCAGTCCATTGGCCCGGTGCCCACCTTCTACCTTACGGTAGAGGTGGACATGGGCGAGGCGATGGCGCTGCGGGCCAGGATCAACGAGCGCTTCAAGGACCAGGGGATCAAGACCAGCCCCAACGACATGGTCATCAAGGCCGTGGCCATGGCGCTGCGCAAGCACCCGTTCGTGAACGCGGCGTGGACGGGCGACAGCATCCACCTGTACGAGCAGGTGCACATCGGCGTGGCCGTGGCCATCGAGGAGGGGCTGATCACGCCCGTCATCCGCGACGCGGACCGCAAGGGCGTCAGCGAGATCGCGACGGAGGTCAAGGAGCTGGCCGGCCGCGCGCGGGAAAAGAAACTCAAGCCCGAGGAGTACACGGGGAGCACCTTCTCCATCAGCAACCTGGGGATGTTCGGGATCGAGGAGTTCACCGCCATCATCAACCCGCCCGAGGCGGCCATCCTGGCCGTGGGCGCGGTTGGGTCCAAGGTGGTGGTGGATGACGAGGGGAACATGGCCATCCGCCAGCGCATGCGCGTAACGCTGAGCTGCGACCACCGCGTGATCGACGGCGCGACCGGCGCGCAGTTCCTGCAGACGCTCAAGCAGTACCTGGAAGAGCCGATGCTGATGGTGGCCTGACGCGCCAGCCTTCGCCCGACCGCACGCGCCGCGGTCCTGCCCATCGGGCGGGGCCGCAGCGCCGCGTTAGGGCGGCTGGTTCTGGTGTGCAGGCGGGGTTTTACGGCGTCGCGCTGCGCGCGGACCCCCTCACCCCCGGCCCCTCTCCCGCAAACTGCGCGGGAGAGGGGTGACGCGAGCCGAGAGCTTTTCGCGGCGAGGTCAGTCCTCAGCGATCCGAGAACCAGCGGAACCGCACCGCCGGTGTTCGTGACGTTCCGCCCCTCTCCCACGCAGTTTGTGGGAGAGGGGCAGGCGAGGAACGAGCCGGGGTGAGGGCCCAACCGGGGGTGAGGCCCCGTCCCTGCTGACGCCGCGCATCCCGCGCATTATCATCCATCCATCACGCGTTGGAACGCGCTGCCGCCCGCGGTGGTAGCAGTGCGCCGCAAATCCACCGCGCGGCCGTCCCACCCGCGCGCACCCTCCCCTCCACCCACGGAGCGGCTCCGTTCATGTACCGCGCACTTCATCTCGTTCCCGTGATCCTGCTGGCCGCGGCGCCCGTGGCGGCGCAGGACCTCATCCGCCCCGGCGAGAGCGTCAGCGGCCGGCTGACCGGCTCCGATCCCGTGCTGGAAGATGGATCGCACTATGACGTGTGGCGCTTTGCCGCGGTGGCGCGGCACCGCTACCGCGTCACGCTGCGCTCGGACGACTTCGACGCGTACCTCTCCGTGGGCTCCAGCGCGCTGGCGGAGTGCGGCGACTGCGCGAGCGACGACGACGGCGCGGGGGGGCGCGACGCGCGGGTGGAGTTCATCGGGCCGGCGGACGGAACCTTCGAGATTCGCGCGAACTCGCTGGAAGGCGGGCAGATCGGCAGCTATCGGCTCACCCTGGAGGACGTAGGCGTCGCGGAGGAGCATGCGGGCCACGCGGAGCCGGAGAGGCACCAGGGGCACGACGACGCCGCACCGGACGAGGGCACGCCGATCCAGGCGGGCGAGGCGGTGACGGGGACGCTGGCGCGCGGCGACCGCAAGATGGACAACTCGTACATGGACACGTGGACGTACAACGGGCGCGAGGGTGAGACGATCAGGGTCACGCTGCGCTCGGAGGACTTCGACACCTACGTGACGCTGGGCGAGTACGAGAGCGGCGAGTGCAGGGGGATGGACGGCGACGACGACAGCGGCGGCGGCACCGACAGCCAGATCACGGCGGAGCTTCCGGACGACGGCGCGTTTCATATCCACGTGCGCTCCGCGGACCAGGGCGGCATTGGCGCCTACACGCTGCTGGTGGAGCAGGTGACCGACCGGGAATCGGGTGTGCCGCCCATGCCCATCTCGCCGGGCGAGACGCTGAACGAGCGGCTGTGGAGCACCGACACGCAGGAGGCCGACGGCTCCTACCGCGACGCGTGGACCTTCATGGGCCAGGTGGGCGAGACGTACGTCATCACCCTGCGCTCGGGTGATTTCGACACCCTGCTGCAGGTGGGCCGCATGTCCGGAGACGAGTGGGATCTGCTGCAGACGGACGACGACGGCGCCGGCGAGGGCACCGACAGCCAGATCACCATCACCCTGCCGATGAACGGCCAGTACGTAATCCGAGCCGGCGCGTACGAGCCGAACGAGACGGGCGCGTACACGCTGCAGCTCGAACGCCGCTGACCGGCGGACTTCGCGGGCCGCGCACCCTCCGCGCGGCCCGTCCGTCTTCCATCCTTCCATCCATCCATCCTGAACGCCTTCATGCACCGCGCACTGCGTCTTCTCCCGCTCGCCCTGCTCGCCGCCGCCGTGCCAGCCTGGGCGCAGGAGCCCATCGCCGTAGGCCAGACCGCCGAGGGCGAGCTGTCCGGCGCCGATCGCAAGGATGCGGACGGCAAGATCTTCGACGCCTGGAGCTTCAACGCACGGGCTGGTGCCACGTACGTGGTCACGCTGCGGTCCAAAGGCTTTGATTCGTACCTGCGGGTGGGACCGGCGGATGGCGGCGACTGCGATCCCTGCCAGACGGACGATGACTGGGAGTCCAGCGACGCGCGGGTGGTGATGGACGCGGGGACCGGTGGCGCACGGGTCATCCACGTCACCACGTACGAAGCGGGGCAGTCCGGGGGCTACACCCTTGCCGTGGAGGAGGTAGAGGCGCTGCCCGGCCCTGGCGCGGAGCCGTCGCCCGCCAGCCGGGGAGGCGGCGTGCTGCAGTCCGGCGTGGCCGCCACGGGTGTGCTGGAGGAGGGAGACCGGCGGGCACCGTACAACCCGGCCGAGCAGAACTCGCGGTACGACGTGTGGAGGTACCGCGGCCGGGCGGGCGAGTCGCTCACCCTTTCCCTGAGCTCCGACGACTTCGACGCCTTTCTGCGCGTGTACCGGTGGGAGGGGAGCCGGTGGCGGCCGCTTGCCAGCAACGACGACGACGAACGGGTGGTGACCAGGAACAGCAGGGTGGTGGTCACCCTTCCCGCGGATGGCGAGTACCAGGTGCACGCCGCCGCTTTTGGCGAGCGAGCGACGGGCGCCTACACGCTGACGGCCAACGACCCGGCGGCGTCTGCACCGCCGCCGGCCCCCACCATGGCGGAACCGCAGTACATCGTCTCCGGCTTCAAGTTCATGGGGGAGCTGGCGGCCGGTGACTCCGTTGCGGACGACGGCACGTTCTACGACGGGTACCGCTACAATCACTCCTACGCCGACACGATGGTCCTGGAGCTGCTGACGGCGGAGATCGACGCCGTGCTGCGGATCGGCGTGCGCGAGAACGGCGTGTGGCGCGAGGTGGCGCGCGGCGAGGGCCGGGGTTCGCGGAGCGAGCTTGTCGTCGCCCTTCCGCGGCGCATGTACGAGGTGCGCGTGGGAACGCGTGGCCCGGGGCGAACCGGCGCCTACGTGCTCGCCCCCAACGCCAGCACCCCCCGCGAACGGTACGTGCGCCTGCCGGATCCCACCATCATTCCCGGCCAGACGCGCTCCGGGCGCCTGGAGCCGGGCGACTCGGTCGGGCAAACGGGCGTGTTCGAGGATGTGTACACCCTGGCGGCGGAGGGACTGACCACCGTCCAGCTGCGCTCCGACGACTTTGATCCGGTGGTGGAAATACAGGCGCGCCTGGTAACCGGCGTGTGGACGACGGTGAGGGACGACGACAGCAGGGCCGGAGCCGACAGCCGGGTGACGTACAACGTGTCCCCCCACATCCGCTACCGCGTCCGCGTCACCACGTCCCGCCGCGGCGCGGGCGGCGCGTACACGCTGGTGGCGAATCTCGCGCGGGACTTCGACGCCGGCACGCCGCCGGCGCCCATCTCCGCCGGACAGTCGCTGCGCGGACGGCTGGAGGAGACGGACTCGCGCGGCGCGGACGGCTCGCACCACGACGAGTGGACGTTCCGCGGCCGACAGGGCGAAACCGTGACCGTCACCCTTCGCTCCGGCGACTTCAACGCGCTGGTGCAGGTGGGGCGGATGGTGAATGGCGAGTGGGAGCTGCTGAAGGAGGAGGACGGTTCCGCCGACACCCGCGACGCCGTGCTCGTCATCCCCCTTCCCGAAGCCGGCGAATATTGCATCCGCGCCCGCTCGCACCGTCCGGGAGAGACCGGCGCCTACACGCTGACCCTGGAAAGCCCCCGCTTCTTCTGACCCGGCGCATCTACGGGCCGCGCATCCGCCGCGCGGTCCGTCGCGCTTCCGCATCCCTTCCGATCTCCCAATCGCTCGATGCTTCGTTTCGATCGCCTCGCCCCGCTGCTCCTGCTCGCCGCCGCGCCCGCCGTCGCGCAGCAGCCCATCGCCGTCGGCCGGAGCGTCGCGGGCGAGCTGGCGGCCACGGACTCCGTGGGGATGGATGAAAAGCGCTACGACGCCTGGGTGTTCGCGGGCGAGGCGGGGCGCTTTTACCGGATCACGCTCCGTTCGGAGGACTTCGACGCGTACCTGTGGGCGGGGCCGCAGGATGACGAGTACGCGGACGACTGCGAGCTGTGCGAGCGGGACGACGACGGCGCCGGCGAGGGCGACGCGCAGCTGTTGCTGCCGGTGGAGGACGCGGGACCGATGGTGATCCGCGTCACCACCTACGAAGCGGGTGAGGTGGGGCGCTACACGCTGCAGGTGGAGGAAACGGAGGCGCCGCCGCCCGATCCGGACGCGCCGCCGCCGCTGGCCAACTCCGGCGGCGGCCGCCTTCTTCCCGGGATCACGGCGTCCGGCGTGCTGACGCGCGGCGATGCGCAGGCGGAGGGGAGCAGGCCACCCGAGGAAGACGCGTACTACGACGTCTGGACCTACCGCGGCACCGCGGGCGAGCCGCTCACCATCCTGATGAGCTCGGACTCGTTCGACACCTTTCTGCGCATGGGGCGGCGGGTGGACGGCCGCTGGCGGCAGGTGGCGGCCAATGACGACGCCGGCGCCATCGGGGACAGCAAGCTCACCGTCACGCTTCCCGAAGGCGGCGAGTACGAGGTGCACGCCGGCGCCTACCGGGAGCATGCGACGGGCACCTACACCCTCACCGCGGCGAGCGGCGCGGGCGGTGGCGGCGCGGTCGCGGCCACGCCGCTGGTGCCCATGGACGAGCTGCCGATCCTGATGCCCGGCCGCGGCAAGGATGGCGAACTGGCGGCGGGGGACGCCGTGGGCGAGGAGGGCGCGCTCTACGACGCCTGGCGCTACTTCGCGTCGGCGGGGGAGACGGCCACCTTCGAGCTGGCGTCGGAGGAGTTCGACGCGGTGCTGCGGATCGGCGTGCGGGAGAACGGGGTGTGGCGCGAGGTGGCCCGCGACGACGACGGTGGGGGCGGCACCCAGAGCGAGCTGACCATTACCTTTCCCGCACAGGCGGAGTACGAGATCCGCGCCGGCACCTTCGCGGCGGGGGCCGACGGTGCCTACTCGCTCTTTGGCACCACCGACATCCACGCCGACATCGAGGCGCGGGCGCCCCCGGGCACGCTCACCGTCGGCCACACGTCGGTGGGGCGGCTGGAGGACGGCGACGAGCGGGGGGAAGACGGCATGCCGCTGGACGTGTGGACCATGCTGGGGAGCGAGGGGAACACGCTGAAGATCGACCTGCGCTCCAACGACTTCGATCCCCTGGTCCGCGTCTTCGCGGAGCAGCCGGACGGCGGCTGGCGAATGCTGGGCGAGAACGACGACGACGGCGTGGGGACGGACAGCCGGCTGATCGTCACCCTTCCCGCCAACGGAAAGTATCGCATCCACGCCACCGCGTACCGGGAGGAAGCCCGGGGCCAGTACCGGCTGTCGGTCAACTTCTGATATCGGACGTCAGAAGTCGGCGTGCACTGAAGCAAGAACGTCGCACGCGGAGACGCGGAGGAAAACGGAGAGCCGCTGAGGATGCGCCCGAAGTCCTCCGCGGCTCATCTGTTCCTCCGCGCCTCCGCGTGAGATCGTTTCTGGAGTACGAATGCCGCACCCGGTAGAATCGCGCCGGACGGGGCGCGAAACCCGGCCGGTACTCTCTCCGTTCAGCAGGTACGCGGGGGCGAAACGCCGCTCCGGATGACGGGCGGCACGCGTCCCGCCATCCATCCATACCCTCACCTCCTGCCGGAGCCGTTCCGATGTACATGGCGCTCTTCAACATCGCCGGCTTCGCCATGCTGGGCTGGCTGCTGCTGATCCTGCTTCCCGCGTGGAAGGTGACGCGGTGGATTGCGCGGACGGCGGTGTTCCCCGTCTTTCTGTCCATTCTCTACCTGGTGGGCATCAGCGCCGTGCTGATGCGGACGGGGCCGGGGATCATGAGCGACTTCGGCAACGCGGAGGGCGTGCTGCGGGTGCTGCGGGACGCGGACATCGCGCTGGTGGCGTGGATCCACATCCTGGCGTTCGATCAGCTGGTGGCGCTGATGATCTACCGGGAGAACATGGAGCACCGGTACGTGCCGCTGCCGGTGCAGTCGGTGCTGCTGTTCTTCACGCTGATGTTTGGCCCGGTGGGATTTCTGGGATACTACCTGCTGCGCGCCTGGAGCCGCAGCCGCCGCCAGCGCCAGGCCGTACCGGCAGAGACGGAGCCCGCCGTGGGCCGCGTCGCCGCGACGGATGGAGTGGCGGCCGCCGTGCGCACTTCGGCGGCGGGCGTGCTGGGCGTCTTTCGCCGCGAGTGGCTGCTGACGGCCACGGGCGTGCTGGGGCTGCTGCTGGGCATGGGGTGCGCCATCGCGATCGGCGTGCGGGGGACGGAACTGGTGGGCGCGGAGGGGCACCTGCGCAAGGCGATGGCGTTCGACGTTGCGGTCGGCATCTATCTGCTCACGCTGGTGCTGCTGGTGCCCCTGGCGAAGTTCTCGCGCGGCGGGGTGTGGGCCTGGCGTGTGTCGCTGGCGCTGCTGAGCCTGTACGCGTACGGGATGGAGAACGTGCAGATCGCGCGCGGCATCGATCCGCGGTTCACCAGGGTGGGAAGCGTGACGGACCAGATCCTGGGCGGGGTCTTCTTTCTCACCGCGACGGGGATGATCGTCAGCTTCATCATCCTTGCCTGGAAGGTGCTGGCGCGGCGGATGGACGGCGCCGACGGCCCGCTTCTCCTTTCCCTGCGCTACGCCGCGCTGGCGACGATGGGCGCGTTTGCCGCGGGGTTCTGGATGAGCGCCGTGTCGGGTTCGCGGGCCGGCGAGGCGAGCATCCTGCCGCTGCACGCGGCGGGCTTTCACGGTCTGCAGGCGCTGCCGCTGGTTGCCATCCTGCTCACCTGGGCCGGCGTTCCGTCGGAGCGCGCGCGGGGTTGGATTCACGCCGCGGGGGCCGCGTGGCTTGCGGCGTGCGCGGCCATCGCCTGGCAGACGGCGCAGGGGCGGCCGCTGACGGACTTTACGCCCGCGGCGGCCATCACCGTCGCATCGCTGCTGGCCTGGGCCGCCGTCGCCGCTCTCGCCGCGCGCACCTGGCTGCGCGGCGGCGGGACGGCGGCGCCGGGTGCGGTGCGGGTGCAGGCGGCGCTGTAGGCGCGCCGCGGCGAGCCCTCTCCCCCGGACGGCCTTTCGCTCGTTCCTCGCGACGGCGTCCGACCCCTCCCCCAACATCGGGGGAGGGGTGGTGGGGGCTGAGGGGTGGCGCGGTTCCGAGGGATGGGAGCGA
>NZ_JBMDXM010000087.1:0-14291 GCF_048594345.1 Longimicrobium sp.
CCGCCGGCCGCGGAGCCGCGGGCGAAGAGCCGGCCTGCGCGGCCGGGCGTCCACCCCGCCGGCGCGGCGCGGGCGTGCCCTCGCCGTCGGGGGAGGCGGGCGGATTCACGTCGTTGCGGTCGTCACCCTGAGGCACGGGTCAGGCTCCTGCGTGGTGAAACGAGGGAAAAGCCGGGAGACGGCGCCCACCCGGAGGGCGGCGCCGGCAGCAAGCGAACGGCGGCGTTGTCCGGCCCAAAGAGCGGCCGGCCGGTACGAAATTCAAGCGGATCCGGGATTCGGCTGAGGCCGCGCGCGCCACCCGAACGAATGTTTGGCGAACGGCGCGGGCAAAGCGGTCCCACAGGATGCAATCGACAGGCCATCTTCGGCAAGTGTTCCTGCCGCGGCGGCGGGGGATTTTGCGGTGCGGGGGAGGGGGTGAAGGGGGACGAGGCGCTGCGGACGGGCCCTCTCCCCCAACCGGCCTTTTGCTCGTTCCTCGCAACGGCGGTCGACCCCTCCCCCAACTTCGGGGGAGGGGTTGGTCGTGAGGCTGGCGGCGGTGAGTCGCGGATAGAACCGCGCGGGTTGGTGAGCCGCCGCCCATCCCGCGTCCTTCCCCCTCCAGAAGGGTCAACGTTCACATCCGTGCTCGCCCGGCACGCCGAAGCGTCGGCTCCCGTCACCTCTCCCCCGAAGTTGGGGGAAGGCCGGGAGAGGGGGCCGACTGCGGACGCAGTTCGATCTCTGCCGGAGCACGGGGTTCTCTCCTCCACCCGTTCACCCGTTCACCATCTGGCGTGGCGCTTGCTGCTGCGCGCGCCCGACCGCGCCCGATCTCCGGGCGCTTTCTTTCTCCACCTCCGCCACCCCGATGAGCCACACCGATCCGGACGTCGGCCGCCGCGCGCCCACGGTGCCCATGGCCGAGGTGCTGCGCAGCCAGGCCCGGCTGCGGGCGCTGGTGGAATCCGACGCCGTGTTCGTGTGGACCACCGACGCCGACGGGCGGGTGGACGACATGCCCGGCTGGCGCCGCCTGACGGGGCAGACGCGGGACGAGGTACGCGGCGACGGCTGGCTGGCCGCCATCCACCCCGACGACCGACCGGCCACACTGCTGGCCTGGGACACCGCGCGCCAGCGGCGGGGCACCTACCGCACCGAGTACCGGCTGCGGCTGGCCGACGGCACCTACCGCTGGTACCAGGCCCGTGGCGTACCCCTGCCGGGCACCGACGGTGCAATCTACGAGTGGGCCGGCACCCTGCACGACGTGCACGCCCGACGGCAGGTGGAGGCGGAGCGCGATGCGCTGGTGCAGGGGCTGGAGCGCCAGCGCGCCGAGGCCGAGGCACACCTCCTGGCGGCCTCGGAGCTGGCGGCGCAGCTGCAGGGGCAGGCGGCCGAGGCCGAGCACCAGATGGCCGAGATGCAGGCCATGGCCGAGGAGCTGGAGGCCACCAACCAGCAGCTCGCCGCCGCCCACGCCGCCGCCGAAGCCGCGCTGGAGGACGAGGCCCGCCTGGTAGAGACGCTGCACCGCATCGGCGTTTCCCTCACCAGCGAAACGGAGCTCAGCCGCATCGTGCAGGCGGCCACGGACGAGGCGACCACGCTTACCGGGGCCCAGTTTGGCGCGTTCTTCTACAACGTGCTGAACGACGCGGGCGAATCGTACATGTTGTACACGCTTTCCGGCGTGCCGCGCGAGGCGTTCGAGGGCTTTCCCATGCCGCGCAACACCGCCGTCTTTTCGCCCACCTTTCATGGCGAGGGGGTGGTGCGCAGCGGAGACATCCTCAAGGACCCGCGCTACGGCCACACCGCGCCGTATCACGGGATGCCCAGGGGGCACCTTCCCGTGCGCAGCTACCTGGCGGTGCCGGTGGTGGGCCACACGGGCGAGGTGCTGGGCGGCCTGTTCTTTGGGCACGCCGAGCCCGACATGTTCACCGAGCGGGCGGAGCGGCTGGCGGTGGGGATCGCGGGATGGGCGTCCGTATCCATCGAGAACGCGCGGCTGCACGATGCCGAGCGGCGGGCCCGCGCGGCGGCGGAGCGGGCGGCGGAGCGGGGACAGCGGCTGCTGGAGGTGGCGGGGCGTATGGCGCGCGCCCTGTCGCCCGCGCAGGTGGCCGAGGTGGCGGTGGAGCACGGGATGCGCGCCATCGGAGCCGACGCGGGCGCGATGGCGCTGCTGGACCCGGCGGGGGCGGAGTTCACCATGATGGGCACGCGCGGCTACCCGGAGCCCAGTGCGTCGCGCTTTTACCGCTTTCCCGTCACCCTGGGCGCGCCGATGTCGGACGCGGTGCTGCACAAGCGCCCGGTGCTGGTGCGTGACACGGCGGAGTGGAGGGAGCGTTTTCCGCGGACGGCGGACGCGGCGGCGGAAACCGGGTACGAGGGGTACGCCACCGTACCAATCGTGGCGGACGGGCGGGCGCTGGGGGCGCTGGGGTTCAGCTTTCGCGCGGGGCAGACGTTCGACCCCGGCGTGGACGTGTTCCTGGAGACGCTGGCCGGCCACTGCGCCAGCGCCCTGGAGCGCGCGCGGCTGTACGAGGCCGAGCGCGACGCGCGGGACGAGGCGGAGCAGGCCAACCGGGCCAAGAGCCAGTTTCTGGCCAGCATGAGCCACGAGCTGCGCACGCCGCTGAACGCCATCGGCGGCTACGTGGAGCTGATCGAGCTGGGGCTGCGCGGGCCCACCACGCCGCAGCAGATGACGGACCTTGACCGCATCAAGCGCGCGCAGCAGCACCTGCTGGGCCTCATCAACGACGTGCTGAACTTTGCGCGGCTGGAGGCGGGCAAGATCGCGTTCAACCTGGCCGACGTGCCGCTTTCGGAGGTGCTGGACGAGGTGGAGGCGCTCATCGAGCCGCAGGCGGCCGACCGCGGCATCCTGTACGGCCGCGGCGAAGGCGGCGCCGGCGTGAGGGTGCGCGCGGACCGGGAGAAGCTGGAGCAGGTGCTGCTGAACCTGCTGTCCAACGCCGTCAAGTTCACCGGCCCCGGCGGCCAGGTGCGGATGGATTCGGCGCAGGTGGGCGGACAGGTGCGCATCCGCGTGCGCGACACCGGCTGCGGCATCCCCCCGGAAAAGCTGGACGCCGTCTTCGAGCCCTTCGTTCAGGTGGATCCGGACCTCACCCGCACGCGCCAGGGCACCGGCCTGGGCCTGGCCATCAGCCGCGAGCTGGCGCGCGCCATGGGCGGCGACCTGACCGTGGAGAGCACGCTGGACGAAGGCAGCACTTTCACCGTCCACCTTCCCGCGGCGGATCCCGGAGCGGAGGCTGCTCCGGCCTGATCCTGGCCGGTAGAGCTCGGTTTCCCACCAAAATTCGAGAAAACACCTGTCATTCTGAGAGAGCGCCCGCCGTAAAGCCGCGGTGCCGCACCGGACCCATACAGCGCGACCGAAGGATCTCCCTACCCTCGCGCGGAACCCCTTTCCCGGCAACGCCCGGGAACCGCGCGCGAGGGGAAAGATTCTGCCGCCCAGCATAAAGATTCTTCGGTCGGCGCCAGGCTTTCCGCCGAGGAGAGAAGGTTGCGCGGCGCCTCCCTCAGAATGACAGTTTCGCCAGAATCCGTATCGGTTGGGTGGATGCAAAAACACCGGGGCAGCCCCTTCGCGGAGGCTGCCCCGGTGTTCTGTATCGGCCGAGCGGAGGGGGTGGGATTCGAACCCACGGCTGAGGGTTACCCAGCGGCAGTTTTCAAGACTGCTCCATTAGACCACTCTGGCACCCCTCCAATTTCCGGCGCGGACGCCGGAGCACTGCAAATCTCGTGTGTTAAGCGGCTTTCGTCAACGGGAATCGGGATCGTGAACGGCGGTGCCGGACGAGCCTCTCCGTCTTTCGCAAAGTCAGGCGCTGGCTTATGTTCCGGGCGCTCGACGTCTCCACCAGTAAGCTCAAACGTTCGCGCGGTTTGCGAAACTCCCGAAGGTCCCCGACGATCCCGATGGCTACTCTGATGCGTGCTGCCCGCGCGGCGCTCGTCGTTTTCGCGCTGGTATCGGCGCCCGCGGTGGCGCAGCAGACGCCCGGGCAGGGCACGCCCACCGCACGCCCTGCCGCGCTGCCGCCCATGCGCGCCCAGCCCCCGGCGCGGCGCCCCGCGGCCCAGCCCGCGGCGCGGCCCGCAACGCAGCCGGCACAGCGCCCGGCCGCCACCCGCCCGCGTCCCTCCGCGCCTCCGGTGGCGGCCACGGCGACCGCGCGCGCAGACTCGGGGAACGCCGGGCCGGCGCCGGAGCGGTGGGCCGAGATCAGCGTGGCGACGGCGAACTCGGGGGCGTACAAGCTGCCCGTGGGGCGCGGCCACCAGGGGCCGTCGGTGCTGCACGTGCAGGTGCTGCTGAACCGTGCCCTGTTTTCCCCGGGGATGCTGGACGCGCGCTGGGGGCGCAACACGGCGACGGCCGTGCAGTGGTTCCAGGCGCGCGAGTCGCTGCCCGCTACGGGTGTGGTAGATAGCGCCACCTACATCCGCCTGACGGCCGCCGCGGGAGGCGATTCGCTGCCGACCATCCGGCAGCACGTGCTGACGGCGGAGGAGGTGGCCGGGCCGTTCGTGCAGATCCCCACGGACATCTACGCGCACGCACGGCTGCGCTGCTCGTGCTACGAGTCGCTGACGGAAAAGCTGACGGAGACCTTTGCGTCGTCCGCGGAACTGCTGCGCAAGCTGAACCCGGGCATGACGCTGGACTCGCTGGCCGCGGGGGACACGCTGTTCGTCCCCGCGCTGCGCGACGCGAACGCGGCCCCCGCGGGCGTGGTGAAGCAGATCGTGGTGAGCGGCACCGGCAATTACCTGCAGGCGCTGGATTCCGCCGGCACCATCCTCTACCACTTCGCGGCTACCCTCGGCTCCAGCTACGATCCGTCCCCGGCGGGCGATTTTCGCGTGACCTCCATCCACCCCGATCCGTGGTGGAACTACCAGCCCAAGCTGCTGGCCCACGTGCCCGACGACCGCCCCAACGCGCTCATCCCGCCGGGGCCCAACAGCTCCGTGGGCAAGGTGTGGATGGCGCTCTCGGCGCCGCACTACGGCATCCACGGCACCAAGAGCCCGGAAACCATCGGCTACGCGCAGTCCGCCGGGTGCGTACGGCTGACCAACTGGGACGCCATTTTCCTGAGCAAGCGGCTGACGCCGGGCACCCCCGTCGCCTTCCGGGGCACGCGCGACGGCGCCGAGCCGCCCGTGGCCACCACGCCGCGGCCCACCGCGCAGCCCGCCGCGCCGGCCGTCGCGCGGGACAGCACGCGCCGCGACAGTGTGGCCGCGCAACGCCCGGCGACCACGGCACCCGCACGGCCTGCCGCGGACACGGTACGCGCCCGTCCCGCGTCGGCGCCCCAGCCCGCCGCTGACACCGCGCGCGCCCGTCCCGCCGCGACGCCCGGTCCCGCGACGCCAGCCGCGTCCCGCCCCGCAGCCGACAGCGCCCGTGCCCGTCCCGCGTCGACACCCCGTCCCGCGAGTCCGGCTCCGCGCGCCCCTGCATCGTCCGATTCGACCAGGGGCCGGCCGCGGGGCTGAGGCACGAAAGGCATCACGCGGAGGCGCGGAGGAACGGATGAGGCGCGGAGAGGGACATCCTTTCTCCGCGCCTCTTCGTGTCCTCCGCGCCTCCGCGTGAGTGCTGTTAAGGAGGGTGACGAGAACCTTGCGGATTCGCGCCGCGGGCACGATGATGCTAAAAAATCTGCATCAACATCCCTACCCGCGGAGCCTGATCACATGAAACGCCGGGAGTTCATCCAGCGCGGCACCCTGGGCGCGGCGGGGCTGGCGCTGCTGCCGCCGCGGCGCCTGCACGCCGGCAGCATGCAGGATGCCGACGAGCGCGAGCTTACGGCTCGGGCGCTGGACGCGGCGCGCTCCGCGGGCGCCAGCTACGCCGACGTGCGCATCCAGCGCAACCGCACCCAGTCCATCGGAACGCGCGAACGGCAGATCACCACCTTTGACGACCAGGAAACGTACGGCTTTGGCGTGCGCGTGCTGGCGGGTGGCGCGTGGGGCTTTGCCGCCAGCAGCGACGTGAACGCGGAGGAGATCGTGCGCGTGGCTCGGCAGGCGGTGGCGCAGGCGCGGGCCAACGCGCGCACCCTCACCCGTCCCGTGGAGCTGGCGCCGGTGGAGGCGTACCCCGACGCGCGATGGGAATCGCCCATGCGCACGGACCCGTTCGCCGTGCCGGTAGAAGACAAGGTCGCGCTGCTCATCCAGGCCAACGAGGCGGCTATGCGGGTGCCGCGGGCGCGCTTCGTCACCTCGTCCCTCTTCTTCGTCCGCGAGGAAAAGGTGTTCGCCAGCACCGTGGGGACGTACGTCGCGCAGACGCTGACGCGCACCTACCCCGTGACGACGGTGACCGCGGTGGCGGAAGACGGATCGGACTTTCAGACGCGGCAGAGCACCGACGTCCCTCCGCGCGGCCTGGGCTACGAGTACGTGCTGGAGTCCGACCTTCCGGCCCGCGCCACCGTCTGGGCCGAAGAGGCGGCCGCCAAGCTCAGCGCCAAACCGGTGGAGCAGGGACGGTTCGACCTGGTGCTGCTTCCCACGCACCTGCGGCTGATCATCCACGAGTCCATCGCCCACCCCACCGAGCTGGACCGCATCATGGGGTACGAGGCCAATTACGCGGGCACGTCGTTCATCCACCCGCCGCGTGACTTTCTGGGCAAGTTCCGCTACGGGCCTGAGATCATGAACGTGCAGGCGGAGCGCAGCGCGCCGGGCTCGCTGGCCACCATCGGCTGGGACGACGAGGGTGTGCGGCCCGACGAGTACCTGATCATCAAGGATGGCATTCTGAACGACCTGCAGACCACCCGCGAGCAGGCGCCCATGCTGGCGGAATGGTACGCGCAAAGCGGCAAGCCGGTGCGCAGCCACGGCAACAGCACGGCGGAAAGCTGGAGCGACGTGCAGTTTCAGCGCATGCCCAACGTGAACCTGATGCCGCACCCCGACCGCGACGTGCCGCTGGACGAACTGATCGGCGGCGTGCAGAACGGCATTCTGATCGACGGGCACGGCTCGTTTTCCATCGACCAGCAGCGGTACAACGGGCAGTTTGGCGGGCAGGTGGCGTGGGAGATCCGCGACGGGCAAAAGGGCGCCATGCTGCGCGACGTAGCCTACCAGATCCGCACGCCTGACTTCTGGAACTCCATGGACCTGGTTGGCGGCCCCAGCACCTACTGGGTGGGCGGCACCTTCTTCGACGGCAAGGGTGAGCCCTCGCAGCTCAACGCCGTCTCGCACGGCTCGCCCGCCGCGCGGTTCCGGCAGGTGAACGTGATCAACACGGGCCGGCGGGCGTGAGGCGGTGAACGGGTGAGCGGGTGAACGGGGGGGGGATGGGTGAACGGGGGGCGTGATGGCGGGTGGGTCGCGCCCCGCGGGGGCCCTCTCCCCCGCCGACTTCGCCGCTCGTTCCTCGCGGCTCGCGGCGACCCCTCCCCCAACCCCGGGGGAGGGGTGTTCCGTTTCCTCCAGGCTTTGTGCATGCGAAAAACCCCTCCCCGAAGTTGGGGGAGGGGTCGACCGCCGTTGCGAGGAACGAGCAAAAGGCCGGTCGGGAGAGGGCCCGTCCACAACGCCTCGTCCCGCTCACCCGTTCACCCGTTCACCCGTTCACCGCCCGCGGCCCGGAACCTGCCATCGTGCGGGGCAGCGAAGCCGCCCGTCCCTCCGCGGGGCGGGCGGCTTTCTGATGACCACGTGAACGAGGCACCCATGATCAATCGATACGCATCCGCCACACTCGCGGTGCTCCTGCTGGCCGCGTGCGGGGGCGACGCGGACGAGGCGGAGAAGATGCCGGAGCCGCAGGCCCAGGGCGCGGCGAACCCGAGCGGCGTCGAGGTGGCGTGGGAGCGCCAGACGCCGGGGATGACGCCCGAGGAAATGGAACGGGCGCGGATGGACATGAGCTGGCAGGAGCTGGTGCAGCTGGACACCACCGGCTCCGGCGCCCCTGCCCGCCCCAATCCCGAAAAGTGGGAGCAGATCGACGCGCAGGCGGTGAACAGCGGCGGCCAGTTTGTCCCCCTTACGGGCGACGTGGCCGGACCCTCGGTGCTGCGCACGCAGATCCTGCTGGACCGCGCCATGTTTTCCCCTGGCATCATGGACGGCCGCTGGGGCAAGAACACCGTGCAGGCGCTCTACTGGTTCCAGCGCCGCGAGGGGCTTCCCGCCACCGCCCGGCTGGATTCGGCGACGTTCCAGCGGCTGCGGCAGGCCGCCGGCAACCCCAGTGAGCTGGTCGTCCGCAAGACGCTGACGGAGGACGACGTAAAGGGGCCGTTCACGCAGATCCCCGACGACATCTACGAGCACGCCAAGCTAAGCTGCTCGTGCTACGAGTCGCTGACGGAAAAGCTGAGCGAGGACTACCATGCCACACCCGACCTGCTGCAGAAGCTGAACCCCGGCGTGGACCTGAACGGCCTCAAGGCCGGGCAGTCCATCTTTGTCCCCGCCGTGCGCGACGAGAGCCGCGCCGGAACCCGCGGGCAGGTGGCGAAGCTCATCGTCTCGGGGCGCGGCAGCTACGTGCACGCCGTGGACGCGGCCGGAAAGGTGATCTACCACTTTCCGTCCACACTGGGCGGCAAGTACTCGCCGTCGCCGTCCGGCGGGTTCAAGATCAACGGGGTCACGCAGGACCCGTCGTGGCACTACCAGCCCGGCATCCTGGTGGGCGTGCCCGACAACGAGCCCGAGGCCATGATCCCCGCCGGGCCCAACGTGGCCGTGGGCAAGGTGTGGATCGACCTGTCGGAGCCGCACTACGGCATCCACGGCACCAGCGAGCCGCAGACCATCGGCTACGCGGCCAGCAACGGGTGCGTACGGCTGACCAACTGGGACGTGGAGTTCCTTTCGCACCACGTGCGCGCCGGCGTGCCGGTGGAGTTCCGCGACATCAGCGGCCAGAAGCAGGCGGAAGACCCCGCCAACGCTACCGCGGCGGCCGGCGCGTCATCCTCGGCCGGGCGCTCCGCGTCGGCGGCTCCGGCGGCGTCAGGCGGGAACCGTTCATCGAGCAGTGCTTCGGCACGCGCGAGCGGGAGCGGGAACGGCACGTCCGGCGCCGCCTCGACGCCGGCGGCGCGGGCGCGGACGGAGAGCGGCAGCCGCACGCGCACCGAGCAGCCCCGGCCCCGGGAGGCGGAGACGCCCAAGGCCGCCGAGCCCGCCAAGACGGACGAGCACGCGGGCCACACGCCGCGCGAGTGACGCCGGTTTCGGACGATGAAAGAAGGAGCGGCCCCGGCGAAAGCTCGCTGGGGCCGCTCCTGCACATTCCTCCTGCATCATCCCTTGCGGAATGGCGCGGGACCAGCGGTGGCGTGCGTAAAGTTGTGCCTGTGGGGGACTGCTTATGAATGGAGCGCAGACGAGGAGTGGCCGCATGTGATACGCCACGCGTGTCAGTCTAACGAGATTGGCCCGTAAGTCAAGCTTCTTGTTCAGGCGTCGGGCACATGCCTTGCGCGTTCCGCCGCGTTTGCTGAGGTCGCCCGTTTCCTCGTGGAAAGACGAGATGTCCCAGATCCCGCGCGAAGCCGTCCTCCAGGCGGTGCTCCCCATCCTTTCCGAGGCGTTCGCCGGGCCCGCGGACCCGCGCAGCACCCACTTCGTCAACAACGTGCCTGACTGCGGCCTGTTCGGCACGCTGGACGCGCTGACGGCGGAGCAGGCCTCCGTCCCGGTGGATGAAGGCGGCGCCACGGCGGCGGCGCAGGCGGAGCACGTGCGCTTCAGCCTGGACGTTTCCGTACGCTGGATGCGCGGCGAGCGGGAAAAAGCGGACTGGGCGCGCAGCTGGGACGTGCGCGAGGTGGATGACGTGGCGTGGGCCCAGCTTCGCACGCAGCTGCGCGCGACCTACGATGCGTTCGTGGTGATGGCGCACCAGCAGCCGATGGACGCGGAACTGCTGGAGGGGCTGGTGGGCACGGTGGCGCACGCGGCCTACCACCTGGGCGCGCTGCGGCAGATCGCGAAGCATGCGCTGGGCGGCGCGGAGGCGGCGGCCGCATGAGGCGGGGGCTGGAGGGGTTGATGGTGGGCCGGACGCTCGCCGGCCGCTATGAGGTGGTGGACGCCCTTGCCCGCGGCGGGATGAGCGTGGTCTACCGCGGGCTGGACCGTACGCTGGGACGCGAGGTGGGGGTAAAGGTCGTTTCCCTGGCCGCCGCGTCCGACACGGCGCTGGCCAACTTTCGCGAGCGCTTCCGGCGCGAGGCGGCCAGCGCGGCGCGCATCCAGCACCCCAACGTGGTGCAGATCTTTGACTACGGGACGGACCCGGAGCTGGAGCTGGACTTTATCGTCATGGAGCTGCTGCGGGGTCGGGACCTGAAGGAGGCGATGATCGAGCGCCCCCTCGCCCGCCCCGAGGCGCTGCGCATTCTGCTGGACGCGGCGCGCGGCGTGGCGGCGGGGCACCGCGCCGGCATCGTGCACCGCGACGTAAAGCCCGCCAACGTGTTCCTGATCGGCGACGGCGACGAGATCGACACGGTCAAGATCCTGGACTTTGGCATCGCCAAGCCGATGGACGACGATCCGGAGCACGGGCTTACGACCATCGGCAGCCTGCCCCACTCGCCGGCGTACGCGTCGCCCGAGCAGCTGGACATGAGCGCGCCGGTTACCGCGTCGTCCGACGTGTACCAGCTGGGGCTGATCGGCTTCGAGATGCTGGCCGGCCGGCGCCCCTTCGACGAGGAGGAGCGCGCCGCCGTCCGCGCGGGCGAGGACGTGCCGCTGCCGGTGACCGACGCGTGGCGCGACCTGCCGTCCGGCGTGCGCGGGGTGATCCAGCGCGCCCTGCGCCCCCGCCCCGCCGACCGCTATCCCGACGCAGCCAGCTTTGCGGAAGCGCTCACGGCCGCGCAGGTGGAGGACGACGCGACGGCCTTTCACCCCGTTCCGGTGCCGGACGAGGACGCGACGGAGCTGCTGGGGGCAGCCGTCCCTGTCGTCACGGAGACGCCCGCCGTCATCCACGTGACGCCGCCGGCCGTGACGGAGGCGCCGCCAGCAGTGACGGAATTGCCGCCGGCTGTGACGGAGGCGCCGCCCGCGCGTGCCGTCCCCGCAGAGGGGATTCCCATCACACCGCCGCCTTCCACGCGCCGCGCCGGGTTTCCGCGCGGGCCGGCGATGTGGATCGTCCCGCTCCTTCTGCTGCTGGCCGTGGGTCTCTGGGCCGCGACGCGCGGCGGGAACGACGATCCGGCGCCGGTGGCCGCCGCGGACAACGCGGCGCTGGACACCGGCCGCATCGCCGCGCTGGACGAGGAGTTTGTGCGGCTGGAAGGCGTGGCCGGGCGCGCGGCCGTTCCGCCGCCGGCCGCGCAGCCTTCCGGCGCCGCGGGGACGACGCCGGAGCAGCCCGCCGCCTCCGTGCCGGCCCAGCCGCTCCCGTCCGCCCCCACCCCGCCGGCGGCGACGCCCGCGGCGGTGATGGCGCAGGCCGAGGCGGAGATCAAGGCCGCCGTGCACGACCTGAACAAGGCGTGGGTGGAGGGCGACATCGGCCGCCACGTGGCGCACTACGGCAGCCGGGTGGATTACTACAACTCCAACAACCTGCCGCGCTCCGGCGTTCGCCGCGACCGCACCCGCGACATGCGCCGCTACGACGATCGGCGGATCGGGCTGCGTACCGTCACGGTGCAGTGGCAGGCGCCGGACCGCGCTCGTGTGCTGGCGGACAAGGAGTGGGTGTTTGGCGGGGATGGGCGCACGCGGCAGGGGCGCGGGATGCAGGAGTACATCTTCAAGCGCGACGAGGATGACGGAAAGTGGTACGTGGTCTCCGAGCAGCTTCTGACGACCAGCGAAGCGCGTTCCGCGGCGGATCAGTAGGCTCACGGATCCGCCGATTCCCCGAGGCGGCCGTTTCCGATGCGGCTTCGGCTGAGGGCGGGCCCTCCGCCTTGCAAGGGCAAATAAATTCGCTGCAACAACTACACAAAGTCCGCCTGCGCGGACTCGGCGGCCCGGCGACGTGCCACGTTCCATGCGCCTGCGCGTCCGCAACCGGAGTGCGTTCGGTCAAGACCCTGTGTGTCGGGGCACGCTGCAGCCGCGGCTACAGTCCACGCAGGTGGACTTCGCGATTTTCCAGCGGCGAATTCATTCGCTCCTGGTGCGGACTCGGCGGCCTAGCGGTGTGCGGCATTCCAGGGGCCCGCGCGTCCGCGACGGGGGGACTCGGCGGCGCGGTGGACCTGCGGCGCTGACGCGGGCTCCCCAAACAACAAAGGGCTGACCCGCTCCCGCGTGGTCAGCCCTTTCCGTTCCCCTTCCCGTTTCCTCTGCCTCTTCCCTTCCCCTGATTCCCGTGCTCCCGCGCGTGTCCGTCATCCCGGCCGCGTGCGTCGTCGCGGCCGCGCGAGTCGTCACGGCCGCGTGATCGCCCGTCGATGATCCGTGGCGCGGAAGTGGCGGATCCGCCCCTGGGGATGCGCGTCACCGCGATCGGGCTGGCCACATTGCCTCCGCCACCCGTATCCCCTCCACCGCCGCCCCCATCCTCCGACGCCGCGTCGATGGCGGCGTCGTCATCGCCCGCGCCGGTGACCGTGGCGATGCGGGTGGGGACGGTGATGCGCGTGGCGAGGACGTAGCCGTTCTCCGACCGGCCTTCCAGGCGGATGGAGTCGCCGGGCGCCAGCATGGTTACGTCCGCGCCGCCACCATCCTCCCCCACCAGCTCCGTCGAAGGGCCCACCACCACCCGCAGGTCCGGGATGCGCGCCTCGTCCGGCCGCACCAGCAGCGCGCCGGCTTCGGACGACCAGGCCAGCACGGCGCCGCGCAGGTCCACCTGGCGCGGAACGCGGCTGGCGGGCGCCATCCGCAACCCGTTCACCGTCACCATGTCATCGCCGTCCAGCCGCACCGTGCGCGGAAAGGCCAGGCCGGATTCGCGGTCCACCCGCAGCCCTTCCAGCCCCACTCGCGCGCCGGGCGCCAGGCCGGAAAGGTTGAGCACGGCGGCGGTGTCGGAGCCGTTCATCAGCCGCAGGCTCACCGGGCCGGGCGTGAGGTCCGCCAGCTGGAACCCGGCGGTATCGGCGGGCTCGCTGCGCTCCGATTCCACCACCCACACCCCCGTCGCCGTGAGCCCCGGCGCAAAGGTGCCTTCCACCGCCGCGCCGTCCTCACCGCCGCCGCACGCCGCCAGGGCCAGAACCGGGACCATCCATCGTATCCGCATGGGCGCCACGGCGGGCAGCAATCGTGCCGATCACCCGCCGGATCAACCGTCCGCGGGCCTATTTCGGCGGATGTGGATGATTTTCTCCACCGTGGCGTGCACCACGCCGTCCGCATCCACAAGATCCACCGTGTAGGTGCGTTCGATGGCGGGGGCGTCGATGAGTGCGGCGCGGATGGCGTCCAGCTCCGCCTGATCGAGCAGAAAGCGGGCGTGCAGCGTGGTGCGGCCGGGGCGGCGAAAGCGGATGGAGGCGGACTTGTCCCACACCAGGTAGTCCGGCCCCAGGTTGCGGATCAGCATCACCATGTAGATGGGATCCACCGCGCCGAACATGCTGCCCCCAAAGATGGAGCCCACGTAGTTGCGCGTGCGCCAGCCCAGCGGCACCCGGATGCGGATCTCCCGCCAGTCGTGGGCGATGTAGGCGATGCGGCCGCCGGTGCCGCGGTACGCCGGGAACCAGTTGAAGCCCCAGCGCTGCACACGGGTGCGGAGGGATTCAGGCATGGGACGGCAGGCTCAAGTGGCCAGGGTCAAGTGCCCAGGATCGGTGCCCACCGATGCCGTTTCCTTGATCCTGGACACTGGGCACCTGAACCTGTCTCGTCTACAGGTGCTTGATGCACCAGGTGTGCACCCGGTCCATCTCCGCGGCCAGGTCTTCGAGGAACGCGGCGCCGCCGCCGGCCTCGGGATCGGGAAGCTTGAGCCCGGCAATCTGCAGGGTGCGCGCGTGGTCCGTCACCAGGTCGCGGGCACGGCTGCTGGCCTGGTAGGCGCTCCACCCCTCCGCGTCCGCCTCGCGCGCCCAGCAGTCCACCTCCGCCAGAAAGGCGAATACGACGGACCAGTAGCGCCACTGCGGCACGTCGGGCGTGCGCTGCGCGTTGAGCTTGACCAGGCGCAGCACGGCCGCCCACGCCGTGTGGTCGGCCAGGTACGAGACCGGCGCCGTGTCCATCCGCTCGATGAACCCCGCCAGCGCCATCTCCTCCGCCGCCGTGCGCACGGCGCG
>NZ_JBMDXM010000088.1:0-22180 GCF_048594345.1 Longimicrobium sp.
GCCACGATGTCCACCTGGCGGCGCGCCACGCTGGCGATGGGGCCCTTGCCGTCGACCGGCTCGCCCAGCGGGTTCACCACGCGGCCCAGATAGGCGGGGCCCACGGGGATGTCGAGCACGCGGTTGGTGCGGCGCACGGCGTCGCCCTCGTGCAGCGCCGTCCAGTCGCCCAGCACCACCGCGCCGATGTTGTCTTCTTCCAGGTTCAGCGCCAGCCCGATGACGGTCTGGCCCGTCTCGCTGGCGGTGAACTCGAGCATCTCGCTGGCCATGGTGCCCTGGAGGCCGTAGACGCGCGCGATGCCGTCCTTTACCTCGAGCACCGAGCCCACCTGCTCGGCCTGCAGAACGTCCTCGTACCGCTCGATCTCGCCAAGCAGCACGTTCTTGATCTCGCTTGCGCGAAGCTGGGTTTCCGCCGTCGCCATCGTTGTCCTCGCTCTATCAGGGTCCAGCGCGCCGCTGGAGTTGGCCTGCCCGAAGGAAAAGTTGCCGAGCGCCGGGGGTCGCGAGACGCCCGGCGGCCTTTCGTGCGCCCTTTAAACCGCGGCGGCGCTTCCGTTCGCGCCCGCCGGCATGGTGCTTTCCATCAGCCGGCGGCGCAGCGCCGATGCGCGGCTGCGCACCGAGCCGTCCAGGATCTCGTCGCCCAGGCGCAGCACCATGCCGCCCAGCAGCTCGGGGTCCACCCGGTAGGTGGCCGTCACCGTGCGGCCCAGCTGCGCCTCGAGGGCGCGCTGGATCTCTGCCTGCAGCGCCGCGTCGGGGGCGTGGCTGATGGTGACGTCCACCCGGGCGCGCCCCATCCGCTGGTCCACCAGGTCGCGGTACGCCTGGGCAATCTCCGGCAGCAGCGACTGGCGGCGCTTGTCCACCAGCACCATCACGAAGCGCACGAACATCTCGGGCGCGCGCCCCGCCAGCGCCTGCCGCAGCGCGTCCTTCTTTTGCTCGGGGCGCACGCGCGGCGTTTCCAGAAACTGGCGCATGCGCGCGTCGCCCTGCAGCATGGCCGCCAGGTCGTCCAGCGCCGTGCCAAACTGCTCCAGCGCCGCGGGGCCCTGGCGCTCGGCCAGCGCCGCCAGCGTCTCGGCGTAGTTGCGGGCGATGATCTCGGCGCGCACGGCTCAGGCCCTCGCGGCCGGCTGCGCGATCATCTGCGCCAGCGACTCCTGCACCAGGCGCCGGTTGTCTTCCGTGTCCAGGTTGCGGCGCACCAGCTTTTCCGCGGCGGACATGGCCAGAACGACGGCGTCGCGGCGCACCGTGTCGAGCGCCATCTCGCGCTCGCTGGCGATGTCGCGGCGGGCGCGCTCCAGCATTTCCTGGCGCTCGCGGTTGGCCGCGTCCATCATCTCCGCGCGCATCTTGTCGGCCTGTCCACGGGCCTCTTCGACGGCGCCGTGCACCCGCGCGCGCGTCTCCTCCACCAGGCGCCGGTTCTCGGCGGCCAGGGCGGCGGCCTCTTCGCGGTCGCGCTCGGCGGACTCGGTGAGCTGCGCGATGTGCGCCTCACGGGCCTCGACGGCGCCCAGGATCTTGGGGTACGCGGCCTTGCTGAGAATCGCCAGGACGATCAGGAAGATGACGATCGTCCAGATGGTGAGCCCCGGGTTCACCGAAAGCAGGCCGCCGCCGCCCTCCTCGGCCGCATGCAGCGGCGTGGCGGCGAGCAGAAGGACCGTGAGGGCGAAGAGCGAGCGACGCATGGGCTGATCTATCGTAAAAAGAGATTGGATCCGTCGGCCCCCGCGGTACGCCCGCGGGGGCCTTTCCGAAACGCCGTGCCGGTGTTAGCCGACGACGACCTTGCCCTGGATCAGGAACGTCACCACAATGGCGAACAGCGCCGCGCCTTCGACGAAGGCGGCCAGGATGAGCGCGCCGGTCTGGATGGTGCCGGCGATCTCGGGCTGGCGGGCCATGCCCTCGGTGGCGCCGCGGCCGATCATGCCGATGCCGATGCCGGCGCCGATCACGGCGAGGCCGGCGCCGATGCCGGCGCCAAGCAGGCCGTTGGTGAGTCCGTTGGCAGCTTCCTGAAGCAGCATTGGTGTATCTCCGTCAAAAAGTCGATTCGTTTCGGGCACTGCTCGCGCGGACTCGTTGAGCCGCGGACGCCTGGCCGGCTTTCGCCGCGCGTCCTCCCCGGGCGCCCATCTCCCGGGTACTGTACGACGGGGGTGGAGCCGTCCCCCGCCGGCGGCGATCATTCAGGACTTCGCCGCGCGTCCTCCATCTTTCAGCGAAGTGCGTCACACGAACCGCACCGCCGCCTGCCTCACTCCGAACCACTTCCGCACTTCGTCTCAGTGCGCGTGCCGCACCAGGCCGATGAACACGCTGGCCAGCATGGCGAAGATGAACGCCTGCAGAAACGCCACGAACAGTTCCAGGAACGTGATCGCCACCGCCATCAGCACCGGCCCGGGCACCACCGCCCAGTTGCCGAACACGAAGATGAGCGAGATGATCGCCAGCAGCACGATGTGGCCGGCCGTCATGTTGGCCATCAGGCGGATGGCCAGGGCGATCGGGCGCACGAACTTGCCGGAGAGCTCGATCGGCATGAGCGCCGCGGCCATCACGTTGCCCGCCACCGGATGCATTCCCTTGGGGACGAACCAGATGGTGTGCCAGTACTGCTTGGGCCCCACCGCCAGCATGCCGCCGATCTCCACCACCAGAAAGACCAGGAACGCCAGGCCGACGGTGACCGAGATCCCGGCCGTGGGCGTGCTGCCGTAGGGGATGAGCCCCAGCAGGTTGTTGAACAGGATGAAGAAGAACAGGGTGACGATGAACGGCGCGTACTTTTCGCCGCCGTGCCCCACGTTGGGCATCACCACCTCGTTGCGGACGTACAGCACCAGCGCCTCGATGAGGTTGTGGCGCTTGCCGCCGGTGCGCCCCTTGCCGGCGCGCGAGGCCAGCCCCGCGCCGCCCAGCAGGGTGAGCAGGGTGAGCACCGCCGCGAACCCCAGGAAAAGGACGTGCTTGGTGGGGGTCATGTCGATCGGACCCACCATCCACGAGCCCTTGGCGGGAAAGTGCACCACCGTTCCCGGCAGCTCCCACTCGCGCGAGTCCTGGATGTGGTGCAGAAAGTCGATCTGCCCGCCGGCGCCGTGGCTGTCTTCGGCCGCGCCGTGCTCGCCCGCCGCGGGGGCGTGGCCGGTGTTGGGATCGGCGCCGTGGTCCTGCGTGCCGCCCATGGTCTCGACGGCGGCCTGCCCCGACGCGGTGGCGGCCGGCGCGTGCGTCTCCGTGGCGCCGTGCGTCTGCACCGGTGCGGGCGCGGGCTCCGCCTGCTGCGGCGCGCCGGCGAGGGCAAGGAGGACTGCAATCGTGGAGATCATCGACCCTTTGGGTTCCGTGCACCGGACGCCAGGGCGACCGGTTCCAGCAGTGTGGTTGCGAACAGCACCGTCACCAGCGAATACAGAAAGGGCGCGGGGCGAAGGCCCGCCGCGGGAATGATCACCAGCGCGGCCACGATCACCAGCAGCAGCCGGCCCAGCATCCCCACCCCGTACGCGGCCAGCGCGTTGTCGGGAAAGGCGAACGTGGCGATCAGCAGCACCAGGAGCTGAAAGGCGACGGCCGTAAGCACCCCCACCGCCAGGGCGCCGCGCCCGTCCACGTCGGTGAGCGACAGGCCCACGCCGTAGACCAGGACACCGACCGCCAGCACCCCCAGGGCCACCATCACGGTCGCGCGCTTCACCGCTTCTCCTTGTCGCCCAGCACCAGGCGGCGGTACATCCAGAAGACGCTGAGCCCAAAGCCCAGGAACACGCCCGCCATCATCAGCCAGGGCTCCGTGCCCAGCCGTTCGTCCAGCCACTTTCCCGCGAAGAGAAAGGCGACCAGGACAAGGGCGAACTGCAGCCCGATCCCGGCCAGCTGCGCCGGGTCCTGCCCTCCTCCTTTCCGCCCCGCGGGTCCCGGCGAATTCGCTTTCATTTCCGCGTCATTCCGGGGTCCGGGGGGTGGTGGCGAGCCCAATATAGGAGCTTGTGAAATTTTTCGCAAGCACGCTGAACCGCGCTTGTGAAATTTTTCCCAAGCCCGCTGCGGCGGCGCCGAACGGCTTGCTTGACGCCGATTCTCGCTGGCGTCTAATTTGCCGGTCCGGAGTGATGGAACGCGGACGAACGTTCGCTTCACGTGATGGTCCGGACCCCCGTCACCCGACCCGATGAGCCATTCCGTCCCGCGCCGACGTACTCTGCCGCTGCTGCTTGCCGCCGGCGTGATGATCGCCGCGTGCACGCGGCCGCTCCCGCCGCCCGACGGGATGCCCTCCCCGCCCCCGCAAACCGTGCACTCCTCCGAACTTGTTTCCTCGCTGCGGGTGGAGGCGGGCGACACCGTCATCCTGACGCTGCAGGTGACCAACCCGTCCGCCGCGCCCGTCGCCTTCACCTTTCCCAGCGGCCAGTCGTACGACTTCGCCATCCGTGCGGGCGGGGCGGAGGTGTGGCGCTGGTCGGCGGACCGGGGCTTTACCCAGGCGGTGCGCACGGTCACCCTGGCGCCGGGGGAAACGTGGACCTTTGGCGAGCGCTGGGCGCCACCGCCGGGAACGCGGGGCGAGTTCACCGCCGTGGGCCGGCTGACCTCCAGCGACCGGGCGGTGGAGCGCACCACCGTCTTTCGCCTGCCATGAGCGGCGCGCGCGCCCGCACGTTCCATTCCCAATCCACGGCGGCGGAGTTCGCGGAGCCGGCGGCCGGCACGGCGGAGCGCGTCTTTCCCTCGCTGGCGGAGGTGCTGGTGGCCGCGCGGCGGCTGCAGGGCGTGGCCCGGCGCACGCCGCTGGAGCGCTCCGCCTGGCTGTCGGAGCGTGCGGGGGCGGACGTCTGGCTCAAGCTGGAAACCCAGCAGCGCACCGGCTCGTTCAAGCTGCGGGGGGCGTACAACGCCGTCGCCGCGCTATCGAAGGAGGAGCGCGTGCGGGGGCTGGTGACGGCGTCCGCGGGGAACCACGGGCAGGGGGTGGCGCTGGCCGCGTCGCTGGCCGGGCTGGCCCCGGCCGTCGTCTTTGTCCCCGCCGGCGCGCCGGAGGCCAAGAAGCGGCGCATCGCCCGCCACGGCGCGGACCTGCGCGAGGTGCAGGGCACGTACGACGACGCGCACCACGCGGCGGAGGCCCACGCGGCGCGCACGGGCGCGTGCTTCATCAACGCCTTCAGCGACCCCGCGGTCGTCGCGGGCCAGGGAACCGTGGGGTTGGAGATCGTGCAGGAGCTTCCCGGGGTGCGGACCGTCCTGGTCCCCGTGGGCGGCGGCGGGATCTCCGGCGGCGTGGGGATCGTGGCGCGGGCGATGGGGAGCGGCATCCGCGTGATCGGCGTGCAGACGGAGGCCACGTCGGCCATGCACGCCTCGCTCGCCGCGGGGCGCGTGGTTTCGCCGCCTTACGGCCCCACGCTGTGCGAGGGGCTGGAGGGGGACGTGGACGACCGTGGGCTGGCGCTGGCGGCGGAGGTGCTGGACGGGGTGGTGCTGGTGACGGAGGCGGCGGTGCGGCGCGCCATGCGGCGCCTGTTCCAGGAGGAGGGGATCGTGGCGGAGGGATCGGCGGCGGTGGGCGCCGCGGCGCTGCTGGAGGGCGCGGTGGAGGGGATCGAGGGCCCGACGGCGGTCGTGCTGACGGGCGGCAACGTGGACGGGGACCGGCTGGCCGGCATCCTGGCGGAGCGGGATTGATGGCGACGATCCTTCCCTTCGCCGGCATCCATCCCCGCATCCACCCCACGGCCTTTGTCGCCCCCAACGCCGTGGTGATCGGCAACGTGACCATCGAGGCGGAGGCCAGCGTCTGGTTTGGCGCGGTGATCCGCGGGGACGAGCCGGAGTTCGAGATTCGCGTGGGCGCGCGCACCTCTGTGCAGGACAACGTGGTGTTGCACGTTAGCAGGCAGGGCGCCACGACCATTGGCCCCGACGTGACGATCGGGCACGGGGCGATCCTGGAAAGCTGCACGGTGGGACGGGGGGCGCTGATCGGGATGAACGCCGTGGTGCTGCAGAAGGCGACCGTGGGCGAAGAGGCGCTGATCGCGGCCGGCGCCGTGGTGGCGCAGAACGGCACGGTGCCGCCGCGCACGCTGGCGGCCGGGACGCCGGCGGTGGCCAAGAAGGAGCTGCAGGGCGAGTCGCTGCGGTGGATCCAGACCAGCGCGGCCCATTACGTGGAGCTTTCGCGCGAGTACCTGGAGCAGGGCATCGGACGGATGGACGGGGCACACGGGCATTCCGAGGGATAACGATCGATGAGCGACTTCAGGACCCGGGACACCGCCCCCGACGCGCGGCCGGATGACGGCGCGTACCAGGCGTTCACCGAGGCGCAGCCGCACGCCCGCGGCGCGCGCTGGCAGGCTCCCGCGGCCGAGGAGGCCGGACAGATGGAAGAGCTGCTGCGTACGCTGTGCGAGCTGCCCGGACCCACCGGGCAGGAAGAGGCGGTGACGGACTGGGTGGCGGAACAGTGGGAAGGCCGCGGCGAGGTGACGCGCACCCCCGTGGGCAACCTGTTCCTCCACATCCCGGGCCCCGGCCCGCGCGTGCTGCTGGCCGCGCACGCCGACGAGCTGTCGATGATCGTCCGCTCCATCACGCCCGAGGGCTTTCTGCGCGTGCTGCCGGGCGAGCGCGACGTGTTTTCCTTTCCCTACTTCATGGGCCAGCGCTTCCGCATCCTGGCCGACGGCGGCGCGCTCCCCGGCATCCTGGCGACCACGACGGGCCACGCGCTCACCCCCGAGCAGCGCGACCGCACCCGCCTTACGTGGGACGACCTGTTCGTGGACGTGGGGATGACGGCGGACGAGGCGGCGGAGCACGGCATCCACGTGGGGACGCGGATGGTGTGGGATCCCGGCATTCAGCGCGTGGGACGGCTGCTGGTGGGCAAGGCGATGGACGACCGGCTGGGCGTGGCCGTCCTGGTGGAGCTGTCGCGGCGCTTGGCGGAACGCAAGCCGCGCTTCGACATCACCCTTGCGCTCACGGTGCAGGAGGAGATCGGAATGGTGGGCGCCAGCAGCCTGGCGCGCGACGGGCGGGCGTACGACGTGGGCTTCATCATCGACAACGGCCTGGCGGGCGACATACCCACGGTGGCCGAAGCGCACATGCCCGTGCAGCTGGGCGGCGGGCCGGCCCTTGTCCACCGCGACTCGTCCGTGCACTACTCGCGGCGGCTGATCGCAGAGCTGCGCGCGGTGGCTGAAAAGCACGAGATCCCGGTGCAGGACGTGGTGCTGTACCACTACTCCAGCGACGGCGCGCACCTGGTGCGGCAGGGGATGGAGACGCTTCTCGTCGCGCCCCCCATCCGCTACTCGCACTCGCCGTTCGAGGCGGTGGATCCGCGTGACGTGGAGAGCGCGGTCCGGCTGTTCGAGGAGTACCTCGCGGAGGCCGATCCGGCGTAGCGGGAGCGTGCAAGGCGTCCTCACACGGAGCCGGAGAGAAAATCGAGAGGCCGCGGAGACGTCCAGTTCTCCGCGGCCTCCGTTTTTTTCTTCCGTCGGCTCCGCGTGATGCCGGAACCGCAAATACGCCAGCGTTTTCATACCGAATCCGGCAAAACACCTCACCTCAAGTCGGACTATCGAAAACAGAGGTCAGGGTACCGAGGAACAGAGAACACCCCGAGGAACAGCGGCGGAAGGCGGATCACCTGTGTTCACGTGGCGGTTCCCGGTTCCTCTGTACCTTCCGATGTTGTTTTTACGGATTCGGCATCAGCATCAGGCTCCGCGATGCGACGCGCCGCCCGGCTGCCCGGCGGGGGAGAGGCCGCCGGCGGGTGGCGGCGGCGAAGCGGGTTTGCCTTCCCGGCCGCCCCGGCCCGACAGGACCCGGAACATGTCTTCGCCAAAATCGCGCAACTGCCGATCGCACGCCTCCTGGAATTCGCTGACGGCCCGCGGGTCCAGTTCCTCCCGCCATCCGCCGACCTTTCCCTGGCGAATGAAGGCTGTCTCGGGAGCGGCCGGCGGCTTGGGACGCATGCGCTCGAACGAGAACTTTTCATCGTGCTCGCGCATGAACGCGAACGAACACCGCTCGAGAATCCTGGGCATGGCGGCGGGATCGATGGTGATTCCGCAGAAATCAGCGATTCGCTTTACCGCCGACTCCAAGTCCGCACTCAATTCCTCGTACGTCACCACCAGCACGTTGAGGTGATCCTTGTTGCGAAGCCACCCGGATACGTGGTCGAACCAGCTGCCGTAGGGAACCCCGCCGGCCGCGAACCGGCCAAAGAATTCGTTCGTTGAATTGCCCAGCCCCGGCAGGTATTTGCGGGCATGGTAGTGGTACGACACCCCCACGTCGAGCCCGTTCCGGACGCCGTAGATGTACCGCCCCGGTCCTTTCGGGATCTCGTGGTACGACAGATGGCTCTTCACCACGCGCGGTGTCGCCGGCAGATCCTGAATCTTCTGGCCCCGGGGAATCATGGCTATTTCCAAAAAAGGCGAGACGTCTTCGATGTGGGCGAAGTTCATCTCTCCATCCGTGGTAAGCTGATATACGATCATCTGAAGCCACGTTGTACCCGATTTGGGGTACGTAACGATGAAGATGTCGTCTTCAGAGCCATCGTACTCCAGCCCGTACCGCAAGACGGTGAGCCGCCTGTGCAGGTCGCGGAGCTTCATCTGGCAGCGCATGAGAACGGCGTGGTCGATGCGCACGGCCAGTGACATCATCGACCCGGCAAGGGCGCCGAGGGTCTTACGCGGGCGTTTCCGGTACATGGTCGAATTTAGGGACAATTGATGCGCGCTACGCACGCCATCCGGAACGGGTGGCGCCAGAGTGCATCCAAGACGAGTCAACCGCTTCACTCGTCACTTGTAGACGCAGGAATCGGGCTAACCATATCTGACAGATAATGCGCTGTCAAACGTGCGGTAGCGGTGGACTCCCGGGCCGGTTCGGGCGGTGCCGCAACGTACGTACCGCACCCGATTCATGGAGCCGCTCCGCGGATCGGTCACCGGGACGGTCCGGAGCAGGGGCGGCAACGGACCACGGGCGATCGCGGACGAACGGAGAGGGCGCGGAGGCGGCCGGCTTCCTCCGCTCCGCTTCCATTTGCCTCCACGGCGTCCGCGTGAAATGTTTCGCGCATGACGACCAACAGGGGCGCGGGACGGACCGCCGACGTGGCGATTGTCGGGGGCGGCGTGATTGGATGCGCGGTTGCCCGCCGCGCCGCGCGCGACGGGCTTTCCGTGGTGGTGCTGGAGCGGGGGACGCCGGGGATGGAGGCCAGCTGGGCCGCCGCCGGGATGCTTTCCCCGCTGGCGGAGGCGGACGGGCCCGGCGCCTTTCTGGACCTGCTGATGGCCGCGCGGCGGATGTACCCGGCGTACGCCGCAGCCCTGCGCGAGGAGACCGGCGTCGACGTGGCCTACTCCGACGCGGGGACGCTGTACGCGGCGTTGCGCGCGGAGGACGAGGAGGAGCTGGAGGCGCGCTGGCGCTGGCAGTCCGCGGCGGGGCTTCCACTGGAGCGGCTGACGGCGACGGAGGCGCGCGAGGCGGAGCCGGCGCTTTCGCCCGCCGTCCGCGCCGCGCTGCGCTTTCCCGGTGACCACCCGGTGGACACCCGCGCCCTGGGCGCGGCGCTCTGGTCGGCGGCGGCGCGGGCGGGCGCGGAGTTCCGCCTGGGTGCGCACGCCGTCCGCCTGCTGCGCGACGGGGACCGCGCGACGGGGGTGGAGTGCGCGGGCGGGGAGCGGATCGAGGCGGGGGCGGTGGTGCTGGCGGGGGGCGCCTGGGCGGGGCGGATGGAGGGGCTGCCGCGGCCGGTGCCGGTGGAGCCGGTGCACGGGCAGCTGCTGGCGCTGGAGGCGGTGCCGCCGCTTTTTCGGCACGTGGTGGATACGCCGCGCTGCTACCTGGTGCCGCGCGCGGCCGGCCGGCTGATCGTGGGCGCCACCGTGGAGCGCACGGGCGACCGCAAGGCCGTGACGCCGTGGGGGCTGCGCCGCCTGATCGACGGCGCCGTGGAGGCGGCGCCCGCGCTGGAGCACGCGCCGCTGGCCGAGGCGTGGAGCGGCCTGCGCCCCGGCACCCCCGACGGCGTTCCCATCCTGGGCGCGGATCCCGACGTGCCCAACCTGGTCTACGCCACCGGCCACTTTCGCAACGGCATCCTCCTCGCCCCCCTCACCGGCGAGCGCATCGGCGCGCTGCTGGCCCGCGGCGAGTGGTGCCCGGACGTGGCCCCGTTCGGCATCGCGCGCTTCGGGGGCGATTCTCTCGCGGGTGCCCCCGCCCCCTGAACGGTCACGAGCGGGCTGATACGGAATCCGGAAGACACCTGTCATCCTGAGGCTCAGCCTCAGCCTCAGGCTCAGAGGGTGTTGAGAAACCTCGGATCGTGCCCGTCATCCTGAGGGAGGCGCCGCTCCATAACCTGCTCATACACAATACTCTGGCGCCGACCGAAGGACCTTGCCGGCAGAAGCGTGAAGCTGGCTTCATGCCCCGCATCTGGCCTGACGGTGGCGGAGAGAAGGTCCTTCGGTCGCGCGCAAGCTCTTGTGTTTATGGTAGTTGAGGCGTGCGCTCCCTCAGGATGACAGCGCGCGTCCGGCGGAACAACTGAGGTTTCTCAACGCCCTCTCAGAACGACAGTTCTGTCGGATCTGGTATGAGGATGAGAGCAGATTTCTCTGCTGGCGCCAACGCCTGTCGTACGAGACGGCGCGGCGCCTCCTTCGAAATGACCGATCGCGGTGTGCGGGTTTCGTCCTCAAGGAGCGGCGAAGCCCGCGGAACCCTGGGCCGTGGGCGGCCGGCGACACACCTCAGGGGAGCAGGGCGCCCGGCTTCCAGGAGACGCCTTGCAGCGTATCCATCTTCCAGGGAAGCTCGATCACCAGGCCGGTCTCTACCTGGATCAGCGTGACGTTGTCGAAGTGGGTGGCGATGATCCAGCGGCCGTCCGGCGACCAGCGGGGCGACCAGCCGTAGTGCCCGGTGGGCGCCGTGAGCTTGCGCACCCCGCTGCCGTCGGGCCGCATCACCATGATCCCCCGCAGGTACCCGAGCTCGTTCAGCTCGTTGTACGCGATCAGCTCGCCCGTGGGCGACCAGGTGGGCGCGTGGCCCGGCGCCAGCTCCCCCGTCGTTTGCCCCGTGGTGAGGTCCGTGATGCGGATGGTGACCGGCCAGCTCTCCCAGAAGTGCACCATCTTCGTTCCGTCCGGCGACAGCGAGGGATGTCCCGGCCCTTCGGCAACCTTCGTGAGCCCCGTGCCGTCGGCATCCACGCGCCAGATGGTCTGCCGGACGTTGGGCACACGGGAAAAGTAGTAGACGTACGCCCCGTCCGGGCTGTACTGCGGCCAGAAGTGCTCGCCGCCCGTGGAGACGCTCACCAGCGGCCGCGCCGCGCCGCCGGTGCCGTTCGCCACCTGCAGGTATCCTTCGTCGACAAAGACCAGGTTTTGCCCGTCGGGCGACCAGGCGGGAAAGGCGCCGGCGCCGGCCGCGATGCGCCCGGTTCCGTCCAGGTTCATCAGAACCAGGCCGCCGTTGGTGGACGTCGCCATCGCGCCCACCGGGACCGACGCGATCCGCGCCGTGTCGGCCCGCCCCCCCGCCGTCGCCAGGATCAGCGAGGTGCCGTACGCGGGCGTGCTCACCACCCCGTTGCCATCCACCGGCAGCGGCCCCTCCATGCGGGTCAGCGCGACGGCGGCGGCGGTGGGGTTGCCGTGGCGGTCCAGCGCGGTGGCGCGCAGCTGCACCGTGCGGCCGATGAAGACGGCGGTGTCCGCCGGCTCCACCCGCGCCCCGGCCGGCGCGCCGGCCAGCACGGTTACGGTGGTGGTGTCCGCCAGCCCGAGCCCCTCGTTGCGCACGATGAACCTGGCGGGACCCGCCACCGTCCCCATCACCACCGGCACTGAGGCCCTGCCCTGCGCGTCGGTGAACACCACCCGCGTTTCGATGGCGCGCCCCCCCGCCGGGTTCTGCAACTGCGCCGCGTAGGTAAAGTGGGCGATGGCGACGGCTTCGAAGCGCAGCGGCTGGTCCGCCAGCGGGCGGCCGCCCGCGTCGCGCAGCTCGGCCACCAGCGGCGTGCCCGCGACGGCGTCGACGGTGTCGCGCACTTCGGTGACCACCGTAACCCCGGGGCCGCCCGTCACCCACACCCTCGCCTGCCCGGCCGCGCCTTCCGCCGAGGCGGTGATGGTCGCCACGCCAAACCTGCGCGCCGTCACGGTCCCGTCCGACGACACCGCCGCCACCGAGGTGTCGGAGCTGGCCCAGGCAAACGCCACCCCCGTCATCGTCCCGCCGCCGGAGCCGCGGGCGACAGCTTCCAGCCGCGAGGTGGTATTCAGCGTGATGTACGCCGTGTCGGGGCTGATGGCGACGGACCGCAGCGTCTCCGACCCGGCGGGGCCGTCGCACGCCGCGGCAAAGGCGGCCGCGAGCAGCGCGAGTGTGCAGGAACGGAGGCGGCGTGACATGGAAACGGAGAGGCGTGGGCGGAGCGATGCGGGCGCGGGATGGGTTCACGCGCACGGCGGGGCGAGGAGGCAAATATAACGGCACGCGCATCCGGGGAAAACCATCCGTTCCCGCCGCAATGCATTCCAGGGATCCACTGAAGCATTTCCGCCGCAAGGGGTTGGGATGCGGCCTGCACACTGGTTCCGCCGCGGCGCCGGTGTTAGCTTTTCCGGCCCGCCGCATCGACGTCCGTCGTACGCCAGCCGGCTCCGCTTTCGCGGTCGATCACGCCATCCGCATCCCACACCTTTCCATGCGCCCCTGTCTTCGCACGGCACTCTTCGCCTGCGCGCTCCTGCTCTGTTCCTGCGACAACCCCGGCGGCGGCTCAGGCGGACCCGGGGTGACCAATCCGCCCGAAACCGCCGCGCGCGAGGTGGCGCTGGGCCAGGCCGTCACCGAGTCGCTGGAGAGCGGCGGCGACGTGGACGATTTTCTCCTGACCGTCCCTACCGCGGGCCGGGGGATGATGCTGTTCACCGGGACGGGAACCGGGCAGGGCACGCTGCACGTCACCGTGCTGGATTCGGCCGGTGGCGAAAGGGTGATGCAGGCGGTTTCCCACGGCGCCGACGGCGTCGGCAAGCGCTTCGTGCTCCCCGCGGGCCGCCTGATCGTGCGGATCAGCTCGACGGGCACCACGGGTCCGTACCAGTTCACCCTTCACTCCATCGCCACCGGGCCGGAAAGCGGCGAGGGCCCCCTGGCCCTGCGTGCGTGGACGGCGGGCGCCGTGGCTCCGTACTACGACGTGGACGAGTACGCCTTCGACGGGACGGAGGGGCAGGAGGTCAAGGTGTACGGGAGCGGGGGCCTGGAAGTCACGCTGCGCAGCCCGGTGGCGGGTGCCCCCGAGCTGGCCCTGGTGCGCACCTGGCAGGGCTCGGGCGAGTCGGAGCCGGTGCGCCTTCCCGTGACCGGCCGCTACACCCTTACGGTCAACACCCCCGACCCGGTGGACGCGCGGGGGGCGGGGGCGTACCAGGTGATGGTGTATCCTATCGTCCGCACCCCCGAAGGCGTGCCCGCGGCGCTGCAGCACGGGCAAACGGTCAGCGAGCAGCTGGACATGCCGGCCGACGTGGACGAGTACACGTTCACGGCGGCCAGGGGCGACATCATCCAGTGGTTCTTTCAGATGCCGGCGCCGGGCACCGGGACCTTCAACCTGATCGATCCCGTCACCGGACAGCTCCTGAGCCACGGCCCGGAGCCGTTCGACGTGCCGCGCGACGGAACGTACACTGTCCGCGTCTTTGGGGGGACGGGCGCGTACACGCTGCGGATGTTCCGCATCGACCCGCGTCCGGAGCAGGTGCCGGCGACGATCGCGCTGGGCCAGACGGTGCAGGGCGAGTCCATCCAGCCCTCGTCGGACCTGGACTACTACCAGTTCACCGGCACCGCGGGGACCGAGATCGCCATGCACCTGCGGGGGCCGCTGGGCCACTGGCTGTACCTGCTTCCCGCGCAGGGCGACGAGCCGCTGCTGCGCCTGCTGGCCCTGCAGAGCGATGACGTCGAGGGGAACACCAGCGAGCGCTTCGTGCTGCCCTACGACGGCACCTACCGGGTGCGGATGGGGCTGCACGGCACGCCGCACACCGGCATCTCGCCCGAGCCGGTGGGGGCGTATCGCTTCCGCCTTTCGCGGATCCAGCACGCGCCGGAGTCCGTTCCCGCCGCCCTCACCATCGGCCAGACGGTGACGGGCGAAAGCCTGGAGCACCGCGCCGACATCGACGTGTTCACCTTTCAGGCCCAGGCGGGGCAGCGGCTGACCCTGTGGGGCGCCAAGTCCGTCATGGGCCCCAGCGGCGCCCTGGCGATGACCATCCAGCGGCCGGGCCCCGAGGTGCAGCCGCCCCTGGCCTACATCTGGGCGTCCGAGCAGGCGTTCATGAACACCTTCGTGGTGCCCGAGACGGGGACGTACGAGGTGCGGGTGTTCTCCTCCAGCTCCACCGGCACCGCCCCGATGCACATGAGCAGCTACCGCGGCCCCTACCAGCTCGTCGTCCGCCCGCCGGACTTCTGATCGGCGGAACCAAACGGCCTCACGCGGAGACGCGGAGGGCGCGGAGCACGCGGAAGAGATTCTCCGCGCCTCCGAGTCCTCCGCGTCTCCGCGTGAGGCTTTTGCTTGACGGCGCTCGGCCTACACCACCAGGAAGTTGCGCACGTACCAGTCGATCATCGCCTGGCCAAAGGGCTCGGTAATCGCGGCGCCCAGGGCCAGGAAGATGCCGAAGGGGACCAGCTTGCCCGTGCGGTAGCTGATGGGCGCGAAGATCAGGCTGCCGAACAGCGCGCCCAGGAACACCGTCAGCAGCACGCCGACGGGGCCCAGAAACGCGCCCACCATCGCCATCATCTTGATGTCGCCGCCGCCCATCGCGGGCTTCTTGAATGCCCACTCCCCCACCACCGCCACCAGCCACAGCAGCCCGAACCCCACCGCCGCGCCGATCAGCGAGCGCACCGGCGAGATGCCGCCCGGCGCGAACGAGAGGGCCACCCCCAGCACCAGCCCGCCCAGGGTGAACTGGTCGGGGATGATGTAGGTGCGCGCGTCCGACAGCGCGATCCCCAGCAGGATGGTAAAGAACAGCGCAGTGGCCAGCGTTTGCCAGGAAAGGCCGAAGCGCCACGCCGCAATCACCCACAGCGCCGCCGTAAGCAGCTCCACCAGCGGGTACTGGATGGAGATGCGGGCGCCGCACGCGCGGCACTTGCCCCGCAGCAGCAGCCACCCCAGCACCGGCACGTTGTCGTACCACTTGATGGGCGTGCCGCACGATCCGCAGCGCGACGGCGGCGAGACCACCGACAGCTCCTCCGGCCAGCGGTACACGCAGACGTTGAGGAACGAGCCCACGCACGCGCCCACCAGGCCGGCGTAGACCATCACCATGTACTCCGTCAGTCTGTCCAAGACGCCTCAGCGCAGCAGTTCGTACAGCAGAATGGCGCCGGCGGCGGCCACGTTCAGCGACTCCGCCCGCCCCCGGATGGGAATGCCCACCACGCGGTCCGCCCGCGCCCGCGTTTCGTCCCCGATCCCCGCCCCCTCGTTCCCCAGCACCAGCGCGGCGCGCGGCGGACGCGGATCGGGGACCGGCTCCCCGCCCGCGGCGGCCGCGAGCGTGGCGAAGCCGCGGGAAGATAGCCACTGCGACAAGCCCTCCCAGTCCGCCGGCACCACGGGAAGCCGAAAGGTGGAGCCCATGGCCGCGCGCACCGACTTGGGGTTCCACGGGTCCACCGTCCCCGGCAGCGCCACCAGTCCGGCCGCGCCCAGCGCCTCGGCCGTGCGCGCCAGCGTGCCAAAGTTGCCGGGGTCCTGCACCGCGTCCAGAACGACAATCACCGCCGGCTCCGCGTCCATCGGCAGGTCGTCCAGGCCGGCGGAGGGGATCGGCGCCACGGCCAGAATGCCCTGCGGCGTCTCGGTATCCGCCAGCGCGGCAAGCTCGCGCTCGCCGGTTTCGTGGACGGCAACTCCTTGCGACGCAAGCAGATGCAGCAGAGCCCGTCCCCGGCCGCTGTCCCCCAGGGTGGACGCCGCCAGGGCGAATCGTATGGGGAGGGCCGAGGCGGCCAGGTCCTCCACCGCGCGCACGCCTTCGACCAGGAAAAGCCCCTCCGCCTCACGCGTTTTCCGCTGGCGCAGCGACCGCAGCAGCCGCTCTTCGCGGCGGCTCAGCACTGGGGCCATCCCTGGTCCGGTCCTTGCTTTCCCCTGCTCCTCACGACGACACACCCGTCAGAATGGAGAATCATATGTCGCAAACACTTAGGCGCGTGTTCCGGCGCACGGCGGCCGTTGCCGCCCTGTGCGGGGCCGGCGCCGCCGCGGGGTGCGCCCCGCAGGTGAGCACGCAGCAGGAAGTGGCGCTGGGCGCCGACTACTCGGCCCAGATCAATCGGCAGATGCCCATGCTGAACGATCAGGCGACGCTCAACTACATCAACCAGATCGGCTCGCAGCTGGCGGCCATCGCCGATCCGCGCGGAATCCGCTACCACTTCTACGTGGTGAACTCCGACGTTGTCAACGCCTTTGCCCTACCGGGCGGCTACGTGTACGTCAACCGCGGCATCATCGAGCGCGCCGACAACGTGTCGGAGCTGGCCGGCGTGCTGGCGCACGAGATCGGCCACGTGGCCGAGCGGCACAGCATCGAGCAGCTGCAAAGGGCGCAGAACGCCAACCTGGGGCTGAACGTGCTGTACGGCGTGCTGCTGGGCCGCGCCCCGTCCGGGGTGGAGCAGGCGGGGATCCAGGTGGGGGGCAGCGCGGTGTTCGCCGGCTACACCCGCGACGCCGAGCGCGAGGCGGACCGCGTGGGCGTGGCCTACCTGATGCGCGCCGGGTACAACCCCAACGGGCTGGCCACCTTCTTTGAAGAGCTTCTGTCGCTGCAGCAGCGCCAGCCCAGCCGGGTGGAGCAGTGGTTCGCCACGCACCCCACCACGCAGGAGCGGGTGGCGAACGCGCGGGCCATCATCGCCGCCACGCCGGGCGCGCAGGGGGCCAACCTGACCACCGACACGCGCGCCTTCCAGAACATCCGCGCCCGCGTGACCTCGCTTCCCGCGCCGCCGGACCGCCGCCGGTGAGCAGGCGCGGGACGTTCGCATCCGGGGGCCGGCCGCGCGCCGGCCGGCTCCCGCGCGCGGCGGCGGCGCTGCTGGTGGCGCTGTCGCTGGGCGGGTGCGTGAACGAGGCGCGCGAGGTCGCGATCGGAAACCAGATCGCCTCGCAGATCAACGCCCAGATCCCGCTGGTGCAGGACGTTCCGCTCAACCTGTACGTGAACGACCTGGGCCGCATGCTCGCGCAGCACAGCGCGCGGCCGGACCTGAAGTACTACTTCTACATCGTCGACAGCCCGGCGCTCAACGCGTTCGCGCTGCCGGGCGGGCACATCTACGTGAACCGCGGGCTCATCGAGCGCACCAGCGACGTGTCGGAGCTGGCCGGCGTGCTGGCGCACGAGATCGGGCACGTGGCGGCGCGGCACGGAGCCGAGAACCTGCAGCGCCAGATGCGCACGCGGTCCATGGCGCGGGTGATGTACCAGCTCATCCTGAACCGCGAGCCCATGCTCAAGGCCGAGGCGCTGGAGGTGGGGAGCGCGCTGTGGAACGCGCAGAACTCCCGCGCGGCCGAGCAGGAGGCCGACCAGCTGGCGGTGGGCTACCTGGTGCAGAGCGGCGTAGACCCGCGGGGGATGCTGAGCCTGTTCAGCGCGCTGTGGGAAGAAGAGCAGCGCGTGCCCAGCACCGAAGCGGTGTCGTGGTTCAGCACGCACCCGGGCACGGCGCAGCGCATGCAGGCCACCCGGGCGCAGATCCGCGCCCTGCCGCCTCCGCCGCAGGCCTTGGCGCGCAACAACGAAAGCTACGCCGCGTTCCTGCGGCGCCTGTCCGCGCAGCCGCCCTCGCTGGGGCAGATCCTGATGCCGTCGGGCCATCCGCCCGTCGGACGGTAGGGGACGGCGGGGGAGACAGGGGGACGGGGAGGATGAAGCGGCGCGGTGCCCTTGCGGTGCCGTGCCGCTTCCGTTTCCATTTCGCGCTTCGGTTTTTTGATCCCGATTCACAGCGGCAGTCACGGATGAGCATTCCCATCGCACTCACCATCGCCGGGTCCGATTCCGGCGGCGGGGCCGGCATTCAGGCGGACCTCAAGACCTTTCACGCGTTCGGCTGCTTCGGCACCTCGGCGCTCACCGCCATTACGGTGCAGAACACGCGCGGGGTCACCGGCGTGCACGCCATCCCGGTGGACACGGTGCGCGCGCAGATCGCCGCGGTGGCCACGGACCTGCCGCCCGCCGCGTGCAAAACGGGGATGCTGGCCACGGCCGATCTCGTCCGCGCGGTCGCCGCCTCCATCCGCGAGCACGGGCTGCCCAACTACGTGCTGGATCCGGTGATGGTTGCCACCAGCGGCGACCCGCTGCTGGCGGAGGACGCGCAGCTCACCATCGCCGACGAGCTGCTGCCGCTGGCGGCGTGCGTAACGCCCAACCTGGACGAGGCGGCGATCCTGGTGGGCTTTGCGGTAGAGGACGTGGACGCCATGCGGCGCGCGGCGCGGGCGCTGGTGGAGCGCGGCGCCCGCTCGGCGCTGCTCAAGGGCGGGCACCTGCGCCAGGCGGAGCTGGTGGACGTGCTGTGGGACGGAACGGAGTGGCACGAGTGGCGCCGCCCCAAGCTGGATACGCGCAGCACCCACGGCACCGGCTGCACCCTCTCCGCTGGCATTGCCGCGGGGCTGGCGCACGGCCGGCCGCTGCGCCAGGCGGTGGAGGACGCGCTGGACTACGTGCAGCGCGCCATGGCCGCCGCGCCGGGGCTGGGCTGCGGCCACGGCCCGCTGAACCACCTGGTGCCGGGGCGGATCGGCGACGGGGGCGGATCGACGGGGTCGGCTTAAGTCCCTGGAGGATGAGCGGGTAAACCCGCTGCTGGGAAAGCGACAAGCCCCGTCCCGGCTCGCTTGCGCTCGCCGAACGGGGCTTTACCTTCTCGGGTCAGCGAGGGCCTGCGCGCCGGGCGAGCCATTCGCATAGACATAGACGACCCGCGCAACAGCGGGGACGCATCGCCGGCATTTGCGACGTTTATACCTCTCCCGCTTGCGGGAGAGGGTGCGAGCATAAGCGAGCGGGTGAGGGCCCCGGTGAGCGCCTAGCTGACGCGCTCCGCCTGCGCGCCAAGCACGCTCTGCGCCTGCGTGCGCTCGGGGACGCCCGGGAGCGGGAGGGCGGCGTGCTTCTGCTTGCCGCTCTCCAGGTCGCGGCGGAACTCCGACTCCTCCGCAAGCTCGCGCAGCGTGCGATCCATGCTGTGCATCTGCTCCTCCATCAGCGCCATCCGCCGCTCCACCAGCTGCGTAGCCTGATTGTCGCTCTGCAGCTCGCGGTAGCTCTTGAGCGCTTCCATCAGCGGCTTGAGCGCAAAACGGGCGGTCAGGCCGGCGATGGGGATCAGGATCGTCATCATCCCCAGGAAAATGGCCAGTCCGGCGATGATCGCGGTGTTCGGGTCCATCGGGTCCTCCGTCGATAAAGGGCTTGCGGGCCCGGAGAGCGGGCCGGATCGGAAGGAAAAACGGCCTGGAATCCGGCCGTGGAGGTGCCTACGGCGGGTACAGCGGGAAAGATTCGCCGCCTCCGCCAGGCGCGGCGAATCTCGCCGATCGAACGGCTACTCCGCGGCTTCGGAGGCGCGGTTCAGGCCGGCGACGCGCGGAAGGACGCCGCGCACCAGGGCGGCCAGGCGGTCGCGCACGCGGGCGCCCACCTCCATCACCTCCTGGTGCGACAGCCGGTCGCTGCTCAAGCCCGCCGCCAGGTTGGTGATGCAGCTGATCCCCAGGCACTTCATCCCGATGGCGCGCGCCACCAGCACCTCGGGCACCGTGCTCATCCCCACCGCGTCGGCGCCCAGGCGGCCCAGCATGCGGATCTCCGCCGGCGTCTCGTAGCTGGGCCCCAGCAGCGCCGCGTACACGCCCTGGACAAGGGGGATGCGCAGCTCCCGCGCGACCTCCTCGGCGATGGCGCGAAAGCCCGCGTCGTACGGATCCGACATGTCGGGAAAGCGCTCTTCGCCCGGCACCGTCTGCCCGATGAGCGGGTTGCGCAGCATCAGGTTGATGTGGTCGGCCATCAGCATCAGGTCGCCGGGCTGAAAGCCGGGGCGAATGCAGCCCGCCGCGTTGGTCAGCAGCATGGTCTCGGCGCCAAGGGCGGCCAGCGCGCGCACCGGCAGCGCCACGTCGGCCGGCTGCCACCCTTCGTACAGGTGAAAGCGGCCCTGCATGGCCGCCACCTCCACGCCTTCCAGCCGCCCGGCCACCAGCTGCCCCGCGTGCCCCGCCAGCTCCTGCGTGCGGCGCGGAAAGCCCGGGATGTCGCCGAAGGGAATGCGGACGGCGTCCTCGATGTCGTCCGCCATGCCGCCCAGGCCGCTGCCCAGAACGAGCACGGCGTGCGGCGCGCGGGTAATGCGCTCGCGAAGAAAGGCGACGGTGTCGTGGATGGATGGGGCGTGCATCGGCTCTCCAGGTGGCGTGATGCGCGCAATCTTCGCCACGCACGCCACGACGTCAACCATCCGGCGCGAAACATTTGCGGCGGCGCACTCGTTCCTGCTTTCGGCCGGGCCCGCCGCACGCGGTCCGGACGGCACCGATCCACCGGAGAACCATGCAATTCGGCACCTTCGCACGCATCTTCTGGTACTGCGGCCTGAGCTTTGGCCTGTTTCAGTTCGTCGCCACGCTGGTCCAGAGCCGATCGTTTGTCGCGGCCGCGTTCATCGGCGTCGCCGCCGGCATCTTCTTCGGGGCCACCATGGGCCTTACGCTCACCGCCTTGAGCCGGTGGGCGATGAAGCGTCGCGGCATTGAGCGCGGCAAAGGCGGAACGGGGGTGGACGTGAGCGACGGCGTGCTGCTGCCGCTGCCCCCCCAGCAGGCGCTGGAGCGCTGCCGGGCGGCGCTGGCGGCGAACCGCGGGCTCAAGGAGGTCCGGGTCGATCCGGCCAGGGGAGCGGCGTACGCGCACGGCAGGCTGAGCTGGGCCAGCTTTGGCGAGAAGATCGAGTGCCGCGTCGCGGCGGTGGAGGATGGCAGCTGGGTAACCATCCGCAGCCGGCCGGTGCTGAGCACCACGGTGGTGGACTACGGCAAGAACCGCGAGAACGTGCAGCGCATCCGCACGCTGCTGCTGGACGGGGCGCCCGCCCTTGCCGCGTCGCGGGGCTGATCCTGCCTGACCGGACCAACGGGCAAGCACCAGGACAGGTATCGACCCGGCGGGTGCCCGTCACCGATGGCGATCACCCGCGACCACCCTTCCTTTTCATGACGTTTACATCGATACTACTTCTTCTCCCTACTTTCCATATCCCGCACCGGAGCGAGATCTCATGAAGAAGCTCAGGCTGGAACTCGAGGACCTGGAAGTCAGCTCGTTCGCCGCGGAGAAAGCGCAGACCGGCGCCGTTCACGCCATGGCGGCGACGTTGGTGAACACGTGCCGGTGCACCGCCGAAGTCGGCTGCTACCACACCAGGTACTGCACCGGCCCCGGCTGCGTGATCACGGCCTACTACGGCTGCATGACCAACGATCAAGGCGCCTGCTGATCCAGCGCTCCCGCGGGTGGAACGGGCGTGGGCGTCCGGCGGATGCCCGCGCCGGTTTGCTCCTGGCCGGAGGTGCGGAACTTGATGAGGACCATCCGTTCACGCCGCATTCACCGGAACGGAGTCAATCCCATGAAGAAGCTCAAGCTGCAGCTGGAAGACCTGGCCGTCGGCTCGTTCGTCCCGGACGAAAGGGTCGGTGAAGTGCACGGGATGCAGGTGACGCCCCGTTGCACCGCCGAGCTGGGATGCTATCCCTCCCGATTCTGCAGCGTCGTCCCGGCGTGCGCCCATCAGGAGGGATGATCCGCACCCGCGCGCATCCGGATCCGGTCGATCGCACCAAAAGCACGAAAACGAGCGTGGGGGCCCCCGCGGGCGCCCCCCCGCGGTCCGGTCGCCGCGCCCAGCCAAACCGGTGGAGGGCGGCAAGGAGGCCCCCGGGGGG
>NZ_JBMDXM010000089.1:0-53751 GCF_048594345.1 Longimicrobium sp.
CGCGCCCGCGGCGCCGGCGCGACGGCGCCGTCCGCCCGCGCGGACCCCGTCCCCCGCACCGTGCCGCTCACGCCGGCCGGGGCGCGGCGGCGGCGCCCGGGGCGCGCATCCACACGTAGTGGTTGAAGTGCCCGCCCAGCCCGTTCACCGCCTGGCGCGCCGAGCGGCTGAGCCTGCGGCGAAAGGAGCGGACGGGGCGCTTGCCGCGCATGTCGCCCAGCCGCAGCGCCTCCACGCCGTCAAAGCCGGCGCGCTGCGCCAGGCGGGAGAACGAGGCGGCGGTAAAGAACTGGATGTGGTCCTCGTGCAGGATGGAGCTGGCCATGGACGGCACCACCTTGACCATCGTCAGCATGCGGTCCGTGACGCCCGGCGTCTTGACCACCAGGTAGCCGCCGGGGCGCAGCAGCGACCGCGCGCGCGCCACGAAGGCCACCGGGTCCGTAAGGTGCTCGATGACGTCCCACATGGTGACCGCGTCGAACGTCCCTTCGAACGGCAGGGTGAGAAAGTCGCCCGCCACCGCGTCCAGCCCGCGCGAGCGGCACAGCTCCACCGCGGGGACGGAGATGTCGGTGCCCACGACCTGGTAGCCGGCTTCCTTCGCGGCTGCCATGAACTCGCCGTTGCCGCACCCCACGTCCAGGATGCGGCCGCCGGCGGGGACGCGGGGGGCGAACTCCGTCCGCAGCCGCTCGCGGATCGCCGCCTGAAAGACGGCGTCCTCGCGAAAGCCGGCGTACTCGTCCTGGTACAGCTCGTCCAGCGCGTCCGCCTCGCGCTCGGGAAGCGCGGCAAAGCGGTGCCCGCAGTCGGCGCACGCGCGGTACGTCCACGATCCACGTGAAAAGAGACGCCGCAGCTGGGTGCCCTGGCAGACGGGGCACTGGTTGGGATTCACTCGGTCCGTCCGTTGAAGGCGGTTTTTTCCGCGCCCCGCGCGCCAGCTCCGCGGACCGGGGCGGCCGCGCGAGCGGCCAGCACGTCCTGGAACAATCGCCCGTACTCGCCGGCGATCGCCGCGGGGGCGTACGCCGCGACCCGTGCAAGCCCGGCCGCCCGCAGCCGCTCGCGAAGGGCGGGGTCGCGGAGGACGCGCAGCAGCGCATCGGCAAAGGCGCCGGGATCGCCCGGGGGAACCAGCACGCCGTGGCGGCCGCCCTCCAGAATCTCGCCCGGCCCGTACGGGCAGTCCGTGGCCACCACCGGCGCCCCCGCCGCCATGGCTTCGACGATCACGTTGCCGAACCCTTCGTACGCGGAGGAGAGCACGAAGACGTCCGCGGCGGCCATGTAGCGGGTGGGATCCGGCTGAAAGCCTTCCCACGACACGGCATCCGCCACGCCCAGCGACGCCGCCAGCGCCTGCAGCTCCGCGCGGAGGGGACCCTCACCCAGGATGCGCAGCCGCGCGGGAAGCTGCTCCCGCACCCGGGCCAGCGCCCGCAGCAGTACCGGATAGTCCTTCTGCGGCACCAGGCGTCCACACGCGACCAGCACCGGCCCGTCCGTCTCCATCGACCGATTCGTGACGCCGGACGGCGCGGCGGGGGCATCGTCCATCCCCGCGTTGGGGATCACGGCCAGGCGGCCGGCGACGCCGGGGATCATCCGCTCCAGCTCGTCCCCCACGCCGCGCGAGAGCGCCACCACCGCGTCGGCGCGGGGATACAGGGCGCGCATGCCGGCCTTGATGGCGCCGCGGATGGGCCCGAGGACGCGGTTCAGCGACGTGGACGGCGGGTTCTGCACCCCCGCGACCACGGCCGGCCCGTCCGCGAGCCCGCGCGAGGCCAGGAGGGCGATGCAGTTGGCGTGGTCCATGAACGAGCAGAGCACGTCCGGGCGCTCCGTCCGCAGCAGCCGCCGCAGCGGAAGCATCGCGTTGCGCATCCGCCCGCCGGGGAGCGGGTGGTAGGCCACGTCCGCCGCCAGCTCGCCCTCGTACGAGCCGCCGCCGCGCGCCACGGCCACGGACACGCGAAAGCGGCCGCGGTCCAGCGCGTTGGCCACGCGCACCAGGTGCTTTTCCGCCCCGCCCCCGCCTAGCGCCGAGGTAAAGAACAGCACGTGCACCCGTCCGTCGCCCCTCACGCGGACTTTACCACGGCGTCGCGCGCCGGACGCGCCTCCCAGGCGCCCAGGTCCAGCCCCCACTCGCGCGCCAGCCGCGCGTTGTGCGGCGCGTACGAGGCGCGCAGCTCCCGCAGCGCGGCCGCGTCGTCGTCCGTGCGCTCCGCGCGCCCGCTGGCCAGCACCCCCATGTACCCCTTTCGCAGCAGCGCACGCAGCCCCCCGCGCGGCAGCACCGCCCCCGCCCGGCGGGCCAGGCGGTGCAGCGCCGGGCTGCGGACGGCGTACGACTCGTTGTGCCGGGCGAACGCAAAATCGTCGTAGAACGCGGGGTCGATCCCCACCCGCTGCGCCAGGCCGCGCAGCAGCGCCCGCGGGTCGCGCCACAGGTTCTCGGCCAGAAACACGTGCATCCGCTCGCGGGGAAACACCTCGGCCCAGCGGGCCAGGTGCTCGGCGTAGCGGCTGTAGCCCACGTCGTTGCGCCAGATGTCCACCTTGCCGCCCCAGCGCGGGTCCGTGAGCGCGCTCGCGTCGCCGCCCTCGCCCAGGCCCAGAAAGTCGCGGAAGGTGGCCCCGGGGCGAAGCACGCCCAGGTTGTTGCGCGTGTAGCGGTACGACGAGTACACGCGCTCCGCCGGCTCGCGCAGGAGGAAGATGACGTGCGGCGGGCGGTCCATCCCGCCCAGTACGTGCGGCGCCGTCTGCTGGTAGAGGTAGTGCGTGGTGCCTTCCAGCAGCAGCGCGGACGGATCGTCCCCCGCCGCGTCGGGAAAGAACGAGGCGTACGCCGCCAGCCCGTGGTCGTGCACGTTGCGGGCGGGGTCCTGCAGCGGGTGGCCGCGGTCCAGCAGAAAGTAGGTTTCCTTGACGGACGATCCGCGCACGGCCGGGTGCGCGGCCAGCCAGCGAAACAGCGAGCTGGTGCCGCACTTGGGCGCCCCGGCGATCACCAGGTCAGGCAGCCGCATGCCTAAGCACCGCCCGTGGCCGCCTGCGCAGCACCCCCATCCAGTACATGATGGCGATGCCCGGGATGATGCTCTGCAGCCACCCCACGATGGTGGTGGAGGTGGGCGTCATCAGCAGCGTGAGCGCGTACACCACCCACACCGCGGGGACGGCGGCGTTGCGGCGCAGCAGCGCGGCCAGCCACCAGTTGAACATCCCGTGCAGCATGTAGATGAGCACCACGCCCGGGTAGTAGAAGTTCCAGTACGCCTCGCCCAGGGCGCCGGGGGGAATGCCCGAGCCGGTGATGATCTCGCCCGGGCGCATCGCCTCGTCGTGGTAGATGTAGGCGTTGGTCATGGGCCCCACCCCGCGCGGTTTTCCTTCCCAGATGGCCCGGGGGATGAAGAAGAAGATGGCCGCCAGGTACGACTGCCCGTACAGAAAGTCCACCCGCGCCGGCACCTTGGCCACCAGCGGAACGAACGCGCCGCTCTCGCCGCGGTTCTGCATCTCCTCCTGCCCCGCCGCCACCATCTCCGCCACGTTCACGTCCGTAAGCACCGTCCAGTCCACGGTGCCCGTGTACGTGCTTTCCCGCAGCGCCCCCAGCGCGCCCACCAGGAAGATGGCCGCCACGCCCATGACCAGTCCCCGCGCCGCGGGCACCTTCTGCGTGCGGATCATCCACACGATGATGAAGAGCACGGCGGTGCTGATGACGGACGACCGCGAGCCGGAAAGGAGGAAGCTGATGGGGATCACCGCCCCCGCCGTGGCCCAGAACAGCGGCTTGCGCGTGGTGGTCTCGTCCACCGCGAACCACACCAGGGCCGCGGTGGTGCCCATCAGGATGAGCACGGTGAAGTGGCCCAGCCCGCCCACCGCGCGAAAGCGCCCCAGCCCGAAGCTGGCCAGGTGCGCGCCCACGCCGCCCCGCATCTGCATGAAGACGACGAACAGCATGAGCGACAAGCCCACCACCAGCAGCGCCTTGGGCGCGGCCGCCCGCGCGGGAAAGTGCTCCACGCGCGGAACCCGGGGGCGCGGGGCCAGGAAAAAGCCGAAGTAGTACGAAAGCAGCCCCAGCACCATGATCAGCTTGGCCTTGATCATGGCGCGCGCGATGTCTCCCTGCGCCCACTGCTCCAGGGCGATGTGAAAGAGCGGCGTGTCGGGCGGGGGATAGAACAGGGCCAGGGGGGCCAGCAACTGGCCGGGAGCGGTCAGCACGGCCTTGGCCAGCGCGAACAGAGAGGGAAAGAGCAGCGGGTGCAGCCACCCCCACTCGCGCCGGTAGAAAATGACCGGCGCAAAGAGCACCACCTCGTACAGAACGTCCAGCGCCATGCGCTCGGCGCCCAGCGGCGCCGATCCCGGCCACAGGAGCTGCTGCGCGCCGGGAAGCAGCACCCGGTACACCAGCACGAACACCAGAATCGCCACCCGCCACGGCCAGGCGATGGGGACGAACGGGTTGCGCTCCTGGGGGGCGGCGGCCGCGGCCGCGAACGGGTCGTACACGTTGGCTTGCGGGATGCTCACACGGCCGCGCCGCCCGAAAGCGCGCGGTACAGGCGTACGTAGGCGGCGGCCACCGGCGCGGGACTGAAAAGGCGACGCGCCGCGCCCGCCCCGTTCTCACCCAGGCGGGCCCGCAGCGCGGCGTCGGTGGCCAGCTCGGCGAGCGAGGCGGCCAGGCCGGCGTAATCGCCCTGGCGCGCCACCCGGCCGCAGTCGTGCCCGTCCAGAATCTCCCGGGCGGAGCAGACGTCGAACGACACCACGGGGGTGCCGCAAGCCAGGCTCTCGATCATGCAGCGCGCCAGCCCTTCACGGCGGGACGCCAGCAGCACAATATCGCACGCCTGGTACCATTCTGCCACCCCCGAACGGTATCCGTGAAACGCCACCTGTCCCTCCAGCCCCAGCCGCCCGACGGCCTCCTGGCAGCGCCGCGCGTACGCGTCGCGCTCCGGCCGAAAGTCGCCCACCAGGTGCAGCCGCGCGTTGGGCAGGCGCGTGCGCAGCGCCTCGCCGGCGCCTTCCAGGAACTCCAGCTGCCCCTTCTTGGCGTTCACCGTGGCCACGTATCCCACGGCCACCTCGTCCTCCGCCATCCCCAGCCGCCGCCGCAGCGCCGCGCGTTCTTCCGCCGGCAGCGGGCGCATGACCGCGGGGTCCACGATGCTGTAGATGAACTCCACCGGCGTCGACGCGCGCGTCCCCGGAAGCGCGCCGGGGAGCCGCGCCCGCAGCGCCGCCTGCATCTCCTTAGACAGCACCAGGATGCGGTCCGCCAGCTGCGCCAGCCGCCACTGCGCGCCGTACGTCTCGGCCGGCGGCTTTACGTCGCGGATGTTGAAGACGACGGACGCGCCCGCCGCGCGCGCGCCGGGAGCCGCGTGCTGCAGGGCGCGGATGTCGTTGCAGTGCACCACCGTGGCGCCGGTCTCCTTCACCAGCCGCCGCACCATCAGGTTCGCCCGCACCAGCCCCGCCGCGCGCGCCGCCCGCCCGCCGCCGCCCATGGGCCGCACGTGCACGGCGGCCCCGGCGCGGCGCCAGCGCTCCGCCGCGGGGGTGTCCGCCTGGGTAAGCACCACGGGGGCAACGCCGTGCAGGTTCTCGATCACCTGCGTGATGCTCTCCACCCCGCCGTTGGCCCGGTTCTCCGTCTGAAACACGACGAAGAGCACCGTCGGCACGGCGTCCGCCGCGGAGTGCGTCATGGGATCCGCCGTCATTCCGCCACCGTGGCGCCCGCGGCGCGCAGCACCTTCGCCGCGCGCTTGGGCCAGGTGTACTCGCGCAGAAAGACGGCTTGCGCCCGCTCGCCCAGCCTTGCGCGAAGATCCGGGTCGTCGCGCAGCCGTTCCAGCGCGGCGGTCCATCCGGCGAAATCCTCCGGGCCGCGGAGCAGGGCGGTCTCGCCATCCACCACCACCTCTTCCACCACGGCGATGTTGGAGGCCAGGATCGCCTTGCCCGAGGCCATGTACTCGAACACCTTCATGGGCGACATCCACTGGCCGATGTCGCCGCCGCGGCTGTCGGAGACGCGGGATTGATAGGGGGCAAGGAGGACGTCGCACGCCTGACGGTACCCCGCCGTGACCGCGTGGGGGACGAAGCCGTGGAAAAGGAGGTTGTCCAATCCCGGCCGCTGCTCCTTCCACCAGCGGATGTCCTTCTCCTCGCCGCCCACGACGTGAAAGACGGCCCAGGGGCACGCCGCCGCCAGTTCCACCACCACCTCCATCCCCTTGCCCGGATACAGGTGCCCCACGTAGCCCACGTGCAGCGCGCCGGGCCCCAGCTGCACCGGCGCCGCGTCCGCGGAATCCACCGCGTCCGCCGCCTCGCGCGCGACTAATATCCGCTCGGCGGGGAGGTCGTGATGCTGCTGGAAATAGCGCTGCAGGGAGTCGGAGATCACCACCAGGCGCACCAGGCGGGGATGGTGCAGCAGCCGCGACAGCATCCACCGGCTTACGCCCCGCACGCGGTCCACGGCGTTGTGCACCTCGAACATCACCCGCATCCCGATAGTGGCGGCGAAAAAGGCGCCGTTCAGGTCGCGGCTGTACACCAGATCCACCCCCGCGCGCCGGCACCACGCCGCCGCCTGCGCGCCGAACAGCCGCGCCGCGCCACGGATGGCGGGGCGCGGCAGCTTGACCACGCGAAACGGCGTGCGCACGCCGTAGTGCGAGGCCAGCAGCTCCGGGCCCACGGGCTCCGGCGTGCGGCGCGGGGCCACCAGTGTAACCTGGTGCCCGTGCTCCGCGAACGCCTCGCACATCTTGGCTACGTGAATGCTCTCCGCCGAGCGGGAGGGGAACGCCGCCAGGGAGATGAACGCAATCTTCACCCGCGCACCCCCGCCGCGCCCGCCCGCCGCCGGTCGAAATTCACCGTGCAAAACACTGCCCTCATGCGCCGGCTTTCTCCGCGGGGACGCGGTAGTTGATGCGGTCCGCGTGGCGGGCGCACAGTTCCAGCATCCGGTAATCGTCCGCGTACCAGGCGCGCAGGTTCTCCCGCGCCTCCGGATCCAGGTGCCGGTCGAACTCGTCCGGCGTGCGGTGCACCTGCGCCAGCGCCACGTCCGCGGGCAGGCCGAGGAGCGTCCGCAGCCGCTCGAAGTCCGCGTTCAGCGTCTCCTGCCGGCCGATGAAAAGGATGTCGTCCAGCCGCGCCGTCATCTGCGCCTCGTCCCCCAGCCAGCTGGCGTACGACTGCCGCACGTGGCCAATGGTCCGCATGGCCTGCTCGGCGGCCACACGCGTCTCCGCGTCGTCCGCCGAGAGGGCCAGGGCCAGCGCGTTGGGCGTGGGAAAGCGCGCGAACGCCCGCTCCTCGTCCGGGGTCCACGGCGTGTTGTACTTGGGCCGCCCCTGCCGCAGCCGGCTGTGAAAGCCGCTGACGAAGCGCGTCACGGGGTCCCGCAGAAAGGTGAACACCTTCTCCCCCACCGGCACGTCGCTGAGCGTGGTCTTGTGGGGGTGGAGGAAGATGCGGGACGTGCGCGTGCGCAGCCGCCCCTCCAGCGCGTCCTTGACGGCGGACCCGCCCCCCTTGCTGACGTGGAGAAAGTGGACGAACTGCTTGCCGGTGAGGCGGTCGGCCATCAGCCCGGCCCGCCGCGCAACGCGCTTCAGCATGGTGGTTTCCCTGAATCGTCAGGTGCCGGCGGTACCGGCGGGATAGAACGCGTCGAAGAACTCGGCGAAGGCCTCGTCGCACGCGGCCACCAGCGGGGGCGGCAGGTCCTTCTTCCAGCGGCCGATGGAGGCGGCGGCGCTGGACGACGTCATGTGCTCGCTGCGCGCGTCGCCCGCCTGCGTGGCCCCGGCCAGGCGCAGCATCTGCGCGATGGCGGCGTCGGAAGGATCCAGCTCCAGGTACTCCAGCACCCCGCGCAGCACCGGCTCGGGGTTCAGGATCAACTCCTCGTAGCGAACCAGGTGCGCGCGGTCGCTCCGCTGGCGCCACGGCTCCAGGATCCACGGCCGCGCCATGGCCGCGCGCACGAACACGTAGTCGCGGTCGTCCGCCGCCTGCCCGCGCCCGAAGAAGCGCTTGCCCCACTTGGCGTTGGCGGCGAGGGAGGAGGTGATGACGTCGCGGAAGTCACGGACCAGGAAGATCTCCTTCGCGCGGGGATACACCTCCCAGAACAGCCACTCGGGGCGCAGGTTCTTTTCCGTGAAGTACCGCGTCCCTTCATCCCCCGCGGCGGGGCGGCCGTCCATCCGGTCCGCCAGGTCGTAGAAGCGGTCGATGGCCCGCACGGCGGCCTCCGCCTGCTCGCGAACCCCTTCGCCCACCGCCGCCATCATCCTCGGCATCGCGTCCCCCGCGCTGGGGCCGGTGAGCAGCGAGCGGAAGCCCTTGCGCGCGAAGAAGGCCTCGGTGTACGGCCCCGAAGCGGCGGAGTTCGCGGCGAGCAGAAGCAGCTCGCGCGCGGGGGTGGCCTCGTAGCTGTGGGCGCGAAAGGCGGCGACGGCGGGGTGCTGCGACAGCAGGTGCTGAAACCAGGTGCTGCCGCTGCGGCCCACGCTGGTCACCATCAGCGGCTGGTAGCGCGCGGGCTGGGTGACGCGGACGGGGGGACGGTCGATGGACACGTCCGCCAGCGCCGCCGCCTCGCCGCCGGCCAGGCGCAGCGACAGGCGCAGCGTGCAGCGGGCCGGCAGCCCCAGCAGGGGAATGGAGCCGCTGAAGCCGCTGTACAGCACGTCCGGGCGCAGGATGCGGCGCACCGCGCCGGCGGAGCGCTCCACCTCCCACCCCAGGCGCGACAGCCCGCGCGCGGCAAAGACGCGGCCCTGCAGCAGCGCGCGGGCGGGCGGGGCCAGCGCGGCGCCGGCCTGGGTGGCGGCCTCCATGCTGCGCTGCGCCAGCGGCAGCGACTGCACCACCGCGGACCCGTGCGCCACCTCCAGCGCGACCGCCGGCTCCCGCGCCACGGCCCACCCGCGCACGGGGAGCGCATACGGGTTCACCTGCCCGTCCTCGTGCGGGGCCAGCAGGCGCGAGGCGCGGACGGCGGGGTCCGCCACGGGGTGGACGCGAACGGTGGATTCCATCAGCGCCCTTTCTTTCGTCCGGCGGATCCGCCGGACGCCGTGGATACCTGGGTGCGCAGAAAACCGCGCCACTGCTCCACCGCGTCGTCCGCGGTGCGGGCGAAATCACGCCGGTACGCCAGCACGGCGGCGCGGCGGGCGGGCTCGTTCCACCACGCCTGCACGTCCTGGTACGCCTCCGCCGCGGCGCGCGCCGCTTCCTCCGCGTCGTGGAAGACGACGCCCGCCTCGTGCAGGCGGGCGTACGCCTCGCGAGCGCGGGGATGCGCGGCCGGCGCGCGGCCGTCCGAGATCACCAGCACCGGGCGGTCCGCCGCCACGCACTCGGGAAAGGTGGTGGAGAAGGGATAGTTCACCACCACCAGCCGCGCGTCCGCGATCTCCTGGTGCACGCCGCGCTCGCCGCGGTCCAGCGACACCCGCGGAAAGCGGTGCCGCCACGGCGCCTGCTGCTCCACCGTCCCCCCGTCGCGGGGATGGGCACGAAAGCGGACGCGGGGCAGCAGTTCCGCCGGCAGCGCGGCCAGAAAGCGCTCCTGCCCCAGCGCGGGCGGCGGCGCGCCGCGAAAGCGGTCAGCCGCCGGGTACTCGCGCACCATCCCGGAGACGATCAGCAGCGCGTCGCCGGCGCCGTCGCGGGGACCAGACATCAGCCGCGGCGCGGGCATCGGCGTGACCTTCGCCTCGCCATCCCCCCATCCCCAGGAAACGAAGGTGTCCGACACCCGCCGCTCCACCTCGGTCCACGCGACGAGCGTATCCGCCGACTCGCCGTAGTTGCCGCCGTGCTGCACGATGGCCAGCCGCGTGGGAGCCGGCCCCTGGCGGCAGGACTGGATCCACAGCCGCTCCGGCACGCCGCGAAAGAAGCCGCCCGCGACCAGGTCCGGGCGCCCCCGCCGCGCCACGCGGTCGGCCAGCGCCCGGTGGCGGGGCAGCTCCTCCAGGAAGTCGCACGGCGTGTTGAAGCGCAGCGCGTCCAGAAAGCCGCGGACGAAACCCTCGCCCGGCTCCGTCACCCGCAGCCCGGCCCGGAGTGCCGGGTCGTACGGCGCGGGGCGGCGCCAGGAGCGCGGAAAGGAGGCGGGCGCCAACCGGTAGCCGCTCCCCTCCCCCAGCGCGGCCAGCGCCGCGGGGGGAAAGTGCGCGGGAAAGAGCACCACGGCGCCGGGGCCCACGGCCGGACGGGGACGGCGGATCCACTGCCGCAGCGCCGTCCGCACCTCCATCACCGGTCCCCGGCTTCCCGCCAGCGCGGGATCGCCCGCCACGGCGTCGAACGCGCTCCGCCGCTGCACCGGCGCGCCGGGCGCCAGCACGCGGGCGGCCTGGGAAAACAGCTGAAGGTTGAAGTAGTCCGACGACTCGTACCACGACGCCAGCTCCGCCTCTCCCGGCGGCGCGAGGTAATCCGCGGGGTCCAGCGCCACGGGAACGAGGCCCGGCTCCGCCCGCAGCGCCCGCGCCAGGTACAGGTGCCGAAAGTACGCCTCCGACACCAGGTAGGTGAGAAAGCGGTAGACGACGAACTCCCACTCCTCCGGGGCGCGGTCCAGCCGGGTAACGCCGTTCAGCCACACCGCCAGCTGCCGCAGCCCGGCGGCGTAGGCGCGCGCCACCTCCGCGCGCGGCTCCTGCAGCCCCGCGTCGAAGTACGCATCCAGCACGCGGGCGCCGTCCGCCGGATCCGCCTCGTCCCGGCACCAGCCGCCCAGCAGGACGGGCGGGCGGGCCCCGCGCGGACGCATCCGCGTCAGCTGCAGCAGCGTCCCCGCGGCCGCGCGCGGCGCGGCCGGCGTGTGCGGCGGAGCGTGGGGCTCGGCCATCACCACGCCGTCCATCCGCCGTCCACGGGAAGGTTGATCCCGGTCACGAACGTCGACGCGTCCGAGGCCAGGAACAGGAGCGCGCCCTTGAGCTCATCCGCCTCGCCCACGCGGCCCAGCGGCACCTTGTTGCGCAGCTTGGCGTGAAAGTCCTCGTCCGCCGTCCGCACCCGCTCGGGGGGGAAGGGGCCGGGGCTCACGGCGTTCACGCGGATGGATTCCGACGCGGCGTGCGCGGCCAGGTAGCGCGTAAGCTGCAGCAGGCCGCCCTTGGCCGCGCCGTAGAAGGGCGGGCTGTTCATCCCGCTGTCGCCGTAGATGCGCGGGTCCGGACTCACCCAGCCGTACATGGAGGCGATGTTGACCACGGAGGCGTGCCCGGCCTGCGCCGCCGCCGCGCGCAGCAGCGGCCGCGCGGCCTGAAAGCAGCGGAACGAGCCCGTCACCGCCACGTCGTACGCCTTTTCAAAGTCGCCGGGCGTGGAGGAATCCACCGTTCCCGTGGGCCCGGCGTAGGCGTTGTTCACCAGCACGTCCAGCCGCCCGTGCCGCTCGGCCACTTCCGCGAAGCCGCGCTCCACCGCCTCCGTGTCGCGCACGTCGAAGGCAACGATGCTGGCGGCCAGCCCCCGCTCCACCAGCGCGTCGCGCACGGGCGCCAGCGTTTCTTCGCGGCGCCCGTTCAGCACCACGTGGGCGCCGGCCTCGGCCAGCGCCGACACCATGGCGCGCCCCAGGTACCCGGCCGCGCCGGAAACAAAGGCCACGCGCCCGTCCAGCCGGAACAGGCGCTCTCCCGGCGCCTGGCGCACGCGGTCGAGGGGGGAAGACGGGTCGGTCTGTGCCGGGTCAGTCACGGGGCCACAATGCAGGGTTCAACAGGGCTTCCGGCAGGTCGCCGAACGCGGATTCCACCCGGGCGCACGCTTCCGGCCGCAGCGGCGGCCGGCCGAAGAGCGCCACGTTTTCCATCAGCTCGGCGTGGGTGGCCACGCCCACCAGCGCGCCGTGGATCCACGGCTGCGCGCGCACGTATGCAAAGCACAGGTCCAGCGGCCCCTCGCGCCCCAGCTCTTCCGCCAGCGCGCGGACGGCGGAGACGATGGCGGCCGGCTCGTACCCCGCCACCCGCGGCCACGTGTCCGCCGAATCGGCGGCCAGCAGCCCCTGCAGCAGGACGCTGCGCGCGTGCACCACCACGTCGGGCCGGTCCAGCAGCAGGCGGTCGATCCCGGCGCGCCGCCAGCGATGGTCCAGCAGGTTGAAGGGAAGCTGCACGTGCTTCACCTCCGGATCCGCCAGCGCTTCGATGGCTTCGTCGGTCGTCTGCACGCTCACGCCCAGTCGGCCGATGACGCCCTTGTCGCGCAGGGCCCGCAGCCGCGCCCAGACGGCGCCACCGTGGCTGGTGCGGCGCTCGGCGCGGTGCAGCAGCAGCGTGGGGATGGACGTCATCCGCAGCTCGCGGCAGGAGCGAAAGACGCTGGCGTCCACCGCCTCTCCCACCCGCGCCTCATCCGCGTCCCGCGGCAGTTCCGCCAGCGGCGCCAGCTTGGTCACGGTGTGCACCCGGGCGCCCCATCCGCCTTCCAGCGCCGCGCCCAGCCGCGATTCGCTGTCGCCGTACGCGCGGGCCGTGTCCAGGTGCGTGACGCCGTGCTCGATGGCCGAGCGGACGATGCGCACGCAATCCGCCGCCTCCGGCTGCCCCGCGGTGTTGGTGCGCCCATAATCCATCCCCAGCTGCGCCGTTCCCAGCACCAGCTCGGAGTGGATACCGCCCTCCACCAGGCGGAACGGAACGCGGGCGCGGGGCGCGTCGGGCAGCGCCTCCAGCCGCGCGCACAGCTCCAGCCACGGCACGATGACGGGATTCTCGACGTCGGCGAAGACCCGCAGCACCCGCTGGTAGTCGTCGAAGGTGTCGATGGTGCAGCGCAGCCGCCCCAGCCCCGCCGGCGCGTTGGCGGGCCGGAACGGCGTCCCGCCCCAGCGGCGCCGCAGCGACGGCGTCACGTGCTCGCGGTCCATGGCGTCCGGCGCGGAGGCCACCGCCTCGCGCAGCGCACCGGCGGTGAAGACTTCCGCGCTCAGCCCGTACGGCAGGTCGTCCAGCGGCGAGTTCGTCCCCAGGTACGGCTCGCCGCGCGCGCGGAACGCGTCCACCAGCGCGCGGACAAAGGCGCCGTCCGGGAAAGTGTTGTCCGCCGTCAGCCGCACCACGGCGGCGGAATCGTCCAGCCCCCGCGCCGCCAGGACGAAGCGGGCCTGCACGTCGTCCAGCGGGCCGCGCACCACCCGGACGCCGGCCCCGCGCAACGTGGCCGCCAGCGCGTCGTCGCTCGCATCCTCCGACGTCGCCACGACGACCTCCGCTCCATCGCGGGCGGCGCGGCGGGCGGCCAGCACGGCGGAGGGAAGGCCGCCCACCGGGAGCAGCGCCTTGCCCGGAAGCCGCGACGACGAGGTGCGGGCCTGGATGACGACGCGGACGTCCACGCTCACCCCTCCGCCGACGCGGCGAGCGACGGCGCATCCGCCGCCAGCCCCTCGTACAGCGCCAGCAGCGGCCGCGCGACGCGGGGCCAGTCCGCCCGCTCCTCCACGACGCGCCGGTTGCGGGCGCCGATCTCCGCGCGCTCCGCCCCCGACGTCCGCACCGCGGCGAGGAGCGCGTCCGCCACCCCGTCCGCATCTCCGACGCCTGCCAGCCAGCCGTTCTCCGCCACGGTCACCCACTCGCGGTTCGGGGGGATGTCCGTCACCAGTACGGGCAGGCCGGTCGCCATCGCCTCCAGAAGGCTGATGGAGCTGCCGTCGCTGTGGGCGCAGCTGGCGTACAGGTCCGCCGCGCGGAACCAGTCGGGCAGCGCGGCGTGGTCCACGGGTCCGGGGCGCAGGACGGCATCCTCCACCCCCGCGTCACGGATCCACCCGTCCAGCTCCGCGGCCAGCGATCCGCCGCCGGGAAGCACCAGCCGCAGCCGCGGCTCCCGCCGCCACGCGCGCGCGAACCCTTTCACCAGCGTGTCCATCCCGTAGATCGGCTCCCACGAGCGCGTGCAGAGGACGACGAACGCGTCGCCCCGCCCGCCGCTCAACTCCGCGCGCAGCGGCGAGGCGCCGGGCGAAAACCGGGTGAGGTCCGTCCCCCAGGGAAAGAGGGCGACGCGCTCATCGGCGATCTGCGCGAAGTCGCGCGCCCGCTGCAGCACCGTCCGGCAGTCAAAGACGAAGCCGTCCGCATCCGCCAGCGCCGTCCGCGTCGCCTCCGCCCACGCGGGGCCGCGGTCCGCGTCCACCAGCACGTCGCTGCCCCACGACATCACCAGCCGCGGCCGCGCGTCCGCCAGCGCGGCCGCGTATCCGGCGGTCTGCACCGGGCCGGCGTGCACGGCGTCGGGGCGCACGCGGTCCAGCACCTCGCGCAGCGCGGGGACCAGCGCGCGGGCGCCCTCCGGCGCCCGCGCGTCCACAGACGGGCGCGCCGCCCACGCCTCCCAGCGCACCCCGTCCGGCAGCGGCGCCTGGGACACGTCGTCCAGCGCCAGGTAGTGCACCCGGTGCCCCGCGCCGGCCAGCAGGGCCGTCATCCGGCGGTCGTGGCCGGTGACCCCCTGCGTCAGGTACAGGATCCGCATCCCAGCACGTTCCTCGCTCCCCGTCCGATTCTCCGCCAGCCGGCCACCGTCAGCCTCACGAAACCGCGTCCATGTCGTCGCCAGCAGCCCTCGCGTTGTGTATCCGCGTTTTTTCAAAAACACCTTATCCGCCATCCGCGCGCCGCATCCGTCCGCCAGCATCGCGCGCCCACCGAAGCAGCCTACCCTGGCCTCCGTCGGCCGGGTCGCGAAACCAACCCTCGTCGTTCGACGCGAGCGGAAGGCTTCAGGGATCGCGCATCAGGTGTCCCGCACTCCTGTCTGCATCGCGCTTCGGCCAGATCCGGACGATGGCACGCCACGTCCCATGCGCGCCGGGCCAGCGGACACCTCCACCTGATGCGCGTCTTTTGCCGCAACCGAGGGTGGGGAGGTGCCCAGCCCAGTCCTCGCACCGATGACCAGCGCGCCCCCGGACCTAGCCGATCCGCACGGGTGGATGGCGGATTATGTGTCCCCCGAAAAAACGCGGATGGCTCCCTGCCGCACTTCCATCCGTCTGCCGTTTCCGCAGCCTTCAGGGACGCGTTGCCCACGCTCGAAGCGCGAAGCAAAGCTGTGTCATCCTGAGGGAGCGCACCACGTGCAACCAGAACTCACACAACCGATTGCGCGCGACCGAAGGACCCTCTCTCTGCCCGCGCGAGACCTGCTCCACGCCGGAATCCAGCCCCGCGGTTCTGCCGGCAAGGTCCTTCGGTCGCGCATAAGCTCTTGTGGTCCTGAAGGTTACGTGTGGCGCTCCCTCAGGATAACTGTGCGCTGCCGTACGAAGAAACGGGTTTCTCAACACCCTCTCAGGATGACTGATCTCGCGCGAGGTTCAGCGGCACCTGCGCAGCCGGCTCAGTCCGCCGCCTCCAGCTGGCCCCAGCGCAGGTGGTCGCCGGCCTGCAGCGGCACCCGCACCCGCATCCCCACCACGCGGTCCAGCTCGTACGGAAAGATGCCGTCGCGCGGCGCCGGGCGCAGCACGTCCAGCATCTCGCGCGTGAGCACCGTTCCCGGCTCCAGATCCGTCCCCGCGCGGATGCAGCGGCGCTGGACCACCACCGTGTCGCGCTCGTTGTCCGCCACACGCTTTTCCGTCGACCCCAGCGCCAGCTCCAGCTCGCGCGTGCGGTCCACCATCTCACGCCACGTCTGCGGCGTCATGCTGAACGGGTGGTCCGGCCCTTCGCGCGTGGTGTCATCCGTAAAGTGCTTCTCGATCACCCGCGCGCCGAGCGAGACGGCGCCCAGCACCGTCGCGTGCCCCGGTGTATGGTCCGAGAGGCCCAGCACCGTCCACGGAAACGTCTGCGCGAACGACCGCAGCACGTTCAGGTGGATGTGCCTGAAGTTCTCCAGGCTGCCCGTGTAGTTGGTGTTGCACTGCATCAGCCCCACCGCGGGGTTGATGGGGCGGATGATGTCGAGCGCCCGCTGCACGTCGCCCAGGTCGCTGGCCCCCGCCGCCAGCAGCACCGGCTTGCCCTTCTCCGCCACCTTCACCAGCATCTCCGGCCAGGTGATGTCGCCCGAGCCGATCTTGAAGATGCGGCAGAAGGGGTCCAGGTGGTCCACCGCCTCCAGGTCGTACGGCGTGGAGAAGTAGTCGATCCCCGCCGTCTCGCACTCGCGCGCCAGCGCCTCCGTCCAGTCCCAGGGCACACTGGCGTCCTGGTAAACCTCCGAGACCGGCTTTTTCCACTTGGCCTGGTGCGACATCTGCCCGCCCAGCGTCCGGAACCCGCGGTCGCTGACAATCTGCGCCGCGCGAAAGTTCTGGAACTTGGCCGCGTCCGCCCCCGCCTCCGCCGCCAGCCGGATGAGCAGCTTCGCGCGGTCCAGGCTGCCGTCGTGGTTGGCCGAGATGTCGGCGATAAAGTAGGTGGGCTGGTCGGCGCCGATCGCGCGGTTGCCCAGGTCGAGCGTGGGTTGCATGGTCACTGTCCCGTGCAGGCCTTGAGAAGGTTCACGTACCCGCCCTCGCGCAACGCGCGAAAACGCTCCAGCCCTTCGCGCACCGACGGCATGGGCCGCCCCAGCGCCGCGGCCGCGCGTCCGGCGTCCAGCGACGTGTTGCGGGGGCGCCGCGCGCGCAGGCCGCCGTCGTCCGAGCGGGTGGGGGTCACCAGCGCCGGATCGTGGCCAAACACCTCCGCCACCGCCCGGGCAAAGTCGTACTTGCTGTAGGCGTCGGCGGCGGCCAGGTGCCAGGTGCCGGCCATCCCCCGCTCCAGCATCTCCAGGATGATCGCCGCCAGGTCGTTGGTCAGCAGCGGGGCGAACACCAGGTCCGTAAAGCCGGGAAAGGGGGCGCCCGCCTCCAGCCGGGCCAGCACCCACTCCGCCAGGCTCTGCTTGGGCTGCGCGTTCCACCCGTACAGGTTGGTGCGCAGCAGCAGCGCGCCCGGAAGCGCCTCGCGCACCCGGACCTCGCCCATCAGCTTGCTGTGTGCGTAGGCGTTCAGCGGCGCCGGCGCGTCGTCCTCCGTGTATCCGCCGCGCTCGCCGTCGAACACCGAGTCGGTGGATACGTACGCCACCTGCGCCCCCGCCCCGGCCGCCGCGCGCGCCAGCGCACCCGAGGCGTCGGCGTTGATGCGCAGCGCCTCGTCCGGGTGCGTCTCGCACCAGTCCACCCCCGTCGCCGCCGCGCAGTGCACCACCCAGCGGGGGCGCACCTCGTCCAGCAGCCCAGCCACCGCGCCCTCGTCCGCCAGCTCCAGCCGCCGCGCGTCCACCCCCTCCGCGTGAAAGGGGTGGGTTCCGTACAGCGCGGTCACGCGCATGCCGCGCTCGCGCGCCAGCAGCGTCACCGTGGCCCCCAGCAGCCCGCTGGCGCCCGTGACGACGACCCCGTCGTTCACGTCCATGCCGGAAGCGGCTTTTGCGTCACGTGGCCGTTCAGCGCCGCGATCTCGGGCCGCGAACGCACCAGCGCCAGCACCTCGCGCCACGAAAAGCCATCGTGGCCAAAGTGCTCGTACACGCGGGTGGCAAAGGCGTAGTCGTCAGGGGTGTCCACGGTCCAGCGCATCTCCGACAGGTCCTCGTCGTTGGTGACCCCCACCAGCCTGAAGCGCTCCGGGTGGCGTTTGATGTACAGCGTCACGTGCTCGCGGGTGGCGGGGTCGCGGTCCTCTCGCCAGGCGCGCTCCAGCGCGTCCATCCGCACCGCCTCCGCGTCCAGCTGTGGCGGGGGATGACGTTCGACGCCAGGTCCGCGTCCCCCAGCGCGCCGACCACCCGGTCCACCACCCGCGGCGCGATGAGCGGGCAGTCGGAGGTCACGCGCACCACCACGTCGGCGTGAAAGCGGCTGGCGGCGCGGTAGTAGCGGTCCAGCACGTCCTCGCAGTCGCCGCGAAACCAGGCCCACCCCCGCGCCCGGCACGCGTCCACGATCGCGTCGTCCTCCGGCTCGGTGGTGGTCGCCACCACCACCTGGCTGAGCGTGCGCGCGTGCAGCAGACGTCCCACGCACCGGGCCAGCATGGGCTCCCCCGCCAGCGGGCGGAGCACCTTGCCGGGCAGGCGCGTGCTTCCCATCCGCGCCTGGATGATTCCAACGACCCGCATCAAACCTCATCAACCGCTGCGGCATTTCCACTTCCCTGCCGCATCGCGGCGGGCGCTTCCCGACCTCCACCATCCCGGTCCGCCCGCCCCGCCACCGTCCACCATCCGCGGCGCATCTCTCCGCCGCCGCGGCCCCTCACACCCTCACACCCTCACACCCTCACACCCTCACACCCTCACACCCTCACACCCTCACACCCTCACTCCACCACCACCCCGTCCACCACGCCCGCGTCCGCATCCTCCAGCGCCTCCAGCCCGGCCATCTTCCGCAGCTCGTCCGTGGCCAGCCAGTGCTCGTTCACGTCGCTGCTGTACGAAAAGCCGTCCGCGCACCACTCGCCGCCGTTGCTGCGGTAGTAGTCGTCCGCGTCCCAGTCGTGGAACGAGGGAAGGATGCGGTAGTGGTCGTCGTACTCCAGCGTGGAGCGGGCGTCGTCCTCGGGCACCATCACCTCGTGCAGCTTTTCGCCCGGCCGAATGCCCACGATCTCCAGCCGGCAGTCGGGGGCGATGGCGCGCGCCAGGTCCGTCACCCGCATGCTGGGCAGCTTGGGGACAAAGATCTCGCCGCCGCGCATGCGATGCAGCGAATCGAGCACAAACTGTACGCCCTGGTCCAGCGTGATCCAGAAGCGCGTCATCCGCTCGTCCGTGATGGGCAGCACGCCCAGGTGGCGGCGATCCAGAAAGAAGGGGATCACACTGCCGCGGCTGCCCACCACGTTGCCGTAGCGGACGACGGAGAAGCGGGTATCGTGCCCGCCCGCGTAGCTGTTGCCGGCCACGAACAGCTTGTCGCTGCACAGCTTGGTGGCGCCGTACAGGTTGATGGGCGCCGCCGCCTTGTCGGTGCTGAGCGCCACCACCTTCTTTACGCCCCGGTCGATCGCCGCGTCGATGATGTTGGCGGCGCCCAGCACGTTGGTCTTGATGGCCTCCATGGGGTTGTACTCCGCCGCCGGCACCTGCTTGAGCGCCGCCGCGTGCACCACCACGTCCACGCCGTCAAAGGCGCGGTACAGCCGCTCCTTGTCGCGCACGTCGCCGATGAAGTACCGCAGGTTGGGGTGCTCCCGCTGCGGAAAGTGCTGCGCCATCTCGTGCTGCTTCAGCTCGTCGCGGCTGAAGATGATCAGCTTGCGGGGGCGCAGGTCGCGCAGCACGGTCTCGGTGAACCGCTTGCCGAACGATCCCGTGCCCCCGGTCACCAGCACCGTGCTCTCCGACCAGTCAATACCGCTCATCGTCGAATCGATCCTTCGTGTCTGCCGTGAAGTGCTTCGCCGGTGCCGGAACGGTCACTGGACCGCCTTGGCCATTCCCCGGAACAGGTGATTCGAGGCGATCAGCTCGCCGTAGGTGCCCTGGTCGGTGACGCGGCCGCCGTCCAGCAGGTAGATCTGGTCGCAGTCGGCCACGGTGGTGAGCCGGTGCGCAACCATGATCATGGTCACCTGGTCGCGCATCCCCGCGATCGCCTCCATCACCTCCTCCTCCGTCACGCCGTCCAGCGCGCTGGTCGCCTCGTCCAGGATCAGCACGCTGGGCTGGCGGTACAGCGCCCGCGCCAGCCCGATCCGCTGGCGCTGCCCGCCGCTCAGCCGGATCCCCCGCTCGCCCACCGTGGTTTCGTACCCCTGCGGCAGCTCGTTCATGATAAAGTCGTGGATGCGGGCCACGCGGGCGGCCTGCTCTACCCGCGCCCGGTCCACCGCCGCCTCCTCCACCCCGAAGACGATGTTGCGCAGCACCGTGTCGTCAAACAGCATGGCCTCCTGCGGCACGTAGCCGATGGACGCCTGCCACTGGCGCACGTTCTCCGCCGTCACCGGCACCCCGTCCACCCGCACGCACCCCTCGTGCGGCTGCAGCAGCCCCACCAGGATGTCGATCAGCGTGCTCTTGCCCGATCCCGTCGGCCCCACGAAGGCCACGCTGCCGTTGCGGGGGATGACCAGGTCGATGCCGTCCAGCGTGGGGCGGTCCGTCCCCGCGTACTGAAAGCGCAGGTCCTGCAGCGTGATCGCCTGGCGCAGCGGCAGCGGCTGCGCGCTCGCGGCCGGCAGCTCCACGCGCACCGTCTGCCGCATGAACTGCTCGTGGATGGTTTCCACCACCGCCGCGTGGTAGCGCACCTGGCTCACGGCCGAGAAGATCTCCTGCATGGCCGGCAGCAGGCGGTACCCCGCCAGCGCGTACAGGCTGAGCAGGGGCACCACGTTGGTGAGCGTGCGCTGCGTGGTGAGCAGGTACAGCACAATCACCAGGATGCCGCCGAACGCCAGCGTCTCCACGAAGTAGCGCGGCGTGCGCGAGATGGCCTGGAAGGTGGGCTGGATGGACGTGTACCGCTCCGAGGCCACCGTGAACTTGTCCAGAAAGTACCGCTCCCGCCCGCCGATCTTGACCGCCTTGATCCCCTGCAGCGCCTCGGTAGCCGACTTGAAGCGCTGCCGGCCGGCCGTGTAGCGGTCCTGACCCAGCCGGTACAGCGCCCGGCGAAAGACCAGGTAGATCAGCCCGTACGCCGTACCCAGCACGCCGGCCACGGAAAGCGCCAGCTTGGGGTCCACGGCCAGAAGCAGCACCAGCAGCGACAGGGAGACGAACAGGCGCGCGGCCAGGTCGGTGAGCGGCACCAGCACCGACTTTACCAGCTCCCCCATCTCCATCAGCACCTCCTTGCCCAGGTCGGTGCTGCTGCTGCGCAGAAAAAAGTCGTATGGCTGCGTGACGTAGCGCTCCAGCAGCCGCACCGACAGCCCGTGGGCGCTCACCCACACGGTGCGAAACTGCAGCCACTGGGTGAACCCGCGCACCGCGTTGCTCACCGTGAGCAGCACCAGCACCCCCGCGCCCACCAGGATCAGGAACTGGTTGGAGGTGTCGGCCCCCGACCACCCGTACGCCCGGCGCAGCACCTGGTGCTCCTGGATAGCCGCGGGGTTGGAGACCAGCTGCATGAAGGGAAGGATGGACGCCACGCCCAGGGTTTCGAAGAACCCCATCAGCACGATGGCGACCAGCAGCCAGCCGAAGCGCTTTCGCTCCCTGGCCGACAGCAGCTCGTACAGCTTGCGAAGCATCCGCTACCCCCTGGCGTGGCGGGCGCGCCGGACGCCGGCGTACTGCCCCTCGGTGTTCCCCGTCCGCGCAAGGTCTGCAGCCGGGTTCGGACGCAGCCCGGCACGGGGCCGCAAAGCTATCCGCGCCCGCCAACGGGTACAAGGTGGGCAGCCGCCCGTCACCGCGGCTCCCACCTGGAAAGGTCGCGCCCGATGAGCGAAGCCAGGTCGGCGTTGCGCGCGGCAAAGTGCTCGCGCACCCACCGCACCTCGTGCGGCTCGGGCCTGGCCCGCTTTCCCAGCCGGCCCACGGCGCGCCGCGCCGGGTCCTTCAATGCGTTCGGCAGCGCGCGGCCGATGCGCAGCGCCCGCAGCGCCCGCAGCACCTTTGCCCCGCCCCGGCGCGGCGCCACCAGCTTGGGCTCCGCGTTCTCCAGCGGCCGCGGCTCCACCCCCAGAAACTGGTGCACGTCGCGCAGCACGTCGTCCGTGCCGCGCTCCAGGTCGTCCGTCAGCAGCACCTTGACCTGCTCCGCCGGAAACAGCGCCAGGTAGCGGCGCAGCTGCTCGGCGTAGTACCCGGTGTCCAGGTAGGTGGTGACGCGCACCGTCCCCGAGTCCGGGAGCAGCGCCTCGCGCCAGCGCCGCTCGCCCTCGGGCCCCTCGAAGCCGATCCCCGATTCGATGCGGCGCAGGTTGTCCTTGAGCGCGTCCAGGAACGGCAGCGTCTCCAGCCCCTGCTGCACCCGCTGCCACCAGTGCGAAAACGCGCGGGAGCCGGGCTCGCGCAGCACCACCACCAGCCGCGCGTCCGGCGCCAGCGCGTGCACGCGCTCCGGGACGTACGGAAGAAAGAGGTTGGCCGGCCGCGCCTCTCCCGCCACCCGCTCGCCGGCGTAGTGCGCCCAGCACCCGCGCCAGTACGCGTCCGCCCCCCGCTCGTACTCCGCCTCGAAAAAGCGGGGCTCCTTGGGGTTGGACATGCACACGTCCGGGTGCTGCGACAGGTACTCGTGCAGCGAGCTGGTGCCGCACTTGGCCGCGCCCAGGATAAAGAGGTTGGGCCGGTCCATCAGCGCAGGATCCCCTCCGCCCGCAGCCGCACCAGAATCTCCTCCACCGCCTGGTCGACGGAAGCCTGGTCCGTGTGCAGCACCATCTCCGGCGACTCCGGCGCCTCGTACGGCGCGGACACGCCGGTCAGGTTGGCCACCTCGCCCTTGTCCGCCCGGGCGTACAATCCCTTGGGGTCGCGGCGCTTCAGTTCCTCCAGCGGCGCGTCGATGAACAGCTCCAGAAAGCGGCCGTCGGGGATCAGCGCCCGCACCCGCGCGCGGTCCTCACGGTAGGGGGACACAAAGGTGCACAGCACCACCGCGCCCTGGGCAAAGAACAGGCGCGCCACCTCGCCCACGCGGCGGATGTTCTCCGCCCGGTCGGCGGGGCTGAAGCCCAGGTCGCCGTTCAATCCGTGGCGCAGGGTGTCGCCGTCCAGCAGCATGGTCTGCACCCCCTGCTCGAACAGGCGGCGCTCCACCTCGCGGGCGATCGTCGTCTTTCCCGCGCCGGACAGGCCGGTGAACCAGAGCACCGCCGCGCCGTGGCCGTTGCGCGCCTCGCGCTCTTCGCGCGACACGTTCCACCCCTCCCACACCACGTCCGGCGACACCGCCGCCGCCTGCGCCTCGGGCGGCGCGGGGAACAGCTCCTCCGCCGTCTGCACGGGGCCGCGGATCATCCCCGCCGCCACCGTCACGTTGGTGTACGGGTCCACCAGGATGAAGCTTCCCGTGGCCCGGTTCCCCTGGTACGCGTCGAAGAACAGGGGAACGGAGGTGGTCACCTCAACCCGGCCGATGTCGTTCAGCGCCAGCTGCGCCGCTTCCTCGCGGTGCAGCGTGTCGACGTCGATGCGATAGACGACGCGGCTGACGAACGCGCGGCTGCTGCGAGTGGTGTGCTGGATGACGTACGGCGTGGAGGGGTCCAGCGGCTGCTCGCCCATCCAGCAGATCATGGCGTCCAGCCGGCTGCCCACCGTCGGCAGGTTGTTGCGCCGGACGATCATGTCGCCGCGCGACACGTCCACCTCGTCCGCCAGCGTAACGACGACGGAATCGCCCTCCACCGCCTGCGGCAGCGGCCCCTCGAACGCCTCGACCGAGCGCACCTGCGTCACCACCCCGGAGGGCAGCACCACCACCTCTTCGCCCGGCGACACCGTCCCCGACGCCACCCGCCCCGCGAAGCCGCGGAAGTCCTGGTGGGGGCGAACGACGTACTGCACGGGAAAGCGGAAGTCGACCAGGTTGCGGTCGGCGCCCACGTTCACGCTTTCCAGGTGGTGCAGCAGCGTGGACCCCTTGTACCAGTCCAGCCGCTCGCTCCGCGACACCACGTTGTCGCCGTTCAGCGCCGACATGGGGATGAAGGTGAGGTCGTGGATCCCCAGCTTCTCCGCGAAATCCGTGTACTCGGCCACGATGGCGTCGTACACGTCCTGGCGGTAGTCCACCAGGTCCATCTTGTTCACCGCCACCACCACGTGGGGAATGCGCAGCAGCGACGAGATGAAGCCGTGCCGGCGGCTCTGGGTGAGCACCCCCTTGCGCGCGTCCACCAGCACGATGGCCAGCTCGGCGGTGCTGGCGCCGGTCACCATGTTGCGCGTGTACTGCACGTGCCCCGGGGTGTCGGCGATGATGAACTTGCGCCGCGGCGTGGCAAAGTAGCGGTACGCCACGTCGATGGTGATGTTCTGCTCGCGCTCGGCCCGCAGCCCGTCCGTCAGCAGCGCCAGGTTGATCCCTTCCTCGCCCCGGCGGCGGCTGGCCCCCTCGATGGCCTCCAGCTGGTCGGCGAAGATGGACTTGGTGTCGTACAGCAGCCGCCCAATGAGCGTGCTCTTGCCGTCGTCCACGCTTCCCGCGGTGCTGAAGCGCAGCAGGTCCATCTCGCGGTACTGCCGGGCGGCCGTCTCGTAGCTGGCGCTCTCGGCGTCCCGTTCCTCGACGACGCTCATCAGAAGTACCCCTGGCGCTTGCGGTCTTCCATGGCGGCCTCGGAACGGCGGTCGTCGGCGCGGCCGCCGCGCTCCGTCACGCGGGCCGCCGCGATCTCCACGATGATCTCCTCCACCGTCGCCGCCGTGCTTTCAACGGCGCCCGTGCAGGTGGCGTCGCCCACGGTGCGGAAGCGGATGGTCCGCTCCTCGTACGACTCACCCGGCAGCAGCTCCATCCAGGGCGAGCGCGCCAGCCACTGCCCGTCGCGAAAGAACACCTCGCGCTGGTGCGAAAAGTAGAGCGTGGGAAGCGGGATGTTCTCGCGGGCGATGTACTGCCACACGTCCATCTCCGTCCAGTTGGACAGGGGAAAGACGCGGAAGTGCTCGCCCGGGCCCTTGCGCCCGTTGAACAGGTTCCACAGCTCCGGCCGCTGGTTCTTGGGGTCCCACTGCCCAAAGCGGTCGCGGTGGCTGAAGAAGCGCTCCTTGGCGCGCGCCTTTTCCTCGTCGCGCCGCCCGCCGCCGAACGCCGCGTCGGTCTTGAGCTCGGCCAGGGCGTCCAGCAGCGTCACCGTCTGCAGCGCGTTGCGGCTGGCGTGGGGGCCCGTCTCCTCCTGCACGCGCCCCTGGTCGATGGAGTCCTGGACGCGGCGCACCAGCAGCTCGCACCCCAGCCGCTCCGCCATCTCGTCCCGGTAGTCCAGCGCTTCCTGAAAGTTGTGCCCGGTGTCGATGTGCAGCAGCGGAAACGGAAACTTGCCGGGCCAGAACGCCTTGCGGGCCAGGTGCACCATCACGATGCTGTCCTTGCCTCCGGAAAACAGGAGCGCCGGGCGCTCGAACTGGGCGGCCACCTCGCGCATGATGAACACCGCCTCGGACTCCAGCTGGTCCAGGTGGCTCTTGCGGTACGAGGTCGACGGCGGGGCCTGCACCGCGTCGGGTGGAGCGAGAACGCTTTCCATCTACAGGGGCCAGAAAAGAGGAACGAAGATCACGATGGCGGCCAGCGAGACCAGGGTCACCGGCAGCCCCAGGCGCACGAAGTCGCCAAAGCGGTAGCCGCCCATGCCGTACACCATGGTGTTGGTCTGGTAGCCGATCGGCGTCACGAAGCTGGTGGAGGCGGCGATGGTCACCGCCACCGCGAACGTCCGGGGGTTCAGCTCCAGCTGCGAAGCGATGGCCATGGCCACGGGAAACAGCAGCACCGCCGCGGCGTTGTTGGTGATCAGCTCGGTCAGCATCATGGTGGCGATGGTGACGGCCGCCAGCACCGCCACCGGCCCCAGCCCCGCCGTGCCGCCCACCACCCCCTGCCCCAGCAGCGCGGCCAGCCCGGACCCCTGGATGGCCGCCCCCAGCCCGAACGAGGCGGCGATCACCACCAGCACGTCCAGGTCCACCGCCGAGCGCGCCTGCGACGGGGTCAGCACCCCCGACACCACCAGCGCCGTGGCCGCCACCAGCGAAGCGTGCAGAATGGGGACGAGCCCCAGCCCCGCCACGACCACCAGGCCAAAGGTGATCAGCCCCACGAACAGCGCCTGCCGCGACGAGGGCGGCGGCGCGCCGCCCAGCCGGGCCACCAGCAGAAAGTCGCTGCGGTCGCGCCAGCGCCGCGTAAAGCCGCGGTCCGAAAGCAGGAGCAGGGTGTCGCCCTCCTTGAGCGGCACCGTTCCCAGCTTGGCGTTCACCCGCTGCCCGGCGCGGTGAATGGCCAGCACGGCGGCCTGGTAGCGCTCGCGGAACTCGGCCTCGCGCAGCGTCTTGCCCACCAGCGGCGACGCGCCGCTCACCACCGCCTCGAAAAAGGTGTGCTCGGCGCTGTCGTACCCCTGGCTGTGGTTGTGCTCGGCGGTCACCAGCCCGCGCATGTTCTGCAGGTCGCGGACGGTGTCCACGCGCCCCGCGAACGCCAGCCGGTCGCCGCCGCGCAGCAGGGTGGCGGGCGAAGGCGCCGGCAGGCTTTCGCCGCCGCGCTCCACCTCGACCAGGAATACCCCCTGCAGGTGCCGCAGCCCGCCGCTTTCCACCGTCTGCCCGTCCAGCGGCCCGCCGGGGACCACCTTGCAGTGCATCACGAACTCGCGCAGGTCGTCCTGCAGCGCGGCGCGCGGAGGGCGGCGGTCGGGGAGCAGCTTCGGCGCCAGGACGATCAGCACGATCAGCCCGAAGACGGCCACCGGCAGCCCGGCCCTGGTCAGCTCGAACATCCCCAGCGGCGCCATCCCCGCCTCGGCCATCAGCCCCGCCACCACCAGGTTGGTGGAGGTGCCGATGAGGGTCACCACGCCGCCCAGCACGGTGGCGAACGAGATCGGCATCAGGTACATCGACGCCGCCTTGCCGCGCTTCTCGGCCCAGTCGGCCACCTGGGGGGCCAGCATGGCGACGATGGGCGTGTTGTTCAGGAACGCCGACGCGGCGGCGGTGGGCACCAGCAGCCGCGCCAGCTCGCCCCGCCCGCCGTCGCCGTTGCGCAGCGCGGCCTTGACCAGCGGCTGCAGCGCCCCCGTCTTTTCCACCGCCGCGGCGACCACGAACAGCGCGGCCACGGTGATCGGCGCCGGGTTGCTGAACCCCGAGAACGCCGCGTCGGTGTCGATCACCCCGGTGATCATCAGCAGGATGTCGGCGCCCAGGACGGCGATGGCGGGCTGCACCGTGTCGCGCACCAGCAGGACCACGGTCCCGGCCACGACCACCAGCGTCAGCCACGCCTCCCAGCTCATCGCCCGGCCCGCGTCACGCCGTGGCCGCCTGGTACACGGGGCGGATGGTGTTCAGCACGGTGTCCAGCAGCCCCGGCCCGCACGCCACGATGCCGTGCGGCTGGCGCGGGTCGGGCTTGTTGTAGCGCAGCGGCTCACCCAGGCAGTCCGTCACCTCGCCGCCCGCTTCGCGCAGGATGGCTTCCGGCGCGCAGGTGTCCCACTCCTTGAGGTAGGGCACCGGGTGCACGTACAGGTCGCGCTCGCCCTGGGCAATCAGGCCGCACTTTACCCCCACGGAGCCGGAGGGGCGCACGTCGGTGATCCCCAGCGCCTCCTGCATGCGCACCAGCAGCTTGTCGGGGTGCGAGCGGCTTCCCACCAGCCGCAGCCCGTCCGCGCCCGGCGCGCCGCAGCGCAGCGGCACGGTTTCCCCGCCGCCGCGCTGGAGGGTCGCGCCCTCGCCCGGCGCGGCGGCAAACAGCACGTCGTCCGCGGGCTGATAGACGACGCCCAGTACCGCCCGCCCGCCGACCGCCAGGCCGATCATGATGGCGAACTCGCCGTTCTGGGCCAGGAACTCCTTGGTCCCGTCCAGCGGATCCACGATCCACACCCGCTCCGCCGCCAGCCGCGCGGCCGAGTCCGCCGACTCTTCCGACAGGATGGCGTCGTCCGGAAACGCCGCCCGCAGCGCGTCGACGATCACGCGGTTGGCGGCGTGGTCCGCCTCGGTCACCGGTGAGCCGCCCTCCTTTTCCACCGCCAGCGCGGTGCCGTAAAAGCGCATGGCGGCACGCCCTCCGGCCCGGGCGGCGTCGCGCGCGGTCCGGAGCTCCGCCTGAAAACGCGGAGCGCTCGTCGTGTCCAGTTCCATGCTCTTTGTGGTACTCCAGGCGAGTAGCCGGCCCCGTGGGCGCCGAAGGCAGAGCCGGTCAACCTAATCCCTTGCCCCGCAACGCCGAAAGGGTGCGGCGGTTGCGGACACCTTTCGCGGCGTCGCCGTTCACCCCGGCCGTGGCGCGGGGGGACGGTTCTCCAGATCGCGCATCAGGTGGTGCAATCCGCCTGCACTCCCGCGCTCCGGACACCATCCACCGATCCGCATCCTCCTCCAAAAAACGCGGATGGCCCCCTGCCGCATTCCATCTACTTCCCGTTCCCGACACCCCACACCACCCGCGCCTCGCCGTCCCCAGCGTCATCCCCTCCACCCACCCTCATCCGCCCTGGGACCGGAATCCGAGGAACCGCCACGTACAACTCTGCTAACTCTGCTGACTCTGTGTGAGGCCCCATCTTCTTTCGAACGGCGCCCGCCCCGAGGGACCGGCACGAGCCAACTCCGTTAACTCCGTTGACTCCGTGTGAGGCTTATCTCTTCGCGGGGCGGCGATCACTCGGCCCGGCGCTCCGCCTCTCGCGCCGCGCGAATCACGGGAAGCGCGGCGGCGGCCGCGGCGGCGTAGCGCGCCACGCGGACCGTAGCGCGCACCGCGCCACCGGCGGCGGCGGAGCGCGACTCCAGCCAGGCCAGCGCGGGAACGCCGCTGGGGCTGGACGCCCTGACCCACAGGCGCCGCCACAGCCGGCGGCGGTCTTCCGCGCAGCCGATGGCGGCGTAGATGCAGGTGCTCAACTCGGCCTGGCTTCCCCGCCCCAGCCGCCCCACCCAGCTGCTGGCGGCGGCCACGTACGCCGCCCCGCTGGCGCGCCGCCACCGGTCCGCCGGCGCGCGGCCCGAGGCAAGCTCCCGCGCCGCGGCCAGCGTTTCGCCCAGCTGCGCGGCAAAGGGGTGCGCCGCCAGCTCGGCCGCCGCGGCCTCCGTCGCCGGCTCGCCCAGCGCGCGGACGGCGCCGGCGATCAGCAGCAGGTCGCGCAGGCGGCCGCGGCGGTGCGGGTGGTGTGCCACGGTATGTAGCAGCAGGTGGCGAAGGTGGTCGGCGGGGGCCAGGCGCAGCAGCGCGCGGGTACCGTCCAGCGGAACGGCCGCGCCCAGCAGATCCACCCCCGGGTCCATCTCGCCGATGCGGAAGTGCACCTCCACCGGGACGGTGCGGGGCAGCCACCGGGGCGCGTAGTGGTGGTCGCGCGGGCCGGGCTCGGCGTGGTCTTCGCCGTACGCGGCGTAGCCGGCGGCCTGCAGCGCGGCCAGCAGCGCGGGCGCGTGGGCGGGGTCCACCAGCAGGTCCAGGTCGCCCACGTCCAGCGGCGAGGGGGCCTGCAGCGCCACCCCGCCCTTGAGTACGGCGATCCGCCACCCTTCGCCGGCCGCCAGCCGGTCGATGACGGACACCTGCGAGCGGGCGGAAAGCACCCGCTGGCTTTCCGTGGTCGCGGCCTGGTCCAGCTCCGCCTCGCCCGCGCCGGCGCGAACGCCCGCGGCGCGCAGCGCGTTGCGCAGGGGCACGGCGCACGCCTCCACGCGCAGAAACACCCGCCACGCGTCCGCGTCCACCGCGGGCGCGTCGCCGGCGGGGGCGCCGCCCAGCATTCCCAGCGCCCAGGCGCGCAGCCGCAGCGCCTGCGCCGACAGCGCCACGGGCGAAGCGCCGCCGCTCACGGGCGCAAGGCCGCCGCGGGCACACCGCGGCGGCGCGGGTGGACGCACGAACCGCCTCCGGCGTGGGGGCGCTGGCAGGCGGTTGTCATGGGCAAACGGGGCTGCGCGGGATCAGGAGCCGGCGCGGCCGTAGCGGTCTTCCAGCCGGATCACGTCGTCCAGCTCGGGCGTGCTCACCTCCAGGATCACCGCGTCCTCCAGCGCTTCCACGCGGTGCACGTCGCCCGGGTTGATGGTGATGCAGTCGCCCGGCGCCATCTCGTAGTCGGTGCCGTTCAGGTGGTACACCAGGCGCCCGCTCTGCAGGTACATCGTCTCCTGCTTGCGCTCGTGCTTCTGCAGCGAGAGCGCAAAGCCGGCGTTGACCTCGATGATCTTGCCGGCGTAGCGGTCCTCGTGCGCGTACCACAGCTCCCGTCCCCACGGCTTGGGCACGATGCGGGGGGCGCTGAACGGCGATGCGTGGGTGTCGGACATGGATGCAGTGGGAGCGCCGGCGGCGGGGGCGCTCACGCGTCCCGGCGCAGGATTCGTTTCCAGAACGGCCGCGGCGCCCTGAGGGGCGGCACGGGAAGGGGCGGCACCCCTTCCAGCATGCGCCGCGGGTTTTCTTCCATCAGCAGCCGGGCCTGGTGCTCGCCGCCGCGCCGCTCCAGCTCGGCGCGGCACTCGGCGACGGGGCACCTTCCCCGGGCGTGGTAATCGCTGGAAAGATACGAGGCCAGCCCATGCTCCACCAGCCCCCAGGCCAGCACCGACGCCGGTTTTCCGTAGCGTCCCAGCAGCGATCCGGCGTTTACCTGCAGCGCCGCCCCCATCCGCCGCCACTCCACCGCGTCCGTCAGGTCGCGGGCGGCGTTGGCGTACCGCTCCGGGTGCGCCAGCACCGGCGTCCACCCCGCCATCTGCAGCTCGAACAGCGCCTGCATGGCGTTGGGCGGCACGCTCATGAACGGAAACTCCACCAGCACCGACCGGGTCCCCGCCAGCCGCAGCCGGGGATCGGACAGGTCCAGCGCGGGAACGTCGAGCATGATCTCCGCGCCGCGATGGACGGCCACGCCGCTGTCCTTCGCCACCGCCTCCAGCGCCGCCCAGCCGGCGTCGATCTCCGCCAGCCGGTCCGCCAGCGCGGCGGGGTTGCCGGTCAGCGAGCCGTTAACGTGCGGCGTGGCGACGACCGTATCCACCCCCTGCTCGCGGAAGGTGGCCAGCCCGGCCGCCGCCTGCTCCGCGTCCGCCGCCCCGTCGTCCACGCCGGGGATCAGGTGGTTGTGAAAGTCGATCATCGGCGCCCCTTCTCCTCACCCCGATGGAAGAAGGCGCACCGCGCCCGGATCGTCGTCATCCCCCGTCCCTTCATCACAGCCCCACGCGCACGCCCAGGGAGGCGTTCAGGTTGAAGACGTCGTCCGTAAAGTGGCGGTTCAATTCCAGGCTGCCGCGCATCCCGGCCACCAGGTCCATCCGCCCGCGAAACCACACCGCCTCGCCGCCCAGCGAGTGCACCACGTCCGAGCCGGGCCCCACCGTCAGGCGCGGGCGGGAGATGCGCATCCGCGACCAGTCCACGCTCCACCGGCCGCGCGGGGTGAACGACTCGAACGCCACCACGCTCCCCCCGCCGCCGTACGCGGAGGGCGAGCCCAGCAGCTGGCCGCCCACGGTGTGCCCCTGGCGGGTGGCGAAGTGGTGGTAGGGGAGCGCCTGGCCGGACCCCTGGTTCAGGTGCGACCGCGCGCTGTTCACCCACTCCACGCGCAGCGTCCGCAGCGCCCCGTCGCGGCTCCACACCTTCCGCCCGCCCAGCAGGTAGCCGGCGGAGCGGTCGGGCTCCATGATGAAGTCTTCGATGTCGTAGTTGTGATCCTCGCGCAGAAACTCGCCGTAGAACTCGAAGCGGCTGCGAGGGAGCGTCCAGCGAAAGAAGGCGGCGGCCAGCTGGTTCTCCGTCTCGTTGCGCCCTTCCAGGCTCTCGCGGAAGAACGTTTCCACGGGCCGCAGCAGGTGCTTTCCCTCCAGCCCGCCCTCCGGCCACGCTTCGTGAAAGAAGCGGCCGAACCCCAGCTCCAGCCCCCGCATCCGCGCCGGCGTGAACACGGCGGCAAAGCCGGTCATCAGCCGCCGGCTGCCGTGGCCGCGCACGTCCGAGTACGCCGACTGCCCCAGGCTTCCCCACACCACGCGCCCGTGCAGGCGGCCCAGGCCTACGTTCACGGGGCGGCTGGTGCCCAGAAAGGCGTGCGGAAAGCCCGCGGCGTTGGGGCCCAGCAGCAGCGGCTGGTCGATGGCGGTCCCCCACTGCTGGTTGGCGGTGGAAACGCCCGCCGCGATCCCCGCGGCGTCCACCCGCAGCGTGCTCTGCCCCGGATCCAGGTGCGCGAACGACCCGTCGCCAAAGCGCTGGGGGCGGTCGACCTGGTTGGGAAAGTAGGGGTCGATGAAGCGCAGCGAGTCCGGCCGCCCGTCCGTCAGCAGGGGAAAGTCCCGGTTCTGCGACCAGAACAGCATGGGCTCGATGCGCAGCGAAACGGCGGAGCCCACGCGCAGCTGCACGCCCGCGCTGACGGACGCCGTCAGCCCGCGCCCCGCCCACAGCGGGCCGTCGTTGGTGCCCTCGGGAAAGGCGGAGTTGAAGACGAGCCCCGCCTGCGGGCGCACGCCCTGGACGCGGAACGTGGCCGGCGCCGAGTCCGCGGCGGAAAGGCGGTCGCGCCAGGGATGGACGGCGGATTCAGCAGGGAGCAGCCGGTCCACCTCGGCGGGGGAAAAGCCGCGGATGGTCCAGGGATACAGGGGCACCTCGCCCGCCACCTGCAGCACGCGCAGGTAGTGCTCCGCGTCGCTCCCCACCACCACCGCCTCGCCGCGCAGGTCGGGGGCGCCGGTCTGCGCCAGAACGGGCACCGCCAGCACGGCGGCAAGCGCACAGCAGGCGGCCGCCGGCACCGGCCGGAAGCGCATTCGCATCGGTTCTGAAATCGGGGTCACTGCGTGCGGGACAACGCGGGGCGAACATTGGACGATGCTGCCCCGTGATGTTATCATGTGCTGCAAACGGTGTCCAGTCCACGACCTGTCGCGCCATCCACCCCGCCCCGCATGTCCCTGCGCAGTCCCCTGCCGGCGCTGCTCGCGCTGGCGCTTCTTGCCGCGCCCGTCCGCCTGTGCGCCCAGGCCGCCGGCATCGTGGCGGACGGCGGCGATCCCGCTCCGTCCGCGGTCGATGCGGTCGGTACGGCCCATGCGGACGCACCGGCGCGCGTCCGTGCGCTCCCGACGATCGGCGGCGCGGAGGAAGAGGCGGCGCGCACGGCCCAGCTGCGCGGCGAGGCGGCGACGGCGGGCTTCCTTCTCCGCAGCCCGTCGTCGTTGGGCCGGACGTCGTCGACGGAATCCGCCGGGCGCGGGCTGTCGGTCTCGGTGCTGGCGCCGGAGGTGCGGCTGGCGTGGAACTCCCGGCTTCCCTCCTCGTTCCTGGACGGCGCGCTGTGGGCGGGCAAGGGGACGGGGGCGCTGGTGATGGCGGGGGTAGACGTGCGGATGGGGCCGGTGCGGCTGATCGCGGCGCCGGAGCTGGTCTACGCCTCCAACGCCGCCTTCGACACGCTGCTGCCGCCGGAGTGGCGCCAGACGGGGACCTACTACCCGGACTGGCAGCTCGACGAGCACTCCATCGACCTTCCCTTCCGCATGGGCGGCGACGCGCTCTCCGGCATTCGCGCCGGGCAGTCGTCGCTCACGGTGGATGCCGGCGCGGTGGCGTTCGGCGCTGCGACGGAGAACCAGTGGTGGGGGCCGGGGATCCGCGGCGCGCTGGTGCTGAGCAACCAGGCCGCGGGGTTCGGGCACCTGTTCGTGCGCACGGCGCGCCCGCTGCGCACGCCGCTTGGCGGCGTGGAGGCGCGCTGGGTGGCCGGGGCGCTGCGCGACTCGCGCTTCTACGCGCCGGAACACGGCGGCGAGCGGGGATGGCGGACGTTCAGCGGCGCGGCGGTGGTGGTATCGCCCTCGCGCGCGCTGTCGCTGGGGGTGGCGCGCAGCGTCTACGCGCCGGCGGACGGGGCGGCGGACGCGCTGGCGGGCGGGGCGCTGGTGTTCACGCGCTGGGACCAGATCGGCGCCATCTATTCCGATCCGTCCGAGCAGATCACTTCCTTCTTCGGCCGCCTGGTGATGCCGGAGGCGGGGATGGAGGTGTACGCCGAGTGGGCGCGCACCCGCCTGCCGATCAACGTCCGCGACCTGCTGGAGCTGCCGGAGCACAGCCAGGGCTTCACGCTGGGCCTGCAGTGGCTGCGCCCGGCCGGGGCGGGCGACTTCCGGCTGCAGGCGGAGCACACCTACCTGGAGGAAAGCCCCACGTACGCCTGGCGGGAGAACGGCAGCTGGTACGCCAGCAGCCAGGTGCCGCAGGGATACACCCACGAGGGGCAGGTGCTGGGGTCGCCGGTGGGCCCCGGCGGATCCGGCCAGTGGGTGGCGGCGGACTGGCTGCGGGGGCGCGGGCGGGCGGGGCTCTTTCTGCAGCGCGTGCGCTGGGCGCAGGACGCCTACTACGACCAGCCCGGCGGATTCAACAGGTACCTGGCGTACGACGTAAGCCTGTTTGGCGGGGCGCGCGCGGCGTGGGCGGTGGGCGGCATCCGGATGGACGCCGAGTACGCGCTGGAGCACCGCTGGAACATCTTCTTTCAGAACGACGCCCTCAACTTCCGCGAGCGCAAGGAGGGCATCCGCGCGCGCAACCACCAGCTGCGCCTGGGCTTTACCGCCACCGCCCCGCGCCTGGGCCGCCGCGCGGACTGATCGACGGCCGTTCACGCGGTGGAGGAACGAGACGCGGATGATGACCTCATCCGCGTCTTTTCTTTATACCAAACCAGACCAAGCTGTCATTCTGAGGGAGGCGCCGCGCAACGCTCTCCTCTCGGCGGAAGGTCTGGCGCCGACCGAAGAATCTTTATCCGGAGCGGAAGGTTCTTTCCGTCACGTGGTGTTCCCGGACGTTGCCCGGGGGCCCGGCCCTCAGGTGTACGGAAGGGATGGAACAGAGGATGGGGTACAGAGGAACAGAGAAAGCCGGAGATACAGAGGAAGGAGTGGGATGTCTGAATCTCCGGCGTGACAGATGGTTCTCCGGATTGCGTGATCAGCCGCCGCTTACCAGATCGGCAAGGTGCTCGCGGAAGCGGTCGAGGGAGAAGTTCGCTTCCACCCACGCCCGCCCGGCGCGGCCCATCGCCCCCGCCCTGCCCGGATCCGACAGCAGCTCCGCGGCCGCGGCGGCGACGGCGAGGGGGTCGCGCGGATCCACCAGCAGGCCCGTTTCGCCGGGGCGCACCGCATCGGGGGCGCCGCCGTCGCGGCTGACGATCACCGGGCGGCCACACGCCTGCGCCTCCACGTAGACGATCCCGAACCCCTCGCCCGTCCACAGCCCGCGCGGCCGCCGCTCCACCCGGCTGGGCATGGCGAACACCCCGCATCCCCGGTACGCCTCCACCAGCTGCGCTTCGGGCAACCGCCCCGCGAACTCCACCCGGTCCGCCACGCCCAGCGCCGCCGCCCGGGCCTCCAGCTCCCCGCGCGCGGCGCCATCGCCCACCACCCGCAGCGTCGCCGGCCGGCCCAGGCGCTCGCCCAGCGGATGGAGGGCCCGAAACAGGATCTCGTGCCCCTTGTATCCCTCCCCCGGAACCAGCCGGCCCACGATCAGCAGGTCGGCGCCGGCGGGCGCGGGGCCGGGGGTGTAGAGGCCGACGTCCACCGACGGCGGCACCAGCGCCAGCCGCTCCGGCGCGACAAAGGGCGCCACCTGGTCGCGGGTAAAGCGGCTGATGGCGATCACCCGGTCCGCGCGGGCCAGGTGCGGCGCCAGTCGCTGGCCCGGCTGCCCCCAGACGTCGACCCCGTACGCCCACGCCCAGCAGCGCGGACGCGGCGCGCGGCCCTCCACCCCGGCGAGGATGGACGGGAGGAGCCAGGGATGCCCGGCGATGATCAGGTCGAAGCGGCCGGCCTGCCGCCGCACCTCCGCCGCCAGCCGTCGCCGCCACAGCACCCGCCCGTCCAGCGAGCGCGCCAGCCGTCCACGCGGCGGCGCCAGCCCCCGCGCGGCGATGCCACCCACCTCCACCTCGCCGTCCTGGCGCACGCTCCACACATCCACCGCGGCGCCCATCGCCCGCAGGCTGCGCGCAACCTCCCACGTCACCGCCTCCAGCCCGCCGGCGCGGTTCCACTGAAAGACGGCCAGCAGCACCCGCATCCCGCTGGCCGCCGCCGCGACGCCGCCGCTCACGGGGCGCTCTCCCGCGCCTGGCGCACCGCGCGGATCGCGCCCCAGCGGCCGCGGGCGAAGGCGCGCACCGCCGGGTCCAGCGCCACCAGCACCCCCACGCCGCACACGCCCAGCAGCGTCGCCCACGCCACGAACTGCGGCCAGGTGCGTCCCCAGCGCTCCGCCCCCGCCAGCGCGCCGCCGGCAAGGAGGAGGACGTACGCCGCCCATCCGGTATCCACCCGCCAGCCCTGCGTCCCGCCCTCCGCGCCCAGCCGGCGGTGCAGCCACCGCAGCGCCAGGTGCGCCGACACCGCCGTGGTGGCGATCCCCGCGACCGGCACCCCGGGAATGCCAAAGGCCAGCAGCAGCGCCAGCGTGGCCGCGATCCGCACCAGCGCCTCGGCAAAGATCAGGTACGCGCCGCGGCGAATCTCTCCCGCGCTCCCCAGCAGGTACGTCGCCAGGCTGGCGCGGCCCACCAGCAGCACGTTCAGCCCCAGCAGCACCGTGACAAGATGGCCGCCGTACTGCGCCGGCCCCACCCACATGTCCATGAAGGTGCGGTTGAGGGCCATGTACAGCGCCAGCGCCAGCGTTCCCACCGCCAGGTAGCCGCGGTCCACCTGGCCCAGCACCTGGCGCGCCCGCGGCAGGTTGCCGCTCCCCACCAGGTGCGCAAAGCCGGGGTACACCGCCCCGCCCACCCGCGCCAGGAACATGGAAAGGATCTCCGCCGCGCGCCGCGTCAGCACGTACACCGTGGCGGCCTCCGGGCGAAAGACCACCGCCACCAGCAGCGCGTCGCAGCGCGCCACCGCGGTGCTCCCCAGCATCGACAGCAGCGTCGAGCGGCCCAGCCCCCCCAGCTCGCGCAGCACCGGCACGCGCACCCGCATGCGCGTTCCCTCGCGCCGCAGCACCCTCCACGCGTCCACCGACACCGCCAGCAGCAGCAGGCCGTTGCGAGCCACCAGTCCCCACACCAGCGCCCACAGCCCGGCGCCGGAAAGGAGCAGCCAGAGGGTGGTGACCAGCCCCGCGACGGCGGATCCCAGGGTGGCCGCCGCGTTGAACGTCATCCGCTGCACCGCGAGCGGCAGGCTCCCCGCCACCGCCGCCATGTATCCGGCGCCCGTGGCCGCCGCCGCGACGGCAAAACACCGCGACAGCGTCCGCGCCGGGTCGCCGTGAATGCCCAGCCAGCCGGGGATCAACGGGGCGACGGCGAACCCCAACCCTACCAGCACCGCCATCAGCACCGCCTGCACGGCGACGCCGGTTGCGTAGTACTCGCCCAGCGCGCCGCGCTCGCCGCGTGCGTGGGCGGCCGCCATGCGCTGCGTCACCACGCTCGTGATCCCCATGTGCAGCAGCGACAGCCATCCCAGCACGTCGCCGGAGGCCAGCCACGCGCCGTACATCCCCGGTCCCAGGTAGCGCAGGTACAGCGGCACCAGCAGCAGCCCCTGCACCACCGTAAGCCCCAGCGCCAGGTACCCGCCCGCCAGCATCACCATCGCCCCACGGCGGCGGCTGGGCGTCCGCGCCACCCGCAGCGTCTCAGCCACGCGCCTTCATAGGGGGTTGATGGATACGACGATTTACCGAAGCGCGCGGAGCGATCCGGTGAAGAGAGCGAGCGTGCGGCCCGGGAGGGAGGTTCACGTGGTGGATGAGGGGCGTGGGATGCGGGAGACGTGGATTTCCGCGCCGCGCATGGCCCCGAAAGCTAGAACCGCCGTACGAGCCGTGCAAACGAAGGGCTCACGAAGACGCGGAGCGAAGCGTTGACCCGCGCTCTTCCGTGTCTCCGCGCCTCCAGGGGCGTGCCCAACCTCGGACAACAAAAGCGAGTGATGTCATCCTGGGGGAGCGCACCGCGTGTAATCCGGAATCACACAAAGACATGCGCGCGACCGAAGGACCTTCCCTCCGCTTGCGAGGGGCACGCTCAACGCCGAACATCCAGCCCCTCGACTCTGCCGGCAAGGTCCATCGGTCGCCGCTAGAGTCCTTCGTACAAGCAGAATGCAGCGCGGCGCCTTCCTCAGGATGACTGATCCCGGGGATGAGCATCATCACCTCGGCGACGCCGCGCCCCAAGCAGCGCCAGCTTTTCGGGGGACAGGAACTCCACCCGCGCGGGGTCGAACTCGTCGTCCGGCACGCAGAACGGCCGGCGCCAGCGAAGCTCGGGCTGGGCCATGATGTCCAGGGCGAACCCCACGTCCAGCGCGGGCACGCCCAGCGGCTCCAGCTGCCGCAGCACGTTGGCCGCGCCCACGCCGGCGCCTACCAGCACCAGGTCCACGGGATCGCGCAGCGCACGCGGGTCCAGCCGCTCCAGCATCGCCTTCTCGCGGGAGATGGAGATGAACCGCGCGCCCACAGCCCCGGCCGTAGCCAGCGCATCGCCGATCGCCGCCTGCCGCGCCGCGTCGGCATGGTTCACCACCAGCACCCGCCGGCCGCGCAGCAGGCGCTCGCGGTCGGGCCCGTTCATCAGCGCGTACACGGCGTACATGTGCTGGTAGTTGCCCGCATGCAGGCGAACGCCGCGCGCGTCAAGCCAGTCCAGGATCCCGGGCATCCAGGGGTCGGAAAGCCCGCTGTCCCCCATCGCCAGCGCCAGGTACCCGCGATCAGCCACAAGGCGCAGGTCCGCCGCGTAGGCATCCAGCAGCGCGCGCCGCTCGCGGGGGGTGTAGACCTCCCACCCGTACCCGTGCGACCCGCTGCGATGGCCGCCGCGCCGCCCCAGCACCCGGTTCAGCACGCGCCTGGCCAGCTGCCGCGGACGCAGCCGGCGCAGGGGCAGCTGCTCTTCGGCGGGGCCCAGGACAAACGAATACTCCCCGTCGGCCATGCGGTAGACGGGGAGGTAGCGGCGCTCGGCCACGGCGGCAAGCACTTCGTCCACAAAGCGGCGGTACCATTCGCGGCAGTCCTCCTCCGCGAACGCGTACACCTTGCCGGTGTTGCCCACCGCCAGCGACAGCATCCGGGTGCGGTCGAAGCCGGGATAGTCCGGCGCCACGCGAAAACGCAGCCGCGCCGCCAGGGGCTCCGCGGCGCTTCCGTGCTCGCGCGGGCCATGGCTCATGCTGGATTCTGGAAAAGAATGGGCCTCACACGGAGTCAACGGAGTCAACGGAGTTTTCTCGTGCCGATGCCTCTGCGTTCGGAGGTCCGGAACGGAAAAGAATGGGCCTCACACAGAGTTAACAGAGTCAACAGAGTTTTCTCGTGCCGCTTCCCAGAGCTCACCATCAGGCTCATCCATCCCGAGGGGAGGCAGGGCGGCGGTCGACGAGGCACGAGCCGGCGTGGGGTGTCGGGAACGCGAAGGAGATGGAATGCGGCAGGGGGCCATCCGCATTTTTTTGAAGAGGGATGCGGATCGGTGGATGGTCTGCGGAAGCGGACCCGGGCGTGTCGATCGCACCACCTGATGCGCGATCCCGAAAACCATCCGCAACCTCCACGGTCGAGGCGAACGGCACGCCCGCGAACCGGGTGCCAGACCCGCGGCTACCCCGCCCGCCGCGGCCGGGCCACGGAGCGCACGAACTCGCCGATGCGCACCGCCTGCCGGTCCCACGTCTTGTCCCCCAGCACGAACTCCCGCGCGCGGACGCCGCGCGCCATCCGCTCCGCGTCCGTGTGCCCCGCCGCGCGGCGGATGGCGTCCGCCAGTCCGTCGGGCGTTTCGTCCAGCGCCAGCTCCAGGTGCGGATGGTACTCGGCGGGGATTCCCGGCGGCGCGGTACTGGCCACGGGGGTGCCGCTCACCAGGTAATCCAGCAGCTTGCTGGGAAAGCTGTAGCGGTTGGCCCGGTGCGACGACGGGCGGGGGTTCACCAGCACCGCCGCGTCGCGCTGCCGCAGCCGCATCTCCTCCGCCGGCACCTGCTCCCAGGGACGAAAGAGAATGCGCTCGTCGCGCGCCGCCGCCGCCCGCACCGTGCGCTCCAGCGGGCCGCCGCCGTAAATCCACAGCCGCCACTCCGGCCCCCGCAGCCGCGCAAACGCGTCCAGCAGCAGGGGAATGCCGTTCATCTCGTTCAGCATCCCGGAGTACATCACCGCGCGCTCCCCGTGCGTGCCGGCCCCGGACGCCAGCGGCTCGCCCGCGTCCGCCGGGTGAATGCCGCCTTCCATCCGGATCCAGGGCACGCCGGGCGCGTACTCCCGCGCCACGTGCGGGGTAAGCACCACCAGCCCGTCAAAGCGGCGGAGCACCGCCAGCTGCGCGCGCACGTCCAGCCGCTCCAGCATCCCCCGCACCCCGCGCAGCCGGTAGCCGAACGGCAGGTCGGCGACGATGGCCACGGCCGGCACCCCCCACGCCCGCGCGACGGCCAGCACCGGCAGCGCCAGGGGAGAAAAGACATTGTAGACCAGCAGCGCCCGCGGCGCCGTGGCCGACCAGCCCCGCGCCCAGCGGCCCAGGTGCGCGAACAGCGAGGCCGCGACCGTGGCTTCCTTGGGGCCGCGCAGGTTCAGGTACGGCACCAGCCGCGCCTGCGCCGCGACCCCCTCCAGCGGCACGCGGCCTCCGCGCACCAGCACGGACGGGTCGCGCGGCCAGGCGGCCTGGGGCAGGGTAATGAAAGGGTGCACGTCCATCCCCGCGCCGCGGGAAAGAAACTCCAGCAGCCCCAGCTGAAAGCGGTTCCCCGCGGGGGAAAAGGCGCGCGTGGTCCACGCCAGCTCCGTGGGGACCACACTCCCCACGAACGCCACCTCCACGCGCGCCGGGTCCGCCGCGGCCCCGGCCGGCACGGGTGCGGAGGGCGGGGGCTGCAGACCCTCGGGCTGGCGGGCGCGACGCACGCTCACCCCCACGCCGCCCGCGCCACCGTGTCGATTTCCATCCGGATGTCGCGGCTCCTGGCGCGGTGGTGAATCGGGCCGGACGTCCGCGGGCCCGCGAAGGTCCGGCCCCGCGCGAGCCCTTGCCGCGCACGGGCATGATGCGGGGAGCGCGCGCAGGCACGCATGCCCCGCGTCGCGTGCGTGCGGCGCGGGTGCGCGCCCGGACCGTTCGTCCGGGGGCCGCGGGACGGCGGGGGGAGGCGCACGTGCGTCAGCGGCTGGCGGACCGGAACCACTCCACGAAGCGCGGAATGCCCTCCTCCACCCGCGTGCGGGGGGCGTACCCCAGCAGCCGGCGCGCCTTGCTCACGTCCGCGCAGGTGCGGTCCACGTCCCCCGGCTGCGCCGGCTGGCGGTCCAGCACCGGCTCCACCCCCATCGCCGCGCCCAGCAGCTCCACCAGCCGCGACAGCGCCGTGGTGTCGCTTTCCCCCAGGTTCACGATCTCGAACGCGGCCGGCGTGCGGTGCGCGTAGTCGATCGCCCCCTCCACCCCCTGGACGATGTCGTCCACGTAGGTGTAGTCGCGCTGCGCGGAACCGTCGCCAAAAAAGGGGATCGGCCGCCCCTCCGCCATCAGCCGGGCGAACTTGTGGATCGCCAGGTCGGGCCGCTGCCGAGGTCCGTAGACGGTGAAGAAGCGCAGGCAGACGATGCTGGTGCCGTAGAGCGCGTGGTGCGCGTGGCAGAACAGCTCGCCCGCGCGCTTGGTAGCCGCGTACGGCGAGATCGGCTCCGCCACCGGGTCGTCCTCGCGAAACGGGACCGGGGCCGAGTTGCCGTACACGCTGCTGCTTGAGCCGAACACCACCGGCACGTTGCGCATCGCCCGCGAAAGCTCCAGCACCGCGGCCGTCCCCTCCACGTTCACCCGCGCGTACCTCAGCGGCTCCTGGATGGAAGGCCGCACCCCCGCCCGCGCCGCCAGGTGCACGATGGCGTCCAGGCGCTCGCAGCCCGCCGCGGCCAGCGCCGCCTGCGTGGCGCCGGGGTCGCAGGCGTCCGCCTCCACCAGCCGGAACTGCGGAAACGCGGACAGCTCGCGCACCGTCTCGCGCTTGAGCGCGGGATCGTAAAAGGGGTCAAAGTTGTCCACCGCCCACACCGCGTCGCCGCGCTCCAGCAGCCGTCGGCACAGGTGCCCGCCAATGAAGCCGGCGCCGCCCGTCACCATCACGTTCACGCGCGCCTCACAGCGTGCGGGCCGACTGCCGCGGGTCGCGCAGCATCTGCTCAAAGTACGGGATGGTCCGGCGCAGCCCCTCCTCCAGCGGCACCTGGGGCTCCCATCCCAGCACCGAGCGGGCGACGGTGATGTCCGGCTGGCGCACCTTGGGATCGTCCTGCGGCAGCGGCAGTGCCGCGATCTCCGACTGGCTCCCTGTCATCCGCAGCACCAGCTCCGCCAGCTCGCGCACCGTGAACTCCACCGGGTTGCCGATGTTGGTGGGGTCCACGCGGTCGGAGTTGAACAGGCGATAGATGCCGTCCACCAGGTCGCTTACGTAGCAGAAGCTGCGGGTCTGGCTGCCGTCGCCGTAGATGGAGATCGGCTCCCCACGCAGCGCCTGCACAATGAAGTTGCTCACCACCCGCCCGTCGCCCGGACGCATTCGCGGCCCGTAGGTGTTGAAGATGCGCACGATGCGCGTTTCCACCCCGTGAAAGCGGTGGTACGCCATGGTGATGGCCTCGGCAAAGCGCTTGGCCTCGTCGTACACGCCGCGGGGGCCCACCGGGTTCACGTGGCCCCAGTACGTTTCCGGCTGCGGATGCACCTGCGGGTCGCCGTACACCTCCGAGGTGCTGGCCAGCAGCAGGCGCGCTCCCTTGGCCTTGGCCAGCCCCAGCGCCTTGTGCGTCCCCAGCGAGCCCACCTTGAGGGTGGGGATCGGCTGCTCCAGGTAGTCCACGGGGCTGGCGGGGCTGGCAAAGTGCAGCACGCCGTCCAGCGGCCCCTCGACGTACATGTAGTCGGTAACGTCGTGCTGGACGAAGCGAAAGCCCTCGTGCCCGATCAGGTGGGCGATGTTGTCCGGATGGCCGGTGATGAAGTTGTCCATCCCCACCACCTGGTGCCCCTCGGCGAGAAAGCGGTCGCACAGGTGGGAACCAAGAAATCCGGCGGCGCCGGTGATCAGGACACGCATTCGTCTGGCGTTGGGGTAAAGCGGCGTTGGAGCGCGAACAGGCCGGCGCGCCGGGGGATTTGCCCCCCGGATCAATCCGCCCAACTTACCCCCGCCCTCCGCCCCCCGCAACGTAGCACCGCGCTCCGCCCACCTCCGCTGTAACAGGCGAATCGCGGATCACGCCGAGGGCGGTATGTGAACGAAGAGACGCAAGGGAACGGCTCGAGTTCCCTTGCGTCCCTGGTTTTTCCTGCGCCGTGAAGCCGCTGCCGCCGGACCGCACCCAAAGGTCCGGGAAAACGTGCCGCCCTCTCATCACCCCTCCCCCGAAGTTGGGGGAGGGGTCGCCAGCCGTTGCGAGGAACGAGCAAAAAGCCTGGCGGGGGAGAGGGTCCGTCCGAAGCGCGCCGCCCGCCACCAGCCCAGGCTGGTAACCCGCCGCCCCGGTCCGCATCGCACCCCACCTGCCCGCCACAACAACCCCTCCCCCGAAGTTGGGGGAGGGGTCGCCACCCGTCGCGAGGAACGAGCAAAAGGCCTGGCGGGGGAGAGGGCCCGTCCGAAGCGCGCCGCCCGCCACCAGCCCAGGCTGGTAACCCGCCGCCCCGTCCGCATCGCACCACACCTTCCGACACAACAACCCCTCCCCCGAAGTTGGGGGAGCGGTCGCCAGCCGTTGCGAGGAACGAGCAAAAGGACTGGCGGGGGAGAGGGCCCGTCCGAAGCGCGGCGCCGCCACCAGCCCAGGCTGGTAGCCCGCCGCCCTGTCCGCAACGCACCACACCTTCCGACACAGCAACCCCTCCCCCGAAGTTGGGGGAGGGGTCGCCAGCCGTTGCGAGGAACGAGCAAAAGGCCTGGCGGGGGAGAGGGCCCGCCCCCCTCAGTCCGCCGCGGCGCCCGCTTCGGCCGGGGCGGCGGCGGGGGTGCGGCCGATGGACGTGTACTCGAAGCCCAGCCCGGCCATGCGAGCCGGATCCCACAGGTTGCGCCCGTCCAGGATCACCGGCTCCGCCAGCGACTCGCGGATGCGGTCGAAGTCCGGGTTGCGGTACGCCAGCCACTCGGTCAGGATGAGCAGCGCGTCCGAGCCCTCCAGGCAGTCGTAGTTGTGCTCGCACAGCTGCAGCGCCCCCTCCGCCAGCAGGTCGGCAAAGTAGTGCGCCGCCTCGTCGCGGGCCTCGGGGTCGTGCGCGCGCACCCTGGCGCCGCGCTTCACCAGCCCGCGCACCACCTCCAGCGACGGCGCCTCGCGCATGTCGTCGGTTTCGGGCTTGAAGGAAAGGCCCCAGACGGCAAAGGTGCGCCCCGACAGGTCGTCGCCAAAGCGCTCCACCGCACGGCGCAGCAGCACCTTCTTCTGGTCGGCGTTCACCTTCTCCACGCCTTCCAGGATCGCCGCGTCCACGCCCGTGGCCTGCAGCGTGTGCACCAGCGCCTTGACGTCCTTGGGAAAGCAGCTGCCGCCGTAGCCGATCCCCGCGAACAGGAACCCGGGCCCGATCCGCTCGTCCGTGCCGATCCCCTGGCGCACCAGCCCCACGTCGGCCCCCACCGCCTCGCACAGCTGCGCGATGGTGTTCATGAAGCTGATGCGGGTGGCCAGCATGGCGTTGGCCGCGTACTTGGTGATCTCGGCGCTGGAGATGTCCATGAACAGAATGGGGTTGCCCGTGCGCACGAACGGGGCGTACAGCTCCCCCAGCCGCTGGCGCGCGTGCTCGCTCTCCACGCCCACCACCACGCGGTCGGGCTTCATGAAGTCCTGCAGCGCCGCGCCTTCCTTGAGAAACTCCGGGTTGGAGCACACGTGAAAGGCGCGCGACGTGTGGCGGCGGATGGCGTCCTTCACCTTGGCCGCCGTGCCCACGGGCACCGTGCTCTTGGTGATGACGATCTTCTCCGGCCCGTCGTCCGGCATGCTCTTGCCGATGGTTTCGGCCACGGCCAGCACGTGCTTGAGGTCCGCGGAGCCGTCCTCGCCCGGGGGCGTGCCCACGGCGATGAAGATGACCTCGGCCTCGGCGGCCGCGGCGGCCACGTCGGTGGTAAACGTAAGCCGGCCCTCGCGCAGGTTGCGCTCCACCATGGGCTCCAGCCCCGGCTCGTAGATGGGGATCTCGCCCGCGTGCAGGCGGCTGATCTTGCCCTGGTCGATGTCGGCGCAGATGACGTCGTTGCCGGTTTCCGCCAGGCAGGCCCCGGCTACCAGGCCCACGTAGCCCGTGCCCACGACTGCGATCTTCATTGGTTGCGTGCGTTGGTTTTGCTGCGGCGTAAGCCGGCCGCGCGGGCCGGGAAAGACCGTCAAGTTAGGCCCGCGCCCCCGTTCCGCGCAACGCCGGAAAAGGCCGCGCCGCCACGACAGCCGCCGGGCCTGCACCGTCCACCGAACGGACGTCGCGCGCGGCGGGACGGCGGCCCGCCATCAAAACGAGCGTTCGCGGGGAGAACAGTGCATCTCCGCGAACGCTGCGATGCAGTCGATCAGAACGAGCGGCGCCGCGAGGATCACCGGTCCCCGCGGCGCCGCGTGCGTTCGCTGGCCCGGCCTCAGCTCACCGCGGCCGCCTCACCCACGATGGAGGGGATGGCCACCTTGTCACTGGACACCCCCGCCAGCTGCAGTGTCCAGACGGAGTTGCCCAGGGCGTCGTTCCACAGGTAGATCGGGTCGCCAACCTGAAAGTTGCCGCCGTAGTCGTTCCACGAGAAGGTCGCGTTCTTGGCCAGCGCGATGCGCAGATCCCCCGCGGCGTCGCCCAGGAAAAGGAGGAACGCGTCGGAGTCGCCCGAGCCGGGCGAGTACGGCTGCATGATCAGGCTTTCGAACGGCCCCTGGTACGTTGCCGAGTTTCCCGTGGCCGGGTTCACCAGCGCCACCCCCTGGGATCCTCCCGAAACCTGCGCCTGCATCACCCACAGCTGCAGCGGATTGCTGAAGTCCTGCGGCTGAAGGGTGGGCGGCAGCCCGTCGGACGCGCCGGCCTGGATCACCAGGCCCGGGCTGAGGGTGCACACCAGGTAGAACTGCGCTGCTTGCATGGGGGCTCGCTTCCGCGAAGGTTTGCCATCCGGATAAAGCGGCGCCGGTCGGTCTCCGGCCATATGAGCGGAGGCGGCGTCGCGCCGCTTAAGTGCAAGCCAATGCCCACCGGCCCAGGCCAACGTCGGCATCACGCTATCACGTTGCTGCGGCAGACGATAACGACGCACCAAAGCCGGCCCCCGTTCCCCGCTCGGCCAAGCCGCGGAGCAACAGCGCAATGCATCGGTTACACTTTTTCGATGCACACTTTCAGAGCGACTTACAAAGCAGACGAAGCCGGAGCGGTCAACGCTCAAGACCTGTGGGCGAAGGAAGCGGAGAGATGACCGGGAATCCCCGCCTTCTCTGCTTCCTCCGCTTCCTCTGCATGAGAATGCCGTTGGGAGTGCATCGGGAGGATCCGGTATAGTGATAGTACCGAATCCGGAAAAACAACATCGGAAGGTACAGAGGAACCGGGAACCGCCAGAGGAACAGAGGTGATCCGCATTCCTCCTCTGTTCCTCTGGCTGTTCTCTGTTCCTCTGTACCCTGACCTCTGTTTCCTGTAGCCCACTTGAGGTGAGGTGTTTTACCGGATTTGGTCTAAGCATACGGTACCTTGCCGCGAGCGTTGCGCATGACGCCGGCGGCAGGGGGAAAGCACGGAGGGCGGCTCCCCGCACGCGGGAGCCGCCCTCTACGATACGACCGCGGGGTTTCCGCCCGCGGTGTCAGCTGGCGCGGGCCTCCTCGGCCAGGTCGCGGGCGCCGTGCTTGATGTTGCGGCCCTCCACCAGGAACACCACGTCCTCGGCGATGTTGGTCGCCAGGTCGGCGATGCGCTCCAGGTTGCGGCTCACCAGGAAAAGCGACATCGACGCGCCGATGCGCCGCGGGTCCTCCATCATGTGCGTCAGCAGGATGCGGAACAGCGACTCGTGCAGGCTGTCGACGCGGTCGTCGCGGCGGCACACCTCGCGCGCCGCGTCCGCGTCCGCGCGAACGAAGGTGTCCAGCGCGTCCGACAGCATCTCCGTCGCCAGCCGCCCCATCTCCTCGATCTCCGGAAACTCCAGGTACACCGGTGCCTCGGCCAGGTGGCTCACCGCCTCGGCGATGTTCACCGCGTGGTCGCCCACCCGCTCCAGGTCGTTGCTGATCTTCATCGCCATGGTGATCAGGCGAAGGTCGCGCGCCATGGGCTGCTGCAGCGCCAGCAGGTGGATGCACATGTCGTCGACGACGATCTCCATGGCGTCCAGGTCGTTGTCGCGGCGCACCACCTCCCTGGCCATCTCGGCGTCGCGGCCGCGCAGCGCGCGCATGGCCTGGTCCACCAGCTCCTCGGCCAGCCCCGACATCTCCAGCAGCTGCGTCTTGAGCCGCGCCAGCTCCTCGTGAAAGTGGCGCATTCCGGCGGCGGGCGTCATCCAAACCTCCCGGTGATGTAGCTTTCCGTGCGCTCCTCGCGCGGGTTGGTAAAGATCTCGTCGGTGCGTCCCATCTCCACCAGCTGCCCCAGGTAAAAGAAGGCGGTGTGGTCGCTTACGCGCGCCGCCTGCTGCATGTTGTGCGTCACGATCACGATGGTGTACTCGTCCTTCAGCTCGTAGATCAGCTCCTCGATCTTCTGCGTGGCGATGGGGTCCAGCGCGCTGGCGGGCTCGTCCATCAGCAGCACCTCAGGCTGCACCGCCAGCGCGCGCGCGATGCACAGCCGCTGCTGCTGCCCGCCCGAAAGCCCCAGCGCGCTGCGGTCCAGCCGGTCGCTCACCTCGTCCCACAGCGCCGCCTGCCGCAGCGACCGCTCTACCAGGTCGTCCAGGTCGCGCCGCCCGCGGGCCAGGCCGTTCACGCGCGCGCCGTACGCCACGTTCTCGTAGATGCTCTTGGGGAAGGGGTTGCTCTTCTGGAACACCATCCCCACCCGCTTGCGAAGCTGCACCACGTCCAGCCCGGCGCGGTAGACGGAGTCTCCGCGGAGGCGGATGTCGCCGTCGTGGCGGGTGCCGGGGATCAGGTCGTTCATGCGGTTGATGGACCGCAGAAAGGTGCTTTTTCCGCACCCCGACGGCCCGATGAACGCCGTTACCCGCTTTTCGGGGATCTGCAGGGTGATGTCGTTGAGCGCGCGCGTCGTCCCGTACCAGAACGAAAAGTCGTCGGCCTGGATGGCGATCTGCGGCGGGGCGGGCGCGGCCGGTGCGGACTGCGCCGCCGGAGCCGGTGTCGCCGGGGTCTGCTGCGGCATCGGGGCACCCTGCGGGTTCACGGGAGCGCCGGGCTGCGGCGCCTGGGAATAGGTCTGCATCACCGGTTCCTGTAGGGACTGCGGATGAGGAAGCGGGCGGTCAGGTTCACGGCCAGCACCAGCGCGATCAGCAGCAGCGACGCGGCCCACGCCTGCCGGTGCTGCTCCTCGTACGGGCTGATCGCGTAGTTGAAGATCTGCACGGGAAGCGCGGCGATCGGCTTGCCCAGGTCGCTGGACCAGAACGGGTTGCCGAACGCCGTGAACAGCAGCGGCGCCGTCTCCCCCGCGATGCGCGCCAGGGCGACGAGGACGCCGGTCAGAATGCCGCTGCGCGCCGCGGGAAGGACGACGCCCAGCGTCGTCCGCCAGCGGGTAAAGCCCAGCGCCAGCGCACCTTCCTTCAGCTCGCGCGGCACCAGGCGCACCATCTCTTCCGTGGTTCGCGTCACCATGGGGATGAGCATGATGGCCAGCGCCACCCCGCCCGCGAACGCGCTGAAGCCGATGGACACCACGATCCACGCCCAGACAAAGATGCCGATGACGATGGAGGGGATGCCGTTCATCACGTCGGTGATAAAGCGGATGGCCGTCGCCAGCTTGCCGCCCTCCGCCTCGGCCAGGTAGATCCCCGCGCCGATGGCCACCGGCAGCCCCATCGCCCCGGCCAGCGCCACCAGGATAAAGGTGCCCAGCACGCCGTTCCCCACCCCGCCCCCCGTTTCGCCCACGGGCGCGGGAACGTTGGTAAAGAAGTCGGGGTTCAGCGAGCCCAGCCCCGCGCGCAGCAGGTGGAAAAAGATCAGCAGCAGCGGCAGCACCGTCAGCGCCGCCGCCACGCCGGTGCCGTAGATCATCACGTGGCTCACCACGCGCCGGCGCCGGTCGCGAAAGCTCAGCGCGCCCAACGACGTGGCCTGGGTGCGCGAGCCCATGGAGTGCTCGCTCATCGTCCCGCCCGCAGCCCCACGCGCCACACCAGCAGGCGCGCGACGGTGTTCACCAGGATGGTGATGCCGAACAGCAGCAGCCCGATCTCCATCAGCGCCGCCAGGTGCAGGTCGGCCGACGCCTCGTTGAACTCGTTGGCCAGCACGCTGGCCATCGTGGCGCCGGGCGCAAAGAGCGAGGTCGCCACCTCGGCGCGGTTCCCGATCACCATGGTGATCGCCATCGTCTCCCCCAGCGCCCGCCCCAGCCCCAGGATCGTGGCGCCGATGATTCCCGGAAAGGCGTAGGGAAGCACCACCTGCCACGTCATCTCCCACCGCGTCGCGCCAAGGGCAAGCGCGCCCTCCCGCTGCGTCACGGGGACGGCGGCCAGCACTTCGCGGCTCACCGCGGAGATGAAGGGGACGATCATGATGGCCAGGATCACCCCGCCGGCCAGGATGCTGCTGCCGTACGCCGGCCCGCGGAAAAGCCCCACCTTGTCGCCGATGGAATCCGCCAGCGGCGTCTGCACCCAGGTGCGCAGAAAGGGAACCAGGACGAAGATCCCCCACAGCCCGTACACCACGCTGGGGATGGCCGCCAGCAACTCCGTGCCGAAGGAGATGGGCGCCGCCAGCCAGCGCGGCGCCAGCTCGGTAAGGAAGATGGCCAGGCCGATGGCCAGCGGCACCGCGATCAGCAGCGCCAGCAGCGAGCTGGCCAGCGTGCCGAAGATGAACGGCAGCGCGCCGTACTGCCCCGCCACCGGGTCCCACTCGCTGCTGCTGATAAAGCCGCCGCCAAACTCGCGCACCGCCGGCATGGCCGCCGCGCCCACGCGCAGCACGATGAACGCGAAGAGCACGGGGATGGAGAGTCCGAACGCGCCCAGCACCAGCGCGTACGTGCGGTCCGCCACGTTGCCCTGTGCGTACACCGGCAGCAGCCGGGACAGAAATGGGCGGGGCCCCGTTGCCAGGGTGCCCGCCTGCTCAGGTACGGGTTGCATCCGTTCCCATGGATAGTGTCAGTTTCCAGCGCTTCGAAAAGCTTTCAGCCGCAGGCCCGGAGTGCTTCGAACGATCCCGCACTGCGTCCGCGGGGCGCCCCCTCCGGGCTCGTAAACCTCGCCCACCTCCCCCGAAACTGCCGGGGGAGGTGGGTGTTGCCGCGGGGCCACGGTGCCTCGAACGCATCGAACTGCGTCCGCGGGGTGCCCCTCCCCCGGCCCCTCCCCGTTCGTTCCTCACGGAGAGGGGAGACTTCGATCCCGCTGCGGCAAGTCCTCGCCCCGTCGCCCCCCCTCCCCGAAGTTGGGGGAGGGGTCGCCAGCCGTCGCGAGGAACGAGCGAAAGGCCTGGCGGGGGAGAGGGCCCCCGAGGGTCGCGCCCCCCGTTCACCCGTTCACCCGTTCACCCGTTCACCCGTTCACCCGTTCACCCCTGCCCCACCGCCTGCCGGTCCGGCCCGCAGGTCAGCTTCCCCAGCTGCGCCAGCACCTGCTGCTGAATGGCGTCGGGCAGCGGCGCGTAGTGAAGGTCGCGGGCAAAGGCGTCGCCGTCGGCCAGGGTCCAGCGCACCAGGCCGGCAAAGGCGTTGGCCTTGGCGCAGTCCTGCACGTGCGGCGGCACCAGCAGGTACGTCCACGAGGTGATGGGGTAGGCGGCCGCGCCGGCCTGGTTCACCAGCGACAGGCGAAAGTCGGGGTGCTGCGTGATGGCCGCGCCCAGGTTCTCCGCCGCCGCCGCCGTGCTCTCCACCGTGGGCTGCACGAACTGACCGCCCGCGTTGCGCAGCGCCGCCGCCGGCAGCTGGTTCTGCGTGGCGTAGGCAAGCTCCACGTAGCCAATGGATCCCGGCGTCTGCTTGATGGCACCCGTAACGCCCTCGTTCCCCTTGGCGCCCAGTCCCTCGGGCCAGCGCACCGACTTGCCCACGCCCACGCCCTGCTTCCACTCCGGGCTCACCGCGCCCAGGTAGTCGGTAAAGACGTACGTCGTGCCGCTGCCGTCCGTGCGGTAGACCGGGATCACGTCCTGGTCCGGCAGGCTCACGCCCGGGTTGAGCGCGGCGATCGCCGGGTCGTTCCACTTGCTGATGCGGCCCATGAACAGGCCGGCCAGGGCCGCGCCGTCCAGCCGCAGCGGCTGGGTGACGCCGGGAACGTTGTAGGTCACGGCCACGGAACCCAGCACGGTGGGGATGTGCAGCATCCCCGGCGCCTTGGCCAGCTCCTCGTCGTTCATGGGCGCGTCGCTGGCGCCAAAGTCAACCGTGCCCTCCGTCACCTGGCGAATGCCGCCGCCGCTGCCGATGGACTGGTAGTTCACGCGCAGCGGGTTGGCCTTGCCGTACTCGCTGAACCACTTGCTGTAGATGGGATACGGAAAGGTGGCCCCGGCGCCGGTAAGGGTAAGGCCGTCGCCACCGCCGCCGTTGCTTGCCTGCTTGGCCATCTCGCCGGGGGTGGCCCCGCCGTTGTCGCCGCCACAGGCAGCCAGGAACAGGGCCGCCGCCAGCGCGGAAATGCCACCGGAAAACGCTCGTTTCATCAGCTCTCGGTCTCACGCTTCAGGACAGGTTGGACAAGCCTGGAACGCGTCGAACCTACCGGGCGCGTGTAACGCGTCCGTAACAGTTGCCACCGCGAACCTTGTAACGTGGACGTAACGATTGTAACATCCCGCGGCCACGGTGTCGGACACCGTCCGCAAGCCGCGTCAACGCGGGTTCGGCGGGCCGCCCGGGGCACACGGAACGCGGACGCACCGTGCCCGTTCCGTTACCTAACCGAGATGTTTGGAGGACGACGTGGGCCTGATTCCGCGTGACGAGAAGTTCTTCCCCATGTTCAACGACGTCGCCCGCATCCTGTGCGAAAGCGCGGACCTGGTGGCGCAGCTCTTTGCCGATCCGTCGCGGCTCGACGAGATCGCGACCAAGGTGAAGGACCTGGAGCACCAGGCCGACGGCATCACGCACAACGTGATCACCCGCATCGACCGCAGCTTCGTCACCCCGCTGGACCGCGAGGACATCCACCTGCTCACCTCGCGGCTGGACGACGTGATCGACCTGCTGGACGGCACCGTGCGGCGGGTGCAGATGTTCCACATCACCACCGCCGGCTCGCACGCGGCGCAGCTGGCCGACGTGCTCAAGCGGGCCGCCAACCAGATCGAAAAGGCGGTAAACCAGCTCAAGAAGCCCAAGCTCATGCTGGAGCATACGCGGGCTCTCAAGGCGCTGGAGGAAGAGGGCGACGCCATCTACGCGCAGGCGGTGGGGGCGCTGTTCTCCGGGACGCCGGACCCGCTGGAGGTGATCAAGTGGAAGGAGCTGTTCGACAAGCTCGAGGATGCCATCGACCTGTGCGACGACGTGTCGAACGTGCTGGAAAGCATTGCCCTGAAGAACGGGTGACCGGGCCGTGATCACCTACGTCGTCATCATCGTCCTGGTCGCCTTCGCGTTCGATTTCATCAACGGCTTCCACGACTCGGCCAACGCCATCGCCACGGTGGTGGGCACGCGCGTGCTCAAGCCGCTGCCGGCGGTGATCTGGGCCGCGTTCTTCAACTTCATGGCGCTGTTCCTGGTGGGCACGGCGGTGGCCAAGGCCATCGGCTCGGGGATGATCGACCTGAAGATCGTCACCCCCACCGTGATCCTGGGCGGGCTGCTGGGCGCCATCATCTGGAACCTGATCACCTGGTACTACGGGCTGCCCAGCAGCTCGTCGCACGCGCTGATCGGTGGCTACGCGGGCTCGGCGGTGGCGGCGGCGGGGACGGGCGCCATCGAGTGGGGCACCAAGTGGGTGCAGACGCTCACCTTCATCGTGCTCTCGCCGCTCATCGGCATGTTCCTGGGCTTCATGCTCATGACGCTGGTGCTATGGCTTTTCCACCGCGTGCCGCGGGGGCCGGCCGACCGGTTCTTTCGCGTGGCGCAGCTGGCCAGCTCGGCACTGTTCTCGCTTTCGCACGGCGCCAACGACGCCCAGAAGACGATGGGCATCATCGTAAGCCTGCTGGTGTCGGTGAACACGCTGTTCGCGCAGGAAACGGGTTGGCTGCACCTGCTGTACGTGCCCACCACGGACCACATTCCGTTCTGGATCGAGCTGTGCGCGTACTCGGCGCTGTCCATCGGCACGCTGTTCGGGGGATGGCGCATCGTGCACACCATGGGCACGCGCATCACCCGGCTCAAGCCGGTGGGCGGCTTTAGCGCCGAGACGGGCGGGGCCATGAGCATTCTGCTGGCCACCAACTTCGGCATCCCGGTCAGCACCACGCACACCATCACCGGCGCCATCGTGGGCGTGGGTGCCACCAACCGCCTGTCCGCGGTGCGCTGGGGGATCGCCGGCCGCATCGTCTGGGCGTGGGTGCTGACGATTCCCGCCGCCGCGCTGATGGCGGCGATCAGCTACCTGGTCCTCGCCCAGTTCGCGCCCATGGGAACGATGTGACGGGCGTGATGGTGTGACGGGTGTGATGGTGTGATGGTGTAAGTGCCGAAGTGACGAGCCCCACCGGACGATGTGTCCGGCGGGGCTTTTCGCGCATGGGGCATGAACGGGCGAGGATGAGCGGGTAAACCCGCTGCTGGGAAAGCGACAAGCCCCGTCCCGGGGGGGGGGGGGGGGGGGCCCCGGCCGGGGCCGCCCGCCAGACCCCCCCCCCCCCCCCCCCCCCCCCCCCCC
>NZ_JBMDXM010000009.1:0-12091 GCF_048594345.1 Longimicrobium sp.
GATCCACCCGATCCCATCCCGAACTCGGAAGTGAAAACCCGCTGCGCGGATGGTACTGCCGGGGCCACCCGGTGGGAGAGTACGGCGCCGCCGGCCTTATCTTGACGAACGCCCGCCCTGATCCTCGTGATCAGGGCGGGCTTTCGTCGTTTCCGGAGAGTTCGGCGCGAACCACAACAGAATGGGGCTCACACGGAGTCAACGGAGTTAACGGAGTTTCTACGTGCCGTTTCCTCCGCCCTCATCGCGTGCGAGATAAAGAGATAGGGCCTCACGCAGAGTTATCAGAGTTAGCAGAGTTTTTACGTGTCGTTTCCTCTGCTCTCGATCTGAAGCCGGATTCCTGAGTGTCGGGTGCGGGTGAAGGTGGTCGGCGAGGCACGGTCTTTTGTAGAGGCGTCGGGAACGGGAGGGAGATTGAATGCGGCAGGGGGCCATCCGCGTTTTTTGGAGGAACACCATTCCCGCCACCTCCGCACCCGCGCGGGCTGCAGGCAGCGAGGGCTGACGATCGGTGGATGATGCCTGGAACGCATCGAAGCACGTCGATCGCACCACCTGATGCGCGATCTTGTGAACCTTCGGCAACTCCACAGCGGGTGAGAGGGACAGGCTTTTCGCTCGTCCTGGTGTTCTCCAGGGCTCATCGGTTCCTCCGTGGCTCCGCGTGACATTCTTTTCCGCGAAACCCCGATTTACTTGCGCCACCACGTTTTCGCGGGGTAGATTCGCGCATGGACCACGACGACATCCCCGACATCGACCCCGCGGCTCCGGACGACGACGCACCGGTGGAGACGCGGGCGGGAACGGTGGCGCTGGTGGGGTATCCCAACGCCGGCAAGTCGTCGCTGATGAACCAGATGGTGGAGCAGAAGCTCAGCATCGTCACCCCGCTGGCGCAGACCACGCGGGAGCGGGTGCTGGGCATCGACACGCGCGACGGCGTGCAGATGGTGTTCGTCGACACGCCGGGGCTGGTGGAGCCGCGCTACCTGCTGCACAAGTCCATGCTGCACCAGGCCATGGAGGTCATCCACGACTCCGACGTGGTGCTGCTGCTGGTGGACGCGGCCGCATCGTCCGGCGTGCCGGAGTTCTCGGACGACGTGCTGGAACTGCTGGCGCGGGCAACGTCGCTCATCATCGTCAGCAACAAGACGGACCTGGTGAGGCCCGGGCAGCTGGCCGCGGTGCGCGCGTGGGCGGGGGAGCGCTTTCCCGAGGCCGCGGTCTTCGAGGTGTCGGCGCTCACGGGCGACGCGGTCGAGGCGCTGCGGGCGGAGATCGCGTCGCGGCTTCCCGTATCGCCCTTTCTGTATCCCGAGGACGACGTTTCCTCGCAGCCGGTGCGCTTCTTCGTGGCGGAGCTGGTGCGCGAAACGGCCTTCGAGATGTTTGACAAGGAAGTGCCGTACAGCGTAGCGGTAAAGGTGGACGAGTTTCGCGAGGCGGCCACGCCCGTGTACATCCGCGCCACCATCTACGTGGAGCGCCCCACGCAAAAGGCCATCGTCATCGGCAGCGGGGGCGCGGCCATCCGTAACCTGGGCCAGGCGTCGCGGGAAAAGATCGAGGAGTTCGTGGGCGCCCCGGTGTACCTGGACCTGTGGGTCAAGGTGCTGCCGCGCTGGCGCAGGGACCCGGTGGCGCTGCAGCGCTTCGGGTTCCAGGTCCCCAAAGCGGAGCAAGGAAAGTGATGGAGCCCTGGCTGCTGGAACTGCTGGTGTGTCCCAAGTGCCGGGGCGAGCTGCGCCACGAGCAGAGCCCCGAGGCGCTGGTGTGCGACCGCGACCGGCTGCGCTACGAGGTACGCGACGGCATCCCCATCCTGCTGATCGACGAGGCCCGGCCGCTGGACGCGGCCCCGGCGAGCGCGTGAGCCGTCCGGTGCCCGCGTTTGACAGCTTCGCGTCCGTTCGGGTAGAATCTTCCCGCCAGACGTCCCCCCGACGCCCAGACCGAGTTCCATGTCCCAGCGCGTGATCCTGCACTTCTCGCCGCACGGCCGCCCCGCACCGGCGGTGGTTCGCGCGTTCGCCGAGGAGCGGGAGCTGCCCATCGTCGAGGCGAAAGCCGCCTCCGAGGTGCAGGAGCGGGTGGGCCGTGCTTACCCCGCCGCCCTGGTGCTGGACGCCTCGCCCGGATCCGACGACGCGCTGCGGGTGTGCCAGGTGGTCAAGGGCGAGGCGTTCACCTCGGTGGTGCCCGTCATCATGTACCTGGCCGACGACGGCGGCGGCGCCGAGGCGGCCGCGGTGGCGCTGGAGGCCGGTGCGGACGAGGTACTGGGCCACGGGCTGAGCGACCGCGAGTGCGGCCTGCGGCTGCGGATGGCGCTGCGCCGGGCCGAGCGCGACGTGAGCGTGCACCCCACCACGCTCCTTCCCGGCACCGTACAGATCGAGCGCGACATTGCGCAGCGGCTGCGCGCGGGCGACAAGTTCGCCGTCTGCTATGCGGACCTGGACCACTTCAAGGAGTTCAACGACCGGTACGGCTACAACAACGGCGACCGGGTGATCCTCATCCTTTCGCGCATATTGCGCGACGTGGTGCGGGCGCACTCGCAGGCGTCGTTCGTGGGCCACATCGGCGGCGACGACTTCATCTTCAACGCGCCGCTTTCCGAGTTCCGCCGCTGCTGCGAGGACGTGATCGCCGTGTTCAACGAGCTGATCCCGCTGCACTACGCGGTGGAAGACCGGGAGCGGGGCTTCTTCATCGGCAAGGACCGGCGCGGCGAGGAGTACGAGGTGCCGCTGATGACGCTGTCCATCGGCGTGGTGACCAACGAGCACCGCACCTTTGTGCACACGGCGCAGATCAGCGAGCTGGCCACGGAGATGAAGGCGTACGCAAAGACGTTTTCCGGATCCATCTACGTGGTGGACCGGCGTCACGGCGGCCCCCAGGGCACGGCCGGCGGCGAGTCGCAATAATCCAGCAGACCCGGGTTGAACGGTACATGAACGTCCAGTGCACGCACTGCAGCACCGTGTTCCGGGTGGACCCCCGGAAGGTCCCCGCGTCCGGCGTGCGGGTTCGCTGCTCCATCTGCCGCGGCGTCTTCGAGATCTCCGGCGGCGCCGAAGCGCAGCCCGCCGCCGCGTCCGCTCCCGCGCAGTCGACCCCGGCTACCGCTCCGGCACCCCAGCCCACCGTCGCTGCCGCCCCTACCGCGCCGCCGCCCGCTCCGGCTCCGGCTCCGGCCGCCACGCCTCCGGCTCCCGCGCCGACGCCGGCGCCCGCCGCGGCTCCGCCGCCGCCCGCGCCCGCACCGCGTCCGGCCCCTTCCGTGCCGGCGACGTCCGCGCCGCGGTCGCCGTTTGGCGCTTCGGATCCCAACGCCAAGGCGCGTCGGCTGGCGAGGGCGCTGGTGTCGGACATCGTGACGTACCACCCGGAGCGCCGCGACAAGGCGCTGGCGGACGGTACGCTCAAGAAGGAGTTCATGGACGAGATCAAGAAGAGCTGGGAGGAGTACGTGGGGCAGGTGGGCACCGAGTCGGCCCGCAGCACCCCGCACTTTCGCGACGCGCTGAACGAGATCCTGGCCAAGGGGCAGGCGCTGTTCTGAAGTACGAAAGTACGAAGTACGAGAGTACGGGTCCGGCCTACAGGCGCGGGCGAGCATCGGAGCACATCCCACGTCCGCCCCCCGTACTTTCGTACCCTCGTACTTTCGTACCATCCTTCCCTCGTACTTTCGTACCTTCGCTGGAACGCGTACCTTGCAATCGGTTTAACAACCGCATGGGGCCGTCCTCCCGGGCGGCCCTTGTCATTTGGCGGAAACATCAGCACACAACATGGCCGATCTTCGCGAAGACCTGAACACGTACCGCAACCGGCTCGACGAGCTGGGGAGGTTTCTTTGACCTCGATGCCCGTCAGGAAAAGCTGAAGGGTCTCGAGGCCCGCATGGCCGATCCGTCGTTCTGGAACGACCAGGAAAAGGCCCGCGAGATCATCAATCAAGTCAACCAGCTCAAGGGGTGGGTAGAGCCCTGGCAGCAGATGTCCGCCAAGGTCGACGACCTGGTGGAGATGCTGGATCTGCTGGAGGCGGAGCCCGACGAAGGGCTGGCCGAAGAGGTGGAGCGCGACGTCCAGAGCATCGGACCCGCGCTGGAGGCGCTGGAGCTCAAGAACATGCTGCAGCAGCCCGACGACCACCGCGACGCGCTCATCACCATCCACCCCGGCGCCGGCGGCACGGAAAGCCAGGACTGGGCGCAGATGCTGCTGCGCATGTACACCCGGTTCGGCGAGCGCAACGGCTTCGAGGTGGAGCTTCTCGATCTCCAGGAGGGTGAAGAGGCGGGGATCAAGGACGCCACGCTGGAGATCCGCGGCCAGTACGCGTACGGCTTCCTCAAGGCCGAGCGCGGCGTGCACCGGCTCGTCCGCATCTCGCCGTTCGACAGCGCCGCGCGCCGCCACACCAGCTTCGTCTCCGTTTTCGTCTCCCCCGCGGTGGACGATACCATCGAGATCGAGGTGCGCGAGGAAGACATCGAGATGGACGTGTACCGCGCCTCCGGGGCCGGCGGCCAGCACGTCAACAAAACGTCGTCCGCCGTCCGGCTGCGGCACCTTCCGTCCGGCATCGTGGTGGCCTGCCAGCAGGAGCGCTCGCAGCACAAGAACCGCGCGACAGCCATGAAGATGCTCAAGGCGCGCCTGTACCAGCGCGCGCTGGAAGAGCAGGAGGCTGAAAAGGCCAAGCTGGAGTCCACCAAGTCCGACATCGCCTTTGGCAGCCAGATCCGCTCGTACGTGTTTCAGCCGTACACCATGGTGAACGACCACCGTACCGAGCTCAAGATCCCCGACGTGCAAAAGGTGATGGACGGCGACCTGCAGCCCTTCATCCACGCCTATCTGCGGCAGTACGGGGCCGTGCACTCCGATGGCCAGTGAGCCGATGACCGCGGAAGACGCGGCTGAAGACCGGCTGTCCGACGAGCGCGTGGTCGCCGACCGCGTGGCCAAGCTGGCGCGCCTGCGCGAGCGGGGCGTGGAGCCGTACGGCTACTCGTACGATCCCACCCACCACGCCGCCGCCGCCCTTGCGCTGTTCGACGCGCACGAGGCGGCGCACGGGTCCGACCAGGAGCTGGCGGAGCGCGTGCGCGTGGCCGGGCGCATCGTCAGCAAGCGGGTGATGGGCAAGAGCACCTTCGCCCACCTGTCCGACCGCACGGGAAAGATCCAGCTGTACTTTCGCGTCAACGACCTGGGCGAGGCGTACGGTCTGCTGGACCTGATCGACCTGGGCGACTGGATCGGCGCGGAGGGCACACTCTTTCGCACGCGGACGGGCGAGGTGTCGCTGAAGGTCGCGGCGTTCACCCTCCTCTCCAAGGGCCTCCGCCCGCTGCCGTTCGGCAAGGAGGAGACGGACCCGGAAACGGGGGAGCGGCGCGTCTACAGCGGATTCACGGACATGGAGGCGCGCTACCGCCAGCGCTACGCGGATCTCGCCGTGAACCCCGAGGTTCGCGACGTCTTTGTGGCGCGGGCAAAGGTGGTCACCGCCTGCCGGCGCTTTCTGGACGAGCGCGACTTTGTGGAGGTGGAAACGCCGGTGCTGCAGCCGCTGTACGGCGGCGCGCTGGCCCGGCCGTTCGTGACGCACCACAACGCGCTCGACATGCAGCTCTACCTGCGCATCGCGGACGAGCTGTACCTGAAGCGGCTGATCGTGGGCGGCATGGAGCGGGTGTACGAGATCGCCAAGAACTTCCGCAACGAGGGGCTTAGCCGGTTTCACAATCCCGAGTTCACCATGCTGGAATTCTACGCCGCGTACATGGACTACGAGGACATCATGCGGCTTACCGAAGAGCTGCTGGTCCACGTGGTCGATTCGGTGCTGGGCGGCGGTCCGGTGAAGTACGGCGAGCACGAGATCCACTTCGCCCCTCCGTTCGCCCGCTTCACCATGTACGAGGCCATCCGCGACATCGGCGGCGTGGACGTGCCGGCGCTGGACGAGGACGGCCTGCGCGACGCCGTCCGCAAGCTGGGCGTCTCCGCGGACGAGGTGAAGACGATGGGGCGGGGAAGGATGATCGACGAGCTGTTCGGCACGCTCGTCGAGCCGAAGCTGATCCAGCCCACCTTCATCACCGACTACCCGCGCGAGATGTCGCCGCTGGCCAAGCCCAAGCGCGGCGACCCGGAGCTTACGGAGCGCTTCGAGCTGATGCTGGCGGGCAAGGAGCTGCTGAACGCGTACAGCGAGCTGAACGACCCCATCGACCAGCGCCAGCGCTTCGAGGCACAGAAGCGCCTGGCCGCCGCCGGCGACGAGGAGACGCAGCCGCTGGACGAGGACTTCCTCCGCGCCATGGAGTACGGCATGCCGCCCACCGGCGGCTTCGGGATGGGGATCGACCGCTTGGTGAGGATCCTCCTGGACCAGCCCTCCGTCCGCGACGTGATCCTGTTCCCCACGATGAGGCCGGAATGAGGAACGTCGTGAGACGGCCGACGGAATACGTGGAGCAGGGAAGAGCCGTCCGGGCGCTCGGCCCCGCTGGCTATTCCCTGTTCCCGGTTCCCTATTCCCTGCAGTTGGAAGGTACGCCGTGAAGCTGGAATGGCGCGTCGCGCGCCGCTACCTCGCCAGCCGCCGGGGAACGCGCTTCCTTTCGCTCATCACCCTCATCGCCATCGGCGGCGTGTCGGTGGGCGTTACCGCGCTCATCGTGGTCACGGCGGTGATGAACGGGCTGCAGACCGAGTTGCGGAAGGGAATCCTGGGCGTCAATCCCCACGTCTTCGTCCTGACCTACGGGGAAGGGATGCGGATGGACGGGTGGGAGGCCCCGCTGGCCAGGGTCCGCACCGTGGACGGCGTGGTCGCCGCGGCGCCCTTTGTCCACACCGAGGTGGGGCTGCAGAACCGAGGAAAATACGCCGAGGCCGCCGTGCTGCGCGGCCTGGACGTGTCCGCCGCGGGTTCGGCGGTGACGGACATCCCCGGCATCCTGCGCACCGCCAACATCGACCTGGAGCGCACCCGCAGCGGCCTGCCGGGGCTGGCCGCGGGGCAGATGCTGGGCTCGCGGCTGGGGCTGATCCCCGGCGACACGGTCACGCTCATCTCCTTCACCAACGCGCGCGTGGGGGCCATGGGCATCATCCCCAAGATGGAGATGTACGAGTACGTGGGCGGCTTTCGCACCGGGATGTGGGAGTACGACAACAAGTTCGCGTACACCACCCTGGCCGCCGCGCAGGACCTGGCGGGGCTGGGCGCCGGCGTGAGCGGTCTGGAGGTGAGGGCGGTAGATCCGTACCAGGCGGAGGAGCTGGGCGGCCGCATCGAGCAGGCGCTGGGCATCCCGTACCGCACGGACAACTGGATGAACATGAACGCGTCGCTCTTCTCCGCGCTCAAGCTGGAAAAGCTGGCCCTTACGCTCATCCTGCTGCTGATCGTGATCGTCGCCGCCTTCAACATCGTCTCCACGCTGGTGATGGTGGTGACGGACAAGACGCGCGAGATCGGCGTGCTGAAGTCGATGGGGATGACGTCGCGCCGCATCCTGCGTCTGTTCATGGTGCAGGGGCTGGTGATCGGCATCGTGGGCGCGGTGATCGGGGGGTCGCTGGGCGGGCTGGTGACGTACGTGGTGGACCGCTTCAGGCTCATCCGCATCCCCGGCGAGATCTACTTCGTCAGCCACCTGCCGGTGAAGATCGACCCGCTGGACCTGGTGGGGATCCTCATCGCCACCGTGGTGATCTCGTTCCTGGCGACGGTGTATCCGGCGTGGCAGGCGGCGCGCATGGACCCGGTGGAGGCGATTCGCCATGAGTAGCGCGTTTCCGGTGGCCACGCCCCCCGCGGCGTTCTCGGACGTGGAGCCTTCCATCGTCGCGCGCGACGTACGCAAGAGCTACGTGGGCGGCGACGGCGGCAGCCTGCAGGTGCTGGATGGGGTGAACCTGGAGGTGCGCCCGGGCGAGATGGTGTCCATCATCGGGCAGAGCGGGTCGGGCAAGTCCACGCTCCTGCACGTGCTGGGCGCGCTGGACCACGCCGACGCGGGCGAGGTGCACATCGGCGGCCGGCACATCGCCTCGCTCAGGGAAGAGGCGCTGGCGGAGCTGCGGGGGCGGAGCGTGGGATTCGTGTTCCAGTTCCACCACCTGCTGCGCGAGTTCAGCGCCCTGGAGAACGTGATGATGCCGCAGCTGATCGTGGGCACCTCCGAGCGCGACGCGCGGAAGCGGGCCGAGGAGCTGCTGGACCTGATCGGGCTGATGCCGCGCGCCTCGCACAAGCCGGCGCAGCTTTCCGGCGGCGAGCAGCAGCGCGTCGCGGTGGCCCGCGCGCTGGCCAACCGTCCCCTGGCGCTGCTGGCCGACGAGCCGTCGGGGAACCTGGACCCCAGCACCAGCGAGCGGCTGCACGACCTGCTTTTCGCCGTCTGCCGCGAGGAGGGAGCGGCGATGGTGCTGGTGACGCACGACCTGGGGCTTGCCGCACGGGCGGACCGCGTTCTGCGGTTGCACGGCGGCGAGCTGGTGGCGGTGGGCCCCGAGGCCGGCCCCCCCCAGGCGGCCGAGTAACGGAGAAGGGACCCGACGCATGCTGTGCGAGAACTGCGGCACGAACGAGGCGGCCATCCACCTCACGCAGATCCAGAACAACGAGATGACCACGCGCCACCTGTGCGAGCCGTGCGCCGAGCAGATGGGGCTTTCGTCCGGCGCGCCCGCCAACGCGCCCCTGGCCGACTTCATCGCGCAGATGGGCAAGGCCATCGCCACCGAGACGGTGGCCTCGGCCGGCACCTGCCCCAGCTGCGGGCTTAACCTGGCGGACTTCAAGAAGACGGGGCGGCTGGGGTGCGCGCGCTGCTATTCCACCTTCGACACCTCGCTGCGCGGCCTGCTGCGCAAGCTGCACGGGGGGACGCAGCACACCGGCAAGGTGTACCTGCCGCCGCACCCCAGCGAAACCGACCGCACGGCACGGGTGGTAAGCCTGCGCCGCAGCCTGGCCCGCGCGGTGGAGAACGAGGACTTCGAGCGCGCCGCGGGGCTGCGCGACCAGATCCGCCGGCTCGAAGCCGGCCAGGAGGTGTAGCGATGCCCGACGGGTTTCTGGGCGCCATGCCCGACGCGGGGCTGGCCTGGCTGCGGGCCGACGGGCCCAACAGCGACATCGTGCTCTCCACGCGCATCCGCCTTGCGCGCAACCTGCAGAGCTTTCGCTTCGGCACGCGGGCCGACCGCGACGACCGCCGCGAAGTGCTGCGGATGACGCTGGAAACCGCCGGCGTAGCCGATTCGCTCAAGGACGGCCGCCAGCTGGTCGTCAGCGAGCTGCAGACGGCGGAGCGGCAGCTCCTTCTCGAACGGCACCTGGTGAGCCGCGAGCTCGTCGGCTCCAACGGCCACGCCACGCCCACGCACACGGCGCTGCTGATGGCGCCCGGCGAGGCGCTGAGCGTGATGGTGAACGAGGAGGACCACCTTCGCCTGCAGAACATCGTGGGCGGCTTTCGCCTTCGCGACGCCTGGCGCGACGTGGAGCGGCTGGACGACGAGCTGGGGCAGCGCCTTCCCTACGCCTTTCACACCGAGTTCGGCTACCTGACCTCCTGTCCGACCAACGTCGGCACCGGGCTGCGGGCGTCGGTGCTGATGCACCTGCCGGGGCTGGTGCTTACGCAGGAGATCGGCAAGGTGCTGCAGGGGATCAGCCAGGTAGGATTGACCTTCCGCGGGCTGTACGGGGAGGGGTCCGAGGTCGTCGGCAACTTCTTCCAGATCAGCAACCAGACCACCCTGGGCAAGACGGAGGAGGACCTGATCGACCACCTGCAGCGCATCGTGCAGCAGGTGGTGCAGTACGAGACCCAGGCGCGCACCGTGCTGCTGCGCGACGCGCCGGTGGTCATCGAGGACAAGGTGTGGCGCGCCTACGGGCTGCTTCGCCACGCGCGCTCCACGAGCTTCGAGGAGGTAATGAACCTGCTGAGCGGCGTGCGCCTGGGCGTGGGGCTGAAACTCATCCCCGACCTCAGTGTATACACGCTCAACCGGATCATGATCTTTACTCAGTCGGCCCACCTGGAGCAGGGGGCCGGCGCCCCGCTGCCGGAGGGCGACGCCGACGTGCACCGCGCGGCGTACGTGCGCCGGGTGCTGCAGGCCGAGGACGCGGCCCCGCGCGAGGGCTGAGGATCCGCACACCGCCAGAATGGCGGCGACTTTATCTTTTCGGAAAACCCGAACCGCCAACGCCGCAGGCAAGGCGTTACGGCGCATGAAGTTGCCCGCGAAAAGGGGCTGGCAGTCCAGCGGTTGGCCCCTGCTGTGCAGAAGTCGCGCGCGGGAAACTTGACCACGGGAAGTTCCATCGAATCACTCCGCCCGTCCGGAGGCCAGGGTACACATGAACTACAATTTTACCGACCGCGTGCGTAAGGTGCTGGCGATGGCCCGCGAAGAGGCCATCCGGCTCCAGCACGACTACGTCGGCACCGAGCACATCCTCCTGGGCCTCATCCGCGAGGGCGAGGGGGTGGCGGCTGCCGTGCTGAACAACCTCAACGTGGACCTCGACCAGGTGCAGGAAAAGGTCGAGGAGTCCGTGCGCCGCGGCAAGGCGACCATCGCCCTGGGCGAGCTGCCCTACACGTCGCGCGCCAAGAAGGTGCTGGAGTTCGCCATGGCCGAGGCCCGCGAGCTCAACCACAGCTATGTGGGCACCGAGCACCTGCTGCTGGGCCTGCTGCGCGAGGAAAAGGGCATTGCCGCCGAGGTGCTGGGCCAGCTGGGGGTTACGCTGGAGGACGCCCGCCGCGAGACGCTCAAGCTGCTGGGCAGCGAGCCCAGCGCGGCGCCCAGTGCCAGCGCGCCCACGGCCAGCGCGTCCGGGGCCACCGGCGCCAAGGGCGAAAAGAAGAGCAAGACGCCCGCGCTGGACCACTTCTGCCGCGACCTCACGGAGCTGGCCCGCCAGAGCGAGCTGGACCCCACCATCGGCCGCGAGGAAGAGATCGAGCGCGTGATGGAGATCCTGTCGCGCCGCAAGAAGAACAACCCCGTGCTCATCGGCGAGCCGGGCGTGGGCAAGACGGCCATCGTCGAGGGGCTGGCGCAGCTCATCGCCGAGGGCAAGTGCCCCGACAGCCTGCGCGACTACCGGGTGCTGTCGCTGGACATGGCGGCCGTCATCGCCGGGACCAAGTACCGCGGCCAGTTCGAGGAGCGGCTCAAGGCGGTGATGAACGAGATCAGCCAGAACAAGAACATCATCCTGTTCATCGACGAGCTGCACACGCTGGTGGGCGCGGGCGCCGCCGAAGGCGCCATCGACGCCAGCAACATGCTCAAGCCGGCCCTGGCCCGCGGCGAGCTGCAGTGCGTGGGCGCGTCGACGCTCAACGAGTACCGCAAGTACATCGAGAAGGACGGGGCCCTGGAGCGCCGCTTCCAGACGGTGAACGTGGACCCGCCCAGCATCGACGAGGCCATCCAGATCGTGCAGGGGCTGCGCGGCCACTACGAGGACCATCACCGCATCCGCATCACGGACGAGGTCATCGAGGCCGCCGTCAAGCTGTCGGAGCGCTACATCACCGACCGGTTCCTGCCGGACAAGGCCATCGACGTGATCGACGAGGCCGGCGCCCGGGCGCGCCTGCAGACGCAGGTGCCGCCGCCGGAGGTGGAGGACCTCAAGAAGCAGCTGGACGCCATCGCCGGCAAGAAGGACGAGGCCATCCGCGACCAGGACTTCGAGCGGGCGGCGGAGCTGCGCGACCACGAGCGCGAGCTGCAGCGCAAGATCCAGGAGCGCGAAAAGAGCTGGGAAGAGGAGCGCAAGACCAACCGTCCGGCGCTCAACGAGGAAGACGTGGCGTTCATCGTCAGCCGCTGGACGGGCATTCCCGTCACGCGCCTGAAGCAGGCCGAGACGGCCCGCCTGGTGAACATGGAGGAGGAGCTGCACAAGCGGGTGGTGGGGCAGGACCGCGCCATCCAGGCGATCAGCCGCGCCATCCGGCGCAGCCGCGCGGGGCTCAAGGACCCCAAGCGCCCCATCGGCTCGTTC
>NZ_JBMDXM010000090.1:0-5105 GCF_048594345.1 Longimicrobium sp.
AGCAACGAGCCGCTGGCGAACCGGTGGTTCGAGTCCATCCAGGAACTCGAAAGCGTGCTGGCCCAGCGCTGCTGTCAGATGACGGAGATGCAGGACTTCCTGCGAGGGCTCACCTTCTATCACTGGTGGCCCTCAACGCTCCACTGAATGAAAACTCTTTTTCCGGATTTGGTATCACCCCCTCGATCTGCCTGGTTGCGGACGCGCAGGTGTCTGGGATGCCGCCTACGGTCGGGCCGCCGAGCCACGCAGGTGGACTTCGCGACGTTGTAGCGGCGGATTGATTCGCTCCTGCAGGCGGACGGCACGTGTACCGGATCAGATTCTCCATAGCCATCATTCGCCTCCCGCAGGCGGGCTGCACCGTGTCGGGTGATCGCCAACGAACATCACCCGCTGATTGCCTTGCCCTACTCTCCTCCGCGTCGTCCCCTTGCACCTGAAGGATTCACCAAAAAGGTGCAGCAATCACGAAAACGGGGAATCCCTCCGGCGGGCGGTTAGTAAAAATCCAGTACTTACGCCAATTCCATCAATGCCAGGTCGGCATGGCACCTGCTACGGGGAGAACGCAAAGCTGATCCGGCGTTCTGCCAGACGCCGCATGCGGCCGTTGCCAACTCCCCCCAGGAGCCCGTTCCGTGAACGTTCGTCGCACGCTTGCCCTGGCCGTTGCCGCGCTGTTGGCGCTGGCCGGGTGTTCCGACGTTTCGCAGCCCACGCTTGCCACGCCCGCCCAGTTCACCAGCGTGCTGGGCGGCACCATCAACCTGAACGGCATCCTGCAGTTTGTGGGTCTGCCCAACCTGTCGGGCACCCGCCACGCGGAAAAGTACATCGTCGCCAGCCAGGGCGGCTTTGTGGAGCTGAACGGGTTTCGCGTCGACATCCCCGCAGGGGCGCTGTCGCAGAACACCACCGTCACCATCGACCTGCCCACCGACAACGTGCTGGGCAAGCGGCTGATCGCGGAGTTCGGGCCGCACGGCACGCAGTTCAACACGCCGGTCACGCTGAGCTTTCCGCTCACGGGCGTGCTGCTGCTGGGCAGCCCCATCGAGGTGGCGCGCTGGGAGAACGGCGCGTGGACGTCGCTGGGCGGCAGCGTGAACTGGCTGGGTACGGTGCTCAGCGGCACCACGCCGCACTTCAGCACCTACGGCGGCAAGGTCGTCCTGGCCGGCGGCTGATCGCGGCGCGCTCTTGCACTCCGCCGTGAGCAAGCCCGTCCCGTCCCACCTGCTGGTGGAGCGCGCACTGGCCCTGGTGCCCGACTACGAGGATTTTCTTCCGCTGAGCGACGCCCTGATCGGCGCCTCGCGGGTAGACTCGGACAAGCTCTGGGCGCGGTCGGGTGCCTACGCCACCGTGGGCAAGCGCGTGGTGGACCCGGCGCGGGTGGAAGAGATGGTGCGGGTGCGGCTGGACCGCAGCCAGCAGCGGCTTCGCGAGATGTTTGACCTGGTGCTGGGCGCCATCCGCGAGCAGCAGGCCGGCAACCCCGCCACGGCGGCGCAGATGCTGGTGCAGGCCGGCGAGATGGAAGAAACGGCGCGGCGGCTGGACAAGGCGGACCGCATCTACCGCATGGCGCTGGGCATTTCGCGGGACCTGCGCGAAAAGGAGATGCACGTGCTGGCGCTGCGGCGCCTGGCCCGCACCGCCCGGACGGCCGGGCGGCTGGAAGAGGCCTGGGGCTGGTACGAGCAGAGCCTGCAGCTGGCGGCGGGCGCGCTGGACGCCGAAGGGCAGGTGATCGCCTGCCAGGGGCTGGGCAACGTTTGCCACGACCGGGGCGAGCGCGAGCAGGCCCGGACGTGGTGGGAGCAGGGGCTGCAGCTGGCGGCGGGGCTGGACCAGCCGGCGGTGGAGTGGCCGCTGTACGTAAACCTGAGCGCGCTCTCCATGGCGGAGGGCGACCTGGCCGAGTCGGAGCGGCTGCTGGACCGGGCCCACGAGCGCATGGAGCAGTCGGGCGCGCCCGACGCGCCGATGTACCTGCTGAACAACCGCGGGCTGCTGCTGCTGGAGCACGGCGACAGCGCGGCCGCCGAGGCGGTGTTTCGCGAGGCGCTGGCGGACGCGGAGGGCCACTGGGAGCTCACCATGCGGGTGAACCTGGGCGAGGCGCTGCGCGGGCAGGCCCGGCTGCTGGAGGCAGAGGACGAGGCGCGGCGGGCGGAAGAGGTGGCGATCGTGCACCGGCTGGTGCCGGACCTGATCGACGTGTACAACCTGCTGGGCAGCATTGCCCGCGACCGCTGCGACGAGGAAGGGTTCGTGTTCTACGAGCAGGCGCTGCGGGTGTGCCACGAGCGCGCCCTGCCCCGCAAGACGGAAGCGGCGATCCTGCACGGGTACGGCCAGCTGCACCTTGCCTGCGCCCGTCCCGAGGAAGGCCGCGGCTACCTGGAGGCCGCACGTGACGTGTACCGCGCCCTGGGCTTTGCGCCCGAGCTGGGCCGGGTGGAGGAAAACCTGAACAAGCTGGCGCCGGAGCGGGAGCCCGAGCCGGTGTAGACATAGCGGATGGAGATTGGGGTCTGGGGGGACCCCCGCGGGGGGGCCGGAAGTTTCGGTCTCCCCGCACCTTTTTGTATCCCAACAGGATTTGCGTGGCGGCGGCCGTGGAACATCCCGTGTCGAGAGGGCCGCACGCCGGATCCGGAGAACGAATCAGCCCTACCGGGCGGATCGCTGCCATTCTGAGGAGGCGCCTTCCCGGTCCTGTCCAGGTGCACCATTGCCCGTGCGCCGACCGAAGAATCTGCCGGATGGGCCCACCATCCCGTCGGCTACGACCGGCCCTCGCGTGCCAGCCCCGCCCGTTCCCGAAAGAGATTCTTCAGTCGGCGCACGGTTTGGCGCGTTGATACATTTCCTCTCGGTTCGTTGTGCAATCAGAGGAACAACGGAAAAGCATCACGCGGAGCCGCGGAGGAACGGATGAGGCGCGGAGGCGTCTGGGTGGTTCCCTCCGCGCCTCTTCTGTCTTCTCCGCGCCTCCGCGTGAAAATCGTTCCCTTCACTGCACATCGAAATCCGGGAGATGGTATGACTCCACGTGGGCGTGGCGGGCGCCTTCCTCGGCAGGACCGTGATCGTGCTGTCCGCTGTTTATGGATCCGGAGCACGGATGTCACCCGGAGGGGACGCAGATTGACCGGAATGGGAAACAGGTGTATCTTGTTTAACTCTTTTGGTTTCTTGAAGATACGGGTCGGGTGAAAGGCTGTGTATACGGATTTCTCCCCGGCTTTTCGTTTCTACCGAGGGTCATTCATGATGGTGCGGCGAGCGGATGACCGGCGGTTGCGCCTGGTGCTGGCGCGGCCGACGGGATGGATTTCGGGCGGCGAGCTTCCTGCCCGGCGCGCGGCGCGGCGCAACACGCCCCCGGAAGCCATGGAGATGCGCGACGGGCTTCCCGAGCAGTGCCAGCGCGGCGAAAGCCTGGTGCTGCTGCTGGACGGTCCCGACGGCGAGGGCGTGCTGGTGACGGGCGCCGTGGCCGGCACGGTGCCGCAGGGAAGCGAAAGCCCCGACCTGATGGACCGCGCGGCCGTGGGCGCCTCCGTTTTTCTGCGCGAAAAGCTGCGCACCGAAAAGCGGCAGCGCCTTCCCGACCAGCTGATCGTCTACTTCGAGGAGCTGAACGAGGCGGAAAGCGAGGACGCGGTGTGGCGCGCGCTGGCCACGCACGCGCTGCGCATCGTGGGCGCGCACACGGCGCTGGCCCTGGTGCGCGACGCCGCCCGCGGCCTGCTGCGCGCCCCCGCCGGCATCGGCGCCGATCCCCGCGAGTACCGCCCCTGCATTCTCTGGGACGACCGCTTTCTCACCCCCGGCCTGATCCTGTCCGAAGACGCCCGCCGCGGCGGTGGCGCCGAGTGCGTGGCGCCGCTCTTTGGCGATCCGTCCACGGCGCTGCTGGCCCACGTGCCCGTGGCCGCCGACGGCGCGCTGGTGCTTACCGAGCGCCGCGAAGAGCGCATCTTTGAGCCGGAGGACTGGGACGTGCTGCGCGCGCTGGCCCTGCAGGCGGAGATGGCCCTGCGCCGCGTGCGCCTGATCGACAGCGTCCGCTCGCTCTCCCTTACCGATCCGCTTACGGGGCTGGGCAACCGCCGCCACATGGAGGTGGTGATGGCGCACGCCTGGTCCGCCGCGCGCCGTGGGGAGCCGCTGGTGGTGATGGCGCTGGACCTGGACGGCTTCAAGGAAGTGAACGACACCCGCGGCCACGAGGCGGGCGACCAGATGCTGTGCGCCGTGGCCGCCGCCCTGCGCGCCGAGGCCCGCGGCAGCGACGTGCTGGTGCGCCACGGCGGCGACGAGTTTCTGGTGATCCTGCCCGGCAGCACCATGGAGGGCGCCCACGCCCTGGCGGAGCGCCTGCGCCGCCGGCTGGACGGCGCGGTGGGGATCAGCGCCGGGATCGCGATGTACGGCCCGGAGCACGAGACGCCGGAGTGCCTGATCCGCGAAGCCGACCGCCGCCTGTACGAAGCCAAGGCCCGCGGCCGCTCGCCCATCGCCTGATCCCATCCTAGCCAGACGCACGCGGAGGCGCGGAGACTTTCTCTCCGCGCCTCCGCTTTTGTGTCCACTGGTCAGCCGGACGCGGCTGGGTCGGAACTGAATCATGGGATGTAGTCGGCGCCGCGGTTCTGCCGGCGGGATCCTTCGGTGGGCGCCCTTGCCGCGTCCTGGGCCAGGCTCAGCGCGGCGCTTCTCGCAAAGGGCGTTGCCCAACCTCCCTGACCCAAGCCACCAGCCAGTCATCCTGAGGGAGCGCACCACGTGCAACCAGAAGTCACACCAGGACATGCGCGCGACCGAAGGACCTTCTCTCCGATGGCCGAGGGGCATGCGGCACGCCGGAAATCCAGCCTCTCGGTTCTGCCGGCAAGGTCCTTCGGTCGGCGCCAAAGCTCTTCGTACGGGCAAGATACGGCGCGGGCCTCCCCAGACTGTGTCAGAACTCGCGTGGATCGTGTAAGTTGTCAGCGAGCACAGGCCAGTCTCGGGGAGCGCGCGTGGCATACAAAGCGGGTGTAGACCGGAAGCAGCAGATGCTGTTTCCGGAAACGGTGGACGAGTAC
>NZ_JBMDXM010000091.1:0-3528 GCF_048594345.1 Longimicrobium sp.
GCCGCGGCTGCCGCCGCCAAGCCCAAGGGCGGCGCCAAGGCCAGCGTGGCGGCCTCGACGGGTGGTTCGGCGGGCGGCGCTACCGGTGGCGGCCGGTCCGGCGGCGGGACGAGCGGGAGCAAGTCGGGCGGCTCGAAGAGCGGCGGGCGCGGCGCGCGCTGACCCCGGCAGGTGACGGCGCACGCAGGCCGCGTCCCTCCGGGGGCGCGGCCTCGTTCTTTCATATAGCCTCCGCGACGCCGGCCCGACCGGTAATCCGTACCTCCACAGGCATCCGCATGGCCGACACCGAAGTCCGCCGCATCGTCTGGAGATCTGCCGACGTGGCGCGGATCTTCATCATGGGAATGTTCTTCCTGTTCGTGTGGCGCTTTTTCTGGATGGTGCACAGCGCGCTGTTCATCGTCATGCTGGCCATCCTGATCGCCATCGTGATCCACGCGCCCGCCAAGCGGCTCACGCGGCTGGGGGTGCCGTTCCGCTTTGCGCTCCCGCTGATGGTGATCGTGTTCGTGGGGTCGCTGGTGGGGCTGATGGTGGCGATGGTGCCGGAGCTGATGGCGCAGGTGCGGCTGCTGGCCACGCAGCTTCCCGAGACGCTGGACCAGGTGCAGGTGTGGTTCCGCGAGCAGACCGGGCAGGGGCCGGAATCGGAGCTGTCGCGGTCGCTGAGCGCGCAGGTGTCGGGCTTCATCAGCCGCTTTGTGCCCATTGCGTTCAACATGATCAGCACGGTGCTGGGCTCGTTCGCCATCATCGTGCTGGCCACGTTCTTTGCGGCGCAGCCCGACGTGTACCGCAACCTGCTGATGCGCTTTGTCCCCGTGGAGTCGCGGGACCGGTGGGAGCGCATGTACGCCGAGGCGGGCTCCAACCTGCGCCGCTGGACGCTGGGCAAGGCGATCACCATGCTGGGGATTGGCGTGGTGACGTACATCGGGCTCACGCTGTTCAAGATCCCCGGCGCGCTGGCGCTGGCGGCGTTCGCCGCGCTGATGGAGTTCATCCCCAACTTTGGGCCCACGATCGCGGCGGCGCCTGCGATGGTGGCGGCGTTCGCCATCTCGCCGCGGACGGCGCTGTACGTGGCGGCGTTCTACTTTCTGCTGCAGCAGGTGCAGAACGCCATCACCGTTCCGCTGGTGGAGCGGCGCGCGGTGAACATTCCGCCGGCCATGCTGCTGGTGTGGCAGCTGATGCTGGCGGTGGGGTTCGGGATCCTGGCGCTGTTCGTGGCGACACCCATGCTGGCGGTGCTGGCGGTCGCCGTGCGCATTCTGTACCTGGAACCGTCCGAAGAGCGGCAGACGTGGAACCGGCGCGAAACGGAGACGGTTCCCGTGCCGCCGGATGCGCAGCCGCCGGCGGTGGTGAACGGGTGAACGGGTGAACGGGTGAGCGGGTGAGCGGGTGAGCGGGTGAGCGGGTGAGCGGGTGAGCGGGTGAGCGGGTGAGCGGGTGAGCGGGTGAGCGGGTGAACGGGCCGGCTTGACGGCGCTTCGGATGGCTCCGCGCAGGCCCCCTCCGCGCCGGCACCACCGGCCCACCTCCCCCGAAACTGCCGGGAGAGGTTGAGGCAGGGCGGGGGCTGGGGTGCTTCGGAGAGGGCGGGGCGAGGGGCCGGTGCCCTCTCCGCTCGCTCAGGCTCGCACCTCCCTCAAAAAAGACTGGGGGAGATTGGGCTGTAGGGCAGGGTTGGAGGTGCTTCGGATGGCTCCGCGCAGGCCCCCTCCGCGCCGGCACCACCGGCCCACCTCCCCCGAAACTGCCGGGAGAGGTTGAGGCAGGGCGGGGGCTGGGGTGCTTCGGAATCGGGGGCGCGAGGGGCAGGCGCCCCCTCCGCTCGCTCAGGCTCGCACCTCCCCCAAAAAAGACTGGGAGGTTGGGCTGTAGGGCAGGGTTGGAGGTGCTTCGGATGGGGTGGTGCGGGATGGTGAGCGCCCCCCTCCCCGGCCCTCCCCCGCAAACTGCGCGGGGGAGGGAGGTGCGACGCACCTTGCCGAAGCGGGATCGAATTTCTCCTCTCCCCCCTGCAGTTCGGGGGGGGGAGAGGCCGGGAGAGGGGGGCGCCCGGGGACACAGTTCGATGCCGGTCGTCGAGCCACGAGTGGGGATGTGATCCGATCCTTCCCCATCGCGATCGACGTTCTCCCCTCTCCGTGAGGAACGAACGGGGAGGGGTCGGGGGAGGGGCACCCCGTCGGGCGCCAGTTCGATTCGGTTTGTCGAGCCTCGATCCATCGGTCACCCCAACCTCCCCCAGTCTTTTTTGGGGGAGGTGGGCGAGGTTTACGAGCCCGGAGGGGGCGCCGCCGACGCAGCCCGATGCCGGTCGCAGCGGCCATCGAAGTGATCTCGACGACCTGCTTCTCGCTTCTCCATCGACCAGAAAACGAAAGCGGGCTCCGCAACGTCGCGGAGCCCGCCGTATCATCCCCGCGCTCGTTCGTCAGGCGCGGACGCGCAGGGACACGGGCTGCGACAGGCGCACGTCGGTGGTGCTGCGGACGCGGTTGATGACGCCCCTGAACCACCCGGCGTCGCGCCGCTCGCCGCCGTTCTCCATCACCATCCGCGCCAGCTCGATGACGTCGGCGTTGCGCATGCGCACGCAGCCGTGCGACTCGGCCTGGCCCAGCGAATCCGTCTCGCGGGTGCCGTGGATGTAGTAGTCCGGGGCACGGAAGAAGATCTTTACCTTGCCCATGGGGTTGCGCGGGTCGCCCGCCTCGCGCGGGCGCCTGTTGCGCGCCCACTCGGCGTCGGGCGGAACCCACCGCGGGTTCCACACCAGCCGGTTTACCCGGAACGAGCCCGTGGGCGTGGGGTGGGCCGGCTTGCCGATGGCCACCTGGTACTCGCGCACGGTCTCGCCGTCCTCCGTAACGTACAGCATGCGGTCGGACAGGTCGACGATGATGCCAAACCCGTCCTGTGCCGCGGCGGTCTCGGCCCGCTCGGCGGCGGCGGCCTGGGTGGCCGCGCCTCCCCCGCCCACCAGCATTCCCGTCGCAAACGCGGTGAGCGCGGCCCTGCGCACTCGAATCGTCTTCATCTCAGATCCCGTCCCTGCAACGGTTTACGTATCCAGATCCGCAACCGCACAGGCCAGTATCGTGCCAAACGGATGATTTGCGAGTCAGGTGGAGGGACGCGGGCCGGCGCGATCGATCCCCCTGGTTGTATGACCGCCTGAGCGCTGAGCCGTTCGAAGAGCTGCAGGAAATCGCCAGGTTTTTGGGCGCGGACGCGGAGCGGCGGGCAGCTTCCACGTGGTGCGGATAGGCGTCGGCAGGCTCGTCTGGAGCGATTGAAATCGCGGCAACGACGTCACGCTGTCCGCCTGCGCGGACACGGCGGCACGGGGAGCTAGTGCAGTTCCACACAACAAAGTATGCAAAGTAAACAAAGAGGTGTTATCTTGGAGGGATGAACTCCAAGAAGCCACCGCCGTTGTTTGTACGCGAGCCATCTTCCGAGGAACGCGCCGGCCTTGAAGCGGCTCTCCGCTCGGCTGATGCATTCCCG
>NZ_JBMDXM010000092.1:0-9815 GCF_048594345.1 Longimicrobium sp.
GCCGACGGATCGCGGTGCGGCGACATCCATCGAACTGCGCCCGACGGGGTGGCCCCCCCCCCGCCCCACCCCCGTCGTTGCACACGGGGCGGGGCGAATTAGCTACCGCCGCGCCGCATACCCGACCCCAACCTCATCCGGTGCACGCCATCCCCCGCCCCGCACCCCCCCTCCCCCGATGTTGGGGGAGGGGTCGACCGCCGTTGCGAGGAACGAGCAAAAGGCTGGTCGGGGGAGAGGGCCCGTCGGGGCGGGTGGCGCTTCGACATGGCTCGAACTGGCACCCGATGGTGCCCCTCCCCCGGCCCCTCCCCGTTCGTTCCTCACGGAGAGGGGAGAAGTCGATCCCGCTTCGATACCTTCCGGAGCGCACCGCCCTCGCCCCCGGCACCACCCCTCCCCCAAAGTTGGGGGAGGGGTCGACCGCCGTTGCGAGGAACGAGCAAAAGGCCGGTCGGGGGAGAGGGCCCGTCGAAGCGGGGCCGCGGTGGTCAGTCCACGCCGACGTAGATGTGCATGGTGTTCAGGCCGCCGCGGATGGCCCCGGACCGGGAAAAGATCTCCACGCGCGCCCGGCGCATGTCCGACAGGCGGCCGGCGTATTCCTGATAGTGCGGCTGGTCGGCGTGGCGGGGGACAAGCCCCATCGCCTGCAGGGCGTCGCGCATGGGGGCGATGTACGGTCCCGCGTTGCGCACGTCGGGGACTACCAGCGCGCAGACCGTGCGGTGCGCGCTTCCCTGCGGGAACGTGGCGACCACGGCGTTGACCATGCGGCCGTTCCAGTTGCGCTGCCACTGCCGCACGGACTCCGGCTGGCGGAAGGACGTCGCCACGACGGAGCGGTTGGGCACCATCCGCAGCGCCGGTACGTCGACGGTGATGTCCGTGGCCTCGGTCCAGTCGGGCTGCTCCGCGATTGCGGCGATGATGGATTCGGCGCTCACCCCGTCGCGCGTACACGTCTCCACGAACAGCGAAACCAGGGTTTCATCCGGCGCGGCCTGGGCGCTCGCGGCGCGGGGGACGGCGGCGAGCACGGCGGCGCAGGTGACGGCGGCCAGGCGGAGCTTCATGCGGTTCTTGGGCATGGGGGGATCGGGGAGCGGTGGGGAAGAGGAGGGTTCGCGGGCAGCTTAATCCCAAATCACGGCGGTCGCCAGATCCTTGGCGTTCGCCCGGCCGCTCGCCACCTTCGTCCCCTCTCGCGGCCACCGCCGTCCGTCCCTACATTCGCGGGGAACCGTCAACATCCAGCCCGCACCGACTGAATCTGCCCATGCAGCACCCCGTCCGCATTGCCGCGGCGGCGCTTCCGGCGCTGCTGATCGCCTCCAGCCTGCACGCGCAGCAGCTGCGCGTTCCCGACCGCGACGCGCGGGTGCGCCAGGCACTGGAGGCCGCGCGCGCCGGCGAGGCGCAGACCGTCGAAGACCAGATCGCCATCTGCCAGATCGAGGCGCCGCCCTTCAAGGAGCAGCGCCGCGCCGAGGACTACCGCCGCCGGCTGGAGGCGCTGGGGCTGCGCAACGTGCGCATCGACGCCGAGGGCAACGTGCTCGCCGAGCGGCCGGGAGAGCCGGGCGAGCCCGTCGTCGTGATCTCCGGGCACCTGGATACCGTTTTTCCCGAGGGAACGGACGTCACGGTAAAGCGCGAGGGGACCATGCTGCGCGGCCCCGGCATCGGCGACGACTGCCGGGGACTGGCGATCCTGCTGGGGATTGCCCGCGCGCTGGACCAGGCGCAGGTGCGCACGCGCGGGACCCTCATCTTCGTCGGAACCGTAGGGGAGGAGGGGCCGGGGAACCTGCGCGGCGTGCGGCACCTGTTCGCCACGGAGCTGCGCGACCGCGTGGACTACTTCATCTCGATTGATGGCACCGGCCTGGGGCTGACCAAGGACGCCGTGGGCAGCCACCGCTACACCGTCACCTACCGCGGCCCCGGCGGCCACAGCTACGGCGACTTTGGCGCGCCCAATCCCGTGCACGCGCTGGGCCGGGCGATCGCGAAAGTCTCGGATTTCCAGGTGCCCAGCGACCCGCGCGTCACCTTTAGCGTGGGGATTGTCGAGGGCGGCACGTCGGTGAACTCCATCGCCATGACGGCGGCCATGCAGGTGGACATGCGCTCCGTGGATGGAGCCGCGCTGCAGGCGCTGGACGCGCGCTTTCAGGCCGCCATCCGCCAGGCGCTGGACGAGGAGAACGCGCGCTGGACGGACGGCGACCGGCTGACGATGGAGATCGACACCATCGGCATTCGCCCCGCGGGGCGGCAGACGGACGACGCGCCGATCGTGCGCGCGGCGCGGGACGCGGGACGCGCGCTGGGCTTCGACGTGCCGGCAAGTGCCAGCAGCACGGACGCCAACATCCCCATCAGCCTGGGGATCCCCGCCGTCACCATCGACGGCGGTGGGCAGGGCGGCGGGGCGCACTCGCTGGGCGAGTGGTTCGACCACGCCGACAGCCACGTGGGGACGCAGTGGGCGCTGCTCTTCGTGCTTACCCTGGCGGGCGTGCGATGACGGGGATGCGGCGCATTCGCCTGCTGCTCCTGCTCATCCTGATTCCGCTCGCGTTCGTCTCCCTGCGCGAGACGCGGGCGGTGAACGCGTGCGCCGAGGGCGGCGGCAGCTACGACCATGCGTCGCGCCGGTGCGACATGACGGCGACGCACGCATACGAGCCGTTTATGGAGCGCCACGGCGTTCTGATCGGCGCCACGCTGGTCGCGCTGGCGGGTGCCGGCGTCGCCGTCTGGCTGCGCCGGCGCGCCCTGCGGGAACGCGCGTAGGAGGCTCGCCGCATGCGGGGCGACAACGCGCCGTCTGCCCGCGGTGGCGAAGCAACGTCCCATCCGCCCGCGTGAGCGAATGGTGACCATTGAGAATCTGAACCGGTAACGTGCCGTCCGCCTGCAGGAGCGAATCAATTCGCCGCTACAACAGCACAAAGTCCACCTTCGTGGACTCGGCGGCGCGACCGTGTGCGGCGTCCCATGCACCGGCGCGTCCGCAACCCGGAGATTACCGGATTCGATCCGCAATCGGAATCATTCGCCGCTGGAAAACGCAAAGTCCGCCTGCGCGGCGACCGAATCCACATAGATCACGAACTGACGAGGAAACTCGATGCCGGAATACGACGTTGCGCCCATCGGCGACATCCCTGAGGCCGAGGCGCGCGAATACATGATTGGCGGGCGCGAGATCGTGCTGTGCAACGTGGAGGGCGAGATGTACGCGCTGCAGGGGATGTGCAGCCACGAGGAACTGCCGCTGGACGGCGGCGAGGTGGATGGCACCACACTCGTCTGCAACTGGCACGGCGCCACGTTCGATGTGTGCACCGGCCGCGCGACCGGCCTTCCCGCCACCGAGCCCCTGCAGACCTTCGAGACGCGCGTGGAAGACGGCCGCGTCTTCGTCACCATCCCCGATTGATCCGCACCGCCTGTCCTGGTACGGAAACGCTGATTGCCCGAAGGGGCTTGCTCAACCGCCGGTGAGTTCGTGAGGGCTGACAAAGGTGTTGCTAAACCGTGCACATGCGTTGGCTTCCTGAGGGAGGCGCCGCTCCGCAATCTGCTTTCAAGCAAAGGACTGGCGCCGACCGAAGGACCTTGTCTGCCTGACTGAGGGACTTGAACGGCTCCTGAGGCTGGGACTCGCGCGACCCGATAAAGATCCTTCGGTCGCGCGCAAGATTGTGTGATTATGGAAGTTGTTGAGGTGCGCTCCCTCAGGATGACACCGGATGACACCGCGCCTCGGTTCGAAGCAGGTGAGGTTGGCAACACCCTCTGAGCGAGCGCCGCGCGAGTTCTGGCCGTGCAGGCCGGCGAGATCCTTCGGTCGCGCGCAAGCGGTTGTGATGGTTCAGGTTCGGTGTGGCGCTCCCTCAGGAAATCCATCCCGGGTTTTTACGTGATGATGCCGGCTTACGCGGGTAGCGCGGCCGCTTCATCGCGGACCGACGCGCCGGGATTCGCGTCGAGCCAGGCTTGCAGCATGAGCACGTTCCACAGGCCGATGTGCCAGTTGCGGCGGCGGGCCAGGTGGTCGTCCCACATCGCCCGCACCGGCTCCACCGGCAAAAGGCCCTGGCCGCGCAGGCGGGCGGGGTCCAGCAGCGCCTCGGCCCATCCCCGCAGCTCCCCCCGAAGCCACTCCGCCATCGGCACGCCAAAGCCGCCCTTGGCGCGGTGAAACAGGGCCGGCGGCACGTGCCTGTACAGCACCTGCCGCAGCAGCCACTTGCCCTGCAGCGCGCCCAGCTTGAGGCCCAGGGGGAGCCGCCAGGCGAAGCGGAAGACGGCCGGGTCCAGGAACGGCAGCCGCGGCTCCAGCCCCACGCCCATGAACGCGCGGTCCACCTTCACCAGCACGTCTTCGGGAAGAAAGAAGGTGCAGTCCAGGTACATCAGCCGGTGCCCCCACTGGTCCAGCCCCGCGGGCACCGCAGGCAGCGCCTCGTCGCTCGCGGGGCCGTTTCCGTGGCTCACCAGGCGCGCGTACATGGCGTCGGGGCCAAGCTCCGGGAGCACGCTGGCCAGCTTGTGCATGCGGTCCCCGGGCGTGCGCATCCGGAACGGCGCGGGGATCACCGGCGCCATCCGCCGCAGCAGCGCGTCCCACGCGCCGGGGGGCATGCGCAGAATGCCGCGCGAAAGCTGGCGCCGCGCCGCGGGTGGAACCCAGCGCGCCGCGCCCCATAGCCGTCCCAGCCACATGTGCCGGGTGTATCCCCCAAACAGCTCGTCGCCGCCGTCGCCCGTCAGCAGCACCTTTACGTGCTCGCGCGCCTTGACGGCGATCAGGTGCGCCGGGATCTGCGAGTTGTCGGCGAACGGCTCGTCGTAAAGGGAGGGGAGGGCGGGGATAAGGTCCAGTGCCTCGGTGGGGCCGATGCGCAGCTCGGTGTGCTCGGTGCCCAGGTGCCGCGCCACCGCCTGCCCGTGGCCAGACTCGTCCATGTGGCGGTCGCCCAGCCCCACGGTAAAGGTGCGCACGGGGCGGGCGCTCTGCGACTGCATGAGCGCGGCCACCGTGGACGAGTCGATGCCGCCCGAAAGCAGCGCCGCCGCGGGGACGTCCGCCTGCATCCGCAGCCGCACGGAGGCGGCGAGAAGGCGCTCCAGCTCCGCCGCGGCCTCGGTGGGGGAGGCGCGGATGGGGTCCGCCGCGGCCGCCTGCACCTCCTCCGCCGCGGACCAGTACGCCACCGGCGCGGCATCATCCCCCGGCGAATGCAGCCGCAGAAAGCTGCCGGGCGGAAGCTTGTGCACGCCCTGAAAGATGCAGAGCGGGGCGGGGACAAAGCTGTGGCGCAGGAACCGGCTCACGGCCTCGGGGTCCAGCCGCGCGTCGAAGGCGGGGTGGGCCCGCAGCGCCTTGAGTTCGGAGGCAAAGAGAAGCGTGCCGCCAAAGCAGCCGTAGTACAGCGGCTTTTCGCCAAAGCGGTCGCGGGCCAGCACCAGCGTCCGCTCCCGCGCGTCCCACAGCGCGAACGCAAACATGCCGTCCACCCGCGCCAGCGCATGCCGCACGCCCCACTCCAGCACGCCGGCCAGCAGCACCTCGGTGTCGGAGCGGGTGGCGAAGGCGTGGCCGCGCCGCACCAGCATCTCGCGCAGCTGGTTGTGGTTGTAGACCTCGCCGTTCAGCGCCACGACAAAGCGGCCGCAGCGCGAGGCCATGGGCTGCGCGGCGGCGTCGGAAAGGTCCACGATGGCCAGGCGCCGGTGGGCCAGCGCCAGCCCGGCCGCCGCCTCGCACCACACGCCGCCGCCGTCGGGCCCGCGATGGCCCAGCCGCCGGCTCATGCCGCCCGCCACGCTTCGAGCGTAGTCGGCGTCCATGCCGGTGGGGGCCCAGAATCCGCTGATTCCGCACATGCGCCGTGGGTGGATTGGGGGGTGTGGCCGGCGGCGGAGAGCGGCGTCCGGATCGGCTGGCCGTGCGGGATGATGCGGCACGGAGGGCCCCACGTAGGGCGAGGGCGCCGGTGGAGTATATATCTGGGGGCGGCACCCTGCCAATGGCGCTGGCGCATGCCCCGGCGATCATGCATGATGGAGGGATGATGCGGATGATCGGATGGGGGCTGATGCTCGTGCTGGCGGCGTGCGCGCGGCCGGGTGACCTGCACAACGGCGGAGGGGCGGGGGAGATGCGATTTCTGGCGCTGGGCGATTCCTACACCATCGGCGAGGGGGTGGACGAGGGGGAGCGGTGGCCGGTGCGGCTGGCAGGGCTGCTGCGGGAGCGGGGGCTGGACGTGGGCGATCCGCGGATCATCGCGCGCACCGGCTGGACCACCGACGAGCTGTCCGCCGCCATCGACGACGCCGATCCGCGCGGGCCGTACGCGCTGGTGACGCTGCTGATCGGTGTGAACAACCAGTACCGCGGGCGGGACGCGGAGGAGTACCGCACGCAGTTCACCGACCTGCTCCGTCGCGCCATCGGCTTCGCGGATGGAAAGGCGTCGCGGGTGGTGGTGCTGTCCATCCCGGACTGGAGCGTCACCCCCTTCGCCGACGGCCGCGACCGTGCGCAGATCGCGGCGGAGATCGACGCCTACAACGCCATCAACCGCGACGAGGCGCGGCGTGCCGGCGCGCACTGGGTAGACGTCACCCCGCAGAGCCGCGCCGCCGGCGCCGACCCCGCGTTCCTGGTCTCCGACGGCCTGCACCCCTCCGGCCGCGCGTACGCGGAGTGGGCGCGTTTGGCGCTTCCCGCGGCGGTGGAGGCGCTGGGGAGGTGAGGTGAACGGGGCGCTGCGACGGGCCCTCTCCCCCGACCGGCCTTTTGCTCGTTCCTCGCAGCGGCGGTCGACCCCTCCCCCAACTTCGGGGGAGGGGTGGTGTGGGCGGCGAGGGTGGTGCGCTGCGGAGACCGTCGAAGCGGGATCGGGTTCTCCCCTCTCCGTGTGGAACGAACGGGGAGGGGCCGGGGGAGGGGCGTACCGTCGGGCGTCAGTTCGATCCATGTCGAAGCGCCACGCGCCGCGACGGGCCCTCTCCCCCGACCGGCCTCTTGCTCGTTCCTCGCAACGGCGGTCGCCCCCTCCCCCAACTTCGGGGGAGGGGTGGTGGGGGCGGCGAGGGCGGTGCGCTGCGGAGACCGTCGAAGCGGGATCGGGTTCTCCCCTCTCCGTGAGGAACGAACGGGGAGGGGCCGGGGGAGGGGCATACCGTCGGGCGCCAGTTCGATCCATGTCGAAGCGCCCTGACGGTCCCTCACACCCTCACACCCTCACACCCTCACACCCTCACACCCTCACACCCTCACACCCTCACACCCGTTCACCCCTTCACCCCTTCACCCCTTCACCCCTTCTTCCCTCGCGCCAGCGCCAGCGTGCTCCCGACGATCAGCGCCGCGCCGGCGAGCGTCCCCCAGTCCGGGATCTCGGCGAAGAACAGGATCCCCCACGTGCCGGCGAAGACGATCTGCAGGTAGCCGGTGGCGGTCGCGCGGCCGGCGCGCTCCAGGCGCAGGCCGTTGGTGATGGCCATCTGGCCCAGCTGGGTGGAAACGCCGATCCCCAGCAGCACCAGCCACTCCGTAGGCGTCGCCCACACCGCGCCCGGCAGCGCCGTGGGCAGGGCGGCGAAGATGGAGATGAGCGAGAAGTAGAAGACGATCACCGCCGGGTGCTCCGTCGCACCCAGCTTGCGCACGGTGACGTACGCCATGGCGCTGCACATCGCCCCCGCCAGCCCGATCGCCACCGTCACCGGATTGAGTACGGTGCCGCCACCGAAGAGGATGGACGGCCGCACCATCACCAGCACACCCACCATGCTGATCACCACGGACACCACCTCGCGCCGCCGCAGCCGCTCGCCCAGCAGCGGCACCGCCAGCAGCCCGGCCCACACCGGGTTGGTGTACTGGATGACGGTGGCGTCGGCCAGCGGCAGGTGGACGATGGAGTGGTAGAACGCGGAGAGCGCCAGAAAGCCGAAGATGCCGCGCACCATCAACAGCTTGCGCTTTTCCGGCGTGCCCCACGGGCTTACCCGCGCATGGCGCACCGCCCAGGCGCTCAGGATGAAGGTGATGATGGCGCGGATCATCACCATCTCCTGCGGCGGCAGCCGCTGCCCGCCGTACTTCACCAGCAGGCTCATGATGCTGAAGAAGAACGCGCCCGCCGCCATGTAGCGCATCCCCAGCGGAAAGCGCGACGCCCCTCGTGGCTCCTCGTCCGCCGTCTGGATCCCCGCCACCTCGCCCGACAGCTCGGGCGTCGCCTCGACCGCCTCGTCCGCGCGCCTCCGTCTTTCGTCTTCCGCCACGTCCCTCATCTTCTGCGAGTGTCTTTCCGCCGCGCCCGAAGATAGCCCCCGGCGCAAGCCCGCCTTGCGCATCGCGGGCGAAGGTGGAGCTTTGTCCGTCATCAACCTCACCCTGGAGGATCGATGGACGAGCTTCGCGCCAGGCCCGCCGAGCGCCTGCCAGACCTGCGGCTCCCGTCCGCGCCCGGCGGTGTGCCCGTGCCGCTGGTGCCCACGGGTGGCCGCCGCGTGCCCGTCATCCTGGCCGTGCACGCCGCCGGCTGCGCCGACTGCGGCGCCGTTGCCCAATCGCTCGCCGCGGCGGACGCGGAGCTGCGGGAGTGGGATGCGCACGTGGTGGTCGTGGTGCCCGGTGACGCGGAGGGGGCGGCGCGGTTCGCGGAGGGTGCCGGGCTCCCGTTCCCCGTCGTGGCGGACGCGGAGCGCAAGCTGTGGATGCGCATGGGGATGGAGGGCGCGGCGATGATCGTCGCGGACCCGTGGGGCGAGGTGCGGATGCGGCACGTGGCGGGCGCGGCCCACGACCTGCCTTCACCCGCGGAGCTGGTGGACTGGGCTCGCTTCGTCGCGATGCAGTGCCCGGAATGCGAGGGCGAGGCCTGGTAGCCTTGCCCGTTCGAATGAGAAAAGGATGCAGATGCGTGTGATGGGGATTGCCGGCAGCATCCGGCGCGGGTCGTTCAACCGGGCGCTGCTGGATGCGGCGGTGGAGCTGATGCCGGAGGGGATGGAGGTCGCGCCCTGGGACCGGCTGCGCGAGGTGCCGTTCTACGACGCGGCGCTGGATACGGACGAACTGCGTCCAGAGCCCGTCGCGGACCTCAAGCGTGCGATCGCCGAGGCGGACGGGCTGCTGATCGTGACGCCGGAGTACAACTACAGCATCCCTGGCGTGCTGAAGAACGCCATCGACTGGGCGTCGCGGCCGGGTTACAAGTCGGTGTTCGTGGGAAAGCCGGTGGCCATCATGGGCGCCAGCGGCAGCATGATGGGCACGGCGCGCGCCCAGATCCACCTGCGCGAGATCATGTACGCCACCCTCGCCCGCGTGATGCCGCACCCGGGCGTGCTGGTGAACCAGGCCCCCCAGAAGTTCGAGGACGGCCGCCTGGTCGACGAGCCCACGCGGACGGTCGTTGCCTCGTTCCTGCGGGACTTCCAGACGTACGTGCGACAGATGCAGGGTGGATGACGCGCGTTGCCGACGGGCCCTCTCCCCCGACCGGCCTGTTGCTCGTTCCTCGCAACGGCGGTCGACCCCTCCCCCAACTTCGGGGGAGGGGTGGTGTGGGGGGCGAGGGCGGTGCGCTCCGGAAGGTGTCGAAGCGGGATCGACTTCTCCCCTCTCCGTGAGGAACGAACAGGGGAGGGGCCGGGGGAGGGGCATACCGCTGCGACGGGCCCTCTCCCCCGACCGGCCTGTTGCGAGTTCACAGCAACGGCCGGAGGCCCGGACCCCACCCTACGGGGGGGGGGGGGGGGTGGGGGTAGGGCGG
>NZ_JBMDXM010000093.1:0-17937 GCF_048594345.1 Longimicrobium sp.
AACTGCAGGGGGGAGAGGGGAACTTCGATCCCGCTTCGACCAGGTGCGTCGCACCTCCCTCCCCCGCGCAGTTTGCGGGGGAGGGCCGGGGAGGGGGCGGCCCACCATCTCGCACCCATCTTTCCGAAGCGCCCCGATCCCAGCCCTACACCCAACCTCCCCCAGTCTTTTTTGGGGGAGGTGGGCGAGTGGTGCGAGCCCGGAGGAGGCGCCGCCCCTCGCGCCCAACCCTCCGCAGCGCTCCACCGCCCGTGCCGTGTATCCCCCCTCCCGCGCTGTTTGCGGGAGGGGGTGGCGCGCTCTCAGGCGCCGCCGGGGGAGGGCCCTACCGCGCCCGCTGCCGGCGCATCATCTCCCGGCGGCTGCCGCCACGCTCCATCGCCTCGGCCGGAGCCGGAGCCGCCTCCGCGGACGGCCCCGCATCGGCGCCCGCGCCCAGGTGGGCGGCCAGGGCGGCGACGGTGGGGAACTGGAAGAGCTCCACCACCGTGACCGTCTTTCCCAGCTCCGCCGCAAGACGCTCCTGCATGCTGGCCACGAGCATGGAGTGCCCGCCGATCTCGAAGAAGTTGTCGTCCAGCCCCACCTCGCCGATCGCCAGCACGTCCTCCCACACCTTGGCAATCCGCCGCTCGACGCCGCTCCGCGGACGGCGGGCGGCGCGGGGCTCGGCGGCGGGCTGGGGGAGCGCCTTGCGGTCCACCTTGCCGTTGGGCGTCGTCGGCAGCGTGTCCATCCCCACAAAGGCGGAGGGCACCATGTAGTCCGGAAGCCGGGCGCGCAGGTGCTCGCGAAGCTCGGCCGCCGCGGGGACCGCCGCGCCCTCCGCGGGCGCCACCCACGCCACCAGCCGCCCGCCGCCTTCCTTGCGCAGCAGCACGGCGGCCTGCGCCAGCGCGGGGTGGGCCAGCAGCGCCGCCTCGATCTCGCCGGTTTCGATGCGGTAGCCGCGCAGCTTGACCTGCTCGTCCGTCCGGCCCAGAAAGTCCAGCTCGCCGCGCTCCAGCCAGCGCACGCGGTCGCCCGTGGCGTACATCCGCGCGCCCGGCGGCCCGAACGGGGAGGGGATGAACCGCTCCGCCGTCAGCGCGGGGCGGCCCAGGTAGCCGCGGGCCACCCCCGCGCCCGCCAGGTGCAGCTCGCCGGGCACGCCCACCGGCACCGGCTGCAGCCGCGCGTCCAGCACGTACGCCTGGTCGTTCGCCAAGGGGCGGCCGATGGCGGGGAGCCCGTCGCCGGTGGACGACACGTCGCCGGCGGTGCTGCCCACGGTGTTCTCCGTGGGTCCGTAGACGTTCACCAGCCGCAGCCACTCCGGCGGGCGCACGCGCAGCGCGTCGCCGCCGGCGATCATCAGGCGCAGGGCGCGCGGACGGGGGGCGCCGTGCCGCAGCGCCTCGAACGCCGCCTCCACCACCGGCGTGGCGGCGTACCATATGCCGATCTCCTGCTCGCCCACCCAGCGCACCAGCGCCGCGGGATCGCCGCGCACCGCGTCCGGCACCACGTACAGCGAGGCCCCGGTGCCCAGCGTGCTCCACACCTCCAGCACCGTCACGTCGAACGTGGGGCTGCCGAACAGAGCGGAGCGGTCGCCCGGGCCCACCGCCTCGCCAAAGTGGCACCACCCCAGCAGGTTCGACACGCCGCGGTGGGGAACCGCCACGCCCTTGGGACGGCCCGTGGATCCGGAGGTGAAGATGACGTGCGCCAGGCTGTCGGGATGGACCTCCACGTCCGGCGCGTCACAGGGCTCCGCCGCCAGCGCCGCCTCCTCCGTATCCAACTCGATCACGGCGATGCCGGCGGGGGGAACGCGGCCGCGCAGCCCGGCGCGGGTGATCACGACGGCCGCGCCCGCCGCCTCCAGCATGTACGCCGCGCGGTCGATGGGGCCGGTGGTGTCCAGCGGCAGGTACGCGCCGCCCGCCTTGTGCACGGCCACCTGCGCCGCCACCAGCGCGGCGGAGCGCTCCAGCAGCAGCGCCACGCGCGCGTCCGGGCCTACGCCGGCGCGCCGCAGCCGGTGCGCCAGGCGGTTGGCGCGCGCGTCCAGCTCCGCGTACGTCAGCCGCCCGTCCGCCGCGTCCACGGCCAGCGCGCCCGGCGTGCGCCGCGCCCACGCCTCGAAGCGGCGGAACGCGGGCTCGGCGGGGACGTCGGCGGCGGTCTGGTTCCACGCCTCCACCACCGTCCGCCGCTCGTCCGCGTCCATCATCGGCAGGGCGCCGATCCGCATGGAGGGATCGGCGGCGGCTGCGGCAAGCAGGGCGCGCAGGTGCTCCGCCATCCGCCGCATCGTCGACGCATCCCACAGGTCCGCCGCATAGCCCAGCGCGCCGCTCAGCCGCCCCTCCGTCTCACCCACGATCAGCGACAGGTCCAGCTTGGCCGGCGCGTCCTCCAGCTCCGCCGCCTCGGTCGCCAGCCCGGCAAAGGTACCGTGGGCCCGCGGCGCGCCGGAGACCATGGAGAACATCACCTGGAACAGCGGGTGGCGCGCCAGGCTGCGCTCCACCTTCAGCTCGTCCACCAGCCGCTCGAAGGGCACCTCCTGGTGCGCGAACGCGTCCAGCGACGTCTCGCGAATCCGCCCCAGCAGCTCCGCGAACGTGGGATCGCCGGAAACGTCCGTGCGCAGCGCCAGGGTGTTCAGGAAGATGCCGATCAGCCCCTCCGTTTCCCGCGGGGTGCGCCCGGCGATGGGGGTGCCCACCACCACGTCGTCCATCCCCGACCAGCGGTGGAGAAGGACGCTGAAGCCCGCCAGCAGCGCCATGAACGTGGTCGCGCCGTGCCTGCGCGCCATCTCGCCCAGCGCCGCCGACAATTCCGCGCCCCAGTCAAAGCGCAGCGTGCCGCCGCGAAAGCTCTGCACCGGGGGGTGCGGGCGGTCGGTGGGAAGCTCCAGCGTGGGCGCGCCCGCCAGCCGCTCGCGCCAGTACGCCATCTGCGCTTCCATCGCCGGCCCCCGCAGCCGCGCGCGCTGCCACAGGGCGAAGTCGGCGTACTGGACGGGGAGCGGCGGCAGCACGGCGGGGGTCCCGTCGCGCTCCCCCGCGTACAGCGCCTCCAGCTCGTCGAACAGCAGGTCCAGCGACCACGCGTCGCCCGCGATGTGGTGCATCGACAGCAGGAAGACGTGGTCGTCCGCGGCCATGCGCAGCAGCCGCGCGCGCAGCACGGGCCCGCGCTCCAGGTCGAACAGCGTCTCCATCTCCGCCCGCATGAAGCGGCGGGCCTCCCGCTCGCGCTCCGGCCCCGGCAGCGCGGACAGGTCGTCCAATGGCAGGGGGATGCGCAGCGCGGGAAGAACGTGCTGCACCGGCCCGCCGCCGCGCAGCGGAAACGCGGTGCGCAGCGACTCGTGCCGGTCCACCAGCGCGTCCAGGGCCCGGCGCAGGGCGTCCACGTCCAGCGCGCCCCGCAGCCGCAGCGTCTGGGGGAGGATGTAGGCGTTGGACGACCCGCCGATGCGCTCCACGAACCAGAAGCGCTGCTGCGCAAAGCTCAGCGGCACGTCGCCGTCGCGCGGCTGGGGCACCAGCGGCGGCGCGGCCTCCACGCCGCCCGCGCGCGCCGCGACGGCCCGCGCCGCCAATTCGGCCACGGTGGGCGCCTCGAAAATCGCACGCAGCGGCAGGTCGGCGCCAAACGCCTCGCGGATGCGGCTGACGACCTGCGTGGCGCGCAGCGAGTGCCCGCCCAGCTCGAAGAAGCTGTCGTGCGCGCCGGGGTGCACGCCCAGGACGCGCTCCCAGATGTCCGCCACCAGTTCCTCGGCCGGCGTGCGGCCCGGGGCGCGGGGCGCGGGCGCGGCGACGGACGCGGGGGCTGGCAGCGCGCGGCGGTCGGTCTTGCCGTGCGGGTTGAGCGGAAGCGCGTCCAGCACCACCCACTCCGTGGGCACCATGTGCGCGGGAAGGGTGGCGGCCAGCGCCCGCCGCATCGCCGCCGGGGCCGGCCGCTCGTCGCCGGCGGGCGTGACGTAGGCCACCAGCCGCGTATCCCCCGGCGTATCCTCCCGCGCCAGCACGGCCGCCGCGCCGACTTCAGGGAGCGCGGCCAGGGCGGCTTCCACCTCGCCGGGCTCGATGCGGAAGCCGCGCACCTTTACCTGGAAGTCGGCGCGGCCCAGAAAGTCCAGCTGCCCGTCCGCGCGCCAGCGGGCGCGGTCGCCGGTGCGGTACATCCGCGCGCCCGGCACGCCGGCAAAGGGGTCGGGGAGAAAGCGCTCCGCCGTGAGCGCCGGCCGCGCCAGGTATCCCGTCGCCACGCCCACGCCGCCCACGTACAGCTCGCCCGCGGTGCCGGGCGGCATCAGGCGCAGCGCGGGATCCAGCACCCACGCGCCCACCCCCGGCGCCGGGCGGCCGATCGGCGGCTCGCCGCCGTCGCGCAGCGGGTCCGTGTACGTGCAGAAGATGGTGGCTTCGGTGGGGCCGTAGGCGTTCACCAGGTCACGCCCCGCCCCCCAGCGGCCGGCGACGGAGCGCGGCAGCGCCTCACCGGCCACGTAGACGGCGCGCAGCGCGGGAAGGTCGGCCTCGGGCGTGGCCGCGAGCATGGACGGAACGGCGACCATGGCGTTGATGCGCTCCGCGCGCAGCAGCTCCGCCATCTCCACCCCCGGGGCGATCCGCTCGCGGGGGACCCCGACCAGGCAGCCGCCGTGCAGCAGCGCCACCCCCAGCTCCATCACGAACAGGTCGAAGGTGAAGGGGATGGACTGCAGCATCCGCGCGCCCGGCGGCAGCACGCGGGCGGCCGCGGCCGACGACGTCCCGATCCCCCGGTGCGGGACGATCACGCCCTTGGGGATGCCGGTGGATCCGCTCGTGTACAGCACGTACGCCGCGTCGTCCGGCCCCACCTCCACGTCCGGCGCGCGGGGGGGATCGGTGGCCGCCGCGGCCTCTTCCTCGCCGACGTCCAGCAGTGAGACGAGGTCGTCCACCCCCTCCGCCAGCCGCCGCTCGGTGAGCAGAAGGACGGCGCCGGAGTCCGCCAGCACCCGCCGCCGCCGCTGCGCGGGGTCGCGGGGATCGATGGGGAGGAACGCGGCGCCGCTCTTCATCACCGCCAGGAAGGCGACGGGCAGCTGCAGCGAGCGCTCCAGCGACACGGCGACGAACCGGCCCGCCCCCGCGCCCCGCGCCCGCAGCCGCCCCGCCAGGCGGTTCGCCCGCGCCTCCAGCTCCGCGTAGGTGACGGTCCGCCCCGCGAACTCCAGCGCGGGCGCGTCCGGCGTGCGGGCCGCCTGGGCCGCGAAGAGCGCGCCGAAGGTCGATACCGTGTCCACCGGCTCGCCGCGGCCCATCCGCTCCAGCGCCGTCCGCTCCTCGTCCCCCAGCACCTCCACGGCTGCCAGCGGGCGCGCGGCGGAGCGGCTGAGCGCGTCCAGCGCCGTGCGCAGCCCGCGGGCGATTCGCTCCGCCGCCTCGGGCGTAAAGCGGCGCGGGTCGTAGTTCAGCCGCAGTTCCAGCCCGTCGCCCGGCGCCACGACCAGCGTAAGGGCGTAGTTCACCCGCTCCGGCACCTCCATCGCCTCGACGTGCAGCCCGTCGTCATCCTCCCCCCCGGCCCCGAGCGGGTAGTTCTCGAAGACGAAGGCGCTCTCGAACAGCGGACGCTCGCGGGGGACGCCGCTCCACCCCTGCACGTCGACCAGGCTCACGTGCTCGTGCTGGCGCATCCCGGCCTGCAGGCGCTGCAGTTCCGCCAGCCACCCGCCCACCGTCCCGTGCTCGGGGACGTGCACGCGCAGGGGGACCGTGTTGATGAACAGGCCGAGGGTCTGCTCCACCCCCGGCACCTCCGCCGGCCGTCCGGCGACGGTGATGCCAAAGACCACGTCGCGCTCCCCCGACCAGCGGGCCAGGAGCAGTGCCCACGCGGCCTGCACCAGCGTGTTGAGGGTGACCGCGTTCTCGCGAGCGAACGCGGACAGCCGGCGGTGCTCATCCGCGCTCAGCCGGACGCGCAGCGCGGCGTGCTCCTCGGCCACCACGGCGCCGCCGCGGTCCAGCGGCAGCGGCGTGGGCCGCTCGAAGCCGGCCAGCCGCGCGCGCCAGAACGCCTCGTCGGCCGCCCGGTCCTGCTGCTGCAGCCACTCCACGTAGCGGCGGTAGCGGGGCGCCGGCGGCAGGTGCAGCGTACGACCTTCGCGCTCGGCGCGGTACAAGGCGTCCACGTCGGCGTACAGCAGCGGCGTGGACCAGCCGTCCAGGATGGTGTGGTGGAAGGTGAAGACGAAGACGTGCCGCCGCGCGTCCAGCCGCATGAACGCCAGCCGCAGCAGCGGCGCGCGGGTAAGCTCGAAGCCGCGCCGCCGGTCGTCGGCCAGGTACGCCGCCAGCTGCGCCCGCCAGGCGGCGTCGTCCATGCCGCTCCAGTCCAGCCGCGCCACGGGAAGCTCCACCGTACGAAACACCACCTGCAGCGGCTGGGGGACGTTCTCCCACACCAGCCCCGTCCGCAGCACCGGGTGCCGGTCCACCGTGCGCTGAAAGGCCCGGGCAAAGGCGTCCACGTCCAGGTCGCCCTCGATCAGCGTGGGCGCCTGCTCCACGTACGCACCCGTTTCCGGCGAGTACAGGGCGTGGAACAGCAGGCCCTGCTGAAGGGGCGAGAGCGGGTAGATGTCTTCGACGTTCTTGCGGTTCACGGCGACTGCGGTGCGAGAGTGCGAGAGTGCGAGAGTGCGAAAGTACGAAAGTACGAAAGTACGAAAGTACGAAAGTACGAAAGTACGAAAGTACGAAAGTACGAAAGTGCGAGAGTGCGAAAGTGCGAAAGTGTCGGTGCTGCTTCGGACGGTTCGGGCCGCGTCCGCCGGTGCCCCTCCCCCGGCCCCTCCCCGTTCGTTCCTCACGGAGAGGGGAGAACTGCATGTTGCCGCTGGATTGGGGCTCGACGAACAGCATCGAACTTCGTCCGCGGGGTGCCCCCCCTCTCCCGGCCTCTCCCCCCCGAACTGCAGGGGGGAGAGGAGAACTTCGATCGCGCTCCGGAAGGTGCGTCGCACCTCCCTCCCCCGCGCAGTTTGCGGGGGAGGGTCGGGGAGGGGGGCGGCCCACCATCCCGCTCCACCCCGGCCGAAGCACTCAAACCTCTGCCCCACACCCCACCTCCCCCAGCAGTTCGGGGGAGGTGGGCCGGTGGTGCCGGCCCGGAGGGGGCCTGCCCGGAACCATCCGAAGCGCCCCGCCCCCAGCCCCACACCCAACCTCCCCCAGTCTTTTTTGGGGGAGGTGGGCGAGGTTTACGAGCCCGGAGGGGGCGACGCCCCTCGCGCCCAACCGTCCGGAGCGCCCCGCTCCCGTCCGCCCCTACCCGATCTGCGACAGCAGGGCGTCCAGACCCTCCTGGTCCAGCCCGGCCAGGGCGAAGTCCGAGGGGGTGTAGCCGCCTGCCTGGGGATCGCGGCAGTGGGCGATCAGCTCGCGCAGGGCGCGCAAGTAATCGTCCGCCAGACGCTCCACCGTCCCCGCGTCGTGCACCCGCGTGCCGTACGTCCACGTGACGTACAGCCGCCCGTCTTCCACCACCGCGTCGATGGCGAGCGGGTACGGCCGGCGCGAGCGCGGGCTGCGCGCCACGCCCACGGTGCCCTCCCGCGCCGGCGCCAGCAGCCGGTCGCCGTCCCCGGCGCCGCCGGCCTGGCCCAGGTAGTTGAAGCTCACTTCCGGCGCCCGAAGCGCCGCCAGCGCCGTGCGCGTCTCCGCATCCCCCAGGTAGCGCAGCAGCCCGTAGCCGATCCCTTTTCCCGGGACGGCGCGCAGCTGCTCCTTGACCGCCATCAGCGCCGCGCCGGGCTCCTCCGGCACCTGCAGCCGCACGGGGTGAAAGCTGGTGAACCAGCCGGCCGTGCGGGACACGTCCGCGTCGGCGAACAGCTGCTCGCGGCCGTGCCCCTCCAGGATCACCGCAAGCGCGGATCGGCCAGTCCACGCCGCGAACGCGCGGGCCAGCCCCGCCAGCAGCACGTCGTTGATCTGCGTGCCGTAGACGGGCGGCACCTCGTGCAGCAGCGCGCGCGTGTCGGCCTCGTCCAGCGACACCGTCACCACGCCCGTCTCCGCCTCCGTGTCCGTGTCCGCCCCGCCGGCGCCGTGGGCCGGCAACGGCTCGGCGTCGCCCTGCGCCAGCCAGTACGCGGCCTCCGCGCGTACGGCGGGGGACGCCGCGTGCTCCGCCAGCCGCTCCGCCCAGCGCTTGAACGACGTCGTCTTCGCCGGGAGCGCCACCGGCTCGCCGCGCGCGATCTGCCCGTACGCGCGCTCCAGGTCGGGGAAGAGGAAGGAGAGGGAGACGGCGTCCACCACCAGGTGGTGCGCCGCGATCAGCAGGCGCTGCCGCCCTCCGCCCATCTGCGCCAGGGCGAAGCGGACCAGCGGGCCGTGCTCCAGGGCCAGCGAGCGCTGCACGCGGTCCGCGTGCTCCGCGAACGCCGCCTCCCGCGCATCAGCGGGGAGCGCGGCAAGGTCGATGGACTCGAACGGGGCGGGGCCGCCCGGCTCGGCGATGCGCTGCGCCCATCCGTCCGCGGTGCGCGCGTACCGTATCCGCAGGGCGTCGTGGTGGTCCATCAGCGCCGCCACGGCTTGCTCCAGCACGGTGGGATCCAGCGTCTGCGACGTCTCCAGCAGTGAGGCCAGGTTCCAGTGGTGTGGCTCCGGCTGGTCCTGGTCGAAGAACCACCGCTGCACCGGCGTCAGCGGCAGCTCCCCCGTCACCGCGCCCTGATCCGCCTCCGCGGTCACCGCCGCCGTGGCGACTTCCGCGAGCTCCGCGACCGTCTGGTGGGTGAACATCTGCTTGGGGAGCACGCGCACCCCCTGTTCCGCCGCCCGGCCGATGATCTGGATGGAGAGGATGGAATCGCCGCCCAGGGCAAAGAAGTTCTGGTGGATCCCCACGCGCTCCCGCCGCAGCACCTTCGCCCACACCTCCGCCAGCACCCGCTCCACGTGCGTGCGCGGCTCGTCGTGTCCCTCCGCCTCGTCGGGGGCGGCGCCGGGGGCGGGGAGGGCGCGGCGGTCCACCTTGCCGTTGGGGGTGAGCGGCAGCGCGTCCATGATCACGAACGCCGCGGGACCCATGGGGTCCGGCAGCCGCTGCTTGAGAAACGCCCGCAGTTCCGCCTCGGCCGGCGCATCCGGCGCGGCGGCGTACGCCACCAGCCGCCGCTCGCCGCCGTCCTCGCGCGCCACCACCACGCAGCCGCGCACCGCGGGGTGCTCGCGCAGCACGGCCTCGATCTCGCCCGGCTCGATGCGGAAGCCGCGGATCTTTACCTGCCAGTCCACGCGGCCCACGAACTCCAGCGTGCCGTCCGCCCGCCAGCGGACGCGGTCGCCGCTGCGGTACATCCGCGCACCGGGCTCCGCGGCAAACGGGTCGGGGACAAAGCGGTCCGCCGTCAGCCCCGGGCGGTTGAGGTATCCGATCCCCACCCGCTCGCCGCCGATGCACAGCTCGCCGGGCACGCCGGTGCCGCACATCATCCCCCGCCCGTCCAGCACGTACAGCCGCGTCCCCGCCACCGGCCCGCCGATGGGCACCGTGTGCGCGTCCGCATCCACCTCCGTGACGTGAAAGGCGGAGGCAAAGATGGCCGTCTCGGTGGGCCCGTACGCCTGGACCAGCGCGGCGGGTGGCCCGCCGGCCAAACACGCGCGCACGGCGGACGCATCCACCCGCTCGCCGCCGATGTGCAGGCGCCGCAGCGTGGCGTACACGTCGGGCACCTCGCGCACGTGGCGGTTGAACACCTGCATGGGCGCGCACGCGTGGGTGATGCGCAGGTCGCGCAGGGCACGGGCGTACGCGGCCGAGTCCAGCAGCACGTCGCGGTCGATGCCCACGGTCGCCGCGCCGTTGGCCAGCGCGCCCCAGATCTCCAGGATCGCCACGTCGAACGCCGGCCCCGTGGCCTGCGCCACGCGATCGCCCGCGCGGATGTCGGTGAACTCCGGCTCCGTCACCGTGGCCACCAGCGCGGCGTGCGTGGTGAGCGAGCCCTTGGGGCGCCCCGTGCTGCCGGAGGTGAAGGTGACGTACGCGATCCCCTCCGACCGCGCGCGCGACGCGAACGGCGCCCCGTCCTCCGCCGCCAGCGCCGCCGCGTCGCGCGTGAGGTCGATGGATGCCATCCCGTCGCGCACCAGCGCCGCCGCCTCGGCGCCGTCCGTCACCAGCACGCGCACGCCGGCGTCGTCCAGCATGAAGGCCAGCCGCTCCGCCGGGTACGCCGGGTCCAGCGGCACCACGGCCGCGCCCGTGCGGAGGATCCCCACCAGCGCGGCCACCATCCCCGCCGACGCGGGCGCCGCCAGCCCTACGCGGTCGCCGGGGCGCACGCCCATGCCGGCCAGCCGGTGGGCGATACGGCCGGCGCGTGCGTCCAGCTCGCCGTACGTCCATCGCGTGCCGGGATACTCCACCGCGACTGCGTCCGGGGTGCGGGCGGCGTGCGCGTCCAGGCGGTCGGGGAGCGTCCCGCCGGCGCCGGGGTGCAGCTCGCGGACGCCCCAGGCCAGCAGCCGGTCGCGCTCGGCGCCGGCGACCATGGAATGAGCCGAAAGCGGCGCGTCCAGATCGTCCACCGCGCTGCCCAGCAGCACGCGCAGGTGCTCGAACATGCGCACCATCGTGCGCTCATCCCACAGGTCGGTGCTGTACTCCGCCATGCACGACAGCGAGCCGTCGACGTCCATGGTGGCAAAGGTCAGGTCGAACTTGGCGGTGCTCGTGTCCACCAGGGCGATGTTGGATTCCTGAAAGACCTCGCGCAGGTTGAGCTCGGAGCGGAACTCCGAGTCGGCCTTGTGGTGCACGTCGTTGACGAACGTGTGGTGAAAGTACGCCACCTGGAACAGCGGGCTGCGCGACGGGTCGCGCTCCGTGGTCACGGCGTCGACGATGCGGTCCAGCGGCAGCTCCTGGTGCGCGTCGGCGTCCAGCACCGCGTTGCGCACCTGCGCCACCAGCTCGCGAAAGGTCATGTCGCCCCGCAGCCGGGCCCGGACCGGCGCGGTGTTCACGAAAAAGCCCACCACCTTTTCCAGCTCGGCGCGGTTGCGGTTGCCCAGCAGGGTGCCCACCACCACGTCGTCCTGGCCGCTGTACCGGTGCAGCATCAGGTACAGCCCGGCCATGATCACCATGTTCATGGAGGAGCCCGTCTCCACCATGGCCACGCGCAGGCGGTCGGCCAGCGACACCGGCCAGACGAACCGGTACATGGTGCCGCGGTAGGTGAGCACGGGCGGCCGCGGGCGGTCGGTGGGCAGCTCCAGCACGGGCACGCCCTGCAGGTGTCCGCGCCAGTAGTCCACCTGCCGGCGCAGCGTCTCGCCCGTCAGGTACTCGCGCTGCCACACGCTGTAGTCGGGGAACTGCACCTCCAGCGGCTCCAGCGGATACGGCAGCCCGTGCGCGTACGCGTGGTACAGCTCGTCCATCTCGCGGGTGATGATGGGCATGCTCCACCCGTCGGTGACGATGTGGTGCACGTTGACCACCAGCGCCGAGTCCGCATTGGACACGCGGATCAGGTGCAGGCGCAGCATGGGCCCCGTCGCCAGGTCAAACGGCTGCGCGCTCAGCCGCGAGATGGTGCGGCGGATGGCCTCCTCGGGCGCCGGCTCGCCGCCGGGGCCGCGAAGGTCCAGCAGCTCGATGTGCACGGGGTGCGGCGGCAGCACCACCTGCCGGGGCTCGCCATCCACCAGGCGAAATACGGTACGTAGCGCCTCGTGGCGGTTTACGATCTCTGCCCAGGTGCGCTCCAGCGTGGGCACGTCGAGCGCGGCGGCGCTCAGCAGGACCGCAGCGGGGATGTTGTAGAAGGGGTTGCCCGGCTCCATCTGGTCCAGAAACCAGAGCCGCTCCTGCGCGAACGACATCGGGTACACCGGCCCCCCGGCCGCCCTGCGGATGCCGTTCCTGGGCGCGGCGGGCTTCACCTGGCCCTTGATGCGCTTTTCCAGGAGCAGGCGCTTGGCCTCGGAAAGCCGGTCGCGCGAGCGGGTGGGCGTGTTCGTGTCCATCGTTCGATTTGTTGCGTAAAAGGTAAACAGCGTAGACCGCACTGGGCCCTTGCATCGCACTGCGTCGCAGGTGCCCCTCCCCCGGGCCCTCCCCGTTCGTGCCTCACGGAGAGGGGAGAACTGCATGGTGCCGCTGGATTCGGGCGCGACGACCGGCATCGGACTGCGTCGCGGGCGCCCCCTCCGGGCTCGTAAACCTCGCCCACCTCCCCCAAAAACCCTGGGGGAGGTTGGGGGGGAGGCCGACAGGTCGCGGCTCGACGACCAGCATCGAACTTCGTCCGCGGGTGCCCCCCCTCTCCCGGCCTCTCCCCCCCGAACTGCAGGGGGGAGGGGAGAACTTCGATCCCGCTACGGAAGTGTTAGATCCGATCCCCAGTCGTGACTCGACGACCAGCATCGAACTTCGTCCGCGGCGCCCCCCCTCTCCCGGCCTCTCCCCCCCGAACTGCAGGGGGGAGAGGGGAACTTCGATCCCGCTTGGACCAGGTGCGTCGCACCTCCCTCCCCCGCGCAGTTTGCGGGGGAGGGCCGGGGTGGGGGGCGGCACACCATCCCGCACCCCCCCTTCCGAAGCTCACCGCCCCCTGCCCACACCCAACCTCCCCGGCAGTTTCGGGGGAGGTGGGCGGGTGGTGCCCGCCCGGAGGGGGCGCCCCGCCGAGCCCTCCGGAGCGCACCGCCCCCAGCCCCACACCCAACCTCCCCCAGTCTTTTTTGGGGGAGGTGCGAGCCTGAGCGAGCGGAGGGGGCGCGCCCCTCGCGTCGAACCTTCCGAAGTGCGTCAAAGCCCGGAGCCAACCGCACTTCCGCACTCACGCACTATCGCACTCCCCCCCTACACCCCCGCCATCTCCAGCGCCTCTTCGTCCGTCAGCGCGTCGATCTCCGCGACGATCGCGTCCTCCACCAGCGCGGCAAAGCGGGCGATGGTGGGCGCTTCGAAGATCGCCTTGAGCGGCAGCTCCAGGCCAAAGCCGTCGCGGCAGCGGGAGATGATCTGCGTGGCCAGCAGCGAGTGCCCCCCCAGCGCAAAAAAGTCGTCGTGGATGCCGATGGGGCTGATCCCCAGCAGCTCCTCCCACATCGTGGCGACCACTTCCTCCACGTCCGTGGCGGGCGGGTGGTACTCCGTGGCCAGCCTCGGCCGCGCGTACGATCCGAACGACGGCGCCGCCTCGTCCGCGCGCGCCGTCATCCGGCCGTCCACGTCGCCGGTGGAAAGCAGGACGTGCGGCTCGCCGGCCAGGGTGAGCAGGTGCTCGAACGCCGCGGCGGCGCCGGCCTCGTCCATCCCGTAGCCCTCCGCCGCCTCGCCGCCGCCGAACCAGCGGTCCCAGGCAGCGCTGGTCCACGGCGTCGCGTCCTCCGCCGTGGTCGCGGCAAAGGCGTCGATCACGGCGTGGGTGGCGGCGATCTCGACCACCCCCACGCCGCCCAGCACGGGCGTGAGCGACGACTCGACGACGACAAAATCCAGGGCGCGGTCCGCCAGCGCGGCCCGCACGCCGGCCAGCTCGCCCAGCAGGTGGTGCATCCGCCGCTCCCACGCGGCCACGCGCACCTCGCCGACCGCCTCGCGCGGCGGCTCCTCGTGCGCCAGCGGGGCAAAGACGACGCCGTGCAGCGCCCCGAACGCCGCGTCCGCCTCGCGCAGCACGCCGCGCATCTGCTCCACCTCGCTGGGCAGCACCTGGATGGTGAGGATCTCCGCGCCCTCCGCGTCCAGCGTGCGGATGCGCTCGATCTGCTGGCGCAGCGGGTCCTCCGGCGACCGCGCCCTGACCATGGCATCCCAGCCGCCGCGATGCGGAAGGGTGGAATCCATCAGCACCAGCCGGGCGTTGTAGCGGCGGACCAGGTGCTCGGCCAGCACCCCGTTGCGGCCGCGGAGCCCGCCCACCAGCAGGTACACGCCGCCCTCGCGCAGCACCGGCGCGGGGACCGGCGCCGGCTTCACCGCGTCGAAGCCGCGCACCCAGCGATGGCGGCCCCGCAGCGCCACCACGCGCTCGTCGCCCGCCAGCATCTCCGAGGCGACGCGCGCGCCCATCGCCCGTGCGTCCGCCTCGTTCGCCGGCACCGCGACGTCCACCACGCGCGCGGCAATGGCGGGCGCCTCCACCCGCAGCGTCGCCGCCGCGCCCAGGAGGGCGCCGCGCGTGACGTCGACCGCATCGTCCCCGCTTACCTCCACCGCCCGCGTGGTGGCGGCCAGCAGGTCGAACGCCCCCGCCGCGCGACCCAGCGCATCCGCCAGCACCAGCACGCCCACGGGACCGCGTCCACTGGAATCCGCCACGCCCCACAGGTGCAGCACCTTCGCGGGGACGCCGTCTTCCGCCAGCGCGTCCACCAGCTTGCGGTGGTCCTCGCGGGAGGCGGGGCGCGCCTCGAATCCGTCCGCCGTCCGCGCGAATGCCTCGCCCGGGCGCACGACAACCGGCTGGCGGCCGTGCGCCCGCAGCGCCTCCACCGCGCCGTCCGCGAGCGGCGAATCGTCCGCCAACACCAGCACCCGCCCGTCGCCAAACTCCGGACGCAGCGCGGCGGTGCGGCGCCAGCCGGGGGTATACAGCCACTGCGCGGGATCGGCCCTGCGTCCGCCGCGCGGCCTGGCGCCGTCCGCCTGCCCCGGCCTGGGCACCGGGATCCAGTAGCGCTGGCGCTCCCACGGGTACGTCGGCAGCGGCACGCGATTCAGCCGCTCGCCCTGGTGGAACGCCGCCCAGTCCGGAGTGACGCCGGCCAGCCAGAGCCGGCTCAGCGCGCCAAGGAGGAACGCGGCGTCGGGCGTGCGGTCGTAGGGATAGCGGAGGGTGGGGATGACGGGGACCGCTCCCGCGTCTCCGCGCTGGCGGATAAAGGTCGACAGCGTCTGCCCGGGACCGACTTCCACGAGCACGCGGCCCGTGCCGGCCAGCTCCCCCGCGCCACGGTCAAAGCGGACGGTCTCCCGCGTGTGGCGCGCCCAGTAGCGCGGATCCGTCGCCTCCGCGGCGGTGATCCAGGTCCCGCTGACGTTGCTGATCATCGGGATCTTCGGCGCGTCCAGCCGCATCCGCGCGACGAGAGCTTCGATCGGCGCGACGGCCGGGTCCATCATCGGCGAATGGAAGGCGTGCGTGGCCGCCAGCGTCCGCGCGGTGTGACCCGCGTCCGCCAGCCGTGTGCGCACCTCCTCCACCGCTCCTTCCGGGCCCGCGACGACGCACAGCTCCGGCGCGTTCACCGTGGCGATCGCCATCCCCTCCACCAGGAAGCCGGCTACGGCCTCGGGGGCCAGCGGCACCGCCAGCATCGCCCCGCCGGGAAGGGCACCGATCAGCCGCGCCCGCTCCGCCACCAGGGCCAGCGCATCCTGCAGGGAGAAGATCCCGGCGATGCAGGCCGCCGCGTACTCGCCCAGCGAGTGTCCGATGACGGCTTCGGGGACGATCCCCCAGCTCATCATCAGCTTGGCCAGGGCGTATTCGATGACGAACACCGCGGGCTGCGCCAGCTCCGTCCGGTTCAGCCGCTCCGCTTCCGGGGTGACGGATTCCGTGCGTCCGAGCATCGCCTTGAGGTCGATCCCCGCACCCGGCGGCGCCTCCGCGGGGGCATCTCCCGGAAACAGCACTTCACGGAGGTCGATGCCGATCAGCGGCCGCAGGATCCCGGCGCAGCGGTCCACCTCCGCGCGAAAGGCGGGCTCCGTGTCGTACAGGCCGCGCGCCATCTGCGGATACTGGTCACCCACGCCGGGGAACATGAAGGCGACGGAGCGGTGCCCGTCTTCCACCGCGGCCGTGGCGACGCGCTCGGGATGCTTCGCCGCCAGCAGCGCCGCCGCGTCCTCGCCGTGGCGGACGACGAGCGTCCGCCGGAAGCCCAGCTCGCGCCGCCCCGCCTGCAGCGTCCACGCGACGTCCGCCAGCGGCTGGTCGGGATGATCACGGAGGTGCGCCGCCAGCCGCTCCGTCATGGCGTCCAGCGCCGTGGGTGTGCGCGCGGAAAGGACCAGCAGCTGCGTGTCGCGGCGGACGCGAGAGGCGCGCGCCTCAGGCGCCTGTTGCAGCACCACGTGCGCGTTGGTCCCGCCGATGCCGAACGAGCTGACGGCGGCGCGGCGGGGCGATCCATCCGACTCCCACGCCTCCGCCCGGTTGGACACGTAGAACGGCGAAGAGGCGAAGTCGATCTTCGGATTGGGCGCGCGGAAATGCACGGTGGGCGGCACCACCGCGTTCTCCACCGCCAGCACCGTCTTGATAAAGCCGGTGATGCCGGACGCCGCGTCCAGGTGCCCCACGTTGGTCTTTACCGAGCCGATGGCGGCGAACTGGCGGCGATCCGTCCACCCGCGCCACGCCTTCGTGAGCGCCGCGATCTCGATCGGGTCGCCCAGCTCGGTGCCGCTGCCGTGGCCTTCCACGAAGCGGATGGTGGACGGGTCCACGTCCGCCACCTCCAGCGCCTCGCGGATCACGGCGGCCTGGCCGTCCACGCTGGGCGCGGTAAAGGCGATCTTCTGCCCGCCGTCGTTGTTCACCGCCGAGCCCTTGATGATCGCTCGGATCGGGTCACCGTCGCGCACCGCGTCGTCCAGCCGCTTGAGAAGGACGACGCCCACGCCGCTGCCGCCCAGCGTCCCCTGCGCGGCCGCGTCAAAGGCGCGGCAGTGCCCGTCGGGCGACGCGGTGCCGCCCGGCGCGTACAGGTAGCCGGTGTGGTTGGGCGTCACGATGTTGGCGCCGCCCGCCAGCGCCAGGTCGCACTCGCGGTGCAGCAGCGCCTGCACGGCCACGTGAACGGCGACCAGCGAGGTGCTGCACCCCGTCTGCACGCTCATGGCGGGGCCGCGCAGGTCCAGCTTGTAGGCGGCGCGCGTGGCCAGAAAGTCCTTGCCGCTCCCCAGCCCCAGCTGAAACTCGCCGATGCTGGCGGCCAGCTCGCGGTTGCCGCGGACGTTCTCTTCCGTGTAGAAGGGGACGCCCGCGCCCGCGAACACGCCGATGCCGCCGCTGGCGCGCACCGGATCCACCCCGCCGTTCTCCAGCGCCTCCCAGCAGCACTCCAGGAACACGCGGTGGGCGGGCTCCAGCAGCTCAGCTTCGCGCGGGTTGTAGCCAAAGAACGCCGCGTCAAAGTGCTCCACGTCGTTCATGGAGCCGAACGCGGGGACGTACGCGGGGTCGGCGATCTCCTCGTCGGGGATGCCGGCGGCGCGCAGCTCGTCGGGGGTAAAGCGGCGGATGGCCTCGCGCCCCTCGCGCAGCATCCGCCAGAACGCCTGCAGGTCGTCGGCGGCCGCGAAGCGTCCGGCCATGCCGATGACCGCCACCTCCGGCAGCCCGTCGTACTCGTTCTCGGTCCCGGTGTCCGGCTCGAAGCTCATGGTCGCGCTGTATGGATCAGGTGTTGGAGTTTCGGTCGATTACGTGCTGCGAAAAGCATCGAACTGCGTCCCCCGGGGTGCCCCTCCCCCGGCCCCTCCCCGTTCGTTCCTCACGGAGAGGGGAGAACTGCATGTTGCCGCTGGATTCGGTCTCGACGACCAGCATCGAACTTCGTCCGCGGGCGCCCCCTCCGGGCTCGTAAACCTCGCCCACCTCCCCCAAAAAACCCTGGGGGAGGTTGGGGGTAGCCGACAGGGCGAGGCGCGACGAAAAGCATCGAACTGCGTCCGCGGGCGCCCCCCTCTCCCGGCCTCCCCCCCCCGAACTGCAGGGGGGAGAGGAGAACTTCGATCCCGCTTCGACAAGGTGCGTCGCACCTCCCTCCCCCGCGCAGTTTGCGGGGGAGGGCTGGGGAGGGGGGCGGGGGCCCCCCCCCCCCCCCCCCCCACCCCCCGCGCGGCACCCCCCCCCCCCCAACAACAAACCCCCCCGGGGTGGGG
>NZ_JBMDXM010000094.1:0-2658 GCF_048594345.1 Longimicrobium sp.
TCGTCCACCGTTTCCGGAAACAGCATCTGCTGCTTCCGGTCTACACCCGCTTTGTATGCCACGCGCGCTCCCCGAGACTGGCCTGTGCTCGCTGACAACTTACACGATCCACGCGAGTTCTGACACAGTCTGGGGAGGCGCGCGCCGCGTCGTGTCTGGTGTGCACAAGCGCCTGTGCGCCGACCGAAGAATCTGCACGCTGGGCGCACAATCGCCTCGGCCATGTCGGGCTTCGGCCCAGGGGCCGCCCGTTCCGAGAGAGATTTTTCGGTCGGCCCCATGCCCTGGAGCGTGAACAGGGTCCCTGCGTGGCGCCTTCCAGAATGACAGCGATCGTCCGAACGGCGAGTTCGGTATCAGTCCGTCGTGACGCCGTGCACGTCCAGCTCGCCGCGCAGGTGGTTCAGGTGCGTGGTGAAGATGCTGTCCTCCTCCTCGGCCTCGCGCCCGTCCGCCGTAAGCATGGCCACGCCCAGGCCGCTGAGCGCGGTGACCACCTGACCGGCGTTGCGGGTGCCGCGCTCGCGGTCCATGGCTACGATGGCGCGCAGGTACCGCGGCGTCTCGCCCAGAAACGCGTGCAGCGCGTCGGGGTCGTTGGCCATCTCCATGGTCTCCATGGCCGCCGCGCGCAGGTCCTCGTGCGACGCGTCTACGCCCGAGGCGCCGCGCAGCGCCTGGCTGTAGACGGTCAGCTCGCGGCGGTTGATGTCGTCGTCGCCGGCCAGCAGCAGGCCCAGAAAACGGGTCAGGTGGTGCAGCGCGTCCTGGGCGATGGGAGCGGCGCCGGTCCAGTACCCCTGCGCCGCGGCGTTTTCGGCGGCCTGCACCACCAGCCGCGCCAGTTCGTCGGGTGCGACGTTGATGTCGTAGTTCATCGGGCGGGATCGTTCGTCGGATTGAGTGCGGATGCGTTCGTGCCCGGACTCGAGTCCGCCGCATCCGCCCGACAATGTACCGCCCCGACTCGCTCGGTGCACCTCGTTGAGGCGAAGGGAATGGTTTCACGCAGAGTCACCAGAGTCAGCAGAGTTGTTCGTGGCGTTTTCCCGGACGTGAACGCGAGGCGACGGCACGAGAAAACTCTGCTGACTCTGGTAACTCTGCGTGAGAAAATCTTTCCTGGACCTTCCCCTTACGGAACCGCCAGCCGCAGCACGTGGGCGGGCTCCAGGGTCATCCCGGGCTTCAGCCGGCCCTCCGGATCCAGCCGGTCCCAGCCGCTGTCGGCGATGAAGAACACCTCGTCGGCCACCACCACGGCGTGCGTGGGCTCCGTGAGCAGGGGCGTCGCGGACTCCAGCGGCCGCCAGCCCACGATGCGGCGCTCCTCGTCGTCCAGGCGCAGCTCGATCACGCGCTTGGGCGCTACGCCGTTCTGCACCGCGATCAGCCGGTGCCCCACGCGCACCATCCCGTCAATCCCGCTCACCGCCACGGAATCCGGGACGGGAAGCCACGCCAGCTCGCCGCTTTCCCGCTCCAGCGAGGCGATGCCGCGCACGTAGTCCGCCACCAGCACCCGCCGCCCGTCAGACGTGACCACCAGCCCCTGCGGCGACGCCAGCTCGTCCTGCGCGAACGCCTCCATCTCCTCCTCGCCGCGCTCGATGCGGTAGACGACGCCCTCGTCCCCGTCCGATACGAACACGTCGCCGTCCGCGGAGACGGCTATGTCGCCCAGCTGGTGGCGGACGCCCTCCGGCGGCAGGTAGCGGCGGCGCAGCGCCCCCGTGTCCAGGTCGTACGCCAGCACCGCGGCCTTGCCCGAATCCGCCGCCGCGTAGCCGGTGAAGTACGGCGCCGCCTGGGTGGTCGCCCACAGGGTGCGGGTGAGCGTGTCGACCGCCAGGCCCAGCATGGCCCACTGCCCGTCACGTCCCGCGGGAACGAACTCCGCGAACCCGCCGTCCACCGCGTACGACAGGATGCGGCCGCTGCGCAGGCTGGAGAGAAAAAAGCGCCGCGAGCGCGGATCGAACGCGATCCCCTCGGGCATGAACGCCGAGTCGGTGAGGGCGAACGCCGGCTGCGCGTTGGCCACCGGCCGCGCGTTGGTGGCAATGCGCGCCGCCAGCGCCTCCCACGCCGCGCCCGCGCGCATCTGCGCAAAGGCGGAGTCGTTGGCCACGTCGCGCGTAAGCCCGCTGGCGGCGAACGCCTGCAGCCAGGCCAGCGCGTCCTCCGTCCTTCCCAGCCGCGCGTCCGCCCGGGCCAGGTTGAAGACGAGGGAGGGGTGATACCCCACCTCCTCGCGCACCCGCACCAGGTGGTAGCGCCAGCCGCCCCAGTCGCCGGCCAGGCGCGCGGCCTCGCCCGCCTGCGCGTGCTCCCGCCAGGTGCTGTCCTCCGACGCCACCTGCAGCGAATCCTGCGCGGCGCAGGGTATCCATGCGACGAGCGCCGCGACGGTCGCGGCGCGCCTCATCATCCGCGTCATCGTCAAACTTCAGAAAAGAGGGTGGAGTACAGAGACATCTGAGGTGGTCCGTCAACGGTTTCGTATGTGGCGGACCCCCTTCGTTCAGGCCGGTGCCGGGACGCCGAGCCGCTTCACCAGGGGTGAGCGGCGTGCCCAGAGCGATTGGATGTAGCGCGCCTCGTCGTACGGAATGTGCTCTTTCCAGCAGTGGTAGATGATGCGGATCCACTTGAAAG
>NZ_JBMDXM010000095.1:0-20181 GCF_048594345.1 Longimicrobium sp.
CTTTCAAGTGGATCCGCATCATCTACCACTGCTGGAAAGAGCACATTCCGTACGACGAGGCGCGCTACATCCAATCGCTCTGGGCACGCCGCTCACCCCTGGTGAAGCGGCTCGGCGTCCCGGCACCGGCCTGAACGAAGGCGGTACGCCACATACGCAACCGTTGACGGACCACCTCAGATGTCTCTGTACCTTTCCTTTGTTCGTGATCGTCCGGGCACGAGAAAGGGCGGCTCCGAAACGGAGCCGCCCTTTCCGTACCTGCCGCGCGAGGTGTTAGCCGCGAACCTTGGCCACGATCTCTTCGGCCTTGCTCTTGGGCACTTCCTCGTAGTGCGCGAACTGCATGCTGTACACGGCGCGGCCCTGCGACATGGAGCGAAGCGACGTGCTGTAGCCGAACATCTCGGACAGCGGCACCATGGCGTCGATCACCTGGGCCTCGCCGCGCTGGTCCATCCCCTGGATCTTGCCGCGGCGGCTGGACAGGTCGCCGATCACGTCGCCCATGTAGTCGGACGGGGTCACGACCTCCACCTTCATCACCGGCTCCAGGAGCACGGGGCCCGCGCGGCGGGCGGCCTCCTTGAAGGCCATGGACGCGGCGATCTTGAACGCGATTTCCGACGAGTCCACGTCGTGGTAGCTGCCGAACACCAGCTGCACCTTGACGTCGACCATGGGGTAGCCGGCCAGCACGCCGGTGTCCATGGACTCACGCAGCCCCTGCTCGCTGGGCTTGATGAACTCGCGCGGGATCACGCCGCCCACGATCTTGTCCTCGAACACGAAGCCCTGGCCCGGCTCGGCCGGCATCATGTTGATCACCACGTGGCCGTACTGGCCGGAACCACCGGTCTGGCGGACAAACTTGCCCTCCACCTTCTCCACGGTCTTGCGGATCGTCTCGCGGTAGGCCACCTGCGGCCGGCCCACGTTGGCGTCCACCTTGAACTCGCGGAGCATGCGGTCCACCAGAATCTCCAGGTGCAGCTCGCCCATCCCCGAGATGATGGTCTGCCCCGTCTCGGCGTCGGTGTGCACGCGGAAGGTGGGGTCCTCGTCAGACAGGCGGCGCAGGGCCTCGCCCATCTTGTCCTGGTCCACCTTGGTCTTGGGCTCGATGGCGACGTCGATCACCGGCTCCGGGAACGTCATCGACTCCAGCACCACCAGGTGCTCGGGGTCGCACAGCGTGTTGCCCGTCGTGGTGTCCTTGAGCCCGATGGCGGCGGCAATGTCGCCGGCGCGCACCTCGGGGATTTCCTCGCGCTTGTTGGCGTGCATCTGAAGGATGCGGCCCAGGCGCTCGCGCTTGCCCTTGGTGCTGTTCTGCACGTGGCTGCCGGACGCGATCACGCCGGAGTACACGCGGAAGAACGTGAGCTTACCCACGTACGGGTCCGTGGCGATCTTGAACGCCAGCGCGCTGAACGGCTCCTCGTCGGTCGGGTGCCGCTCGATCTCGGCGTCGTTGTTCTCCGGGTCGGTCCCCTTGATGGCCGGGATGTCCACCGGCGCGGGAAGGTAGTCGATCACGGAGTCCAGCAGCTGCTGCACGCCCTTGTTCTTGAACGCCGAGCCGGTAAGCACCGGCACGATGGCGCCCGCGATGGTGGCGTTGCGGATGGCGCGGCGAAGCTCCTGCTCGGAGATCTCCTCGCCCTCCAGGTAGCGCTCCATCAGCGCTTCATCGTGCTCCACCGCACCCTCGACCAGGGCGAAGCGGGCCGCGGCGGCCGCTTCCTGCAGCTCGGGACGGATGGGCTGCTCCGTCCAGTTTTTACCCATCGTGGTGTCGTCGTAGATGAGCTCCACCTGGCGCAGCACGTCGACGATGCCCACGAAGGTGTCGCCGTCGCCGATGGGAAGGTGGATGGGCATGGGGTTGGCGCCCAGCCGGTCCACGATCATCGACACGCAGCGCTCGAAGTTGGCGCCGGTGCGGTCCATCTTGTTCACGAAGCAGATGCGCGGCACGCCGTACTTGTCGGCCTGGCGCCACACCGTCTCGGACTGCGGCTCCACGCCGGCCACCGCGTCGAACACGCACACCGCGCCGTCCAGCACGCGCAGCGAGCGCTCCACCTCGACGGTGAAGTCCACGTGCCCCGGGGTGTCGATGATGTTGATGCGGTACGTGTCGCCAAAGCGCGTCCACTGGCAGGTGGTCGCGGCGGACGTGATGGTGATGCCGCGCTCCTGCTCCTGCTCCATCCAGTCCATCGTGGCGGCACCCTCGTGCACCTCGCCGATCTTGTGGGTACGGCCGGTATAGTACAGGATGCGCTCGGTGGTGGTCGTCTTGCCGGCATCGATGTGCGCCATGATGCCGATGTTGCGGTACTTTTCGAGCGGCGTGGTGCGGGGCATTGTCGTTCTATCCGGTAGTGGAACGAGCGGGGCGCGGGAGCGTACCTTCCGCTCGCGCGCCCGCCGCGTTCCTGTTCTGTTCAGCGCAGCCGGCGCCCCACCGTGGGCGCCGGGTGTGGACGATGGTTACCAGCGGTAGTGCGCGAACGCCTTGTTGGCGTCGGCCATGCGGTGCGTGTCGTCCTTCTTTTTGACCGTGGCGCCCTCGTTGCGAGAGGCGGCCAGCAGCTCGGCGGCCAGGCGGTCGGCCATGGTCTTTTCGCCGCGGGCCCGGGCGTAGCCCACCAGCCAGCGCATGGCCAGCGCGGTGCGGCGCTCCGGACGAACCTCGACGGGCACCTGGTAGGTGGCGCCGCCCACGCGGCGGCTCTTGACCTCGAGCACCGGCTTGGCGTTGTTGAGCGCCGTCTTGAAGACGGTCTCGGCCGGCTGGCCGGTGCGCTCTTCCAGCACCTTCATGGCGTCGTAGAAGATCCCCTCGGCGGTGGACTTCTTGCCGTCCAGCATGAGGGTGTTCACGAACTTGGTAACGACTTCCGAACCGTAGACCGGATCCGGGATAATCGGGCGCTTGACGGCGCGAGTGCGGCGGCTCATGGCTTACCTCTTCCCCTTTCCGCCCTTGCCCGGCGCGCCCTTGCCGGCGGCCTGGCCGGGCTTGGGACGCTTGGCGCCGTACTTGGAGCGGCTCTGGCGGCGGTCGTTGACGCCCGAGGCGTCCAGCGTGCCCCGGATGATGTGATAGCGGACGCCGGGAAGGTCCTTCACGCGGCCGCCGCGGATGAGCACGATGCTGTGCTCCTGCAGGTTGTGTCCCTCGCCCGGGATGTACGCCGTCACCTCGGTGCCGTACGTGAGCCGGACACGCGCCACCTTCCGGAGGGCCGAGTTGGGCTTCTTCGGGGTCGTGGTGTAGACGCGCGTGCACACCCCGCGCTTCTGCGGGTTGTTGCGCATGGCGGGGGACTTGCTCTTCTTCTCGAGCGTCTCCCGGCCTTTGCGGACCAGCTGGTTGATCGTCGGCATACTTTTAGAGTAACGCGTATCCTGGGACGAAAAAACAGGCGAGGACCACCCGGTCCCCGCCGCCGCCAACCACGGGTTGCGCGACAGACCGGGAAAAGTAAGGACTCTTCCCACTCTGGTCAACCCCCCGCCGCCTATTGGAGGCACGCCCACGCCGCCGGATCTTCGCTTTGCCGGCTTTCGCCGATTCCCGTTTCCTTCCTCCGCCACACCCGAGTCTCCGCCGACCAATCTGCCGTCCGTCGCACTGGGCCGTCGATTCGCGTTGCGGCAAGTATTTTCCCGCGTCCGGATCGACTCGCCACACCGCTCGCCACACCGCTCGCCCCGCGCACGTCCTAGCGGGTCACGCCGCCTGAGCCTTCGGGCGGGGCTTACGGGTGGAGCGCGGCTTCGGAAGCGGCTCGACCACCTCTGCGTCGCTCTGCACGGGCGGCGGCTGGTACAGTTCGCCAAACACCGCTTCGGGAGTTGCCTCTCCCACCCGCAGCAGCTTCAGGTTGCCGCCGTCCGGGGTCCGCGCGCCGGACTCCCACGCCTGCACCGTCTTGGTGCTCACGTTCAGCGCCATCGCGAATACCGCCTGCGACGCGCCGATGCGCTCGCGCAGCGTGCGGATCGTCACCGCATCCATCGGTTCGGGCGCTGCAGGCAGGATGGTGGTCCGCAGGTCGTGACGCAGACCCATGTAGTGCTCGTAGCAGTCCTGCACCGCGCCCAGAAGCGCCTGGAACTCCGAATCTTCCATCCCTCCTCCTATTCTGGCTTCATGGCGCGAACCCACCTGCACAACGCGTCCCGCTGCTCTCCGGTGAGCAGATTCTGAACGTCTTTCCGGTAGATGAATACGAGGTAGATGGTCTCCCGATGCGGAGCGAAGAGGTAGTGGATCCGAGCACCGGAGCGCTTTCCCTGGCCGCGGGTGCGGTCGCGCATCCGGATCTTTCGCAGCCCGCACGCACTGGCATCCACATCACCCGCCTCTGGATTGCGCTTGAGTTCGTCCTGCAGTTCCCGCAGTTCCGGCTCAAGGCCGAACTTCATGACGCGCCTGGTAAACTCCGGCGCCTCGATGAACAGCCACTTCATGCCGCCCCTCCACGCCCCACGGGCATCAGAGACTATACTACAGAGTAGGATGATGGCACAAGCCTCACGTGTTCAGATTGTTCATCTCTGGGTCGCTGCGCAAGAGGCCTAAGTGTCTGTCATAAAGTGAGTTGCTGACTTTGGGTAAGGAGCGCTCCGTACGAGCCAGAGGCGCGACGGGTGGGAGCGCGGCAGGCGGAGGACAGGAGGTGCGGGTGGCGGGCTGCAAACGCAGGAGAGCCAGCAGACGCGAGGGTCCGCTGGCTCTCCTGCTGATTCGATCCACCGCCGAGTGCGTCGCTGTCTCCTCGGGAGCGCACCGATCCGGAATGCTCAGCGCACCGGGATCCAGTACGTCATTTTGAGCGCGAGAAAGTTGTCGCCGCGGCCGCCGAAGGTGTCGGTCAGGGCGCCGATGCCGACATCGCGGCCGAACACCTCCTCCGAGTAGCGGTCGCGCTGCCAGACCAGGTACATGGTGCTCCCGGGCCGCCACTCCCAGCGCAGCACGGCGTTGCTGCGGAAGGAGCGGACGTTGAAGTCCTGCGCGATCAGCTCCCGATCCGGCTGGCCGTCGCCATCCCCATCCTCATCCGTGACGAAGAAGTGCTCGCCCTCGCGCGTCAGCAGGCGGCCGGCGCCCAGGTCGTCCAGCTCGCCGCTGCGGGGGGCGCGCAGCTGGCCGAAGGACTCGTAGCGCGCGTTGGCGGCAAACGGCTCCACGTACAGCTCCAGCGACAGGTCGGGGGTGAACAGGTAGTTCAGCCGGGTGGCGGCGGAGAAGATCGACTGGTCGACGGACGCGAAGGTGTAGCGCCGGCCGTACGTGGCCGCCGGCCCGCCCGCGAGCGAGGCGACGAACTGGCGCGGGTCCGTCATCCGGCGCCACAGCGGCTCGAACGACGCCTGCCAGCGGGGCCCCGGGCGCACGGAAAGGCTGGTGTAGAACAGCAGGTACGCCGCGCCATCCTCGCCGCCGCCCACCGAGGTCTGCGCGCTTACGCGGGTGCGCCACGAGGTGGGCGTGCCGCCGGAAAGGGTAAAGCGCCACCCCTGCCCCATCCGCGCCAGCGGCCCGCCGCGGGTGAGCGCGTCGCTCTGCGAGGGCAGGTCAATCCAGCCGATCACCGTGGTGCGCCAGAAGTTCTTCCAGGTGAAGCGCATGTCGGTGCGCACGGCGCTGAAGGTGCGCGTCCCCCCGAAATTCCACGTGTTCTCGCTGCTGAGGCCGATGTCGTAGTTGCGGAACACCTTGCCCGGCTGGGTTTCGCGGTAGCGCAGGTTCAGGTAGCCGAACGCCTGGTCGGCGCGATCGGCGAAGCCTGCGTCGCTGATCTGAAACCCCGGCGACTGGCCGCTGAGCGACGCCGTCCACAGCCAGTGCCGTCCGTTGTTGCGGGCGATGGCCAGGGAGCCGGTGTAGCCGGAAAGCGAGGTGCGCGTGCCGTACTCCACGTGACCGGCGTCCGGCCGCTGGAAGTAGTGCGCGCTGGAGCGCTGGGTGCGGCGCAGCGCCAGCGAGTCGCCGGCTACGTGGCTGAACCCCGCGTAGCCGCTCACGGAGTACTCGCCGCCCCGAAAGCGCAGGTTCCAGTCGCCGCCGCCGGCCAGCGCGTCGCGGTGCAGCAGGTCCGCCAGCGGGCTACCCGCGTCCATGTCGCGGTGCACAGCCGTCATCAGCAGCCCGGCGGTGGACTGGCTGGCGCCGAACTCCTGCTGCACCCGGCCGATGGCGTACCCCGTGCGCGGCGCCACCAGGACGCTGCCGAACTCGCGCGACACCGCGTTGAAACCGCGGGCCGACGCATCATCCGTGACCGCGGCCAGCGCGCCGACGGAGGTGCCGGAGTTCAGCCGGCCGGTGAGCTTGGCCGCGCCCATGATGGTGCTGTTGCGCGGAAAGTCCACAAAGTCGCCGCCCGGATCCAGCGCGAACGCGCGGTCGTGGATGGAGCCGATGCGGCGCGAGTAGAAGTACTCCGGCCCGCTCCCGGCCAGCAGCTGGCGCCCTTCGATGAAGAACGGCCGCCGCTCGTCGAAGTACGCCTCGTACGCCGACAGGTTCACCTGCGCCGGGTCCGCCTCCACCTGGCCAAAGTCCGGGTTTACCGTCCCCTCCAGCGTAAGGTTGGGCCCCACGCCCATCTTGAAGTCCGCGCCGATGCGCCCGTCGAAGGTACTGCCGTCGTCGAACGGGTTGCCGGCTCCGGGGCTGGCGGTAAACGATCCGGAGCTGGCCACGTACGGCAGCAGCTCGGCACGGCGGCTGGGGCGGATCCCCGAGATCCCGCTCAGCGTGCCGAAGCGCGAGGCCCAGGCGCGCTCCTGCGAGGGGATGGGGATCCAGAACACGTCCTCCTGCGTGGCGGGATCCCAGCGGTCGATGTTGAGCCCCCACGTCTGCACGTCGCCGGCGTTGAAGCGCAGCTGGCTGAAGGGGATGCGCATCTCCGCCGTCCACCCCAGCGAATCGCGCTGCACCTCCGCCTGCCAGACGGGGTCGAAGGAAAGGTCCACGTCCGTCTCGTCGTCCGTGGCGTGGTACCAGTCCATCCGCGTTCCCGACGCCGTGACGCCGAAGCTGTAGGCGGTGCGGCGGTCCAGGTAGGTGTCCAGCGAAATCCAGATGTGCTCCGCCTGCCCGCCGTCGTCACGGCGGCCGACGGGGGCCTGGATGGCGCGCGGATCCTTCTTGAACATGCGCGCGGCCACGTACAGCGCCGCGTCGTCGTAGACAAAGCGGACTTCGGTGCGCTCGCTGGGCGCGCCGCCTTCCACGGGCTGCTTCTGCACGAAATCGGAGAGCACGGGCGCGGCGGCCCACGCGCCGTCGTCCAGGCGGCCGTCCACGGCGGGCGCGCGGCCGTCGAGCCGGACGGCGCGGATCTCCTTGCGGACGGCCGTGGCGGGCCCGGGGGCGGGGGTCTGCGCGGGCGCGGCGGCGGGGAGCAGCAGCGCGAACGCGGCGGCGGGGGAGATGCGGATCATCAGCGGGGGCTGGCGAGGTGGTTGTGGGCCCGGCGGCAGTCGCCTTCCGAGCGGATGGTCTGCAGGGTGGATCGATACGCGTCCGCCACGCCGCGGCTGGCCAGCGCCGTCCGCGGAACGCGGGTAAGCACGCGCGTCTTGTCGCCGTTAGACCCCATGCCGCGCGCGGCGTGCAGCGCGCCGGCGGAGACGGCGGGGCGGTCGCCGGCGACTTCAAGAACGTGGATGAGGACGCGCGCACGGTCGCCGTCGGAGCGGAGCGACGCCGCGGCATCAAAGAACGCGTCGCGCACGTCCTCGTCCGCCAGCAGGCGGCCGTGGCGTTCCGCGAAGGCGCGGAGAAAGCGGGCCAGGTCGCCATCCGACTCCATCTCTCGCCCGGCGTGGCGCAGAACGCGGGCGGCCTCGGCGGGGCGGAGAGCGGACGATTCGATCGCCCGCGCGTAGTACGTCCTGCGCACGCCGTCGCCGTCCAGCCGCTCCGCCTCGTTCAGCAGAGCGGAAACGCCGCCCCGGCGATGGATGGCCTCCGCGCGGCCCTCCGCGTTCAGCCCGTCCTCCACACCGCGGCGCAGCATCTCACGGATCCAGGCAAGGTCACCCGCGTCCGGCTCCCGGCGGCTGCCGGCCCGGCGGAAGTCGAGGCGGACGCTCCCCTCCGCGCCCGGCGTGTACAGGACGCGTCGGTCCGGACGGCGGGTGCCGCGCTCCGCCAGCAGCAGGTATCCGCCGGGGCGGATCGCGCGGACGCCGCTCTCGTCGTCCGTCAACTCCACGCTTCCCTGCATGCGGATCTCCACCACGTCGCCGTTGTGGCTGTGGCGGCTGATCCAGCACGGGTTGCACGCCTCGTCCTGCTGCGCGGGGAGCGGCGCACCCATACACGCGGCCAGCAGTGCCGTGGTGGCGGCCACCATCCATCCTGCCTTCATCGAGCACCTCCGGGGAGCATGATCAGGATCCGCGTTGCTGAAAAATCAGCACTTTAAAACGCGAAATCGGGCGATTCGAGGTGGCGCCGGGGTGCCGGGAACGATGAGGCAGGCTACGCATGCTGAATGTTTAGCACCCGCCGCCGGATGTCAACGTTCCCGTTCTCCCGCGCTTCAGCGATTGCCGTTCAGGCGGCGCATGACCAGCCGGCGCTCGGCGTCGGAGCGCATGGCTTCCGCCACGCGGCGGTAGGCGGCGGCCACGCGGCCGCTGCGCAGCTGGCTGGCGGGCACCTGCGACAGGACGATGCGCTTCTCCACGTCGCTCCCCATCTCCCCCGCGGATGCAATCGCCGCAATCGACGTAGCTTCCGACGCGTCGTCCAGGATGCGGGTGAGGACGATGCGGCGCTCCACGTCGCTGTCGAACTCGCTCACGGCGCGAAAGAAGGCTTCGCGCGACGGGCCGTCCGCCAGCCGCTCGTCCGCGGCGCCGGTCAGCACCAGCCGGCGCTCCACGTCGCTCCCCATCCCGCCTACGGCGCGGAAGAACGCGTCGCGCGAGGCGGCATCGGCCAGCCGGTGGCGCTCCGTTACGCGGTTGAGCACCAGCCGCGTCTCTACGTCGCTGTCGATTCCCTGCGCGGCGCGCAGCACCGACGCCACCCGCGCCCCGTCACCTGCGCGATCCACCGCCTCCATCAGCACCAGCCGCGTTTCCACGTCGCTCCCCATCCGCCGGCCCACGTCCTCCATCACCCGCGCAAACTCGCCGTTGCTCATCGCGCCACCCGCCAGGAGAGCACGGTAGTACATCCGCCGCCCCACGTCGCTTCGGATGTGGCCGATCTCCGCCAGCACGCCGTTGACGCCACTGCGGGCGCGAATGCGGGCCACGCGCCGGTCCGCACCCAGGCCGCTCTCGCGCACGGCGTGCAGCACCAGCCGCTGGGCCCATGCACGTCCGGAGGCGTCCAGCGCGCGTTCGTCGCCGTTCACAAAGTAGCGCACGCGCGGCGCGCCATCTCCCGGGCGAAACTCCAGGCGGCGCTCGCTGCCGCCATCCCGCTCCTCGATTGTGAGCTGCCCACCGGCGCCCACGGACGCCACCCAGTCGCCCGCCTCGTTGAACTCCACGGTGCCGCGGGAGCGGATCTCCATCCGCCGGCTGCCGTTGTCGTCGACGATTCGCGTCTCCTCGTTGTGCGTGATGTGCGAGCGCTCCTGCGCCCCGGCCGGCGCGGCGAGCCCCAGCGCCGCCACCAGGGCGAGACCGCCCGTGATGCGAATGATCAGCTTCATGTCGCTGTTGTCCTGAACAATGGTGAATGGTGAAATTTCAGCACTTCCGGGCCGGAGAAACCGGGCGCAAAGGCCCGGCTCTCCTCAATCGCCCGTGAACTCGCGGATCACGGCCTCGAACCAGCTGCGCGCGCCGGGATCGAAGGTGCGTGCCCGTCCATCCACCGTGTAGGTGTAGACGGGGCGCCCGTCCTCGCCGGGGATGGCGCTCAGCCGGCGCACCACACCGCCGCGCGTTTCCTGCACCATCAGGCTGCCGCCGGCGCGGATGCGGCGGATGTCCCAGCGCCCGCGCCCGAACACCACCTGCTTGGCCTGGATCTCGACGGCGCGCCCGCCAAGCTCCAGGCCGATGTCGGAATCCCACACCGACTCGGTGCTTTCGCTGCTGCGCGTGGTGCTGGTGCGGGCCGTTCCCGTAGCGGGGGCCTCGTGGGTAGCCTCGGCCGGCGCCTCGTCCAGGTCCGTCAGCGCGGAAAGGGCAACGCGGCGGTCCGTGTCGGAGTCCATCGCCCGCGCGGCGGCCAGGAACGCGTCGCGCGCGCGCCCCTCGATGCGCTGCGTGCGCACGGCATCCGTCAGCACCACCCGCTGGTCGCTGCTGCTCTCCAGCCGCGGCACGTGCTGAAGGAGGAGCTCCAGGCACGCCGAATCCAGCCGCCGCGCCCCCAGCAGCGAGCTGAGCACCACCCGCTGGTCCGTGGACGAGCTGAAGGTTCGCATGGCCTCGTAAAAGACGTGCGGCAGCGGGTTCGCGCGCAGGGCGCGGTGACGGACGGCCCGTTCCAGCACCACCCGTTTGTCCGTGTCCGACCCCATGGTGCGCGTGGCGGCGATGATGGCGACCACGTTGTCGTGGCTCAGGTCGCTCTTGGCCAGCAGCCGCTCCAGCACCACGCGCCGGTCGGTGGACGACTCGATCTCCTCCGCCGCGCGGATGATGTCGGCGTACAGCTCCGGGTCCGTCCGCGTCTCCAGCACCCGCAGAAGCCCGGCGAATCCCGTCGTGGAAAGGCTCGCCGTTGCCACGGGGCCCACCGTGACCAGCGGCGATACGCTCGCGCTCCCCGGCTCCGCCCGCAGCGCGCTGGCCGTCTTGGCGACCGACGCGGCCGCGTCCAGCGCCGCCTCGCGAGACCGCTCCTCCTCCGTCTCCGTCCTGGTCACCTTCTGCACCGCCTCCGCCACCCGGTTCGCCAGGCGCGCGGCGGGAGATGCCGGCTTCTCCGCCGCCGCCTCTTGCCCGTGCGCGGCGGCGGCAAGCGCCGGGTCCGCTGGCCGCATGGCCGCCAGCGGCACCAGGCACGCCAGCGCGGCGGCGGAGGTGGCGAGGGCGGCGGCGCGGCTCACGCCGTTGCGGCGGACGGCGTTGTCCAGGATGGCCAGCAGGCGCCCCTCAAACTGGGAGCGGCGCGCCATGGCCAGCGCGTGCGCGGGCGCGGGGCCGGGCGCGGAGCCCAGCGAGCGTACGATGGTCAGCAGGTGGTCGGCGTAGTCCGCCGGCGCCGTGCCGATCTCCAGAACCGCGTCGTCGCAGGCGTGCTCGCGCTCTTCGCGCAGCTTGCGCACGGCCATCCACACCAGCGGGTTGAACCAGTAGACCACCAGCGCCACGTGCGCGATCCACTGCGTAAGCGCGTCCCACCGGCGCACGTGGGCCAGCTCGTGCGCCAGCACCACGCGCCGCCGCTCGCTCTCCCACCCGTCCGCCTCGCCCGGAAGCAGGATGACGGGATGAAAGATCCCCCACGTCATCGGCACGGTGGCGCCGGGCTCGCGGAGCAGGCGGACGATGCGCCCCAGCCGCAGCCGCCGCGACAATCCGTCCGTCAGCCGCACCCACTCCTCGTCCGTCAACTCCACGGCGCGGCGCTCCATCCACCACACGCGCGCCAGGCCGTACGCCAGCCGCAGCGCGAACAGCGCCGCGCCCGCCGCCCACGCCAGCAGCGCCAACCGCTTCCAGTCCGACGGAATGCGGACCGGCTGCGGGGTAGAGGGAGCCACGGACGGAGCCGCGACGCCGGCCACGCCCGCCGTGGGGGCAACCTGGTCGAGCGCGGCCGAGTCCAGGACGGAATCCAGGTCGTCGGTGGGCGCGACGAGGACGGCGGAAGGCACCGGCAGCACCCGCCACTCCGGGACGAAACGACGGGCGACGGGAAGGAGCAGCAGCGCCGTAAGCGCGGCCAGCCACACCAGGTGCCGCGCGGAGGCGGAGGTGCGGCGCATCAGCGCGGTGGCGCCCAGTGCGGCCAGGAGGATGAAGGTGCCGCGGACCGCCGCGTCGAGGACGGCGCCGGCGAGGGGGGAATCCAGCAGCGCATTCATCGGCCGTCCTCCGCCTTGCGGGCCTGCTCGATCAGCTTCGCCAGCCGGTCCAGCTCTTCACCGGAAGGGCGCGACTCTTCGATCAGCGCGTTCACCACCTGCTCGGGGCTGCCGTTGAAGAAGGTGCGCACCAGGTGGCGCAGCGCCGTGGCGCGCGCCTGCCGGCGGGGTGTGGTGGGGAGATAGACGTAGCGCTTGCCGTCCATCTCGTGCTTCAGCATCCCCTTCTCTTCAAGCAGGCGCAGAGCGGCGCGCACGGCCGAGTAGGTCGGCGGATCGGGAAGGTCGTCCAGCACCTCGGCGGCCGTGCAGCGCCCGCGGCGGTAGACGATGTCCATGATCTGCCGCTCGCGGCGGCTCATTCCCGTGGGCGTCTGCGAATCCATGCGGGCTGGCGGGAGCGGAAGGCGGAGGAAGCGGCGTCTATGTGCTGAATATTCAGCAGATGGATCCGGAAGTCAACCCTTTCACGTTCGTCACCGGGCGGGCGCGTCGCGAAGGTGCGCGTCGAACCAGGCGCCCACCTCGTCCCACAGGTGGCGGATGTTGGCGGGCGAGCCGAACTCGTGCGCCTCGCCCCAGTAGCGGACGAAGCGGGCGCGTTTGCCCATGCGGTACAGGTGCGTGAACACCTGCTCGCCCTCCGTAAGCGGCACGGAGTCCATGTCCCCCTGGGCGATGAGCACGGGCGTGTTCACCCGCTCCAGGTAGATGAGCGGACTGTTGCGCTCGTAGCGGGCGCGGTCCGCCCACGGCGGCTGCTGAACGTTGTAGTACCACGGCTGTTCCAGGCCGCCGGGCCAGTCCATCTCGCGCAGGCTGGTGCCGTAGCGGTCGCGCGCGTCGAAGGTGCCGTAGCCGGCCAGCAGGTTGGCGCGCGCCAGCGTGGCGACCGCGGCGCGGAAGCGGTCCGTCTGCGTGATCAGCGCGTACACCGCCCATCCGCCAAAGCTCTCGCCGAACACGCCCACGCGCTCCGGATCGGCCACGCCCGCCTGCACGGCCGCCTCCACCGCGGGGAGCACGTCCTTGGCCACCTCGAAGTACATGTCGCGCGGCTGGTCCGCCGCCGGCAGGGAGAAGGTGGGGATGACGACGGCGTATCCGCGCGCCGCCAGCAGCTCGGGCTGCCACCAGAGAAAGTTGCCTGGCGCGAAGGCCAGCGTGTCCGCGATCTCCGGCCGCTCCGTGTTGGGATACACCCACACCACGGTCGGATACCGTCGCCCGGGGACGTACCCGGCGGGATGGACGATCTGCGCGGTAAGCGGGTCGCCGTCGCCCCCGCGGTACTCCACCAGCGTACGCCGGGCGGCCGCCACCTGGGCAAAGTGCCCGTTCAGCCGCATCCGCTCGTCGCGCCGCGCATTCGCCGCGTCGCCCGTCCACAGCCAGCTGCCGTCCCGCCGGTCCGCGGTGAACACCGCCTGCCCCGTCGCCGGTGCGTACGCCGCGAGCGACGCGCGCTCCGGCGCCGCACCCAGTGGCGTAACCTCCGCCTCGCACCCGTCTGGCTGCACGCGCACCAGCCCCCCGGCCGAGGTGCGGAAGACGATCGCCTCCTCCGCCGGCCGCCGCGACATCACGCTCACGGCGGTCGCCGCGAGCTGCGGCTCCAGGCCGCCGGTCAGGCTCCGCGCCTCGCCGCCGTCGGTCGCCACGGACCACACCTCGCCGCCCGCCAGCGCCAGCATCCGACCCTCGCACGGCGCCGTCCACAGCTGCGGCGGCAGCGCCGGCAGGCCGCGGGTGATGGCGACGGGCGACGCGCCGCCCTCGGTCGGTACCGTCCACCACTCCGCCCGCTCCGCGCCCGGCGCCTTGCCGCGCACCAGCAGCCGCCCTTCCCTGCTCCACCGCACCTCCTCCGGCGCCGCTTGCAGCGTCGTGACCGGCATTGCGGTCCCCTCCGCCACCGACACCAGGTACAGCGCCGCGGCGCCTTCGCCGCGCGCGGGTGCGGCGACCACCGCCACCCGGTCCCCCGCCGGCGACCAGGCCAGCGGCAGCACCTGGCCGCGCACGTCGGCCAGTGCCGCCACCCACCGCACGGATCCGCCGTCCAGTGGCACCACCCCAAAGCGCGCGGAAACCATCCCCGGATCCGTCAGCCGCGTGCCTGGCGGTGTCCACCCGTCTCCGCCAGCACCGCCGCATGGCCGCCCCCCGGCGCGACGGACACCTGGACGAAGCGCCCTTCCGCCACCGTGCGCGACGCGCCCGACGCGACGTCCACCAGCGTTAGCGGCCCGGGGCGCGGCTGGGGCTGCGGCGCGCCGCTCTCCAGCACGCTGGCCGTCGGCTCGCGCCCGGCTTCCTGCCGCGTCCACGCCGCGCGGGCCGTGTCGCGCGCCTGCGTCTGCTGGCGGAACAGGTCCGGCTGCTCCCCGTGGGGCAGCAGCGCGACCAGCACGCGGCGGCCGTCCAGCCACGTCATCCGCCCCGATACGGAGATGTCGATTCCCCGCTCGCTCAGCCTGCGCAGGTGTCCCCTCTCCCGGTCCCACGCGTACGGCCGCAGGTTGTCGCCGCCCTCCGTGGAGAAAAAGGCCACGCGCCGCCCGTCCGGCGACCATGACGGCAGCAGCAGGCCGCCACCCTCGGGCGCCCCGCCGGTAATCCGCCGCGGCTCGCCCGCCGGAAGCGGCACCATCCACAGGTCGGCGTGGTCGTAGCCGCCCATCTCCGGCTTTGCCGCCGTCTCGCCGTCCATCCCCCGCCGCACCACCACCGCCAGCATCCCGCCGTCCGGCGACGCCGTGATGTAGCCCAGCCGTTCGCGCCGCAGCAGGTCGTCCACCGTAAGCGGCCGCCCCTGCGCCATGGCGGGCGTTGCGAACACGGTGAGCAGGAGCACAGCCAGCGTCGCGGTGAGGGTACGCGTCGGACGTTCGCGGGACATGGGATGCGGAGGATCGAGAGAAGGCGAGCAGACGCCGAAGAACATGCGGATATTTCAGCATGTGCAGAATATTCAGCACATGCACCCGCGTGTCAACGTTCTCGTATCGATCTCCGGCAGATGAGGGAGGAGATAGAGGGCTACGCTCGAGGAAGCGCCGCCAGCGGCTCGCGGCTGGGATCGAACGTCCGCAGGCCGCACGTGGAGGCGAGGGCGGCGAGGTCGCGATCGGAGGTGACCATCGTGACCTCACGGGCGCGGCGGGTGGACTGCACCCGCAGCGCGGAGGCAAGGTGGAGCACGTCAAGGCTGCGTGCTCGAGCCGCGCGATGCCGCGTCGTCAAGGAAATCGCATCGGCAACGACGTCGCCATCCACCTCGACGATCCCGAAGCGGGAGCGGTAATCCGCCCAGAACTTCTGTACCGCGGCGACATAGGCCGGGCGCGGCACGCCGCGGTACCCGTTGCGGATGGCCGTAAGAACCTCAAGCGCCACGAACTCGCTCAGGAACAGATCTCCGCCGGTTCGCTGGAGCAATGCCCTGACGTTTCCGTCGCCCACTTCATCGATGTACGCCTTGGCCAGCGCGCTGGCGTCGAGGAACAGCAAGGTTACCAGCCCCGGCTGACGCGATACTTGATACTTGCCCAAACGCCTGGCTTCTGCCTCGGTTCGCGATCGGGAAAGTTCCACCTCTTCGCCGGTCTCACACCGATCGCGCGCAACTCGGCTTCCCAGGCGAGCCTGTCGGGATCGTCAGGAGGCACGCGTTCCGGCAAGCTGTCGATCTCGTCTTCCGCCCGACGCATGATCATCCGCATCTCGTCGGCCGTCAGCGGTTCGGGGTCAGGCCCATGCCACGCGCGGCGCAACCCGTCTACCAGCTTTTCGCCAAGCGTACGGCGCACGAGAACCTGGCGCCTGAGCAACTCAGGGTCTTCCCATGTCGCGACACCGCGGACACGCACGCCTTCAGCAGGCTCCGCCTTACCGGAATCGGGAGCCAGGAGCACGCCCAGTGGGGATTCGTCACTGCTCCGCATCGGCTTCTCTCCACGTCTGGGATCATCCGCTCGTGCTCCCAATCTAATCCAAACTTCCTGGACAGTACAGACACCATTCGGAGCGCACTCCTTGGGTCTGCCGTGCGCAATCATCGACGCCCACAGCGCGCCTGACGGGCCTTCAGCGTCGCTGATCCGGTCGCTCAAATCATTCTCCTGCTGGACCTTTCTACCGAACGCTGGCTCTGCAGGTCCACGAACAGGTGGAGCACCACTACGCCCCAATTCCGCGTCTAGCCGATATTATAAGACGATTTAATCAATATTCTTCCGTTGTCACTCTGGTGCCATTACCATGCATCACCACCCTCGACTCCCCGTTGAGGCCCCCTCCTCCCCCTCCATCCCCGGAGACGCATCATGAGCATCTATAAGTTCGTGGCCGCGGTAGTCCTGGCCACCCTGGTCGCCGCCGCTTGCGACAACACCATGGAGTCGTCGCAAAAGGACGGCAGCGCCGTTCTGCCGCCGCGGACCGGCCTCAGCCTGTCCGTTGGACCCACGTCGCAGGTGGCGGTGCACTGCCCGCCCAAGGTGCAGGCGTACACCGGCGGCCAGTGCTACGCGTTCGGCCTGGATTCGCTGGGCTTCTACACCAGCCACTCCGTTAGCACGTGGTCGTCGTCCAGCATCTCCACCCTGGTCGTCTCGTCCACCGGCCAGCTGATGGGGCAGAACCCGGGCACCGCGACCATCTACGCGACGGTGGACGGGGTCACGGGCTCCACCAGCGTGCCCGTCCGCACCGGCACGGACCTGACCGTCGCCATAGACGGGATGCCCGTCATCCAGCCGAACGTGCAGTGCTCGTACACGGCGGTGCCCACCGGCGGAACGGCGCCGTACACGTACACGTGGAGCATCGTAAGCGGCAGCGCCACGGGCAGCGCCAGCGGCGACACCTGGACCGGCTCCTCCTCCGCCACCGGCACCTCGTTCGTGCTCAAGGTGGATGCCGTCGACGTGGACGGTCGCCGGTCATCCGACACCCAGAGCGTCTTCGTCCACGCCATGGGCAACTGCTAATCCCACGCAGGCGACGCAACGCAAACGGCCCCGGGCATCTCTGCCCGGGGCCGCTTTCGTTTGTCCTGCCGCCGAAGCCGGCGAACGCCCTTGCGGGCTTACGCCTGGACCGTCGCCACCTCGCCAGCGGCAACCGTCGCCGGGGCCGCGGCTTCCGTCGCGGCGCCCGCCTCGGGCACGGGCCCAAAGTCCACGTCGTTGTACCGGTAGATGCCGGTACCCGCCGGGATCAGGTGCCCGATGATGATGTTCTCCTTCAGCCCCTGCAGGTCGTCGCGCGCGCCGCGGATGGCGGCGTCGGTCAGCACCCGCGTGGTCTCCTGGAAAGAGGCCGCGGAGATGAAGGACTGCGTGGTCAGCGACGCCTTGGTAATGCCCAGCAGCAGCGGCTCGCTGGTGGCTGGCGTGCCACCCCCGGACAGGTGCTTGGCGTTGGCGTCCATGTACTCGGTGCGGTCCACCGTCTCGCCCTCCAGGAACTCGGTGGTGCCGGGCTCCAGGACGCGCACCTTCTGCAGCATCTGGCGCACGATCACGCCGATGTGCTTGTCGTTGATCTTCACGCCCTGCAGCCGGTATACCTCCTGAACCTCGTTCAGCAGGTACTCCTGCACCGCCTGCGGTCCCTTGATCCGCAGAATGTCGTGCGGGTTCACCGGGCCCTCGGACAGACGGTCGCCGGCGCGCACGTAGTCGCCCTCGTGCACGCGCAGGTGCTTGCCCACCGCCACCTCGTACACCCGCTCGTTCCCCGTTTCCGGGATCACGATCACCTCGCGCTTGCCGCGCTTGATGTCGCCGAAGCGGACCGTTCCGTCCACCTCGGTGATGACCGACGGGTCCTTGGGCTTGCGCGCCTCGAACAGCTCGGCGATGCGCGGCAGACCGCCGGTGATGTCGCGCGTCTTGTACGCCTCGCGGGCCAGCTTGGCCAGCGCGGCGCCCGGCTGCACCACCTCGCCGTCGCGCACCGTGAGCTGCGCGCCCACGGGAACGATGAACTCGCGCACCTTCACCCCGTTGGCGTCGATGATCTCGATCATGGGGTGCAGCTTCTTGCTGCGGTCCTCGATGATCACCATCTGCCGCCGGCCGGTGCTTTCGTCCAGCTCTTCGCGCACCGACTGGTCCTCGACGATGTCGATGAAGCGCAGGGTGCCGCCAAAGTCGGCCACGATGGGCTCGCTGTACGGGTCCCACGCGAACAGCGTGTCGCCCACCGCCACCTTCTGCGCGTCCTCGACCGAGATGGTGGCGCCGTACGGCACCGCCAGCCGGCTGCGGATCGTCCCCTCGGGCGTTCGCATGATGATCTCGCCTTCGCGGCTGGTCACGATCCGCGTGCCTTCGGGCGTGGTCACCGTGGTGATGCGCTCGAACTGGGCCACGCCCTCCACCTTGCTCTTGCGCCCCGTGGTCGCCGCGATGCGCGCCGCCGTGCCGCCGATGTGGAAGGTGCGAAGCGTAAGCTGCGTGCCCGGCTCGCCGATGCTCTGCGCGGCCAGGATGCCCACCGCCTCGCCCGGGTCCACGATGCCCATCGTGGCCAGGTTGCGGCCGTAGCACTTCACGCACAGCCCGCGGCGGCTTTCGCAGGTAAGCACGCTGCGGATCTTGAGCGACTGGATGCCGGCGTCCTCGATCTCGTCCGCCGTCTCTTCGTCGATCAGGTCGCCCGCGGCCACCAGCAGCTCGCCGTCCATGGGGTCGAACACGTCGTCCGAAGCCACCGAACCGACGATGCGGTCCTTGAGCGGCTCCACCACGTCCTCGCCCTCCTTGAGTGCGCTGACCTCCAGGCCCAGGACCGTCCCGCAGTCCTCTTCCATGATGGTGACGTCCTGGGCCACGTCCACCAGGCGGCGCGTCAGGTAGCCCGCGTCCGCCGTCTTGAGCGCCGTGTCGGCCAGACCCTTGCGGGCGCCGTGCGTGGAGATGAAGTACTCCAGCACGGTAAGCCCCTCGCGGAAGTTGGACTTGATCGGCGACTCGATGATCTCGCCGATCCCGCCCGTCAGCTTCTTCTGGGGCTTGGCCATCAGGCCGCGCATCCCCGCCAGCTGCCGCATCTGGTCACGCGAGCCGCGCGCGCCGGAGTTCATCATCATGTACACGGGGTTGAAGCCCCCGCGGTCCGCCGCAAGGCGGTTCACCATGGCGTCCGCCACGTCGTTGTTGGCGTGCGTCCAGGTGTCGATGACCTTGTTGTAGCGCTCGCCGTTGCTGATGACGCCGTTGTTGTACGCGCGGGTAAAGCGCGCCACGTCGTCCTCGGCCTCGCGCAGGATCTCGTCCTTTTCGCCGGGGATCTTCATGTCCTCGATCCCCACCGACACGCCCGCCATGGTGCTGTAGCGGAAGCCGAACACCTTCATGTTGTCCAGGAACACGACGGTCGTCGCCAGCCCCACCGTGCGGTAGGCGCTGAAGATGATGTCGCCCTGCTCCTTCTTGCCCATCGTCTTGTTCCAGTACCCCATCGCCGGGGGAACTACGGAATTGAAGATGATGCGCCCCGGCGTGGTGGCCACCCACACCTTCTGCTCGGCCTCGCCCTCTTCCTTTTCGGCCTCCGGACGGGGGTCGGTCAGGAAGTACACCGTGCTGTGGTACCCCACGCGGCGGTGCGCCAGCGCCATCTCCACTTCGGCCACGTGGCCAAAGCGGGGCAGCACCTTCGCCAGGTCGCGCTCCGCCGGCGCCTTGGCCAGCTCGGCCGCGTCGGCCGCCACGTCGGCGGCGAAGTGGTCCTTGTCCTTCGTGAGCCAGTAGCACCCGATCACGATGTCCTGCGACGGCGCCGCCACCGGCCGCCCGTTGCTGGGCAGCAGGATGTTGTTCGACGACAGCATCAGCACGCGGGCCTCCAGCTGCGCCTCGAACGAAAGCGGCACGTGCACCGCCATCTGGTCGCCGTCGAAGTCGGCGTTGAACGCCGCGCAGACCAGCGGGTGAATGCGGATGGCCTTGCCCTCCACCAGCACCGGCTCGAACGCCTGAATGCCCAGGCGGTGCAGCGTGGGCGCGCGGTTCAGCAGCACGGGATGGTCGCGGATGATGTCCTCGAGCACCTCGTACACCCGCGGGTCGTCGCGCTCCACGATCTTCTTGGCGCGCTTGACCGTCTCGGCCTCGCCGCGCTTTTC
>NZ_JBMDXM010000096.1:0-19273 GCF_048594345.1 Longimicrobium sp.
CGCCCCCCGCCCGCCCATCCAGCCTCTGCGCAACCGCGACGCCGGCAAGCTGGCCGACGCCCTCTCCGCCGCCGGCATCCTGCCGAACCCGGTCGCGGACTGAGTGGGAGGCGGAAGGCGAGATCGGGGCTCGTCGACGAACATCGGGCTAGCGTCCGCGAGGCCCCCTCTCCCCCGGCCCCTCTCCCCCGCTGTCGCGGGAGAAAGGGGAGAGTTCAACTTCGCCCGGATGCTCCGGCGCGCACGCTGGTGAAGCCCCGCGCAGTTTGCGGGGCTTTCCGCTTTTGTTGAGGCGAATTCATTCGCTCGGAGCCGGAGCCCGCCGTTGCCCGCCATCCACCGCCCGCGTAGGTTGTGCGCCGCGAAAGATACCTGCGGACAGGCCCACTTTCGCGCTTCGAACTCTCGCACTTTCGCACCGCGTTTCGCCCATGGCCGACTACACCAACCTCACGCTGGACGTCCAGGACCGCATCGCCACGCTGTCCGTGAACCGGCCGGACAAGCTGAACGCGCTCAACGAGCAGACCATCCGCGAGCTGTCGGCGGCGATGGACGAGATCGAGCAGCGCGACGACATCGGCGGCGTCATCCTGACGGGCGTGGGGGAAAAGGCGTTCGTGGCGGGCGCCGACATCGCCGAGCTGTCCACGATGGGCCCGGTGGACGGCATCGAGGTCAGCCGGCTGGGGCAGCGCGTGTTCCGCCGCATCGAACTGTCCAAGAAGCCGGTGATCGCGGCGGTGAACGGCTTTGCGCTGGGCGGCGGCTGCGAGCTGGCCCTGGCCTGTCACCTGCGCATCGCGGGCGAGAACGCGCAGTTCGGCCTGCCGGAGGTCAAGCTGGGCATCATCCCCGGCTACGGCGGCACCCTGCGTCTGCCCCGCATCGTGGGCAAGGGGCGCGCGCTGGAGCTGATGCTGACGGCGCAGTTCATCAAGGCGGACGAGGCCTACCGCATCGGCCTGGTCAACAAGGTGGTCCGCAAGCCCCAGGCGGCCGAAGGGCAGGAGGCGCCCAGCCCCAAGGACGCCCTGATCACGGAGGCGCGGGCGATGATGCAGACGATCCTCGCCAACGGGCCCATCGCCGTGGGCCTGGCCATCGAGTGCACCACGCGGGGGATGGAGATGTCGGTGGATGACGGGCTGGCCATGGAGAGCAACCTCTTTGGCCTGCTGGCGGCGACCACCGACATGCGTGAGGGGATGCAGGCCTTTCTGGACAAGCGCAAGGCGGAGTTCACCGGCCGCTAAACCGGTACGAAGGTACGGGGTACGAAGGTGCGGTGATCGTCGGGAGCGTTGGTCCGTGGAGGTGGATGGATGGTGCGAGTTGCAAGCGCGGCGAAGCGCGGGCCGCGGACGGAGCCCACGTCGGCGGTAAAGCGGCTGCTTCTGCCGTCGCCGGTGGGGTCCCTGTTTGTGGAGTACGACGAGGCGGCGGTGCGGTACATCCACTTCTGGCCGCAGGGTGCACATCCTCCCGCCGGGACGCGCGTGGCGCCCACGCGCGACGACCCGCTGGGGTGGAAGGTGGCGGAGCAGCTGCGCGAGTACTTTGCCGGCACGCGCCGCGACTTTGACCTGCCGCTGGCGCCTGAGGGCACGGAGTTCCGCAAGCGCGTGTGGTCGGCGCTGCGCGGCATTCCCTACGGCCAGACGCGCACCTACGGACAGGTGGCGGAGGGCATCGAGTGCCGCGCCCCCCGCGCCGTGGGCCAGGCCAACCGCCACAACCCCATCCCCATCGTAATCCCCTGCCACCGCGTGCTGGGCTTCAACAGCATCGGCGGCTACGCGGGCCAGTGGGAAAAAGGGGAGGGGATGGACCGCAAACGCTGGCTCCTGCGCCACGAAGGCGTGGACATCTAGACGGCACGATCGGCGAGGATATACGCCGGGAATGAACAGGAGCGATCGGGGTGCTCCGGCGGGCTCGGCATTCGGCGGTTGAAACCGCGGCTGGAACGTCACGAAGCCCGCCTGCGCGGGCTGTAGCCGCGAGTCTGGCGCGCCACAACCGCGTTCGAGCCCGCCGGTAGCGGACGCACAGGTGTGTGGAACGCCGCACACCACTGGGCCGCCGAGTCCGCGCAGGCGGACTTTGTGCTGTTGTAGCTGCGGGTTCAACCGCCCCAGTGCGGACGTTCCGACGCTCCTCAGACCAGCGCGCCCGTACTCTCGTACCTTCGTACCTTCGTACCGCACCACTCCCGCACTAACGCACTCCCCCCTTGCATCTCCACCGCCTGCACCTGCGCAACTACCGGAACTTCGCCGAGCAGGTGCTGGAGTTTCCGGCGCAGGGCGCCGCCCTCGTGGGCGACAACGGGCAGGGCAAGACCAACCTGCTCGAGGCCATCTACTACCTGGAGATCTTCCGCTCCTTTCGCGGCGCGCCCGACGAGCAGCTGGTCCGGTTCGGCGAGGAGGTGTTTCGCGTGGAAGGGCGGCTGGCGGATGACGAGGGGCGCGAGCGCTCCGTCTCGGCCGCGTTCGACCGGCGAGCGCGTAAGAAGAAGGTGGCCGTCAACGGGGCGGAGCCGGAGCGGCTGGGCGACGCGCTGGGGCAGGTGGGCGCCGTCATCTTCTCCCCCTCCGACGTGGAGCTGGTGGCGGGCGGGCCGGGCGCACGGCGGCGGTTCCTGGACATCGTCCTGTCGCTTGCCGAGCCGGGGTACCTGCAGGCGATCCAGCGCTTCCGGCAGGCCCTCTTTCAGCGCAACACGCTGCTGCGGCAGGGAAGCCCCCGCGCGCTGATCGAGGCGTGGGACGAGGGGCTGGTGCTGGCCGGCAGCCGGGTGGCGGCGGCGCGAACGGCGTGGGTGGCGGAGCACACGGAGAGCTTCGCGGCGCACTACGCGCGGGTGGCGGGCGGGCAGCCAGGGCGCATGACGTACGCGCCTTCCGCGCCCGAGATGGGCGAAGGGACGGGCGAGGCGCAGCTGGCCGTGGCCTTTCGCGAGGCGCTGGGCCGCAGCGCCGACCGCGAGCAGCGCCGTGGTATGACGCTGGTGGGCCCGCACCGCGACGACCTGCGCTTTACCATCAGCGGCGCGGAAGGGGCGGCGCTGGAGCTGCGGACGTACGGCAGCGGCGGACAGCAGCGCACCGCCGCCATCGCCCTGCGGATGGTGGAGGCCGAGACCATCCACGCCGCCCGCGGCCGCGAGCCCATCATCCTGCTGGACGACGTGTTCGCCGAGCTGGACCCCGGCCGCTCGCAGCGCATCGTCGACTGGATCGAGACGGAAGAGGGCGGCCAGGTGATCCTCACCTCGCCCAAGCCCACCGACTTCGAGCTGCGCGGCCAGGTGCTTCAACGCTGGGGCATCCGCGACGGCGTGGTGATGGCGGGGTGAACCCGTCCATCGGCCGATCTCCCTTCCCTCTCCGACACACGGCTGACGCGTCCGGAGCGGTCCGTTTCGGGCTGCGGCATGCAGCGTGTGTACCCACAACCCGCTGTGGAACCAGGCGGCGGCACGCCACAGCGTGGCGTGGTTCGTCATGGTTTCGCGTGCGCGCGTACGATGCTAAATTGATGCGTCCGCCACCCCGTCCCCGCAGCAAGCGCCCGTGAACCGCACCCGCGACCCCGGTACCGGAAAACCCACCGCCGTCGGCGACGTGCTCGCCCGCTTTCTGGAGCGCACGGGGATGGCGGCCAAGGTGGAGACCGCGGCCGTGATCCCGGAGTGGGCGGAGCGCGTGGGTCCCGCCATCGCCGCCGTCACCGAGCCGCTGCGCGTCAGCGACGGCACGCTGGTGGTGGCGGTGAGCACGTCGGCGTGGATGATGGAGCTGAACATGATGAAGGCGGAGCTGATGCGGCACCTGAACGCCGGCCGGGCCGCCAACGCCCGCATCAAGGCCATCGCCTTTGTGATGGGCGGCGGCGAGGCGGTCCAGAGCCAGGGCCTGCGCTCCTTCGGACGGTAGCGCTCGCGGGGCGTGACGGCGCCGTCGCGTTGATCCCGCCGCGTGAGGGATGCGCGCCCGCAGGGCCGAGAACGCGGCGCGCATGCACGAGAGCGGCGGAAACGCGTCGAGAAGGGTGAGCGCCGTGGGCTCGGCGCCGTTGGCAACAGTCGTATCGTTGCCTACGGCGCGCGCAGCCCGACCCGGAGCGCAGCGGAGGGGCACGCCCAAACCCGCAGTTGGTGTAAACCCCTCCGAGAAGCATGTCTAACCCGTTGCGGCCGCTGAACTTTCGGCGCGCATTCGGGTACTGAGGACAGCACGAAGATCGGCACGTCCAGCCGGCGAAGAACCAACCAGGCACAACCAGAGGCCATGTCAACGAACGGCGCAGAAGCGAACGACTACAACGCTGGCCAGATCCAGGTGCTCAAGGGCCTGGAGGCGGTCCGCAAGCGCCCGGGCATGTACATCGGCTCCACCAGCGCGCGCGGCCTGCACCACCTGGTGTACGAGGTGGTCGACAACTCGATCGACGAGGCGCTGGCCGGCCACGCCGACCAGGTCGACGTCACCATCCACGCCGACAACTCCATCACGGTGGTGGACAACGGCCGCGGCATTCCAGTGGACCTGCACCCCACCGAAAAGGTGCCGGCGGTGGAGCTGGCGCTTACGGTGCTGCACGCCGGCGGCAAATTCGACAACGAAGGCGAGGGGTCGTACAAGGTCTCGGGCGGCCTGCACGGCGTGGGTGTGTCGGTGGTGAACGCGCTGAGCGAGTGGCTGCGCGTGCAGGTGCGCCGCGACGGCAAGGTGCACGAGATCGCCTTCAGCCGCGGCGACAAGACCAAGGAGCTGGAGGTCATCGGCACCACCACCCAGCGCGGCACCACGGTAAGCTTCAAGCCCGACGCGCAGATCTTTGAAGAAACCACCTACTCGTTCGACACGCTGAGCAACCGCCTGCGCGAGCTGGCGTTCCTCAACAAGGGCGTACGCATCTCGCTGACGGACGAGCGCCCGGCGGGTGAAGAGGGCGGCGAGGTGCGGCGCGACGAGTACCACTACGAGGGCGGCCTGCGCGAGTTCGTCGAGCACCTGCGCGGCACCCGCAAGCCGCTGCACGCCGACGTGATCTACATCGAGGCCGCGCGCCCCGAGGCCGAGATCGAGATCGCCCTGCAGTACGACGACGGCTACAACGAGAACACGTTCACCTTCGTCAACAACATCAACACCCACGAGGGCGGCACGCACCTCACGGGCTTCAAGGCGGCGCTCACGCGGTCCATCAACGACTACGCGCGCAAGACCGGCCTGTTCAAAAAGGGCGGCCTTGACGCGCTGAGCGGCGACGACGTGCGCGAGGGCCTCACGGCGGTCATCAGCGTAAAGGTGCGCGAGCCGCAGTTCGAAGGGCAGACCAAGACCAAGCTGGGCAACAGCGAGGTCAAGGGCGCCGTGGAGACGGTGGTCAACCAGAAGCTCGCCGAGTTCCTGGACGAGACGCCGGGCGTGGGCCGCGCCATCATCGAAAAGGCCGTGAGCGCCGCCCGCGCCCGCGAGGCCGCCCGCAAGGCGCGCGACCTTACGCGCAAGAAGAGCGCGCTGGAAACGGGCGTGCTTCCCGGCAAGCTGGCGGACTGCTCCAGCAGCAACCCCGAGCTTACCGAGCTGTACATCGTCGAGGGCGACAGCGCCGGCGGCAGCGCCAAGCAGGGGCGCAAGCGCGAGTTCCAGGCGATCCTGCCGCTCAAGGGCAAGATCCTGAACGTGGAAAAGGCGCGCTTCGACAAGGTGCTGAGCAACGAGGAGATCCGCGCCATCATCACCGCCATCGGCACGGGGATCGGCGACGACGAGTTCAGCCTGGACAACGCGCGGTACCACAAGATCATCATCATGACCGACGCGGACGTGGACGGCAGCCACATCCGCACCCTGCTGCTCACCTTCTTCTTTCGGCAGATGCGGCAGCTGCTGGACGAGGGGTACGTCTACATCGCGCAGCCGCCGCTGTACCTGGTCAAAAAGGGCAAGACTGAGCGCTACGCCTACAGCGACGCCGAGCGCGACGAGATCCTGGCGGCGTTTCGCGGTCCCGCCGCCGAGGGTGGCGACGGCAAGAGCGAGCGGGGGATCCACGTGCAGCGCTACAAGGGGTTGGGCGAGATGAACCCCGAGCAGCTGTGGAAGACCACCATGGACCCCGACGTGCGCACGCTGCTGCAGGTGACCATGGAAGACGCCGTAGAGGCCGACGCCGTGTTCACCCGGCTGATGGGCGAAGAGGTGGAGCCCCGCCGCCAGTTCATCGAGCAGAACGCCCGCTACGTCCGCAACCTGGACGTGTGACGCACTGCGGTTGATTGTGAACGATGGTCCTGGGACCGCGTTTAGAAAGCGCCTGAAGTTTCACTCGAACCTGGGGAGCTTACAGCGCAAGGGGCGGGGAGCTCGGTTTCTCCCCGGCCCAACGCCAATAGTTTTCGTTACGCTGAAAACTCCGCGACCAGTCGACGGTCTGTGAGCATCGGCAGGGCAGATCGTGGGCCGTGTAGTACGCTTGACGGTTGTGCAAAAAGCGACGCGGCCCTGCCAACCAAAGGTGGCAGGGCCGCGCGACGTCCCAAGGGAGATGCCGGAATTACCGGGGGTCCCTTTAGGCTCCGCCAATAGAATACCACATTCTAAGACAGGATGCAAGGGTGAGGCAGCCTGATGACGCGGAAGCAAACGCTCTTCTATCCGCGGATCGGTTAGCGGGATATCGCCTCAAGTCCGGGCGCAACACCGATCGCGACCTCCTCGGCCGCTACATGCAGAATGTCGCGGTTTCGCAAGCGCTATATCCGTACCTCCACGCGGTCGAGGTGGTGCTGCGAAACCGGATCTTTGCGGCGGTTGCCGAAGACCAGCCGATCCATCGAGACCGGCTTGATCTCTACAATGACTTTCCATGCTGGCTCGACGCGAAGCTCCCGATTCTGATTGACAATCACCAAGAAGTGGTTGTGAATGCCAAGCAGGACGTGCAGAAGGATCTTCGGCGGGCGCTTCCGCAGTCGACAGAGCCGGGGATCTCACCTGTTGACTCCTGGCCGCCTCGTTGCGAAGCTGCCGTTCAGCTTCTGGGTCTTCCTGTTCGACAATGAATATATTGGCAACGGGCGCGGGCAGATGGGGATCCTCTGGCCCCGCTACTCGGCGGCTGTCTTTCCGAACCGCGAGAGGTCCGGGATCGTCGATGTACAGAAAACGTTGCGGCGGTTGCTTGTAGTCAGAAATCGCGTGATGCACTACGAGCGAATCGCGCCATGGGACGACTACAGCGACACGGCTCTACATCCGCAACATGTTCGCGATGACATCCTCCAGTTGCTTGGCTGGATGTCGCCCCGAGCGGCTACGACGCTGCGCGAACATGGACCGCCGGACTACTACCTCGAACCTGCATTCGGCAGGTATCTCAGACTCTTTGCGTGCCGACCTTGAGCCGCGCCGACCTCAGCGGGTGTCCCGCTCCTCCTGCAGCCGCCGCTGGAGCCGCTGGCGTCCCGCGGCCGCGTACCGTTTGCACGCGTCCCGGTCGATGAGCGCCGCGGGCCCCCGCTCCAGGCGCTCCCACAGCGCAGAGCCGCTGGGGTGCGGGGTGATCAGGATGCCGCAGGGCAGCGTCTCCCACGTCCTGAAAGCGCGCTCAAAGTCGGCCACGGCCGTGGGATAGGCACGGCTGTCCGTGTACCGGAAGCCGTCCGCGGAGATCGGGGAGTAGCTGTCGGCGTAGACCACGTCCACGCAGCCCGCGTCGTCGCAGGACCGCCACGTCCAGCTGGTCCCCCCCTGCGTGTGCCCCGGCGTAAGGTGCGCCGTCACGGCGACCGATCCCACACGGAGCGTCTCCCCGTCCGCGAAGCGCTGCACGTTGCGCGCGGGGGGAAAATCGAGCAGCACGCCGTGCTGCGGATCGCCCTCCCGCGAGGTGCCCCGCTCCAGCACGGGCGCGCTGAGCTCGCTGGCGGCCACCCGGGCGCCCGAAGCCCGCTGCAGCGCCGCCAGCCCGCCCGCGTGGTCAAAGTGCACGTGCGAGTTGAGGATGAGCCGGATGTCGCGGACGTCAAAGCCCAGCGCCCGCACGTTCTGCAGGATAAGCGGCGCGGAGTTGGGAAGCGCCCCGTCGATGAGCACGTGGCCCTGCGGCGAGGTGATCAGCAACGCCGTAAGCCCGTGCGTGCCGACGTAGTACGTGTTCCCGTGCAGCCTGACCGGCGCCTGCGGCTGGTTCCATTCGGCGCAACTCGAACAATCCGCGGCGGGGTAGGGCCGTGTGAGCGGATCGCTCGTCTGCGCGGCGGCGCAGCCGTTCGAGAGCGCCAGGAGCGTCGCGCCGGCGACGGAAAGGGTTCGTGGGGAAACGAATCTCATGCTGTGTCGCGGGCTGAACGTCAACGCTGAGGCCGATTGGGTCGGCCTGGAGGTAGATGATAGCGCCGGATGCGACTTCCGTGCAAAGCACCGTCGACGGGTGGAGCAGAACGCCCACTACGCCCGCGATCAGGCACTCGCGCGGCGCTCCATGATGGGCAGCAGCCATGGAGGCCATGGGGAGGCGAACCCGCCACGCCCCGCCGACAGCAAATTTTCAGCGGCGCCGAAGATTGGAGTGAAGGACGGAGTAGCGCGGCGCCTCCTTCAAGATGACGGATGGCGATGCAGGGTGTTCACTCCGAATCCGCAAAAACATTGGGCACGCAGAGGAAGCGGAGGAAGCAGAGAACTGCATGAAGAAACCTCTGCTTCCTCTGCTCCCTCTGCGTGAGAACCTGCAGTTGGGGAATACGGAGTGGATTTGCGGATCAGGTATCATCTTCCAGGGTCGGCGCGACCCTGGATGACGCAGGAATCAACAGGCCCCTCTCCAGTCGATGCCGGAAAGGGGCCTTGTTGCCATGCTGTCGCCCTATCGATCAGCCGTGGCGCGGTGGAAGGGGCGGCGGCAGGTCGTCGCGGTACGACGAGCGGTCGTCCTCATCGTACTCCGAGCGGCGAGAAGGCGGATCCTCGTGGTAGTCGGCGGGCGGCGGCAGGTCCACACGGGAATCGTAGTGCGGATCGTCCACCATGGAATTGTCGTCCCGCGGCAGGTTGGCGCGCGAGGACGGCGGCAGCGCCTGGGCGCGGTGCCGCGGCGGCAGTGCATCGGGATCGCGAGGGACGGTAAAGGCGTGCTCCACGCGCTGCTCCACCAGCGGATCCAGTCCGCCACCCGTATACGCGGGGAGCAGCGCGATCTCGCGCGCGGTGAGCCCCTTTACCCACACGTCCTGGCCCCGCTCGCGCAGGTCCACGTATTCCATCGGCACCACCACGTGCCGGTCTTCGCGCAGCAGGAACAGGTCGTCGGCAACGTCCACGTCCAGATGGCTCACCCGCATCTGCGACGGGTCCACAAGCAGACCCTCCACCACGCCCACCCGCTCGTTGTCCTCGCCAAACACCGCCCAGCCACGCGGGTTGGGTGCGTCCTTGGGCAGGCGGAACTCGCGGGCGTCCTTGAGCGGCACCACGCGCGGCTGCGCCTCTACCCCCGGCGCATCGAAGGGGAGCGGCGGGCCGTAGAAGCGCGGGTGCACGCGCCCCATCTCCTCCACCACGTCGGCGCTCAGCGGACCGTCGGCGTTGTACGGCGGCAGGCGGCGGACGTCGGCGTCAAGCCAGCGGGTCAGGCGCATGGACTGGTCGCCCCAGTCCAGCTCCTCTACCGGCAGCAGCACGGTGCTCCCCAGCAGCCCGCGCTTTACGGCCAGGTACCGCACCCGCCCGTCCCGCCCGATCAGCAGGTCCGAAACGGTTCCCACGGTGGCGCCGGCGGGGTCCGCAACCGCCCACCCAATCAGGTCGCGCGTGCGCAGAGCCTCGGCGCGCACGGCAGCGTTCTCGGCCATCTTCACCCCTCCCGTACTGGTGTGGTCCGTCAGCTCGCGGGCGGTATCACAATGCGCTGCCCGGTGCGCACCTGGTCGCTCTCCATCTGGTTGGCTCGGCGGATGGCGTCGACCGTAACGCCGTACCGCCGCGCGATCCCGAACAGCGTCTCGCCCGCCACCACCACGTGCGAGCGCGTGCCGCGGCGGGGCTGCTGCGCCTGCCCGCCCGTGGGCGCCGGCGTCTGGGGGCGCGGCTGCGCGGCGGCCCGGCTGTCGCGCGCGCCGGCGGGCAGGCGCAGCTCGTCGCCCACCTCCAGCGCGTCCATGTCCACGTCGGGGTTCAGCGCGCGCAGCTGCGCCGCCGTCACCCCATACCGACGCGCGATCCCGTAGAACGTCTCCCCCGCCACCACCGTGTGCGCCCGTCCACGCCCCGACGGAGCCGGCGCCGATTCCGTCCGTCCCGTCCCTGCGGCGGCCGTCCCCGTGCGGCGGGCGGTGTCGCGCGCCGCGGGGCGGTTCTGCGGACGGGTGGATGCCGCCGAGTCGCGCGATGCAGGCCGCGTGGCGGATGCGGAATCCCGGCGCGCGGCCTGCCCGGAGGTTACGCGCGTGGTGGTGCCGGCGCGGGCGGTGTCGCGGCGCGCGCTGTCGGCCGCGGCCGCCGGGCGGGCGGGACGGGTGTTCACCCACACCACCTCGCCACGCTCCGGGCGCGGCGCCACCTCGCCGCTGGCCTGCACGCTGAACGGACCGGTGCCGCCGCTGCGGGCGTACGGGCCGGCGACGGGCTGGGGAACGGTGTCCGCCTCCGCCTCGTCTTCATCCACCGAAACGGAGTTTTCGTCCGCGCCGGCTTCATCCACCTCCGCCATCTGGATGCTGTCGCGCGCGGGGCGGGTGGACGGCGTCTGCGCGGCCGCGTCAACGGCGGCCGCGCAGGAAAGGATCAACAGGAACAGCGGGACAGGGCGCATTTCAGGAAGCCCGGGTTGACTCCGCCGCCGCCTTTTCACGGCGGTGCTTGAGCCACTCCAGCACGGGGGGGATCAGGGAAACGGCGATGATGCCGATGACGACGTACTCAAAGTTGTGCTGAACGACCGGAATGTTCCCGAAAAAGTAGCCGGCGAACAGGAACAGCGTGATCCACACCACGCCGCCGATCACGTTGTAGGTAAGGAACCGCGGGTAGTCCATCCGCGACGCGCCCGCCACGAACGGCGCGTACGTCCGCACGATGGGGATGAAGCGCGCCAGGATGATGGTCTTGCCGCCGTGCTTGGCGTAAAACGCCTCCGTGCGCCGCAGGTACTCCATCTTCATCACCTTCGCGTCTTCCTTGAATACGCGAAGTCCTAGCCATCGCCCGATCTGGTAGTTCACCGAGTCGCCCACGATGGCGGCCACCATCATCAGCACCCACAGCAGCAGGATGCTGAGCGCGGGATCGCCCGGCTTGTTGGCCGCCGCCACCACCGCGCCCGCGGCGAACAGCAGCGAGTCGCCGGGCAGGAACGGGGTCACCACCAGCCCCGTCTCGCAGAAGATGATCAGGAACAGGATGGCGTACGTCCACCCGCCGTACTGCCGCAGCAGTTCGGCCAGGTGCGTGTCCATGTGCCTGAAGTAGTCGAGCAGCTGCAGCAGAAAATCCATCCAGACCGCCGGATGCAGGGTTTGGGTCCGCGGCCGGGAAGCAGCCCGGCGCGGTGCCCAATGCTATGGGCCGGACCATGGGGATACAAGGTTCGGACCGGCCTGGAGGAACGACGGCGGAAAGGCGGGGGAACTGGGAATCGCGGGCAACGACAACCGGATCCGCCCGCTGGCGAAGCAGAGTCAGTCGGGATCGCGATGAACGGTGGACGGGGTAAAGGCGGGAAGGCAGACGGCCACGTACTCCGCGCCGCCGGGCTCGGGCGTGCCGTAGCGCACCCATTCGCCCGGGCGCTGCACGACGGCCTGCCCGGCGCGCACCTCCAGCACGCCGCCCTCGTGCTCCACGCGCAGCATTCCGCGCAGCACCACGGTGATCTCCTGGAACTCCGGCCGCTGCCCCGGCCCCTCCGGCGACTGCATGCGCGCCACGCTCACCTCCGCGTGCCCGCTGTTTACACGGCCGGCAAACTCCTCGACACGCTTGGGCTTGTTGCCCGCGGCCTCGATCACGGACGGAGCGGGGATCAGCGTCGGCATCGGCGGACCGGGAACGGAGTTACGGGAGAGGGACAGCGTCGGCGCGTCATTTCGATACAAACCAACGCGCCACCACACGGTTGGTTCGAGGGAGGCGCCGCGTGGAGCCGGCCCACGGCGGATGCTCTGGCAATCTGGCGGAGACGGCCGGCGGTCCACGAATCGCGACTCGGGACGAGCACGCGGACAGCCGGTTGCTCGGTCGGCGCCATGCTCCCGAGGATCGGACGGCTGGGTGGGGCGCCGCCTTCGAAAGGACGGGATGGCGCGCCGGATTCTCACGTCCGCCACGGCCGACCGCCCTCTGTCAGTCGCCCGTCACCGCTTCGGGCTTCGCGATGGGAAAGGCGCGGGCGTGCCAGGACTCGCGTAGCGGCTTTTCCCATCCACCGCTCCGCAGCTGGCCCACCGTGCCGATGGTGTTGTCGAACACCACGGTGTCCTCCGTCACCCCGCCGGTGGCGGCATGCTGGCGAAAGGCGGGGCGGGGCTCGGCCTGGATCTCCCCCGCCTCGTCACGAAAGTACACCAGCGAGCTGTCGCGCATGGGCACGCCGATCTGTGCCTCCAGGTCGGCCAGCGTGTGGAACAGGGAGTCGATGGAACAGCCGCTGACGCCCGTGGCCCGCTCGTCCGATCCCACCAGCAGAAAGCGCCCGTGCCGAAGCTCGCGCCCGCCCACGACGGGCGCGCCGTGCGCCGCCCAGCGGGCCAGGAATGCGTCGGCGTGCGACAGCAGCGCCTGCTGCCGCGACGCGTCCAGGGGGCGCGCGGCGGCGAACACCCACAGGCGGGCGTCGTCGGGAAGCTGATGGAAGGGGACTGCGGGCATGGGCTCCTGCCGGTAAAGGTTGCGGGAGCCAATCTACAACACCGCGCCCGCCCGCTCCAGCGCACATGCTGTCGCCCGGCTGCCGAAGCCGTTACGTTTCAGGCGGATACACCGCTTTTCATCTCCCGGATCGGATCGACGCCCGCGTGAAACCGGACCCGCGCAGCACCCTTTCCTACCGCATCGGCAGCAGCGTGGCCGCCCTGGCCTCGGGGCTGCTCACCTGGCTGGTATGGTACATCCCGCTCGCCCTGCTCTTTCAGCTTTCGCCGGCGATGGCCATCGTGGGGATGGTGGCGCTGACCGCGCTGTTCCTGCGCGTGTACGCGCTCCCCGGCCGCTGGAGCGCGCGGGCGCGGGCCCGGTCGCGCGTGCGGCGGATGGGCCCCGCGTGGCCGTGGGTGCTGCTTACCGCGCCAGCGATGGCGGCGCTGTCGCTGGGGATGTGGACCGCGCTGCTGGCGCTGGGGATGGCGCAGGAGACGGAGTTCGCCCAGGAGCTGACCCGGTTCCTGGAGCGGCCGGGGGGCGAGGTGGCCTTTTACATCCTGGCCGTGCTCTTGGCGCCGCTGATGGAGGAGTTCGGCTTTCGGGGGTGGATCCAGCGCCCGCTGGAAAAACGCTGGGGCGCGCAGCCCGCCATCGCGGTGACGGCGGTGCTGTTCGCGCTGGCGCACCTGGAGCCGCAGGCCGTGCCGGTGCGGCTGGCGGCCGGGCTGGTGCTGGGGCACGCGGTGTACGCCACGCGCTCCATCTGGACGGGGGTGGCGCTCCACGTGGCGTGGAACGCGGGGGTGCTGGCGTTCGGGACCGTGCTGCCGGACTTTGACCCCACCGGCAAGGGGTGGCGCTGGGCCGCGCCCGCCGCCGCGGTGGCGGTGGTCAGCCTGCTGTGGTGCGCGTGGACCGTGCGGCGAATGCAGGACGAGACGGGGCGGGCGCGCCCGGAAGGCGGCACGGCGGCGCGGAGCCGCCCCGTGCAGTCGTCGTCCTGATCATCCGCTACGACGGGTCTTCCGTCACCGTCTCCGCAAAGCGGGTCTGCAGCTCGGCCATCCACGCCGGGCGCGCCTTGCCGCTCTGGTCGTAGCCGCGGCCCACGCACTCCAGCAGGCAGCCGGCCGTGTCCTTGCGCGGGTCCGGCGCCAGGTCGTGCACCAGCACGTTCAGCGCGGCCGTCGCGTCTTCCAGCCCCACGTTTCCGCTCTGCACCGCCGCGTACTGCACGTACCAACTGCGCAGCCGGCGCAGCGTGGGCGAGTACGGCGCCGTACCCTGCAGGAACTTCTTCAGTCCCGTGGGGCTCATTCCGATCTCGCGCGCCACGCTGCGCAGGGACGTGTTCTCCACGCGCGCCGCCGCGGTCTCGCGCAGGTGCTTGGTCGTGGCGCTTCGGGGATCGCTGCCGTTCATTTGAGTTCCTTCCCAAGGTGTTCCGAAAGGTGCTGCCGGCGCCGTCTACGAGGTGAATTATAATACCGAAGAAACCCCGAAGCAAGTCTTGGTGCAGCTCACGTAACTAATGTACAGGGAGCGCACTTAGCACCTCTTCATCGTATCCGGCACCGACCTCCGCAGCCACAGATCCCGCCACCACTAGAAAAACCACGGCAGGCGTAAACGGAGTGCACACCCCCACTCTACGTGTCGGGTCCCCAGTCCACTTTTGCCTGCCTGTGGCGCTTTGTGTGCGCACGCGGACCGGCCGAATCTCTGGAACGTGGCGTCCCTGCGCAAGCTTTGCGTGAAATCTTGTACACATCAGACACGAGACTCATCTGGAAAGGACCGATATTTCGCCCACTTTCGTCTTTCTCCCACCTGCGCCTTGCTTCTGAATCCCACCCGAAGACGAGTTTCGCCCGCCGCCGGTTTCGGATCGCCTCCCGAAGATCCACCCTTCGGTTTCGGTTTTCGGTTTCGGGCCTTCGGATTCGGATGTCAGGTGGAGCGAGGCGCGCGCGGTGACCAGGATAGCGGGTCGCGCTCCGGCACGCCTCTGTCGTGGCGATGATACCCGGGCCCAGGATCCGCCGCCATGGCGAACGATCGCGGCTCCAGGGACGCGATTTCCGCCCTGCGCGGACAGGTCCGCGGCGAGCCGAGGGGGCAAGTGCCGGCCGCGTTGGATTTCTTGAAGTCCGCGCAGTTTGCGGGGCTTTCCGCTGTTGTTGCGGCGGCTTCAGCCGCTTCGCGCGCGGTCGTCTGTGTATCCTCGTACTCTCGTACTCTCGTACTCTCGTACTCCCGCACTTCCGCACTCCCGCACCTCCCCAACGTCACCGTTGACAGGAACCGATTCCGTACCTAGACTAGTTACAGTTATCCAAACCGGAGTCCAGATGTCTACGATCAGCAGCAGGATGGCGGTGGCGGTGCACGTGCTGGCGTACCTTGCGTGGCGGCGCGACGAGCCCGTCACCTCGGAACGCATGGCCGGCAGCGTGAACACCAACGCGGTGGTCGTGCGGCGCATCATGGGCTCGCTGCGCAACGCGGGCCTGGTTTCGGTGCAGCCGGGCGTGGGCGGCGGCGCGCAGCTGGCGCGTGAGCCCCAGGACATTACCCTGCTGGACGTGTACCGCGCGGTGGAGGAAAAGGAGGAGCTGTTCGCCCTTCACTCCGAACCGTGCCGGCACTGCGACATCGGCAGCAACATCCGCCAGGTGCTGCAGGGCGTCTTTTGCCAGGCGCACCAGGCCATGCAGGGCGTGCTGGGCCACGTGACCATCGCCGACGTCTTTCAGCAGGTAAAGGGGCACGGCGGTGGATGCGGCGGGGCGGCCCGGGAGCTGGCGGACGAGTTCGTGCGGGCGCGGGCGCAGCACGCGTAAGGGACGGCTCACGGGCCGTTCTTCCGCGTCCCGATCTGCAACCGGACCGGATACAAATGTAGTCGGATTGACGTGGCTCGATGGACGTGCGAATCGGGGCGACGGGCGAGACGCGGGGGCTCTGAAGCGATGGGCAGCGGGAGCGTCGATCCACGGACGGCTCGTTCGTCGTACCGGGTAGAGAAGGGTGTCGGAACCGGGGGACCGCGGGAGGCGGCAATGGCACGGATGAACGGTGCGCGCAGGCTGCTGGGGATGCTGCTGGTGCTGGCGGCCGGGCTGGTGGGGAGCGTGGGGACGCTGGCCGCGCAGGACGCGCGGGTGCTGGGGCGGGTAACGGACGGCGTGGGCAACCCGGTGGCGCAGGCCACGGTTACGCTGGTGGGGGAGGACGGCGCGGCCGCACAGGCAACCACGTCGGGACCGTCCGGCGGGTTCCAGTTCCAGGGGGTGGCGCCGGGAACCTATACGCTGCGGGCGGTGCGCGACGGCTTCGAGGTGCGCGAGCAGCGGGTGACGGTGCACGCGGGACGGGTGGCGACACCCCTGGTGCGGCTGAACACGGCGGGACGAACGCAGCGAGGGGTGGTGGCCGTGAGGATGCCGGCACGCTGACCGGTAAACCTGGCAGCGAAGGCGAAGTGCATCCAGATCTGTAACTTACACTGTTGCAGATTAAAGACCTAACGAACGCACGGGATGACGAAGATGAGCGAGACGCCGAACCTGTTCACCCCCTTTCGCCTGGGGCCGTACGAGCTGCGCAACCGGCTGGTGATGGCGCCCATGACGCGCAGCCGCGCCGGCGAGGGCGGCGTGCCCACGGAGCTGATGGCCGAATACTACGCCCAGCGCGCCGGCGCCGGCCTCATCGTCACCGAGGGGTCGCAGGTATCGCCGCAGGGCGTGGGCTACCCCGACACGCCGGGAATCCACACCGACGCGCAGGTGGAGGGGTGGCGCCGGGTAACGGACGCGGTGCACGCGCGGGGCGGGCGCATCTACCTGCAGCTGTGGCACGTGGGCCGGGTCTCGCACCCGTCGCTGCAGCCGGGCGGCGTGCTACCCGTGGCGCCGTCGGCCATCGGCGCACCGGGCGAGCTGTACACGGGGCGGGGGATGAAGCCGTTCGTCACTCCGCGCGCGCTGGAGACGGACGAGATCGCCGGGATCGTCCAGGACTTCGCGGACGGGGCGCGGCGGGCCTACACGGCCGGTTTTGACGGGGTGGAGCTGCACGGCGCCAACGGCTACCTGATCGACCAGTTCCTGCGCGACGGCACCAACCACCGCACCGACCGCTACGGCGGCTCGGTGGAGAACCGCGTCCGCTTCCTCGAAGAGGTCACCGCCGCGGTCGTGGACGTGTGGGGCGGCGAGCGGGTGGGGGTGCGGGTGAGCCCCGTGGGGCTGGTGAACGGGATGAGCGATACCGACCCGGTGGCCACCTTCAGCTACGCGGCGTATGCGCTCAGCCGCTTGAACCTGGGCTACCTGCACGTCACGGAGACGATCGGCCAGCAGGAGCGTCGATCCGCCGACGGCTCGTTCGTCGTACTCGGTGAAGGGAGCAACGCGCCCCGCGTGTCGCCGGTGCTCAGGGCCATCTTCCGCGGCGCCTTCATCGCCAACGGAGGATACGGCGGCGAGACGGGGAACGCGGCGATCAAGGAGCGGCAGGCGGACCTGGTGGCGTTCGGAACGCCGTTCCTGGCCAACCCCGACCTGCCGGAGCGCCTGCGGAACGGGGCGCCGCTCAACCAGCCGGACCGGACCACCTTTTACGGCGGCGACGCGCACGGCTACACGGACTACCCGGTGCTCGAAACGGCGAACGCCGCGTGACACACCCGCCCGCCGGCCGCGGGGGCCGGCGGGCCCAGTACCGACAGGGATGAAGGGATAGGGATCACCATGCTGGCTCTGCTCTCCGCGCCCCGCGGCCGCGTTTCCGCCGCACGCGTCGCCGCCCGGGCACAGGAAATCGAGAACGACGAGGCGTACGGCATCATCATCCGCCTTCCCCGCGTCGCGGCCGACGACGCGCCGGTGCGCCCCCTGCGCGCGCTGCGCCTGGCCGAGGCTGTCCGATGAGCGCCGCGCCGCTGGACGGCAAGGTCGCCCTGGTCACGGGTGGCACCGGGGGGATCGGGCGCGAGACGGCGCTGGGCCTGGCCAAGCTGGGCGCCACGGTGGTCGTCGTGGGGCGCGACCGCGCGCGGGGCGAACAGGCGGTAGAGGCCATCCGCTGCCAGAGCGGCAACGAGCGGGTGGAGCTGATCACGGCGGACCTGTCGTCGCTGGACCAGGTGCGGTGGGTGGCGGAGCGGTTCGGGGCCATGCACCCGCGCCTCGACATCCTGGTCAACAACGCCGCCGGCGCCTTTGCCGAGCGCACGGAGACGACCGACGGCTTCGAGGCCACGCTGGCCCTTACGCACCTGTCCCCCGCGCTGCTGACGCACCTGCTGCTGCCGCGGCTGCGTGCATCGGTGCCGGCGCGCATCGTGAACGTGGGGAGCGGGCTGCACCGCTGGGCGACGATGCGCTGGGACGACCTGCAGTCCACGGGTGGATACCGCGGGCTGGAGGCGTACGGCCGGGCCAAGCTGCTGAGCCTGATGTGGACGTACGAGCTGGCCCGCCGGCTTCGCGGCACCGGCATCACCGTGGTCGCCGCGGACCCGGGGAGCGCGTGGACGCCCATGGCGGCGGCGATGGTGCCGTCGATGGCCCCCGTGTCGCTGCGCCTGGCGTGGCCGCTCCTGCGCCGCCTGCAGCGCCGCCGCACGCCCGCCGCCGCCGCGCGTTCGTCCGTGGTCGCCGCGACGTCGCGGGAGCTGGTGAGCGGCGCCTGGGTGGATCCGCGCGGCACCGCCGCCCGCTCGTCCACAGCGTCGCATGATGGCGAGGCGGCCCTGCGCGCGTGGGAAACCACCGCCAAGCTGCTTGACGTCCCGCTGGAGCAGTTCGCCGCGGTGCGCACGGCACGCAAGGCCGCCGCCCCGCAGAAGGCCGCTGTCCACAGCCGCATCCCGCGGAGCGGATGGGCCCCTGCGGTGTACCGGGACGATTCCGCCGTCGCGGAGGAAGCGACGGCGGCGGCGTGAGGAAGGCGGGCGCCGTCGACGAGGCGGCGCCTCGGGCGCGGATGAGCGGGTAAACCCGCTGCTGGAAAAGCGAAAAGACCCGTCTCGGCGCCGCTGACGCGTCGCCGAACGGGGCTTCGATTTGCATCAGATCACGCAGTGGTGGCCTCACCGGCTTGGAGCTCGCGGGTTTCTGCGCCATATTTTCGTCAGAGATTCACCTTTTTCGCGAGCGTCCATGCAGAAGCTTCCCCCATCCGATACCTCTCCCGAGGCAGAGCGATTTCTGTTCGCGGCCTATGATCGGATGACCATCGATGAGAAGCTGGAGCGCGTTTTTTCGTTGAATCGTATGCTCGAGGAGCTTCAGCGGGCACGGATCGCGGCAGATTACGGTGACATGCCCGAGCGGGAGATGCAATTGCGTCTTGCATCCCTGCGGCTTGGCCGGGAACTGATGGTCAAG
>NZ_JBMDXM010000097.1:0-123142 GCF_048594345.1 Longimicrobium sp.
ATCCCGCTCGACGACCTTGGCCGCAACACCCCTCCCCCGCAGTTTGGGGCAGGGGTCGCCGGCCGGTGCGAGGAACGAGCAAAAGGCCCGGCGGGGGAGAGGGCCCCGCGTCGCAGACGCGGGGCGGCCCGGGCGCGGCCCCTACGATCCGTTGCTCTGCTTGACCAGCAGGTCGTACGAGGCGCGCTGGGCGGGGGTGAGCTTGGGGGGGATGCCGAGCACCAGCGCGGGGCGCGACGCGTTCTCGGGCAGGTGCAGCACCATGGATTCCAGCGGCACCGGGCGCGCGTAGTCGCGGGCGCGCCCGCCGCCGTCGATCTGCACCGTGCGGCCAGGGACGGTCAGCGACGCCAGCATGCGCCCGTACTCCAGCCATTCCGCCACCGGGTCCGACCCCTCATCCGCCACCGTGGGGATCAGCGTCTCCTCGAAGTAGCGCAGCGCGCGGCGAAACCCGTCGGGGCTGCCGGCCTTGAGTTCCTTGAGCTGGTCGCGGTAAAAGGTGCGCGGGTCACGCGCGCCCGTCTGCTTGAGGGCCTGCTCGAAACGTGCGTCGGCTCGTTTGCGGAGATCGTCGTTCATGGCGCCATTCTACGCCGCGCCCGCCCGCCCCGCCACCGGCGGTTCACGAACTTCGGCTCCGACCCGGACGGCCGGATGCGCAGAGTGCGGTGGGTGGCGAGGGGGAGATGTGCGGGTGCCGCAAATGTTTGCTGTCGCGCCCGGAATGCATCTTGTATCGTGCACCTCCCCCCGCGCAACCGCGCCGTCCGCCGCCTGGGAAGGGACCACCGACATGCCCGGATTGATGTTTCCGCCCGCCTCGCCGCCTCTGGGTGCCACCGCCGGCACCTTTGAGCTGTCGTGGGAGCTTTTCGGCGAATTTTGCCGGGCGCTGGCCGTGCGCGTGTCCCGCGACTACCGGCCGGACCTGGTGATTGGCCTGGCGACGGCGGGGGTGATGCCGGCGGCCACCGTCGCCACCATGCTGCAGGCGGACTTCGAGGCCATGAAGGTGACCCGCCGCGAGCGGGGGCAGGTGGTGCACGCGTTTCCGCGGGTGCTCTCGCCCACGCCCGTATCCGCGCGCGGACGCCGCGTGCTGATCGTGGACGAGATCACCACCAGCGGCGACACCCTGCGCCTGGCGCTGGCCGCCGTGCGCGAGGTGGGACCCGCGGAGGTGCGCACCGCCACCAGCTTTGTGCGCCCCGGCGGCTACCGCCCGGACTTCTTCTCCATGGAGACGGAAGCGCTCATCGTCTTTCCCTGGGACCGCGAGGTCATCCAGGACCACCAGCTGGTCACGCCGCCCATCTACGCCTGACGGCTCTCTGTCCCGGATGGAAAACGATGAAGGCCGCCCCGGGCAACGGGGCGGCCTTCATCATTCAACGGCAGAGGCTACTGGATCATCCCGCCGTGGATGCCGGGGCTCAGCTGGCGGCGGGCGGTGGTGTCATCCTCCATCAGCCCGCCCAGAATGCGCAGCCCCGGATCGACCGGGCCGCCGCCGCCTTCGGGCTCCACGTCGGCGCGCGCGTTGCGCGGGCGCGGGGCCGGCGCGGCCGATCCGGTGGGGACGCGCGGGCGCGTGGGCGCCTCGCACTCCGCGTCCTCGCACGGCCGTGCCGCCACGCGCGCGGCGTTCTGCCGGCCCGCGTACTCGTCCAGCGCCAGCGCCGCGGCGTTGCGGACGCGCGCGTCGGTGTCCGTCATCGACCGCACCAGCGAGCCGACGACCGGGCCGCCGTCCATCTGCCCCAGCGCCGCCACCGCGCTGCGGCGCACGTCGGGATCCACGTCGCGGGTGGCACGGATGAGCGCCGTGATCACCTGCTCGTCCGGCGGTCCAAAGTTGGGAAAGCGCTTGTTCTGCGCCGCAGTGCCGCGGTCCGCCGGCGGAGGCGTGTCATCCTGCACCCGCACGTTCAGGCTCAGCTGGCTGTTGGGGAGCGGAACGCTCACGGTCCCGGGCTCGGCGGCCGGCGCCTCGTGCACCGTCCACTCCAGCCGCGGCGGCGGAGGCGTGGCGGCCACGGGGCCGATCCGCGTCGGCGCGTCGGCCGGCGCCTCGAAGCCTTCGGGCGACGCGGCGGCCAGCGGGAACAGCGCCACCGCCGCGATGCCGCCCGCCACCAGCGCCGCACGGCCGGGAACGGCGCCGCGGTCGCGGGCCGTGTCCAGCACCGCCAGCACGCGGCCTTCCAGCTGGGAGCGGCGCGCCATCGCCACGGCTGCGGCGGCGGTCAGCGGGCGCGGGCGAAAGGACCGGGCCACCTCCAGCAGGTGCCCCGCGTACTCCGACGCGCGCGTCCCCGCGCGCAGCACGCGGTCGTCGCACGCCTGCTCGCGCTCGATGCGCATCTGCCGCGCGGCCCACCACACGCCCGGATGGAACCAGTACGCCGCGCAGCACAGGCTGGCCAGCGTCTGCCACAGGCAGTCGCGGCGCGCCACGTGGGCAAGCTCGTGCAGCAGGACGACGCGCTTGCGCTCCGCCGTCCACCCGTCCGCGTCGGCCGGCACCAGCACGGCGGGCTGCAGGATCCCCCACGTCATGGGCATGGCGGCGCCGTCGGCGCGCAGCAGGTGCACACGGTCGCGCAGCCCCAGCTCGCCCGCGGCGCCGTTCATCCGCTCCAGCCACTCGCCGTCCGTCACCCGCCGCGCGCCGCGCGCCATCACGCGCACGGCCAGCATGGCCAGCCCGTAGCGCCCCAGCGTGGCCACGGCGCCCGCCGTCCACACCAGCAGCACCAGCGTACTCCACGGGATCCCCGCCGGCCCGGTGTCCGCCGCCTGCGCCGCCGCCGCGCCCGCGGGCCCGTCCAGCGACACCACGCGGACGAACGAAAGCTCCCACTCAGGGATGAGCAACGATGCCGCGGGAAGGGCCAGCATGGCGCCCAGCGCCAGCGCCCACACCATGTGCCGCGCCGCGGGCGATCCGCGCCGTAGCGCCAGCGCCACCAGCGCGGCGGCCACCAGCAGCAGCGTGCCGCGGGCCACCAGCCACAGGGCGGGGGCCAGCCAGGGCGCGGCCACGGTCGAGGGAAGCGGCAGGTCCATCGTTACCTCCCCTGGACGCGTGCCTGCTCGATGAGGTCGCTGATGCGGTCCAGCTCGGCGTCGGACAGCTTGTGGTTGTCCGGGTCCAGCAGCGCGGCCACGGCGGCCTCGGTGCTTCCGCCAAAGAAGGTGCGCACCATGTGGGTGAGCGCGTTGGTGCGCGCCGACTCGCGCGGCACCATGGGCAGGTACAGGTAGCGCGGGCCGTCCTGCTCGTGCCGCAGGTGGCCCTTTTCCTCCAGAATGCGCATGAGCGCGCGCACGGCGCTGTAGCTGGGCGGATCGGGGATGCGCTCCAGCACGTCGCTCACGGCGGCCTTTCCGAGGCGGTAGACCACGTCCATGATCTGCCGTTCACGGCGGCTCAGGTCGGTTGCAGCGGGTTTGGTGAGCATGGGGGTGTGATGGATCGTTTTGCTAAGGTTCTAGCACTTGCCGAAGGTTCATACTCCGGCCCCCGCAAGTCAAGGCTGTTGAGATGAACCGCCCGCGGATGCTCATCTCCCCCCAACGAAGAAGCCCCCGTTTGCGCGGGGGCTTGGGCATCGGGAGCCGGCGCACTCAGGCGGCCGAGGCGTTCGCGGCGCGGATTTCCGCCAGGCGCACGCGAAGGCGCCGCTCGTTCTCACGCTTCCTCCGTTCGGCGCCATCGAAAGCCTCGTGGAACCTGCGGATCGTCTCATCATCAATCCGGCAGGCCAGAGCCTCTCGGTGCAGGTCCGCCATCAACTCAGCCCGGGCTTTCTGCTTCGCCATCAGAGTGCACTCCTGTTGCTTTGGCGATCGCCGCAACCCTGGCGGCTAGTCTGTTGTGATCCAGCGTGAGCCGGTCGACCACCTCTCGAAGCCAGGCGATCTGCCGGTCGCGCTCTTCGTCGTTCTCGATGTTCGTGCTCAGCCGCTCTTCCCATTCGACAGCCAGGCTCGTGCCCGCCGCGCCCACCTCGCCCCGCTTGAGCCGTCTCGGAGGCTGGCTCCACTTCATGTGCCGCAGAGAGTGGACCACGCGGATCGCGCTCCAGATTCCGCACATCAGCAGGAACAGGGCGAGCGTCAGAAATACGATAATGAGAGCGAGCCGGGCGGGGAAGAGCACCCAGTCGGCAGCGAACAGCCTTTCTGATACCGATTTGCCCGCTTTCGCGCTGTCGCTCCGTGCGGCCTCGGCTCGCGCTGCGGCGGGTGGAGCGATGGGCGGCGCCGGCGCGGCTTTCTGGGTGGTGGGCGCGGCCTGGGTTTGCGCGGCCGCGGGAGTGGCGGGCGCGATGCAGATCACCAGGCAGGCGAGCAGGGCGGCGAAGCGGGACCGAGGCATGTGAACAGAGCATACATGAATTTCGCCGCATGCGCCAGACTGTCCATTTTCGATTGAGGTGAGCACCGATTGCGCCACAGGCGGATCGTGCGGAATGCTTGTACGCCGTCTCAGCGAGACGCAGTACGATGCGCCTCCGCCGACGTCGCGGAGCGCATCGGAATGGCGCCGGGGCAGAAGAACGTGGTGATGCGAGCCGTCATCCGCGACTTGGTGCGCACCGTCACCGTCACCAGCGCCGAGGCCAACGCCCTGCGCGACGCCGTCTACGCCGCGCTTCACGAGCAGCGCCTGGCAGTGGCCTACCCCTCGGCGTGAGCGGACGGAATCACCCGGAACGCAGACGGGGAGCGGCACGCCACGCCGCTCCCCGTCATTCCTTCGATGGATGGTCTACCGCTTGAGCGCGTCCTCCACCGCCCGGGCGACGTCATCGAGCACCTTTTCACGGTTGGCGCGGCGCATCTGTACGAGCGGCTTCGACGGGTCGTTGACGGACTGGAAGCGCGACAGGCTCTCCATTCTCTCAAACCGCGAGGGGCTGACGATTACGGGCAGGATGATGGTGCCCTCGTCCGCCGCGGCCTTGAGCAGCGGCGGCAACTCGTCCGTGACGATGAAGTCGGAGGCCAGAAAGTCCGCGCTGATCAGCAGGATTGCGATCTTCGCCGCCGCCAGCGCCGCACGAATCTCCTCGCGCCAGGGCTCACCCGGCTTCAGGCGCGTGTCGTCCCACACCTCGATGCCCTCACGCTGCAGCGGCCTGAGATGCTTCTGCAGGCGCTCCAGCCACTCCGCGTCCGCGTGGCTGTAGCTGATGAACACGCCCTTGCGCTGGCTTGCAGCCGCAGCAGCAGTTCTCGCAAGAGGGGTTTGTGCAGACGCTTGCATACGAGCGAGACGCTTTTTCCGACCTCGTCGGAGTTCATCGGCAAGTATCCCCAATAAAGTCGGCTGACTTTTTTCGCGTTTGATCGGCACGGGAGCGGCACTGCCATGTGTGGCTGTTCCCGGGATTTCTTCAGGTGGGATCAAGCGCAGCAAGCGTGCGGCGACGGACTTCAGCTTTTCAGGGTCGCTGTCGCTGATCCACAACTCCGCAGACTCCGGCGCGGTGGTTTGAAAGCCCCGTGCCAGTGCTGCGGCTGCTGGTCCGGGTAAATCATCGGGTCCGGCGCCCAAGATTGGTGCTGAGAATTTCGCGTATCGTTGTAACTTTGCGATCCATCCCAGCTTGCTTCCGATCTCCTCAATGATCGATTCTGGTGATGTATGCCCGGCTATAACGGTGGCATATGCGACAGCTCGATAATTCGGGTTCTCAGAGGGGAGCAGGATGACGGTATCTCTCATCGCTCCTGGTAAGGGGAGTCCGGCCTTCGTGATTTCCTGCCGCATCTCTGGCGTCACCACTCCACTCACGGAGCACGGGATCACAAGCACATCACACTTATCCTCAAAGATGCTTCCCAAGCGGTAATCGACGCGTGCACGCATTTAGATTCGGAAACAGAACAGGATACGGGAGTTCCGGTGAACGCTCCAGTGTCGCCCTGTGACAGCGTGGCACGCAAGGTTCAACGGTTGCTCGAGACGCATGGAACCGGACACCTCATTGATGTAGGTAGTATGCGCGTGCTGAGCGGCGCTCATAATTTCCAGCATTTGCGCGGGTTTTCGCGACGGTTAGATTGCTCGCCACGATCATCCCCATCGCACCGGATCACGCCGAACGAGGGCACGAATGCGCACCGTACGCGAGTTGTTCGACCTTACCGGGAGGGTGGCGCTGGTGACGGGCGGGGGACGCGGACTGGGCGAGCAGATTGCGCGCGGGCTGGCGCAGGCGGGTGCGGCGGTGGCGGTGGCGTCGCGCAGCGAAGAGGCGTGCGCCGAAGTGGCCCGCGAACTGACGGACGAGTACGGCGCCCGCACCCTGGCGCTGCGGATGGACGTCTCGTCGGAAGACGACGTGCGGGCGGCGGTGGAGCGGGTGGAGGCGGAACTGGGCCCCATCGACCTGCTGGTGAACAACTCCGGCACTTCGTGGGGCGCGCCGGCCGCGGAGATGCCGGTGGAGGCGTGGCGCAAGGTGATGGAGGTGAACGCCACCGGCGCCTTTCTCTGCTCGCGCGAGGTGGGAAAGCGGCTGATCGAGCGCGGCGAGCCGGGAGCCATCCTGAACGTGGCCTCCATCGCCGGACTGGCGGGCACGGCGCCCGAGGTGCTGGACGCCGTGGGCTACAGCGCGTCCAAGGGCGCGATCATCGCGTTCACCCGCGACCTGGCGATCAAGTGGGCGCGGTATGGCATCCGCGTGAACGCCGTCGCCCCCGGCTTCTTCCCCACCAAGATGACGAAGGTGGTGCTGGAGCGTGCGGAAAAGCTGGTCGCCCGCAGCGTCCCCCTGGGCCGCACCGGCGGCGAGGACGAGCTGATGGGCGTCGCGCTCTTTCTTCTCTCGCCCGCGTCCGGCTATGTGACGGGCCAGGTTCTGGCGGTGGATGGCGGGCTGATGGCGCAGTAGGGAAGTGCGTTAGTACGTAGTGCGTGAGTGGTTCTGTCATTCCGGAGGGCGGGGTGATGTCGTGCGCGCCGATGCCTGACCTGTAGCGGACGCGCAGTCGCCTGGGATGCCGCACACCGCCACGCCGCCGAGTCCACGAAGGTGGACTTTGTGTAGTTGTTGCAGCGAATTCATTCGCCCTTGCAGTCCCGGCGGCACACAACCCGCCGCAGCGCGTTCTGTTCTCAACGCATGACCCATGCTGGCCGAAGCAGGCTGAGGACTGCCGAGCCACCGGCCCGAGCAGGCGAAAAGACACACCGTGACCAACCCGAAGATCCGCAAGGGGAGAGCGTGATGGCAACGATCCTCGAAGAAGAGCGCCAGACGGCCCAGGGCGCGCCGGTGCGCATGGAGATCAGGGACGGGCTGGCCGTGGTCACCCTGAACGACCCCGCCCGCCCGGTCAACGTCATCTCCGAAGGCATGCTGCGCGAGATGGGGGAGATCCTGGAGCGGCTGGAGAACGGCGAGGGCGGCGTGCGCGCGGCCGTCATCGTCTCCGCAAAGAAGGGGACGTGGATCGCCGGCGCCGACATCGAGGAGTTCAAGAACTTTGCGGCCCCCGCCGACGCCGAGGCCGCCAGCCGCGCCGGCCAGGAGATGCTGGACCGCCTGGAGCAGCTGCGCATCCCCGTGGTCGCCGCCATCGACGGCGCCGCGCTGGGCGGCGGGCTGGAGACGGCGCTGGCCTGCACCTACCGCATCGCCACCGACTCGCCCAAGACCAAGCTGGGCCTTCCCGAGGTGCAGCTGGGCATCATCCCCGGCGCGGGTGGCACGGCGCGGCTGCCGCGGCTCATCGGGCTGCGCGCGGCGCTGGACCTGATGCTCACCGGCAAGCAGCTGGATGCGCGCCGCGCCATGAAGGCCGGCATCGTCGACGAGGTCGTCCCCCAGACCGTGCTGCTGGAGGTCGCCAGCCGCCAGGCGATGGCGCTCGCGGCGAAGAAGCTGCAGCCGCGCGCCGCGCGCCGCTCCGGATCGCCCGAACGGCTGGAGAACCTGCTGCCCATGCGCAAGCTGATCTTCAGCAAGGCGCGGCAGGGGGTGATGGAAAAGACGCACGGCCTGTATCCCGCCCCGCTGCGCCTGCTCAAGGTCATCGAGGCCGGGCTGGACAAGGACGTGCGCGCCGCGCAGGAGATGGAGGCACGGGCCTTCGGCGAGCTGGCGGTGACCCCCGAGGCACGCTCCCTCGTCCACGTCTTCTTCACCAGCACCGAAGCCAAGAACGACGTCGGGCTGGGCGACGACGTCAAGCCGAAGAGCGTGGACCAGATCGCCGTCGTGGGCGCCGGCTTCATGGGGGCGGGGATCGCGGCGGCGTCGGCGGAGAACGGCATCCGCGTGCGGTTGAAGGACGTAAAGCCCGAGGCCGCCGCCAAGGGGCTGCGCACCGCCCGCGAGTCACTGATCAAGCGCGCCAAGCGCAAGAAGATGCGCCGCTTCGAGGTCACCAAGCTCGTTGACCGCGTGCAGCCGACCACGGAGTACAGCGGCTTCCACGCGTCCGACGTCGTGGTCGAGGCCGTGTTCGAGGACCTGAGCCTCAAGCACCGCGTCATCAAGGAGATCGAGGAGCACGCGGGCGAGGGCGTCGTCCTGGGCTCCAACACGTCCACGATTCCGATCACGAAGCTGGCGGAGGCGTCCGCGCGTCCGGACCACGTGATCGGCCTGCACTTCTTTTCCCCCGTGGAAAAGATGCCGTTGGTCGAGATCATCACCCACGAGGGAACGGCGGACTGGGTGACGGCCACGGCGCACGCCTACGCCAAGAAGATCGGCAAGACGCCCATCGTGGTGCACGACTCGCCGGGCTTCTACGTCAACCGCATCCTCAGCCCGTACATGGCCGAGGCCGCGCTCCTGCTGCAGGAAGGTGTGCGGATGGAGGAGCTGGACCGGGCGATGACGGAGTGGGGATTCCCCGTGGGCCCCGTCACCCTCTACGACGAGGTGGGCCTGGACGTGGCGCAGAAGGCCGGGAAGATCATGGCCGAGGCCTTCGCCGACCGCATGGGCAACCCGCCGACGGTGATCGACAAGATGGTCGCGGACGGGCGCCTGGGCCGTAAGAACAGCAAGGGGTTCTACACGTTCGGGGAGGATGGAAAAAAGCAGGGGCCGGACGAGGCCGTCTACGCGCTGATCGGCAACCCGCCGAAAAAGGAGACGCCGCGCGCCGAGCTGCAGGAACGCCTGGGGCTGATCATGGTCAACGAGGCGGTGCGCACGCTGGAGGAAGGCGTCCTTCGCTCCGCCCGCGACGGCGATGTGGGCGCGGTGTTCGGCATCGGATTTCCCCCGTTTCGCGGCGGCCCGTTCTGGTACGTGGACGTGACCGGCGCGCAGACGGTGCTGGACCGCCTGCGCGCGCTGGAGCAGCGGTTCGGCGCGCGGTACCGGCCGGCGAAGCTGCTGGAGGAGATGGCGCGCGACGGCAGGAAGTTCTTTCCGGACGCCGCGTGAACGCCGCCGCGGCCCCGGTGGAGGTGGCGCCGGGCGTCCACCGCATCTCCGTCCCCCTCCCCTTTCCCCCGCGCGAGGTGGCGGCGTGGGTGATCGAAGGGGATGACGGGCACGTGCTGGTGGATACCGGCATCGACACGCCCCCCGCCCGCGGCGCCCTGCTGGACGCCGCGACGGAGATCGGCGTGACGCCGGAGTCGCTGCGGCACGTGATCCTGACGCACGCGCACATCGACCACTACGGCCTGGCGGGCCCGGTGCGGGAGTGGAGCGGCGCGGCGGTTTCCATCCACGAGCGCGAGGAGGAGCTGGCCACGCGCTGGGTAAAGGGGTGGAAGGACGATCGCGCCGTCGTGGCGGAGAGCTTCCGCATGAGCGGGATTCCGGGGGAGCTGGCGGATGCGCTCCTGGCCGCGTCCGACCGCATCCACGTGCGCTACGAGCACTATCCGCCCGACACCCTGCTGCGCGGGGACCGGGGCCCGCTCCCCGGTGGCGGCGGATGGGAGTGGATCCTGACCCCGGGCCACTCGCCGGGGCACGTGACCGTCTACCATCCGCGGACGCGCATTTTGATCGTGGGTGACCACGTGCTGCCGCGCATCTCGCCCAACATTGGCGCCGACCTGTACGCGGAGAACCCGCTGGCGGACTACCTTGCCTCGCTGGGCCGCCTGCGCGAGCTGCCGGTGAACCTGGTGCTCCCCTCGCACGGCGAGCCGTTCGAGGACCTGGCCGGCCGCATCGACTGGATCGTCACGCACCACGAGGAACGCACCGCGCAGACGCTGGACGCGCTGGACGAGCCGCGCACCGCGTTCGACGTGACGCTGCGCCTGTTCCCCGACCTGCCGCCGGACAACTTCCTGCACGCCCTGCGCGAGGCCCGCGCGCACCTGATGTACCTGCGGGGGCTGGGCGCCGTGGAGCGGGACGTGCGGAGGGGCCTGGAAGTGTGGCTGAGGCCCTCCCCCGGCGGCGCCTGAGAGCGCGCCACCCCCTCCCGCAAACTGCGCGGGAGGGGGGATACACGGCACAGGATCCGGGGCGCTTCGGGAAGTTGGGCACGGGTTGGTGAGCTCCCGCGTCTGCGACGCGGGGCCCTCTCCCCCGCCGGGCCTTTTGCTCGTTCCTCGCAACGGCCGGCGACCCCTGCCCCAAACTGCGGGGGAGGGGTGTTGCGGCCAGGGTCGTCGAGCGGGATCGAAGTTCTCCCCTCTCCGTGAGGAACGAACGGGGAGGGGCCGGGGGAGGGGCACCGCGGGCGCAGTCCGATGCACGTCGCCGAGCCTCGTACCCGCACTTTCGTACTTTCGTACTCTCGTACTTCTTTTCGCACTTCCCCCGGAGGACTCGATGGAAGAAAGCTGGCGCGACAACCTGGTCACCACCGAGCAGGGGATCGCCGAGATCATCCGCAACAGCAAGCGCGTGGCGGTGTTGGGGATCAAGACGGAGGCGCAGTCGGGGCAGCCGGCGTTCTACGTTCCCGAGTACCTGCACCGCGCGGGGGTAGACGTAATCCCCGTCCCGGTCTACTATCCCGACGTCACCGAGATCCTGGGCAAGAAAGTCTACCGCACCGTGGCCGACATCCCGGGCGAGGTCGACCTGGTGGACGTCTTTCGCCGCGGGCAGGACGTGCCGCCGCACCTGGACGACATCCTGGCCGCAAGGCCCAAGGCGGTCTGGATGCAGAGCGGGATCCGCAACGAAGAGGCGGCCCGGCGCCTGGCCGAGGCCGGCATCAAGGTGGTCCAGGACCGCTGCCTGATGGTGGAGCACCGCCGCCACGCATGAGCCGTTTTAAGGCGCAGCTCTGATTGAGAAGCATTCTCAACGGATTTCTGAAGAAGATCCGTGTCGGGGCGCGCTTTGGGCCGGCTTCGTAAGTATCGTTCTACCAAGCAGTTGCCGCCTGTAGGGGAAACACCTACAGGGAGTGAGGACAAACCTGATGTTGCCGCTTGCCCGCCCCCGTGTTATATGGGGGTGCTCCGAACGGCGGACGGGGTTTTCCTGACCCGCGAGAGCCGGCGCGAGAGCCGCGCGCGGACAGGCCTGTGAAGGCCTGCCGCTCGCGGCACATGGTATTCTCCGTTCAGGCAGATGATGACCAGAGCTCTTCGCATCGCAGCGCTGGCGCTGCTCCCGCTTGCAGCGGCCGGTTGCCGCGACTACAAGCCGGCGCCCCCGCCCGAGCAGCCCATCGCGTTCTACCACAACGTGCACGCGGGGCCGGTGGACAAGGGCGGCAACGCCATCCCGTGCATGTACTGCCACTACACGGCCGACCGGTCGGTGGACGCGGGCATTCCCAGCGTGCAGCTGTGCGTGGGGTGCCACGTGCCCGGCAGCAGCGCGCCCACCGCGCTGCGCGGGCAGGCGCAGCTGGCGTTCCCCAAGGTCAAGGCCGTGGACGGGCGCCAGGACAGCGCGTGGTACAAGGAAGGGCTCAAGCTGGTGAACTACTGGAAGAACGGGGAGGGAATCCCCTGGGTGCGCATCCACAAGGTCCCGGAGCACGCCAAGTTCCCGCACTACACCCACGTAAACGTGGGGCTGGAGTGCCAGACGTGCCACGGCCCCGTCGAGGAGATCGAGGAGATGTACCAGTTCTCCTCGCTGCGCATGGGGTGGTGCATCGACTGCCACCGGGGCAACATGGAAATTTCGGCCAAGGAAGAAGCCGCCGTGCAGGCCCGCTCCACCTTCATTCGCCGCTTCCGCGCGCTGAGCCAGGCGGGTGGCGACGTGCGCGGGCAGCAGGCCACCTATCCCAACCAGCGTGCGTCCACGGACTGCATGGTCTGCCACTACTGATGCGGCGGCCCGAAAGAAGGATGGCGAGGAGACAGCATGTCTGACGGAATGAAGAGGCGCACCTTTCTCAAGGTGCTGGGCGCGTCCGGGGCGGCGACCGCGACGGTGGGATGCTCCACCCGCGAGGTCGAAAAGCTGATCCCCTACACGGTCCAGCCCGAGGAGATCGTCCCCGGCGTGCCTACCTGGTACACCAGCACCTGCCGGGAATGCCCGGCCGGCTGCGGCATCCAGGTAGAAACGCACGAGGGGCGCGCCACCAAGGTGGAAGGCAACCCGCTGCACCCCATCAGCCACGGCAACCTGTGCCCTCGCGGCCAGGCCAGCGTGCAGGGGCTCTACCACCCCGACCGCTACACCGGCCCGTCGGTGATGGAGTTTGGCGTGGACCAGCCCCGCGCGGTGTCGTGGAGCCAGGCCGAGCGGGTGGTGGCGGAGGAGATCCGCCGCGCCCCCCGCGGCAGCGTGGTGTTCCTGACCGGCGAGTACCGCGGCACCATGGACACGCTGGTGGACCAGTTCGCCGCCGCCACCGGCGCGCGGCGGGTGCGCTACGCGCCGCTGGAAGACGCGCCGCGTGACCTGGACTTCGCCAACGCCGACCTGCTGGTGTCGTTCGGGGCCGACTTCCTGGAAACCTGGGGGTCGCCCGTGGACTACGCGTGGCAGTTCGCGCAGATGCACGGCTACCGCAACGGCCGCCGCGGCCGCTTTGTCTGGGTGGGCCCGCACCGCCCGCTGACGGGGCTGAACGCGGACCTGTGGATCCAGACCCGCCCCGGCACCGAGGCGCTGGTGGCCCAGGCGCTGGCCGGCGGCGACGTGAACGCGGTCGCGCAGCAGACGGGCGGCACCGAGGGCGCGCAGGAGCGCGCGCGGGCGCTGCAGACGCTGCAGCAGTGGTGGGGCGAGTCGGCGCGCAAGGTGGCGCTGGGCCCGGGCGCCGCGGTGCAGGGCCCCAACAGCGAGGCGCTGCGCCAGGCCGTCGCGGGGCTCAACGGCCGCGGCTCGCAGCCGGCGGCGGACCTGCGCCCGATCCAGCAGCTGGTGCAGCAGATGAACGCCGGCCAGGTGAAGGTGATCCTGATCGACGCGCAGAACCCGGTGCACTCGCTCCCCGGCGGGCTGAAGTTCGCCCAGGCGCTGGCCAAGGTGCCGGTGCGGGTGAGCCTGAGCACCTTCCCGGACGAGACCAGCAAGCTGGCCACGCACGTCCTGCCGCAGAGCCACTTCCTGGAGCGCTGGGACGACTACGTGCCGCGCGACGGGGTGTTCGAGCTGGTGCAGCCGGCCATGAAGCCGGTGTTCAACACCAAGGCGGCGGGCGAGATCGTCCTGGGTATCTCCACCGCGCTGGGGCTGGCCCCCACCACGGCCGGGGCCCCGGCGACCACCTGGCTGGACTACCTGCGCGCCGCCTGGGCGGGACGCGCCGGATCGCAGGAGGCGTGGCGCGGCGCGCTCAAGCGCGGCGGCGTGTACCCGGAGTCGGCCACGGCCACGCAGGCCTTCGGCTTCACCACGCAGGACCAGGCGACCGCCGCGTCGACGCCGCAGCCCGCGGTCGCGGCCGCCGGAGCCGCCGCGGGAACGACGGTAGCCGCCGCGCCGGCCCAGCCGGTTCCGGCCCCGGCCGTCCCCGCGCCGCCGCGCGCGGTGGCCGCGGCCACCTACCAGGCGCCCACGTACGAGGGGCCCCAGGACGGGCTGCATCTCGTGGTCTACCCGTCGCTCCGCTTCTTCGACGGGCGCACGGGGAACCGGCCCTGGCTGCTGGAGCTGCCGGATCCGGTGGCCAAGGTGTCGTGGGACTCGTTCGTCGAGATTCACCCCGCCACGGCCGAGGCGCGGGGGATCGCGCAGGGTGACGAGCTGGAGATCACCTCGCCGCACGGAACGATCAAGACGCGCGCGTACGTGTACCCGGGCGTGATGCGCGACACCCTGGCCATCCAGATGGGCCTGGGCCAGGAGGGCGGTGGCCGCTGGACGGAGGGGCTGGGCGCCAACCCTATGAAGCTGCTGGGCTCGCTGGACCCGGCGACGGGCGCCGCGAACCACGCCGGCGTGCGCGTCTCCATCCGCAAGACGGGCGAGCGCAACGTGCGCCGCGCCTTCCCTCAGGGGCTGGTGGAAACCGGCGTGCGCGTGCAGCATGACCGCCGCATCGCGCAGGCGGTCGGGTTCGCGGCGCTCACCCGTCTGGACCAGCACGGGCCGGGGATCATTCCCGGCGAGGACCAGCACATCGAGGAGCTCAAGGGCTCCGGCGGCTTCGTTCCCGAGAAGATGCAGACGGACCCCGCGTCCGGGTATCCGCCTCCGGGAACGGAGTACGGCGAGTACATCGACGGCGACACCCGCTGGGGGATGGTCGTCGACCTGGCGCGGTGCATTGGCTGCGGCGCCTGCCAGATCGCCTGCAGCGCCGAGAACAACGTCCCCGTCGTGGGGCCGACGGAAGTGCGCAAGGGACGCGAGATGTGGTGGCTTCGCATCGAGCGCTACTTTGGCGTGAGCCGCAACCCGGACGAGGCGCTGCGGGACGACGCCACGGACGACGTGCGCTTCCTCCCCATGCTCTGCCAGCACTGCGGACAGGCGCCGTGCGAGCCGGTGTGCCCCGTGTACGCCGCGTACCACACGCCCGACGGCCTGAACGGGCAGGTGTACAACCGCTGCGTGGGCACGCGCTACTGCGCGCAGAACTGCCCGTGGAAGGTGCGCGTCTTCAACTGGTTCACCTATGAGTTCGCCGAGCCGCTGAACTGGCAGCTGAACCCCGACGTGACGGTGCGCGAGAAGGGCGTGATGGAGAAGTGCACCTTCTGCGTGCAGCGCATTCACGAGGCGGAGCGCAACGCGGCGGCCGAGATGCGCCCCGTGCGCGACGGCGAGGTGGTGCCGGCCTGCGTGCAGACCTGCCCCACCGAGGTGTTCGTCTTCGGCAACTTCAGCGACAAGGACAGCGCGGTGTCGCACGCGGCGCGCACCAACCGCGGCTACCGCGCGCTGGGCGAGCTGAACACGCAGCCGGCCATCGTCTACCTGAAGAAGGTGACCTGGAACGAGCCGGAGAACGGCGGCCACGAGCCGGTGGCGCACGGCGCCGGCGCGGCCGCGGACCACGGCGAGACCGACCACGCCGAGGGCGCCAACGCCAAGGGCGGCGGCACCGAGAACATGCCGCAGGGCGGCCAGAGCGAGGGAGGCCACTGAGATGGCGACGGAGACTGAAAACACCGTGGTCCGCTCCAGCTTTCACCCGGACGTCGAGAGCTACGAGCAGGTAAACCGCGACGCCATGCGGCTGCTTACCCCGCCGGGCAAGGGGTACCTGGCGCTGCTGGCCATGTCGGTGATGCTGGTGGGGCTGCTGGTCACGGCCGAGCTGCACAACATCATCTACGGCCTGGGGATGATCGGCGACAACTGGGCCGTGATGATCACCACCTTCGTGTTCTGGGTGGGTATCGGTCACGCCGGCACGCTGATCTCCGCGATCCTGTACCTGTTCCGGGCGCCGTGGCGGCAGGCCGTCTACCGCTTCGCCGAAGCGATGACGGTGTTCGCGGTGCTCACCGCGGCGCTGTTCCCGCTGCTGCACATCGGCCGGCCCTGGTTCTTCTACTGGCTGCTGCCGCTGCCCAGCCAGCGCCACATCTGGCCCAACTTCCGCAGCCCGCTGCTGTGGGACGTGTTCGCCGTGACCACGTACCTCACGGTGAGCTCGGTGTTCTTCTACATCGGCCTGATCCCCGACATCGCCGCGGCGCGTGACAGCACCACGCACCCCATGCGGAAGAAGGTCTACGGGGTGCTGTCGCTGGGGTGGCGGGGTACGGACCGCGAGTGGCGCCACTTTACCCGCGCCTACCTGTTCCTGGCCGCGCTGGCCACGCCGCTGGTGCTTTCGGTGCACTCGGTGGTGTCGTGGGACTTCGCCGTGTCCATCGTGCCGGGCTGGCACACCACCATCTTTGCCCCGTACTTCGTGGCCGGCGCCATTCTTTCGGGCGTGGCCATGGTGGTGACGCTGATGGTGCCGGTGCACAAGATCTTCCGGCTGGGGGCGTACTTTACCCCCGTGCACTACGACCGGCTGGCCAAGCTGCTGCTGCTTACTTCGTGCATCGTGGGCTACGCCTACGGCATGGAGTACTTCATGGCCTACTACTCGGGCGAGCTGTACGAGCGCGACGTGTTCTGGGACCGCGTGACGGGCGACTACTGGTGGGCGGGGTGGTCGATGATCACCTTCAACGCCTTTGTCCCGCAGCTGCTGTGGATCAAGAAGATCCGGCAGAACCTGAACGCGTTCTTCATCATCTCGGTGTTCGTGAACATCGGGATGTGGTACGAGCGCTTCGTGATCATCGTCCCGTCGCTTTCGCACAGCTACGAGCCCTGGAAGTTCTGGAACCTGCACATGACGTGGGTGGACGCGTCGCTGCTGCTGGGCTCGTTCGGCTGGTTCTTCATGTGGTTCCTGCTGTTCCTGCGCTACCTGCCCGGCCTGTCGATGGCCGAGATCAAGGAGGTGCTGCCGCCGCCGATGAAGCACCACGCGCCGGAGCACCACGCGCACGACGAGGCCCGGATGGTGGCGGAGACCCTGCCCACCGGCTACAAGGAGTGGGAGGTTCGATGAGCAAGCTGCGCACGGGTGTCCTTGGGGTCTTTCCCCACATGGACACCGCCACGACGGCGATCCGCAAGCTGCGCAAGGAAGGCTACCAGCTGACGGTGTACTCGCCCACGCCGCGGCACGAGGTTGAAGAGGCGCTGGGGGTCAAGGAAAGCCCCGTCCGCATCTTTACCCTGGTGGGCGCCTTTACGGGGACGGCGGCGGGAACGGCGCTGGCCACGTGGGCGTCGATCGACTGGCCGCTGGTGGTGGGCGGCAAGGAGATCATCTCGCTGCCGGCGTTCAGCGTGATCATGTTCGAGCTTACGATTCTGCTGGGCGCGCTGAGCACGGTGGCGGGGCTGTTCATCCTGGGCCGCATTCCCCACCTGGGGCCCGCCGAGGCGCCCATGTACCACCCGTCGTTCACGGCGGGCAACTTTGGCGTGTTCGCGCACGCCCCCCGCGACCGCTACGGCGACGTGCAGCGGATCATGACCGAGAGCGGTTCGGAGGAGGTGCTCGTTGACCAGCGCTAACCTGGCGCGGGCGGTGGCGTTCACCGCCGCGTTCACGATCTCGGGCGCCTGCACCGACTGGGCGGGGTACGACCTGGACCGCGCCTCGGGCGCGGTGCCGGCGTTCAGCACCATGCGCAACGACGTGTCGCCGGACCCGTACCAGATGCCGCGCGAGCCGGTGCCGGGAACGGTGCCCGCGCAGCACCCGCTGGGCGACGTGCCGGCGCCGTACACGCAGGCGGACCTGGACGCCGTTGCGGCCGGCTTTACCAACCCGCTGCCGCGCAGCGCGCAGGTGCTGGCGCGCGGCAAGCTGCAGTACGACCGCAACTGCTCCGTCTGCCACGGCGCGCTGGGCGACGGGCAGGGAACGGTGATCAACGCGCAGAGCAAGTTTCCGTACGCACCCGCGCTGAACGCCGGACCTTCGCAAGCGCGGTCGGACGGCTACATCTACGGGGTGATCGACGTGGGCCGCGGCCTGATGCCGCCGTACGGCGCCCGCATCACGCACCTGGACCGCTGGGCCATCGTGCACTACGTCCGCCAGCTGCAGGGCTCGCTGGAGACGCGCAACCCGCCGCCGGCGGTGTCGCCGGTGGGCGCGCGCGTCGACTCCGTCCCCGCGGTGGAGCCGCAGCCCAGCGCGACCCAGCCCGCGACGGTGAATAGCCGTCCCGGCAGCACCGTGCCCTGACCGCAAGCGAGAGATGGCTCACGATACGTATCCGCCGCGCGACCTGCCGTTGCGCTTTGCCGCACCCTCGGCCGCCGCCACCATCGGCGGGCTGGTGCTTGCGCTGCTGGGCGCCGTCACGTTCTTCCTGGTGCCGCGCGAGCGGGCGTGGAACGCGTTCCACTTCAACTGGATGTTCTGGTCGTCGGTGGCGATCGGAATGGTGATGTTCGCGGTGGCGCTGCACCTGACCAACGCCCGCTGGGCCTGGTCCATCAAGCGCTTTCCGCTGGGCGGGGTGGCGTTCCTTCCCGTCTCGCTCATCCTGTTCCCCATCATGCTGTTCGGGGGGCGCCACACCTACTTTCACCACTGGCTGCCGCACGAGGCGGACGGGCACGTGGTGAACCCCATGGCCGGCGACGCCATTCTCGAGGCCAAGGCGGGGTGGCTCAACTTTCCCTTCCTGTTCGGCCGCGACCTGGTGGCGCTGCTGGTGCTGTTCGGGCTGGCGACGCTGTTTGCCTACCACCAGCTGCGGCCCGACGTGCACGGGCTTGACCGGGCGGGGCGGCGCGGGTGGCCGTACAGCTGGCTGGGGCGGGGCATCACGGGCGACATCAACGCGGTGGCGGCCGATTCGTACCGCCGCAACCAGAAGATCGGCGTGTTCCTGGCGCTGGCGTTCGCGTTCCTGTGGGGGCTGATCGCCATCGACATCGGCATGACCACGCTGCCGCACTTCTTCAGCACCATGTTCCCGGTGGCGTTCTTCATCAGCGCGTTTCACAGCGCGCTGGCGATGACCATCGTGATGGTGGTGATCCACCGCCGCTCGCTGCGGCTGCACGAGTGGATCACCGAGCGCCAGTTCCACGACATCGGCAAGCTGCTGTTCGCGTTCGCCGTGTTCTGGATGTACATCAACTGGTCGCAGTACGTGGTGATCTGGTACGGCCTGCTGCCGCACGAGCAGGAGTACTTCATCCGCAAGTTCAACGCGCCCTTCGGACCCGTCGTGGTCGCGGTGGTGATGATGATCTTCGTGGTGCCCTTCTTTGGCCTGCTGCCGCGCAGCATCAAGAAGATGCCGGAGATCCTGGCCGGGTTTGCGGGGCTGGTGCTGCTGGGCCACTGGCTGGAGCGCTTTCTCCTGGTGACGCCCAACATCTTCGACAACCTGACGGCGCTGCCGCTGGGGCTGGCGGAGATCGGGATGGCGCTGGGCTTCGGCGGGCTGTTCGTGGCGTGCTACACCTGGTTCCTGCGCACCTTCCCGGTGCTGCCGTCGCCGGTGTCGCTGGCGGCGGTTCCAAGCGGCTTGGTGAACGTCGGCGCCCGCGGCAAGGTGGTCGAGGCCTGATCGGCGGATGCGGGACCGGCTTCGGCCGGCTCCGCGCGACGGATGGAATGACAGACGATCCCGCGGCTTCCGGATGGAGGCCGCGGGATCGGTCGTTTGGACTGGGTCCAGTAAACCGCAGGTGTCATGCGGAGGGGCGCGGAGAACTTTCTATCCGTGTCTCCGCGCCTCCGCGTGAGGTACGTCCCTGTGGTGCGTCGGATCAGTCTCTCCGTCGCGATTCTTCCTCTGGCGGCGCTTGGATCGCGGCGGCCGTCGATCAGCAGGGCTCTCCGCCTCTCGCGCTCAGTTGCTTCCGGACACCACGGTGACTTCTTCGAACACGGTGGGCTGTCCTGCCAGGATGGGGAGTTGTACCGGCTCAACCTGGTCCCCGTCCGGGCGCAGGCCGCCCGTCGCCAGCAGGGTTGGCTGCTCGGCCGCCGGGATGAAGAGCAGGCGGCCCCCCTCACGGCCCAGGTAAAGCTCCCGGACCTCTGCGGTGCGGCTTCCGGACAGCGTCCGCACGCGCACGGTTCGCTCCAGGGTGAGCTTCCATGCTCCGCCCAACGGCCCCCGGTTCCACCCGGTCTGTACGAATTCAGGAACCTCGCTCACCCGGAATCCAGTCAGCCCGTACACGTGCGCGACCGCCGCCTCGGGCCAGAGCGGCGCCATTACGTCCCGGCGCGCGGTGTCGATGGGAAGCCCCCGTTCGTAGAAGTCCGCGCCGCTTTCTATTGGACGATCCAGCCGGCCATCGGGACGAACTCCGACATTCGTATTATACGCCGAAACGGCTATGTTCATCCGGTGGCGACCCTCCGAGCCCAGGCGCACCAGGTAGTACGGTCCGAAAATGCGCCGGAATGCTCCATGAAAGCCGTCGGGGAAAAGCGCGTAGGGTGTGCTCTGATACAGTACGCGGGGATCCGCCTGAAGCTTTCTGTAGTCGAATGAGTGGCCGTGCTGCTGCTGCCACTCGTTCTCCAGCACCGGCCCAAAGCTCAACGCGAACGACATCGCGAGTTCGCGTGCGCGTTCCGCCGAAATTATGGGCTCGGTGGACGGAGCCGTGGGCAACGAGTATGAAAACAGACCATCCTGGTCCAGATTCGCGGCGGCGGCACCGGTAACGAATGGACGCACGTCCAGAGGTTCCGTGGGGTCGGTGATGCCGCGCTCGCTGCAGCCGCCCAGCAGCACGCTCGCGGCGAGCAGCGGTTTCGCTACCCACCGGGCGAAGCCATCGGCGTGCCGGAAGCGTGCGGAACGACCTGCCCGCTCGCGCGCGCGCGCCCTGCCGGCAACTCTGCGGAAGAATCCAGGGTTCGCCGTCAGCACGCGATCGCTCCACTCGGACACGTGGCTTGCACCCGCACCGTCTTCGTCATCGTACCCACCTCTCCGTTAGTATCCTGCGCGTTCACCCTCAGCACGTACGACCCAGCATCGAGATACCCGTCGAACACCGGGCCGCTTTGGATCAAGTAGTCATCGACGTACCAGTTGTACGTGTAAGTACCCGTGCCGCCTCGCGCCCCGGCGGTCCACTTCACAACGTCGCCCTCGTACATCGTCGAGGGTCCCGTGATGCTCGCCTGTACTCCGCCAACGTTGACCGCCAGAACCGCAGCCACCGTGCTCCAGGTCTGGTCGGTGACTTCTACCCGCAGATCAAAGTCTTGCGTTCCGACGGTTGCCGAGTATGAAGAGCCGCTACCGACATGCGTGCCGTCACGGTACCAGGTGTACGCAAACGCGGGGTAGCCCCCGGAAACGGGCGCCGTCCAGGTGTGGGTGGTACCAGACAGGGGCACGATTTCGCCCACCAGCCTGGTGGAAAGGTTTGTCTGCTGATAGGTAAGCTTTGTCTTGCCGTTGGCACGGGCGCCCGTCGAGATGTTGAACGCCTCGAAGGTAGCCGTGTCATGATCGGCAAACGTTCGCTTGCCAGTGGCCGCGGTATACTCGGCCCTGGGTTCTGCGAAACCGGCGCCCGCCCCGATCAGGAAGGGTACCGACTCCTCTGACACCTTCTTTCCGGCGGAGTTCTTTACCACGACTCTGGCGACATTCACGTCTGACCCGTTGAAATCCCAGATGCGCGCGGCCGCAAATTTTGTTTCCGTTCCCGGGCTTGCAAGCGGGATCGGGCATTCGGCAGGAATGACCAGCTCATAATCCAGATTGTACATGTTGCTGCTGGGGCTTGCGCCGATGATTGGGCAGTTTTTTACGTAGCTCTGCCCGCACGCCGCCAGCCCCCAGACCGTGATGGCGCCGCACGCGGCTTCAAGGAGAAAACGTCTCATTGGTCGGGCCCTCCGGGCATGACGTCGACGGCTTCGAACGAGACTGTTTCCCCCGCCAGGATCGGCACGTCAACCGGATCGATTCGGTCATCCGGTGTGTTCGCGATGGCGCCCGTCCGCTCGCTGCGGGCGTTGCCCCGAACCGCCGTCATCAGGCGCCTGCTGCGCACCGGCCCCACGTACAACTCTCGGACGCGGTGCGTGCTCCCTTTCCCGCGTGCCTGCACAGGGACATCCCGATCCAGCGTGAGCTTCCACACAGCTGTCGCTGGGTGGTAGGGCATGCCAAGCCTGACCAGCTCGGGGGTGCTGGTGACGCGGGCGCCGGTAACGCGACCCACTTCCTCAACAGCAGCCTCGGGTGACACCAATCGGAACTCATCCTCGTTCGCTGGCAGCCCCATCGAGAAGAACTCCGCACCGCTTTGGACCGGGCGGCGCACCAGTCCCTTTTCATCGATCCGGGCCTCCTCGTTGTACGCGGCGACGGTGATCAGGAGCACGGGATGCGAGCCTGAATAGAGGGTGACGAGGTAATAGGGGCCGTACGTCCGGGCAAAGGCAGGGTGATACCCGTCCGGAAACTTTCCGTACGGGGAGCGCGCGAAGAGGATGCGCCCGCCCACGCGCAGGCTGGCCAGGTCGATGGGTCCGCCCCTGTCCTGCTCCCACGCCCGGTGAAGTGACGGTCCCCACGTCCGGACGGACGCGAGCGCCAGCTCGCCAGCGCGTTCAGCACTGATGATGGGCCGGTCGCCGGGCGCGGAAGGTGCCGCGAGGACGAAGCGCCCGTCCGGCCCCAGACTGGCCGCTGCAGTCGCCGTGACGAAGCGATGGGTGTCCGTAGGCGCCGGAGTCAGGCCCCCTACGGTCGATTCCGTCGCCTCGCACCCCGTGAGGATTGTGACGGCGATCGCCAACCCGGAAATGCTGTGGATGCGGCGTGACGGGCAGGAAAGGATTGGAGAACCGCATTTTCGCATGGAGTCTCCGAGGATCGTCGCCTGGAAGGGATGGAACTATGCAGGCGCACGTTAAAGGCGTTCCCGTGTATCGTCAATTATTCTGTTCTGCCGGATCCGTCTTCGTTGCGTCCCGCTGCTACCGGTGCACATCCTGTCGCGGCGCGGGCGGAACCGCTATCCTGTTTCCTTGAACGGACCTTTGCGCGCGCGTGGCGCAGGGGTTGCAAACCATGGCGCGGGTGCGGCTTCGCTTCTGGATGCGCGCCGCACCGCGTCCCAGAGATGTACATCCACCGAAACATGCGATTCAATTCCTTCGCGCGCCTTGCTCCCGCGCTGGCGGCCCTGCTGCTGGCGGCGTGCTCGGCCGTGGGCGGCGGTGCCGGCGGGCCGGCACCCGCGGAAGACCCGCGCATTAGCGCCCCCGCGGCCGAGGGGCCGCCCGTGCGCCGCGACCTGAAGTACGTCGTGGTCGACGTGGACGTGAACGAGCTGCGCTACATGGACGGTGAGCGGGTGCTGTGGCGCGCGCCCGTGGGCACCGGCACCGGCTTTCGCCTGACGACGGAGCGCGGGCGCAACTGGCAGTTCAACACGCCCAGCGGCACCATGTACGTGCAGTTCAAGGAGCAGAACCCCACCTGGTTCATCCCCGACTGGTGGTTCATCGAGAACAAGCGGCCCGTGCCGCCCCTGGAATCGCCGGAGCGGCGCCAGGAGGGCGGGCTGGGCGCGGCGGCCGTCTACCTGGGCAACGAGATCGCCATCCACGGCACCGACAAGCCCGAGCTGCTGGGCCGCCGCGTGTCGCACGGCTGCATTCGCCTGTCCAACGAGAACGCGCTGCGGCTGTACCACAACGTGCAGGTAGGCACCCCCGTCATCATCGTCGGCAACCCGCCGGTGCTGGGGGAGCAGCCCGACAGCGTGGCCGCCTTTACCCGCCAGGCGCGCCGCGTCCCCACGCCGCCCAACCCGCTGGCGCGGGTGGGGACGCAGGCGCTGCTCACGCGGCTGGACCGCGAGCTGGCCGCGCCCGACACGTCGCACGCCTGGGTCAACACCGCGCACACGCTCATCGGGCGCGGGCTGGGTGAAGACGCCATTGCCCTGCGCGGGCTGCTGACGCGCGCGGGGCAGGCGCGGGCCGGGGTGCGGCGCGAGGAGTACGCCACCTTCCTGGCGGACGCGTTCTCCCGTGGCTCGCTGCGGGTGGTCGTCTCGCTCAACCGCATCCCCGAGGAGGCGCGCGAGCGGGCGGCGCGGGAGATCGTGGAGGCCACGATGGAGATGTGGCACGGCGAGCTGGACGAGCCCACCACCCCCTGGCCCACGCGCCGCCTGCCCAAGTCGCGGCTGGGGCCGGAGGGGCAGGCGGGGTGGACGGCGATCGAGGCGGCGGAGGAGGCGTACCGCGCCCGCTACCGTCCACGCAGCGCGTCCACCGTCGCGCGGGGCGGGTGATGGCGGATTCCGTACCGGAAAGCTCGCTGCTGGGCCGGCAGGACCTGCACGTCCACACCACCATGTCCGACGGTTACGTGCCGCTGGAGGAGCTGGTGAGCATCGCGGCGGAGCGGGGCGTGCAGATCGGCGTGGCCGACCACATCTCGCGCCGCAACCTGAAGCGCTTCGTGAGCGACGAGGCGCGCGTCCGCCGCTACCTGGACGCCGTGGAGGCGCAGGACGTGTTTGTGAGCGGCGAGTTCTGCTGGTGCGACAACTACTACCGGGAGCTGCCGGACGAGGTGATGGCGCGCTTCGACTACCTGGTGGGCTCCAACCACGGCTTCGAGCTTCCCGGCGGCGGGATGGGTTCGCCCTGGTGGGAGCAGCTGCCGCCGGAGTGGAAGGAGCGCCCGCGGGAGCTGATGGACGTGATGGTGGACGAGCTGTGCCGGATGGTGCGCACGATGCCGATCCAGATCGCCGCGCACAGCACGCTCACCCCGCCGGCGCTGTTCGACCTCGAGGGCGACGTGGACGCGTGGTGGACGGCGGAGCGGGAGGACCGCTACGTGGAAGCGCTGGCGGAAAGCGGGGTGGCGCTGGAGATCAGCAACCGCTACCGTCTCCCGCACGACCGCCTGCTGGGCAAGGCGCTGCAGGCCGGGGTCCGGTTCTCGCTGGGGAGCGACGGGCACGGGCGCGACCAGGTGGCGCGGCTGGAGTGGGCGGCGGACACGGCGCGGCGCGTAGGGGTGACGGACGCGGACCTCTTTGTCCCCGAGCGGCGGCGGCGGTAGTGGGCGGCGGATGGAATCCAGGCGACGTTTCAGATCGGACAAACCGGCATACAGGGGAAGGGGGGCTCGATGGCCAGCCAGGACGACGAGGTGGGGGGACCCAGGCCGCGTGACCAGTGGGCGCGTGAACAGGAGAGGGCGCTGGAGCGCGTCCGCGAGCCACACCGACCCGGCGCGCTGGAAGCCGAGGCGGGGCCGGAGCGGCACGGGCCGTCGCAGCAGCTAACGCGCGAGCCGCGGCAGTCGCGCGGCGGGGGCGGTGACGGCGACGCGGCCCTGCGCCGCGACCCCGGGTCCATCCGCGCGGAAGACACCGAGCCGTACATCGGGCTGCAGTACGTGGCGCGGCTCTTCAAGATCGTGGCGATGATCGTGATCGTCGCCATCATCGCCGAGGTGGTGGCGGGGCTGATCTACGAGGGGATGGGCGCCGGCTTCAACCTGCTGGCCGAGGTCATCCAGGGCGGCGTGCTGGCGGCCATGCTGTGGGGCGCCGGCGACCTGACGCTGCTGTTCATCGACGTGGGCCACGACGTGCGCGCCGCGCGCGTGCTGCTGGGCCGCATGTCCGCGCGCATGGGCGTGAACCCCGGGGACCTGATGCCGCACCGCGAGCGCGACGAGGACGACGTGCGGCCGGCGCCGCGCGGCATGCAGGGCAGGGACTAGGGAACGGGAAACAGGGAATCGCGGGATTGCGATCTCGCGTTCTCCGCCGCGACGAGGCATTCATTCCAGGCGGGGTGGATGCCTCGCGCACTTCCGGCGCAGATGCATCGCACCGATCATCCCACGGATGGAAGACACGTGAGCCAGACGGACGAAGCGGGCGGGATGGACCAGGCGGCCGAGGACGCCGCCGACAGCGCGGCGCGGGCAGCGCTGGAGGGAATCGTCGTGGTCCTGTGGCAGACGCAGGACTACGTGAACATCGCCGGCACCGTGCGGGCGATGAAGAACTTTGGCCTGTCGCGGCTGCGGCTGATCGAGCCCGTGAAGTACGATCCGCACCGCATCGAGGGGATCGCGCACGACACCGAAGACATCGTGCAGCGCATCGAGACGCACGATTCGCTGCTTTCCGCGCTGGGCGACTGCTCGTACGTGGTGGGGATGACGGCGCGCTCCCGCCGGGCCAAGCGCGCCGTGGCCCGGCCGCGATCGCTGGCGCCGGAGCTCCTGTCGCGCGGGGCTGAGGCCGTGGCGGGTGAGACGGGGCCGGTGGCGCTGCTGTTTGGCCGCGAGGACAAGGGGCTCAGCAACGAGGCGCTGGACCTGTGCCACCGCACTTGCATCATCCCCACCAGCCAGCACGCGTCGCTCAACCTGGCGCAGGCGGTGCTGGTGATGGCGTACGAGTTGTGGATGGAGGCCCAGGGCCGCGACCAGGCGTTTCGCCCGCCGCGCCGCGAGGCGCCCCCCGCGCGCATCGAGCTGCTTGAGAAGCTGTTCGAAGACGCGGAGTCGGCGCTGTGGACCGTGGACTTTTTCAAGAGCCGCCAGGCGGAGTCGGTGATGCGCACCCTGCGCGAGGTGGTGCGCCGCGCGGACCCGGACGCGCGCGAGGCCGGTCTGCTGCGCGCCATCTCCATCGAGGTGGTGAAGCACGCGCGCCGCACCGGCAGCCTTCCCCCCGAAGGCGACCCCCGCGACTTTCGCCACGCCGACCCTGCCCAGAACCCGCCGAAGCCGTAGCCGTGTGTCCAGGACGCGGCGGGCTCGTGATGATGAGCGCCGCCGCGTCTGTGGAGGTTCGCGCGCCGCGATTTGTCATTTCGAAGGAGGCGTCAGCCCGGACTGGCTGATCGTCGCGCCCGCGGGCGTAGCATCAGCGCGCTGCCACCTGTCTTTGGATGGAACTGAGAATCTGATGGGGGCACCGGCCGGTGCTCCCCGCGCTGCTTCTATCATTCTGGATAACAGCCTGTGTATGCGAAGCAATACAATCGTGTTTGTATACAAACACGATTGTATTGCTCAGGTCGGTGCGTGTCGGACTTCAGGATGCCGGTTGAAAGACGTCCTTGAGCGTCCACAGGTACACCTCTTCGCGGGACGCACGTGCGGCTTCGGCGAACCGGTCGGTGAATCCGGACGCGGCCACGTACAGCAGCGGCGATTCCGAGGCAGAGGCCGCGTGTGCCCAGCCCACGCCCGACTGCGACAGCCGGCCCAGCATCTCCAGATGGCGCGTGTGTACGTCGACATCCACCGGCTTCTTGTACCACTTGATGGCTCCCGTGAGCACCCGCCCGTCCAGCAGCGTGCTCGCGATGTCGATCTCCAGCGGCTCTCGATGGCGGTCCACGCCTTCCCAGCGGCCCCATTCCCGAACCAGCGGAAGGTTCAAGGGCGCCTGCAGCCGGTAGTACGCCTCTTCGACCATGCTCTCGAAGATCAGGCCCATGTACGAGTCCAGATTGGGAGCCACGTGCTGCTCCCACACCGCACCCGCGTTCTGCGTAGCCAGTGCGCTCTCCAGCGGTGCCACAAACTCGTAGTAGAAGCGAAAGGCCGGGTCGGCCACACGGTAGCGGAACGGTTCCTTGGCCTTGGCTCCCAGGTTGCGCCCTGACCGCACGTAGTCCAGCGCCATCAGCCGGTCCAGCTTGTCGCGAAGTGCCGTGTCGGATTCCAGCCCGGCGCCCTGCGCGATCTCGTTGAGCTCCGTGCGGCCTTTTCCCACGGCCCGCAGGATTGCTACGTATTTCTGGATCTCCCGCAGCCCCTGCTCCTGGAGCAGAGCGGTCTGCACGAGCTCGCGAACCTCGCCGGCGGGGTTCAGCATGAGGGCCACCGCGTTTTGCGCCACCGTGCGCCGCGGGTCCACGGGGGTCAGATAGCGCGGCGTGCCGCCAAAGACGCCGTACGCGTACGCCCGCTCCCGCAGATCGGTGTATCCGGCGAGTTCCCCCGCATGCCAGTAGTTGAACGGACGCAGCTGGCACTGCCATGCGAAGCGCCCGTAGAGTGGTGAGCCTCCCTCGTTCAGTGCCTCCAGGGTTCGCACGGCCGAGCCGGCCAGCACCAGCACGAACGGGCGCCGCGGGCGGCGCATCTCCCAGGCGGCGTTGAGTTCCGAGGCGACGGTGTTCAGTTCCCGAGGGTTCTCCCCCAGGTACTGAAATTCGTCGAGAGTGATGACCAGCGGTTCCGGCGAGCGGAAATCCAGCAGCAGCCGAAAGACGCTGCGCCAGGTAGGATAGTCTTCCGCGTGAATTTCCTCACCGGACCACTCCGCCAGGGCGGCGATCAGTGCCTCGCGATTCTGCGTGGGGGTGGTTTCTGCGGCGGTAAAATAGAAGCTGGGATTTTTGTTTCCCCAAGCGCGTCCCAGCAGGTACGTTTTGCCCACGCGGCGGCGGCCATACATCAGCACGAGCTTCTGCTCGCCCGCCGCCAGCAGGTCGCGCAAATGCTGCTGTTCAGCCTCGCGGTCTACTATCGCATCCGGATCTCGCATCAGCACGCCGGGAGAGCATCGTGAGGAATACAAACACGATTGAATACAAACGTGTTTGTATTAGAAATAATACTAAAGTTGAGCTTTCTCAGCAACAAGAGTGGTGATGTGCTCGCGAATCCCTGCCGTCCAGACGTGAGCGACGGCAAGGCAAAGGAGGCGTACCGATTCTGGTTTTGAGCGCCGACTTCACCACGCTCCACCAGCATCAGCACCGGGAAGCCGGGTGATGCGCTCTTCGACCAAGCGCAGGAAGACGGGGAGGCGGCGATCCCAGAACTCCCAGGTGTGGGCACCGGGCACCTCGTGGTACTCGTACGCCAGGCCGCGCGCCTGCATCGCCTGCACCAGCGTGCGGTTGCCGGCGGTCAGACGGTCCGCGGTGCCGGTGTCGATGTAGAAGTACGGCGCATTGGCGACGTTCGCGGCGTCCGCCAGCGCCACCAGGTCGTTCTCCGCCCGTGCGGTGCCGCCGACGGGTCCGAATGCGTCCATCACGGAGGCGTAGCCCGTGTCCGCCGCCGCCAGCGGGGCGGCCGAGAAGCTGCCGACGAGTGAAAAGCGGCCCGGATACTTCAGCCCCAGTTTGAGCGCGCCGTAGCCGCCCATGCTCAGGCCCCCCACGTAGCGCGCCTCCCGGTACGTCAGCGTCCGAAAGTGCAGGTCGATGTAGGCGGGGATCTCCCGCGCCACGTACTCCTCGAACTTCTCCTCCGGACGGGCGGCGCTGTTGGTGTACCACGAGTTCCCCGCATCGGGCAGGACGACGATGAGGGGGAGCCGCGCGGTGTGGACCAGGAGATTGGTGCGATCCAGCCAGTTGCGGTGCCCGCCGTCGTGCCCGTGCAGCAGGTAGAGCACGGGATAGCGGCGCGCCGCCGCATGGTAGCCGGCGGGGAGCACCACGACGGCGTTGCGCGGGGCAGGGAGCGAGCCGGGAATGGAGACGATCCGTACCCGCGACGTGTCGACCGGAGCGAGCGACTGCGCGTGTGCTGTGGCGGAAACGCCGGCGGCGAGGGCGGCGAGAAGAGCCACCGCGAGCCGCGGCTGGCGTAGGGCGTGGAGCATTGAGAATCCTTGCGACGGGGTGGGGCCGGACGCCTGACGCAATAGAGATGCTGTCCGCGCCGGCAGCAACCGCGGGGCGCCGGGGGTTCCGCCCGCGTGCCGGTGCTGGTATCGTCGTCCATGCCCTTTCCGCACGCACGCGAGAGACGATGAAGACGCTGCTTTCCGCCCTGTTGCTGCTGGCCTCGTGCACGCAAACGCCGGATCCCGTGCCTCCGCGGTCCGCGGGAACGACGGCGCGTGAAGAAGCGGGGGCGGTGCTCCCCGGCATCGAGACGTTTCTGGCCGACGTGCCCGCGGCGCTGCGGGGCAAGCGGGTGGGCCTCATCACCAACAACACGGGGATCGACCGCGCGCGGACGCCCGACATCGACCTGATCGCGCGGCACCCCCACCTGCGGCTGGTGGCGCTGCTGGCGCCGGAGCACGGAATCCGCGGCAACGTCGAGGCCGGCGAGCACATTCAGGACGAGACGGACGCAGGCACGGGCGTCCCCGTCCACTCGCTGTACCAGTCCGAGGACCGCGGCCCCACGCCGGAGATGCTGCGGGACGTGGACGTGCTGATCTACGACCTTCAGGAGGTGGGCGGCCGCACCTGGACGTACGTATCCACCATGGCGCTGTCGATGCAGGCCGCCGCGCGAAAGGGGATTCCGTTCGTGGTGCTGGACCGGCCCAACCCGATCGGTGGTGAGATCGTGGAAGGGGCGCTGCTCGATCCCCGCTTTACGTCGTTCGTGGGGATGTACCCGATCCCCGCGCGCCACGGGATGACGGTGGGCGAGCTGGCCACGATGTTCAACCAGGAGCACGGGATCGGTGTGGAATTGATCGTGGCGCGGGTGGCCCACTGGCGGCGCGGGCAGTGGCAGGACGAGACCGGCCTTCCCTGGGTGAACCCGTCGCCCAACCTGCGCTCGCTGGCGGCGCTCACCAGCTATCCGGGATCGGTCTACTTCGAAGGCACCAACATCACCGAGGGCCGGGGCACGGACCGCCCGTTCGAGCAGGTCGGCGCGCCCTGGCTGGATGCGCCGCAGGTCGCCGCGGCGATGAACGCGCGCGGGCTGCCGGGAATCCGCTTCGAAGCCATCACCATGCCCGTGCTACCCACCGCCGCCAAGTTTCCGGGGCAGACGATCCCCGCCATCCGCTTCGTCGTCACCGACCGGCAGGCGTACCGGCCCGTGCGCACCTCGCTGCTGTTGATCAACGAGATCCGCCGGCAGCATCCCGCTGATTTCGCCTGGACGCGGACCATCGACCGGCTCACGGGCTCGGACAGGGTGCGGCTGGCGATCGAGGGCGGTACGCTCCCCGCGCTGCTGGAAGAGTGGGACCGCGAGGCCGCGGCGTTCGCGGAAAGCCGCAAGCGCTTCCTGCTCTATCCGTGAGCGAATCCATCGATCCTGTTCGGGAGGAGAGCGTGCCCATCGAGATCCGCGTCGGCCTGATCGGCGACCACGACCCGGCCGTTCCCGCGCACCATGCCATTCCGCGCGCCCTGGCCCTCGCCGCGCAGGCCGCGGGCGTCGCGGTCGCGCACGAGTGGGTAGCCACGGAGCAGATCACGGACGATGCGCGCATCTCGGCGTACGACGCGCTCTGGTGCGTGCCCGCCAGCCCGTACCGCAGCACGGACGGCGCCCTGCGCGCGATCCGCTTTGCCCGCGAGCAGGGGCGTCCGTTCCTGGGCACGTGCGGCGGATTTCAGCACGCGGTGCTGGAGTACGCCCGCTCGGTGCTGGGCTGGGCAGACGCCGAACACGCGGAAACCAGCCCCGACGCCACGCTGCTGGTAGTGACGCCGCTGGCGTGCGCGCTGGTGGAGGCGCAGGGTGGCGTGCGCTTTTGGCCGGATTCGCGTCTGCGGGCGGCGTACGGCGCGGACGAGGCGGTGGAGGGCTACCGCTGCCGCTACGGCCTGAACCCGGCGTTCCGCGACGCGCTTACCGCCGGCCCCCTGCGCGTCGCCGCGGAGGACGAAGCGGGAGACGTGCGCGCGGTGGAACTGGATGGGCATCCGTTCTTTGTCGCCACGCTCTTTCAGCCGGAGCGGGCCGCGCTGCGCGGCGAGGTTCCGCCGATCGTCACCGCATTCGTCCGGGCCGCGGCGGACGCTTCCCGGCTCGCGCAGGCGGAGCGGCCCGGAGCCGTGGTCGCCTGAGAGAGCGGTGCTAGCCCCTCCCCGTGATCAGTCATCCTGAGGAAGGCGCCGTGTTGTATCTTGCTTGTACCACATACTTCGGCGCCGAGTGAAGGATCTTGCCAGCAGAACCGTGGGGCTAGATTCGGGGCGTGTAGCATGCCCCTCGCGAGCGGAAAGAAGGTCCTTCGGTCGCGCGCAAGCTGTTCCTTGACTTCTCGTTGCACGTGGTGCGCTCCCTCAGGATGACACCGCTTCGGTTCGTGGTTCGAGGTTCGGCAACATCCTCTGACGCGGAAAGATCGAGCGGGAAGCCCGCGGTCCCTCATCAATCCATTACAACATCGGTACAAAGGGCAAACCACGGCCGCGCCCGCGTCGCACATCATTCATCACGGCGACCTGCCCGAATCGGCATCCGGATCCTCCCGCCGCGCGCCCGCCCGCATCCCCACATCATCCGCATGGCGACCGAAACCATGATCCCCGGGCCGCTGGCCGCCCCCGCCGCCGCGGCTGCCCCCGCGCGCCGGACGCGGATCGACAGCGTGGACCTGCTGCGCGGCGCCGTGATGGTGCTGATGCTGCTGGACCACACGCGCGAGTACGTGCACCGCGACGGGCTGCTCTTTGATCCCACCGACCTTTCGCGCACCACTGTCGTCCTCTTCTTCACCCGCTGGGCCACGCACTTTTGCGCGCCGGCGTTCGTGTTCCTGGCGGGCACGGGCGTGGCGCTGCAACTGGCGCGCGGCAAGCCGAAGCGGGAGATCTCGCGATTTCTGCTGACGCGCGGCACGTGGCTCATCGTCCTGGAGTTCACCGTCGTCCGCTTTGTGATCACGTTCGACCTGGACTACGCGGCGTTTCCTGGGATGCTGCAGGTAATCTGGGCGATCGGGGTGGGGATGATGGTGCTGGCGGCGCTCATCCACCTGCGCACGCGGTGGATCGCGGCGATCGGGATCGCGATCGTGGCGCTGCACAACCTGACCGATCCGCTGGCCGTCGGGCCAGACCCGGACGCGGCCGGCACGCTGTGGATGGTGCTGCACCAGCCGGGGTTTGTCCAGGTGTTTGGGGCGCGGCTGCTGGTGCTGTATCCGGTGCTCCCGTGGATCGGGGTGCTGCTGTGCGGATACGCGCTGGGCCAGGTGTACGGGTGGGATGCGGAGCGGCGGCGGCGCCTGCTGGTGCGGCTGGGCCTTGGGATGGTCGCCGCCTTCATCCTGTTGCGCCTGACGAACCTGTACGGGAACCCGTTCCCATGGTCGGCGCAGAAGAACGCGGCCTTCACGGCGCTGTCGTTCATCAACACGCAGAAGTATCCGCCGTCGCTGCTATTCGTGCTGATGACGCTGGGGCCGGCGCTGCTGATCCTCGCGTGGGTGGAGACGACGCGCCGGGGCCCGGTGGGAAGGGTGCTGGTGACCTTTGGCCGCGTGCCGCTGTTTTTCTACGTGCTGCAATGGGTGGTGGCCCACGGCTTTGGCCTGCTGCTCTCGCTGGCCGCGGGCAAGCCCACGAGCCACTTCTTCGGCATGCCCGGCTTTACCCCGCCGCAGCCCGGCGCCGGATTCAGCCTGGCCGCCACCTACCTGTGCTGGATCGCGGGCGTGGCGTTGCTGTATCCCCTCTGCCGCTGGTTCGCGGGCGTAAAGCAGCGGCGCAACGAGTGGTGGCTGAGCTACCTGTGATCCCGAATCCGGAAAACAACATCGGAAGGTACAGAGGGACGGAGAACAGCCAGAGGAACAGAGATGATCGGCGTTCCTCCTCTGTTCCTCTGGCTGTTCTCTGTTCCTCTGTATTCTGACCTCAGTTTCCTGTAGTCCGATGTGAGGTGAGGCGTTTTGCGGGATTTGGTATGATCCCGAGTCATCTCTTGTTTCTCGCAGACCCGGGTGAGCCATTCTCCAGGATAAAAGGAAGTCGGCCACGTCCTTATCCGGCACGCGTGTTGAGAAGACGCCGGATCTGCTGTGCGGATTCCGCCGGCACGCCGGTGGTAGTCGCGAACCGCGGCCACTCCGCCACCGCGCCGCGCACCTGCGCGATGATCCCCTGCGCAATGCGAGCATCCACGTCGCACAACTCCGCGACGCGCAGCATGTGGCGGTCGCCGGGACGCTCCGCCTCACCTGCGACGTCCATGGTATGCTGGCGTCCGGGCCCTTCGGAAAAGATCAGGTCGTACGCCGGCGCCAGCTTCCATTCTCCCGTGCGCTCCATGAGAAAGGAGAAGTTTTTCACGTGATCGTCGCGGTTGTGCGCCACCACGTTGAACGCCATGCGCCGGAACGCCTTCTCCACCTGCCGCTGATCCCGGGTGAGGGCTCGCGTGGTCCGCAGAAAGCCCTCGTAATCCATGGATGAAACGCGGTGGCTTGCGTGGAACAGGCCGCCCAGGCTGTGCATGTGAAAGCGGGCTTTCCCGCGCCGGTCGAACCGTTCCGCACCAAAGTACCGGCCCCCGTCCGGCGTCTCGAACAGGCGCGTGTAGGGCATCTGGAGACCCGCCGCCGCGGCCATCAGCGCATACGCCGCCTCCACGGCACCGGCGTGCGGGCTGTCTTCCCCCGCCGTGAACTTCACGATGAAGTGCCGATAATCGTCCGGCAACTCGGCCGTGCCCGCGATCATGCGCCCATCGTCTCGCACGCCGACCAGCACCTTGGGACGTGCGCCTCCCGGAGAGCCGCCCGCGATGCGGAGTGCGGGGAGCACATCGTCCGCGCTTCCTTCCAGCACCCGTTCGGCTTCGCGCGCCAGCACACCCAGATCCACCTCCAGCGGCCCGGTTTGCGCGTCGGGATCGGGCGGATGGTAGGTCAGCGCGCCCATCCCCCGTGTCCCGATGTACGCCAGGCGATCCAGGGGTGAGATGCTGGCGATGGCGAGCCCCTGCCGTTTGAACTCGCGGTCCATGAGCAGCAGCCCCCAGCTGTCCGGCAGCGAATCGTCGAACGCGCCAAAGAGGCGCCCGAACTCCCGGTCCACGTGCTCGATGAGCCCGGCTCTCGCCGGAAGCTTGAAGGGAGAGAGGGGGAGGGGCGATTTCAGGAACGCCGCATCGTATTCGAAGTAGATGCGGCGTTCCTCTTCCGCCAGCGTGCCGACGACGGACTGCTCGCCTCCCCAGTCCAGCCGAACCTCAAGCGTCCGCACGTTCCCGCCTTCCGCGCTTGCGGGTGGGGTGCTGTGTGCGCTGCGCCAGCTCGGCGAGCGACTGCGCGGGGGGAAGCGCAAAGATCTGCTCGAAGCCGGCCCGGGCGTTCAGGACCACGGCAACCCTCAACAGCCGATCCAGAGAAATCCGGCCGGTGCGCTCGAAGCGGCGATAGGTGGGCAGGGTCAGGCCGGACCGTGAGGCCAACTCCTTCTGCGTCCACCCGCACTGCAGGCGCAACGCACGCACGCGCCCGGCGAGCAGGCGCGCGATCTCGGCCGGCGTGAGAAGGTCAAGTGGCAACATGTTGTTGCTTACGGATCAAAGCGATGGCGTAGCGCTAACATATTATCACTTCACCACTGCCGGAGCAACGCGGCTCGCCTCCGTACGGACTCGCGTTGCACACCCCGATCCGCTTCTATCCGCCCACCTGTGCCTGTGTCTTCGTGGCGGAACGCCTTTTCAGCAGCTCAGGGTCGAAACGTCACGCATCTTCAACACCCTCACACCTCCAGCGCCGCGTCCACGGCGGTCAGGAACTGGTCCACATCAAAGGGCTTGGTCAGGTAGTCGCGCGCGCCGGCGGAGCGCAGGCGGTCTACGCGGCGGGTGGTGGCGTCGGCGCTGATCACCAGGACGGGGATGTCGCGGGTGCGCTCGTCGTCACCCAACTCGTGCAGCACCGTCTCGCCGGAGATGTCGGGCAGGTGCAGGTCCAGCAGAATGAGGTCGGGCCGGTGCTCGCGCGCCAATTGAAGCCCCAGCCGCCCCTGCAGCGCCGGGATCAGCTCGATCTCCGGCCGGTCAAAGAGGATGGTCTCCACCAGGTCCAGGTTGGCCAGGTTGTCTTCCACGTACAGGATGGTGCGCGCGGGCCGCGCCACCCGCTCCGGCCGCGGCATCTCCGCCCGGCCGGGCTCCAGGCTCTGGCGCGGGCTGGACGTCAGGGGAAGCTCTACCCAGAAGGTGCTTCCCTCGCCCACCGTGCTTTCCACGCGCAGCTGCCCGCCCATCACCTCCACCAGCCGCCTGGAGAGCGCCAGCCCCAGCCCCGTGCCCTCGATCCCGGAGCGCTCGGCCCCCAGCCGCGAGAACGCGACAAACAGCTCGCCCAGCCGATCCGCGGGGATGCCGGGCCCCGTGTCGCGCACGCCCAGCGCCAGGAACGGCTTGCCGTCCGTTCCCTCGGCTGGCTGCGCGAGGAACTGCACGGCTCCCCCGGCGCGGTTGTACTTGATGGCGTTGGAAAGCAGGTTCAGCATCACCTGCATCAGCCGCTGCTGGTCGGCGTGGACGTAGGCGTCGGTGCCGTGTGGGGCGTGCACGGCCAGCTGCACCGGGCGCTGCTCGGCCGTGGGGCGCACCAGGGCCAGCGCTTCGTTCAGCAGCGTGGCCACGTGCACGGGCTCCAGCGAAAGCTGCTGCTGGTTCGCCTCGATACGGGCGATCTCCAGCACCTCGTTGATCAGGTTGAGCAGGTGGCGGCCGGCCTTGAGAATGTGGTCCACGCTGCGCGACTGCTCCGGCGGCAGGCCGTACCGCTGCAGCAGCTGGCCAAAGCCCAGGATGCTGTTCATGGGCGTGCGCAACTCGTGGCTCATCCGCGACAGGAACTCGCTCTTGGCCCCGTTGGCCGCCTCGGCCGCTTCCTTGGCCTGCTTCAGCGCCTGCTCGAACTGCTTGCGTTCGGTAATGTCGCGCACGGTCCAGATGCGCCCGTACACCTCGCCCTCCTCGCTGCGAAGCGGCGACGAGTAGCGGTCCAGCACGCGCCCGTCCGCCAGCGGCACCTCGTCGCGGTACACCGTGTCAAAGTCGCCCCGCAGCCGCTCGATGGTGCCGTGGTACGCCTGGGGATCCCTGGCCTGCAGGCACACCCACTGGAACATCTCCACGCAGCGATCCGGCGCCTGCAGCTCGTCCGGCACGTTGAAGATCTCGGCGTAGCGCCGGTTCATGCTCAGCACGCGGCTCTCGTGCGAGACCAGGATGCCGTCGATGGCCACGTGGTTCTGCGCCTGCAGCAGCGTGGTCTTGAAGCGCAGGGCCTCTTCGGCCTTGCGGCGCTCGGTGATGTCGGTCATGAAGCCGGCGAACACCTTGCGCCCATCGGACACGTACTCGCCAAAGTTGATCTCCACCGGGAACTCGGTGCCGTCGCGCCGCATGGCGGGCACCTGCACCCCCTGCCAGGGAATGCTCCGCTCCCCCGTCAGCAGGTAGCGGCGGGTGCCGCGCATGTGGCCCTCGCGCAGCCGGTGCGGCATAAGCACCGTGAGCGGCTTGCCCACCATCTGCTCCGGCCGGTAGCCAAAGATCCGGCTCATGGCGGGGTTCACCGCCAGGATGGTGGAGCTGGAGTCGATGATGACGACGCCGTCGGGATCGGCCTCCACCAGCGCGCGGTACCGCTGCTCGTTCTCCGAGAGCGCGGCGCCCACGATCCGGGCGTCTTCCAGCTGCCGCTCCAGCTCGGCGATGCGCGCGTGCAGATGCGCGGCGTCGTCCGGCGATCCGGTGCGGGCGGCGGGGGGCGTGAGGTCGGTCTGGCTCATGGCTGCTCAGGCGGACGCCGCGGAAGCAGTGCGGGGGGTTCCACCGCGCCGGGTCCGGCGGGTGCATTGTTTCGGCGGGGATTCGCCGGGCGGCGTCGCGGTCATCCTCCCGCGCGCCACGCTCCGGCGAACCGGAAGGATAGGGGAGACGGGGCCCGAGAACAAGCGGGTTCTACCGCCCCGCGGCAGCGGGAAAGCCGGCGCGGAAAGCATGGGGGCGGCGCGGATTTCGCGGCCGGATGGCGCCGGATCGGGAACGGGCCTCGTGAGCTCTCCGCGACCCCGCCGCCGGTGTTATATTCTCCCTGGCAAACCGTTCCTCCTTATCGTCAGAGACCGATGGCCGCCGGACCACGACTGGGTGAGCGCAACACGCGCCAGAGGGAAACCATCATCGAGGTGATCCGTGCAGCCGAGGGCCCGCTCACGGTGCCCGAGATCGTCGAGCGTGCGCAGCAGCAGGTGCCGGGGCTGGGGATCGCCACCGTCTACCGGACCATCAAGCTGCTGGGCGAATCCGGCCAGGTGCAGACGGTAATCCTGCCGTCGGGCGAAACGCGTTACGAATCCGCCCAGCTGGGCCATCATCACCACTTTCACTGCCGCGTCTGCGAGACGGTGTACGACATGGAGACGTGCCTGGTACGCGTGCCGGAGAGCCGCAAGGTAGACCAGGGCTTCATCGTCGAAAGCCACGAGCTTACCTGCTACGGCGTCTGCCGCAACTGCGCCTGATCTTGCCTCCGGGGACCGCGTAAGGTTGTGCGCCGGGCCCAGCTTCTAGTCGATTCTGATACCATCTCCGGGATTTCGATGTGCGTGAGGGGAACGATTTTCACGCGGAGGCGCGGAGAAAACAGAAGAGGCGCGGAGGGAACGGCCAAAACGCCTCCGCGCCTCATCAGTTCCTCCACGCCTCCGCGTGATGCTTTTCCGTCGTTCCTCTGATTGTACGACGAACTGCGAGAAATGGTATGATAATTTGTTTTCTTTGGATGTCGTGAAGCTGTTCTCGACCGCGTCTCGCGTGCTTTTCATCCGCCGGCCCTCCCGCGCTTTTCGCGCTCCTCTACCTGCTGCTGGCGGCAGGCGGGGGGAGGCGCTGCAGCACGGTGGCGGAAGCGACGTGGCGGCGGCGCACCCCGAGTCGCACTATCACGCACCGGGCGACGGCAACACCGGCTGTCCGCCTTCCCCCCACGACGAAACCATTGCCCGGCGTGCAAACTGGCCGGGCTCCGCTTTCTCCCCACGCAGCCCCGCGACACCGAGTTCGCCAGTGTCTGGACGACCATCCGGACACCCCTCCGCTGGTGGCGCGCCCCCTTCCGGCGTATCGCTCGCACGCCCCGCCCAGCCTCCGAACTCCACCTCTCGGCTGACGGCTCCGTCCCGGAGCTGAACCCGGCACACCGTCGCGCGCCCCGGCGTCGCGGCGGGATCTGATCGCGTCCGCGCACTCCGCGCCGCGCTGCAGCCGAACCGCCGGACCTCCAGACGAACCGAATTGAACCGGTGCGCGGCCGGTGACGCTTCCGTGTCCGGAAGCGCCGCGGCTTCCAACCTTCTGGCGGTCATCCGCCATCCCACCTGCACTCGTCGGAAAGACGAGAAGCCAGCGCCGGCCGGACCGCGCGCGCGGAGGGCTACGTACCTATGGGGCTAATCTCTGTGGGTGCATCGGTCGGCCTGTGTGGAGGCATCCTTTCATCCACGCCTCCGCACCTAACACCAATCTCACCGAGGCTCCATGCGCTACACCCGTTCCATCCTTGCCACGTCCCTTCTCGCCGCCACGCTCGCGGGCTGCCTGTCACCCATCGACGCGGACCCGGCCGCGCGCGCGGGCGTTGAAATCTCCGCCACCCACAGCGCCACCCAGCCGCCCGTCTCTACCGTGACGCCGCGCCCGGACGGCGGCTTTCGCTTTGTGAGCACGGCCGTGCTGGATGCTCCAGAGGGTGCCGCGTGGGCCAAGATCGGCGACATCCGCAAGCTGCTGGAGATCGCCCTTCCCGCGGCGACCGGTTTTCAGTGGCTGGACGGCGGCAACCTGGCGCGTGTGCCGTCGCGCTACTCGTTCCAGGCGCTGGGCGCAACGGTGGTGGAAGAAATCACCCGGCGGGACGTACAGGAGAAGGTGTTCGGCTACCGCGTCGTCTATCCGGCGCTCGGCCTGCAGAGCTACACGGCGACGATCACGCTGGACGCGGCGGACAACACGCACACCGTCATCACGTTCAGCCGCGACATCACCTTCGCCGATCCGTCGGCGGTGGGCACCTGGGCCGCGCTGTTCGAGCAGGAGATCGCGGACATCCAGGCGTACTTCGCGAACAACCCGCACTGACGGCACGGGCCTGTCCCGCAACGCGGAACGGCTCCCGGAGCGGCCGCTTCGGGAGCACGATCCCCGGATGAAACCGGCCCCGGCGAAGCACTCGCCGGGGCCGATTGCGTGCCGTGCGGGAATCGATTTTCCGTGCGCCGCGGCTGTCGTTCCGGGTCGCGCTCAGCGGAACTCGGAGGATGTTTCCACGGCGCGTTGTCGCACACGTGCGGACGCGGATGTCATACCATCTCTCGGATTTCGATGTGCAGTGAGGGGAACGGTTTTCACGCGGAGGCGCGGAGAAAACAGAAGAGGCGCGGAGGGAACGCCAAAAACGCCTCCACGTCTCATCAGTTCCTCCGCGCCTCCGCGTGACGTTTTTCCGTCGTTCCTCTGATTGCACAACGAACTGCGAGAAATGGTATCACATCGCGAGGTTCGCGGGCCTGGGTGCAGATGAAACGGATTGCCGGCGTCTGCGCCAGGTTGCCCCGATTTTGCGATCCACGGCCGCTGGAACAGCCGTTCGGGTAGGTCGCCGGCCCGTCGCTGCCGCGTGATGGCGCCGGGCCGTGCAGGTGCGGCGCCACGTCAAAATCCAGAATCCGTGAGGTTGCGTGTGACGCTGATCCGTTGCGGGGAGTGTGGTGGAACCATGTCGGACACGGCGGCCGCCTGCCCCCACTGCGGGGCACCGGCCGCGGCCGCGTCTGCCGGCCTTCCGGCGGACGGGCGGAGCCGCCGCCACGGGGTAATCGGCAAGCTCTACATCGTCCTGTGCTACCTGGGCGTGGTGATGTTCGCGTTCACGGCGCTGACGATCCTGGTTCTGCCGCTGACCAGCGAGCCGCGCATCCGCGAGACGGCGGAGCCCGTGCAGGTGACGCTGGCGTTCGGTGCGGTCGTGCTGCTGCTGATTGCCTGTGCGCGCGGCGTGCGGCGCTTTCGCCGCTGGGGATGGTGGCTTGCGACGGGCGTCTCGGTGCTGGCGGTGCTCTCCTGCATCGGCGTGATGCTGATGCCGACGGAAGCGGATGCGGCCAGCGTCCGCACGGGCGCGCTGCTGGTCATCGCGTTCCACGCCGTGTTCCTGGTGTACTTCTGGTCGCGCCGCCGCGACTTTGGCATTGGCACCTGAGGGAGAGCCGGACAGCGGCCACAAACGCGCGGGGAGCACCAGCCGGTGCTCCCCGCGATCGTTCCACCAGCCGATTGAAAGCCAGTCGTCAATCCGCCGCGACAGTCTCCTCCGCATCCGCGTGGACGACGTCCGCCGGCAAATACACCTCGCTGCCACGCTGGCGGAACTCGGCGGACTTGGCCGCCATGCCGGCTTCGATGGCGTAGGTGGATTCCATCCCCAGCGTGGCGGCGTACTCGCGGACGTCCTGGGTGATCTTCATGCTGCAGAACTTGGGGCCGCACATGCTGCAGAAGTGCGCGATCTTGGCGCCCTCGGCGGGCAGCGTCTCGTCGTGGTACGCCAGCGCGGTCACCGGGTCCAGCGCCAGGTTGAACCGGTCGCGCCAGCGGAACCTGCGAAATCCGGCAGAGGTGTCCGACGATTGGTGATGCACCCCAGCGGAGGAATGCGTCGGCCATGATGGATGAAGCCCAAGAGCTCGCGCTGATTCGCTCGATCCTCGTGGACACCTTTCCCGAGGCGAGCCAGCGTGTAGGAAAGACCAACCTTAACGACATCGTCAGGCGTCGCGGACAGGTGCGGATCGCACCTATGATCGGGGCGTCGAACCTCGACTGGACGGTCGCGCTCTCCCTGCTCGCGAGTTCGGCCACCATTCTGAGCCACTGTCTCATCGTCACCCGGAACAATCTCGATCCGAGGGAGGACGGCAGGACGGAGTGGAACATCCACTTTCACCAGACGAGCGAGATTCACCAGGAGATCCGGATCGACCGGGTTGAAGGAGGAAGCCGCGTCAGCGTGGGGAATGAGATCGAATTCGTGGTTCCCGCGGAGCTCGCCGACCAGGTGGACCCGGCCACGCTCGACAGGCTCATCGCGGCGCTCGTCTCGCATCTGGCCGCGAACCGCCAGGGGAGCCCCTCCCGTGAGACCAACTGAACCCGCTTCCCGGATCGTCTCCGCCCTGCGGACTACCTGGGCCACCCTCTGGCTTTTCGTCATTCCGAAGGATCTGTGGTCGTTGCTGGTCGTTTGGCCCACGGTCTTTCTCTCCGTGGTGAGCTACTTGTGGGAACCCAGCGGCTTAGGGGTGCGGCTCATCCTCCTGACCGTGGTCTGGGATGTCACGATGGGGTTCTGGCTGATGGTTTCGGCGATGAAGGCCTCCCGGGACGCGTTGGCCGCCACGGTGGTCGGCCTTCAGGATTGCACGTACACCAGGATCGGCTGGGACCATATTCTGAGTGGCGACGACGCTTCGATGATCGACCAGGCGAGCCTGATCAGCTTCATGGCCCGGCAGGGGCTGCCGTACGACCACCTGAAGGACGTCAGGTTCTTTCGTGTCGACATGGGAGAAAGCGGTGTGATTCCCGGCGGGCTCGGCGTCTTCAACGTCCCGTTCATCGAGGGTGTGGTCCTGGTGCGAGATGATCCCAGGGATGCCGGGGTCGAGGAGCGCTTCTGTCTCTATCACGAGCTGGGGCACACCCTGGGCAGTGAGTTCGTCGTCCAGTCGGCGTTGCGGAAGGGCGTCACGCTTCCGTTTGTGGCACTTCTACTGGCGGCCACCGCCGCGCACGTCACCCGTACGACGCTCCTCGTGTTCGCCATGTGCCTGGTGGCCCTTTCACTGGTGCGCTCGGTGCTCGCGAGGCGGAGGAAGACCCAGCGGGCGATCTTCGAGATGAAGGCGGACCAGTTCGCGATCGGGTTCCTGGACGAAGAAGAGCGGCGGTACCTGCTTCCAAAGATCGAGTCCGTGCTCCCCCAGGATCGCGATCTTTCGCCCCTGGAGCACCTGACGAGGGTCGGTGCCGCACGGACCCTGCTGGAAACCGGTGTGTCCCCCGCGCAAACCGATTGGTCCATATCAAACGGTGCATTCTTCTTCGAGACACAACTGCCGGCCCTGAACCTGGGCGCATGGATGATCCTGCTGGCGAGCTTCATCGGCGCGCCGGCGGCCGGGCTGGTGTACGGCTTTCAGTGGCTCATCGTCGCGGCCGTCGTAGTGGGGATACTTCGATATGCATTGTACTACTGGAAAGGCATTGTGTTGGAGTTGATCTTCGTCCGGCGCGTAACGTGGCAGGATGGAAAGTTCCGGCTCCGTACGGGACCCCCCGTCCCGGAGTCGGCTCTCACGATGTAGAATCGGAAGAGAGCTGCCCGGCCTTTCAACGGGCGGATGCGCGAAAAAGGCGGGGGGCACCGGCCGGTGCCCCCCGCGCCGTCATCAGCCAACATGCCGTCGATTGCCAACGGAATCGTTGTCAACGCGCGTGCTGGGCACGCGGCAGTGTGATGAGAACCATCAATCCGCCGCGACCGTCTCCTCCGCTTCCGCCTCCGCAGTCCCGACATCCGTCCGCAGGTACACCTCGCCGCCGCGCTCGCGGAACTCGGCGGACTTGGCCGCCATGCCGGCTTCGATGGCGTAGGTGGATTCCATCCCCAGCGTGGCGGCGTACTCGCGCACGTCCTGGGTGATCTTCATGCTGCAGAACTTGGGGCCGCACATGCTGCAGAAGTGCGCGATCTTGGCACCCTCGGCGGGCAGCGTCTCGTCATGGTACGCGAGCGCCGTCACCGGGTCCAGCGACAGGTTGAACTGGTCGCGCCAGCGGAACTCGAAGCGCGCCTTCGAAAGCGCGTTGTCCCACTGCTGCGCGCGCGGGTGGCCCTTGGCCAGGTCCGCGGCGTGCGCGGCGATCTTGTAGGTGATCACCCCCGCCTTCACGTCGTCGCGGTTGGGGAGGCCCAGGTGCTCCTTGGGCGTCACGTAGCACAGCATGGCCGTGCCGTGCCACCCGATCTGCGCCGCGCCGATGGCCGACGTGATGTGGTCGTACCCCGGCGCGATGTCCGTCGTCAGCGGCCCAAGCGTGTAGAACGGCGCCTCGTCGCACCATTCCAGCTGCTTGTCCATGTTCTCCTTGATCAGGTGCATGGGCACGTGGCCGGGACCCTCGTTCATCGTCTGCACGTCGAACTCCCAGGCAATGCGGTTCAGCTCGCCCTGGGTGCGCAGCTCCGCGAACTGCGCCTCGTCGTTGGCGTCGTAGATGCTGCCCGGCCGCAGCCCGTCTCCGAGCGAGAAGGCCACGTCGTACGCCCGCATGATCTCGCAGATCTCGCGGAAGTGGGTGTACAGGAACGATTCCTTGTGATGCGACAGGCACCACTTGGCGATGATGGATCCGCCGCGCGAGACGATCCCCGTAAGCCGGTTGGCCGTCATCGGCACGTAGCGAAGGAGGACGCCGGCGTGGACGGTGAAGTAATCGACTCCCTGCTCCGCCTGCTCGATCAGCGTGTCGCGGTACAGCTCCCACGTCAGCTCCTCCGGCACGCCGCCGACTTTCTCCAGCGCCTGGTAGATGGGCACCGTGCCGATGGGGACCGGCGAGTTGCGGATGATCCACTCCCGCGTCTCGTGGATGTTCTTGCCCGTAGACAGGTCCATCACCGTGTCGGCGCCCCACAGGGTGGCCCAGCGCAGCTTCTCCACCTCGTCCTCGATGGACGAGCGGACGGCGCTGTTCCCGATGTTGGCGTTGATCTTCACCTTGAAGCCGCGGCCGATGATCATCGGCTCCAGCTCCGGGTGGTTGATGTTGGCGGGGATGATGGCGCGGCCGCGGGCCACCTCCGATCGAACGAACTCCGGATCCATCCCCTCGCGCAGGGCCACGAACTCCATCTCGGGCGTGATCTCGCCGCGCCGCGCGTAGTGCATCTGCGTCACGGGTCCCGTACCCCGCAGCGTGGGCCGGTGCAGCGCCTCGGGCATCTCCACCTGCTGCGCGCCGGGGAGCGGCCGGTACGTGCGTGCGGCCGCCACCACGTCGCCGCGATCCAGGATCCAGTCCAGCCGAAGCGGCCGCAGACCGTGGCGTACGTCCGTTCCCACCGGGCCGCTGGTATCGTACACGCGCAGCGGGGGCTCGCCGCCGCTCAGCACGATCTCGCGCATGGGGACGCGGATGCCGTGGCGCCCTTCGACGTACACCTTGCGGCTGGCGGGGAACGCGTCGCCGTAGTCGGCGGCGGGGGTGGCGGGGGGCTCGGGGCGGGCTCGATGGATCATCTGCGTCTCCGTGGACTGCTGCGGGAGAGGGACGATCCGGGTCACGATGGATGGGAGAGAGACGAACCCCGCCGGGCGCCAGGCAACGAAAAAGGCGCCACGCCGGGGATCCGGGGTGGCGCCTGGACGGAATACGGTCCTCCGGCCCTGTTCGAGGGCGCGGCGGATGCGGATTCCGTCCGTGCGACACGCCGCGCTCCCTACGCCGGTGTGAACCGGATCAGGTTCCAAGGGACTGTCTCAACTCCGCGCACGCGCGAAGTACCCCTGGCGGCTTGCTCGTTCAATGTAACCGGCCGGTGGCCCGGGCACTAGGTTCCGGTGGGTGCGCGCCGCGGGCCTCCCCGTCCGCGAGCTACACGTTCGTCAGGTCCGGGTGCTTGGGGAACCCGTTCGGGGGAACCGGCTGCCCGGCGCTGGCGGTGGCGTTCCCGCGGAAGTAGAAGAGGTAGCACGGGTAGGTGCCCAGACCGGGGAGCAGCTTCGCTTGCACGTAGCTCCCCCCGTCGTAGGTGCCGTCCTTCGTCACCTTGATGATGATGTTGTGCTTCTCGGATTCGCGAATGAAGAACTGGTGGCAGTGGTCGAAGCAGGGAAACGCGTCCTGCACCAGCAGGTACACCTCGCTGGGGCCGGACAGCTCGGCGTAGGCCACCCGTTCGGCGTGGCTCTCCTTTGACTTCGTCAACCCGCGCACTTCTCCCACTGCCTTCTTGACCAGTTTCCATTTCTGGTCGGCGAGTACATAGCCCTGCGTAGTCGCGCTCATTCCGGGATTCTCCTGTTGTTGCTCGTTGGGTGGTCAGGGGGCCTGCTGCGCGATCCACGCGGACGTGATCTGCCTTGCGGTGGCCGGGATCTTGGTGTTCGGGGTCGTTTGTGCGGCCAGCGGATGGCGCCACCCCGTCAGCGGCTTGTGGCCCTCCCGCGCCGCGTCATAGACGATTCTCCAGTCGCTCATGAGCCGCGCGCAGCACCAGCACGCCGGTTGCGAGGCGTAGATTTCGCGCCCCCGCAGCGCCGCGATCGCCTGATGGACGGACTGATGGTTTTCAAGGATCTCCTGGGCGAGCCACGCCCGGATGATCAGCACTTCGGCGTGGATTCCGGTCGCTTCCCCTTTGGTCCACAGGGGAAGCCCGGGGATGTCCTGGAAGGCAAAGTCCCGCGCATCCGCCATGTCACCGCCAAAGCCGAATTGCGTGGCGAGCTGAACCAGGGCATTCAGCTGCGGGTCCCAGTTTCCGTTCTGGGTGACCGCCATGGCGGGATGAAAGCCGAGGGCGGACGTCTTCTTGGTATCCGTGTACAGGTCCTGAAAGCTCATGTGACAACTCCTCTCGCTCGTGGACGACGAGACAGGCGTCCGGCGCCGGGCGGACCTTCCAGGCGTCCGCCCGGCGCCGCCACGCCGCCTCAGCAGTGGTTGTCCCAGCCGCGGTTCAGGGTGGTTCCCGTGATCCGGTAGCACTTGTTGGTGGGTCCGCTCTCGGTGACGTTGATCGCCTCGCCCCACGGGTCCCACACCAGGCCGGTCATGGCCAGTCCGCGGATGCGCAGGTTGCGGGCGTCACCGGGAAGGTCCAGCTGCTGGGTAAAGCCGGCCGTCTTGTTTCCCGACTCCCACTTCCTGTCCTGGTAATTCAGGTTCTCGTCCGGCTCCTGCCAGGTGACCTCGAACTTGCCCACGTACCCGCCGGCGTGCCGCAGCCGGATAAAGCCGTTGGGGTGCTCCCGCTGCTCGATCTCCGTGTAGTCCGTCGTAAAGCCCATGGTGGCCACCTCGTTGTCCCTGAGGAAAGCCGTCACGTACGAGATGGGGGCGCCGGGGTTGTCGCGGCGGTAGGTGGCGTCGCGGGTGATGTAGTCGCTAAGCCGGTGCAGGTCCTGCGCGTTCCCGGAAAAGCTCGCCGAGCTTTCCGCGCCGCCGCCGATGGCGACCGCCGTGATGCTGAGGTCGCTGAACTCGTCGGAGAAGCCGCCGCCCGCGTTGGCGCCCACCTCCACGCCCTTCATCATCTGCTGAAAGCTGGCCTTGAGGCTCGCGTGGCTGCGGCGGGCCGACGACTCCACCCTCAGCATCAGGATGCGCCCGTAGTCCACGCTGCGGATGTACGCCGGCGGGTGGGCCGCGCTGACGGCCCGGCGCACCTCTTCCAGCGGCACGTCGGGGGCAAACACGTCCGACGGGCGGTTGGGCGCATCCATGGTGACCGTGTAGAAGACCTGCTTGAAGAACGCCAGGATGCTCGTCCTGCTGCGGTCGTGGCCCGCGTCCAGCTGCGCCGAGGCGCCGCCGCCGGCCCAGTCGGCGCTGAAGCCCAGCTCCAGCGCCACCTGCTGTGACGAGAAGGCGGCCTCGACGTTGACGATGGACCGCGCCGCGTTCACGTATCCCTGCGACGCGGGGTTGGCGTTCCACTCCTCCAGCATGGCGTTCAGGGTGTCCTGCACCGAGGAGTGCGACACGTCGTCTACCCGGCGACGTCCGTTCTGCAGGCCGGGAAGGTCCACGGACAGGGTCATCGGCCCGCGCGGCAGCGATACGGGGGTGGGCTGGCCGTCGCGAAGCCGCTGGTCCACGCGCACCAGGGCACCGGGGTAGATGACGCCGGCGGTGGGGCGCAGGATGACGACGTCCGACAGGTTCCTGCGCAGCGAGCGCTCCGTCCGGGTGGTGACGATGACGGCGTTGTTGGTCCGCTCGCGCCGCGCGGCCGGCGCCTTTTCGACGCTCCCTTCGCGCTGCACGGAAAGCAGGACGGCGGGATCGTACTCGAGCGAGCGGATGTGCTCATCGATGGCCCGGCGGTCGGTGGGGGTGATGGTCTGTTCCATTGTCGTTTTGCGGTAGTGGTTGTGGCGTAGCTGTGTGGCACGGCGTGATCGCAGGCCCGCCGTGCGTCCTGGTACTTCCCTCTTTCCGGCGTGAACCGGAGCCCGGGGGGGCGCGGCGCGCCCCGTTTTCCACCTCCTTCCGGTGTGCGGCGATGACGAACGCTCCCCGAAGCCGGGGGCGGTTGCGTATCCCCGCCGGCACTGGCCGTTGGGGGAGCCGCGCACTAGGATGCGGAAAGTGAGTTCCCTGGCTCTGCCCTGTCTCTTCCATCCGATGTTCCGCCTTCATCTGCTTGCCGGCTCCGACCTTCTGTCGCCCGCCGGGGCCGCGGTGCACTCGGTCGTCGCCCAGCCCAAACGGTTCGCCCTTCTCGCTTACCTGGCCCTTGCCGCCCCGCGCACCTTTCACCGGCGCGATACGCTGCTCGCCATGTTCTGGCCTGAACGGGATGAGAAGCACGCGCGCAACGCCCTGAGCAAGTCGCTGCACTACCTGCGCGCGTCCCTGGGCGCGGGCGCGATCCTCAGCCGCGGGGCGGACGAGGTGGGGATGAGCCGCGAGCGCGTGTGGTGCGACGCGGTGGAGTTCGAGGAGGCGCTGGCGGCGGGTGAGGCGGAGCGCGCGCTGGAACTGTACCGGGGAGACCTGCTTCCGGGGCTTCTGCTGGACGATGCGCTGGAGTTTGAGCGCTGGCTGGCGAGGGAGCGGGAGCGCCTGCGGACGCGCGCCGCCGACGCGGCGCGCGGCCTGACGGAGCGCGAGGTGGCCGCGGGGCGGGCCGACGAGGCGGTCCGCTGGGCGCGCCGCGCCGCCGAGCTGGCGCCGCTGGACGAGGGTGCCGCGCGGGCGCTGATGGAGCTGCTGGACCGCAACGGCGACCGCGCGGCCGCCCTGCTGGCCTACGCCGAGCTGGCGCAGCGGCTGCGCGAAGAGCTGGAGGTGGAGCCTGCGCCCGAAACGCAGGCGCTTGCCGAGCGGGTACGCGCCCGCACCGGCTTCGCCGACGCGGCTCCGGCCGGCGGCCGGGGGGCGGGGATCGGCAGGGTGGCGGCGGCGGAAGACCTGCCCCCGGTGCCGCTGGACGGCCGCGCCCCGCACACGCGGTGGCTCAGGGCCGAGATGCTGCACGCCGCGGGGCGCCTGCGCGAGGCGCTGCGGTGGTACGCCACCTTTCCGGAGCCGATCGCGTACGACCTGCCCTACCTGGCCCCCGCGCACCTGCGCAGGGCGGAGATCCACGAGCGCCTGGGCGACCGCCGGGAGGCCGTCTGGCACTACGAAGCCGTCCTGGACATCTGGCGTGATCCCGACCCCGAGCTTCGTCCCGAGCTCGATGCGGTGCGGCACCGGCTGGCGCAGCTACAGGGTGGCTAAGACGACGTGCGGGGGCATCCGCGGTGCGCGTGCGGCCGGAGTGCGGGCCGGTGCTGGCCATCCGGATCGGACCGGCCGGAGCACGGGCGCGGACGCATGGGCTGTGACTGCCCCGAGAGACGACGATCCGAGCCTGGTGGATGGGCCGAGAAAAGGCGCCACGCCGGGGGATCCGGGGTGGCGCCTGGACGAGTTGCGGTCCCCTGGCTCCGGGGTGAGGGCGGTGGATGCGCTTCCGCCGGTGCGACACGCCGCGCTCTCCGCGCAGGTGTGGTACCGAATCCGCGAATACACTCATACCCTTTCTCGCAGTTCGTTGTGCAATCAGAGGAACGACGGAAAAACATCACGCGGAGGCGCGGAGGAACTGATTTGAGGCGCGGAGGCGTTTTGGGCGTTCCCTCCGCGCCTCTTCCGTTTTCTCCGCGCCTCCGCGTGAAAATCGTTCCCCTCACTGCACATCGAAATCCGGGAGATGGTATCATATTCCCCAACTGCAGGTTCTCACGCAGAGGGAGCAGAGGAAGCAGAGAACTGCCTGGGAAATCCCCGCTTTTCTCTGCTTCCTCTGCTCCCTCTGCGTGCAAAATCTTTTTTGGATTCGGTATGAACCGGGCCCGGTTTCAGGGGACCGTCCCACCTCCACGATCTGTGCGGAGTGACCCTGGCGGCTTGCTGTACTCGACGTGACGCTGCCGCGGCGGCGCACCGCGTCAGCGGCGTGTCTCGGCCGCGGTGTGGATCATCACGTCCGCCATGCCCAACCCGCCCACGGTGATCCCCACCCAGAATCCCGGGTCGCCGGTGCCGCGCGCGTGGTGCAGCACGGCCATCGCCGCGAACACGGCGAGCAGCGCGGTCCAGGCGCCCAGCGCCATCCACCAGCGGCCCGGCGGCAGCCGCGGCGCCGTGGTGGGCGGGATGGTGAAGAGGATGGCAAAGATGGCGGCCATCCCCGTGCCCTTGGGCGCGCCCAGGACCCACGCCAGGCCCAGCAGCGCGGCCCCCGCCAGGAGCACCGCCGTGGCCACCGCCGCCACCTTCTGCGCCGTAGCCAGCACGGCGCGCCCCGCCGGGTCGGAGAGCATCAGCAGGTCCGCCAGCGGCTTTGCCGTCCAGGTAAAGACGGCGATGCCGATGACGGCTGCCTGCAGCGGCAGGAGCAGCCACAAGGGCAGGTCGAGTACGGACACGTACGCCAGCAGCGTCACGGCCACGGCGATCGCGACCCACCTCATGAACTGCGGGATCCAGTACACCCGCAGCGCCACGCGCAGAAAGCCGCGGTACAGCGGATTGCGCGCACGCAGCGCCTCCAGCAGCCCGCGCTGCGCGGTCTTTTCCCCAGGTTCGCGCTGCAGCGAGGCGCGAAAGTGGCGCAGCGCCGCGGGCGGGTCGCCCCGGCGCAGCGCGGCCCACCCGGCGTTCGCCTGTACGGCGTGGTCGTCCGGTGCCAGCGCCAGGGCCCGCGCGAAATCCGCCTCCGCCTCCGCGTGCCGCCCCATCCGCGAGCGCAGGGCTCCGGCGGTCATCAGCACGCCGGCGTCGCTCGGGGTGAGCGCCAGTGCGCGCTCGGCGAACTCCAGACCGTCCCGGTACCGCTCGCGGTCCATCATCAGCACCGCCAGGTGCAGCAGCAGCGGCGGCATCTCCGGCGCCAGCCCCAGCGCCAGGCGGGCCGTCTTTTCGGCTTCGATGACGAGACCCTGCCGGCTCTGCAGCAGCGACAGCACGTACCAGCCGGTGGGGAGCACGGGGTCGTACGCCGTGGCCCACAGCGCCTCCTCCATCGCCTCCTTGCGGCGTGCCGGGTCCTCGGCCATGCACAGGGCCAGGTACGCGTGCAGCGCGGCGCTTTCGGGCTGGTCGCGCAGCGCCTTGCGCAGCTCGTCTTCGGCCATGCGGTAGCGGCGCTGCTCCATCAGCACTTGCGCGCGCAAAAGGCCGGGGTGCGTGGAATCCGCCTGCATGGCTACGGCCGGGCAGGTGCGGCGCGCCAGGCGCAAGGGCGAAGCTGCGTCATCGCGGGTCGGAGGAGAAGAAGGGGAGGGGAACGGGCGATCGGGATGGATGAGGACGGCGCCACAAGGTACGTGCGGTGGCGCGGTGGGTCTACCCGAGCAGTGTTGGCAGTACGACGTGACGCGGCTTTTGCGCGCCCGCGCGGAGGTGGATTTCGGGCTTCTCCCCCCTCCAACCGTGTGCCGGGCCGCGTTCGCTCCGGAGGTTGACAAATCGCGAATTTTGTACGTAAGTAGGGGTTCGCCCGGCCGCTTTCCCCCGCGTCCGGAATCCATCCCCTGCGTCCCCCGAACTGGCCTTGATGACCTTCCTGCGAAGCCGGCTCGCCGTGCCGGCCGCCGCGCTGTTCCTGGCGCTGGGCGCCTGCTCCGACATGGACCCCACCGGCCCCGGCGCCCGCGCCGGCGGCCCCTCGCTGGATGAGGGCGTGGCCGCCACCGCGTGGAACGGCAACATCCGTATCGGCGTGATCCCCACGTCCACCAGCGTGACGCTGGGCAGCGCGGCGGACTGGACGTTCACCAACAAGACGACCGGCGCCACCCTCCTTTCCGGCACCGGCGGCGTGTCCGCCACCGTCACGCTCGAGGCGGGCTCGGTAAGCGAGACGCGCTGGCGCCTGCAGGTGATGTGCGGCTCCGCGTCCGCCGTCGCCGCGCAGATCGCGGCCGCGCAGGCGCTGGGGCACCCCACCATGACCGAGGTGATCCCGGCGTGCACGCGGCTGCTGATCGGCAGCTTTCCCGTGAGCGCCAGCTTTACCGAGCGCAACAACTACAAGAACCTGCTCATCTCGCAGGGGCTGGCCGCCGCCGACGCGTTCTGGCGCCAGATCACCATCGTCACCGGCGTTACCCAGTACCGGGTGAACACGGGCTCGGCGCAGGCGGTCAGCAGCGGCCCCGTGGTGCTGACCTCCTCGGACGGGCTGGTAAAGATCGGCACCCTGCCGTACCGCGGCACGGGCGAGGTGGCGCGCAACAGCGCGGGAACGCTGGCCGGCATCAACGAGCTGCCCATCGAGCAGTACCTGTACGGCGTGGTGCCGCGCGAGCTGCCTCCCGTTCCGTACGGCGAGATCGAAGCGCAAAAGGCGCAGGCCGTGGCCGCCCGTACCTACGCGCTCAGCGGTCTGGGCAAGCGCGCGGCCGACGGGTACGACCTGCTGCCCACCACCACCGACCAGGTGTACGGCGGCTACAGCGCCGAGCACCCGGTGAGCAACGCCGCCGTCGACGCCACGGCCGGCGTGGTGGCCGTGTACCAGGGCAAGCTCATCCAGGCGCTGTTCAGCTCCACCAGCGGCGGCTACACGGCCAACAACGAGGACGTGTACAACTCCGATCCCATCCCCTACCTGCGCGGCGTGCGCGACCACCAGCACGGCAACAGCCAGCACGTGCTGGATTCGCTCAAGGCGCACAAGGGCCCCTCGCTGCGCGGCAAGAAGAACGGCGACTTCGAGGCGGACTGGAGCAAGTACCACCGCTGGAGCTTCGAGTGGACGGCGGACGAGATGAGCGACGTGATCTCGCTGTACGCCGGCCAGGACGTGGGCCGGGTGCTGGCCATCAACGTGGTGGAGCGCAGCAACAGCGGCCGCGTGAAGCTCATCGAGTACGTTACCGAGGCGGGTACCTTTGCCGACACCAAGGACCGCGTCCGCACGTCGCTCAAGTACGTGAACGCCGACGGCAGCTTCAGCAGCCTGCTCAGCACGCTGTTCGTCATCGAGCCCATCATCGACCGCAGGACGGGCGAGGTGGAAGGCTTCGAGGCGTTCGGCGGCGGATGGGGCCACGGCGTGGGCCTTAGCCAGACCGGCGCGGTGGGGATGGCCGAAAAGGGCTTCACCTACGAAGAGATCCTGCATCACTACTACCAGGGCATCGACCTGACCACCTGGTACTGATCCGGATTGTCGGATCGGCTCCGACCGATCGAGAACCGCCCGCGGGGACACCTCCCCGCGGGCGGTTCTGCGTTCCGCGAACCTGTCTGCTCCCGGCGGCTCGATGTCATCCTGAGGGAGCGCGCGCCGCAACTCTCGCAACCTCACAAGCTTGCGCGCGACCGAAGGATCTTTGCCGGGTCGCGCCAGGCTCGACCCTCGGGAGCCGTTCACGTCCCTCCGTCAGGCAGAAGGCCCCTTCGGTCAGCGGCCAACCCTTCGCGGGGAATGATACCAGATCCGGCAAAACACCTCACATCAAGTCGGACTAAAGGAAACAGAGGTCAGGATACAGAGGGACAGAGAACAACCAGAGGAACAGAGGAGGAACGCTGATCATCTCTGTTCCTCTGGCTGTTCTCCGTCCCTCTGTACCTTCCGATGTTGTTTTTCCGCATTCGGGATGAGATTGCGGAGCGGCGCCTCCCTCAAGAAGTCAGCGCGTGTAGCCGGTTTAGCGACACCCTCTCATGCTCATGTCAGCCTCAGGAAGTCGGCGTTTGGGAGTTCGGGAATCTACTCTGATCAAGTGAAACACAGGTGATGGCGATGGCGTAGCGCAAACTGTGGCGCAGGGGTATTGCCGCACGTTGCTCCGCATGTCGAACAGGATGACGATAAATCGCAGGCGCAACCGCCGATCCCTGATCCCGATGCTGCTGCGGGAGCGTGCGCCCGCGGTGCTGGTGGTGACCCTGCTGCTCGCGCTGGCAGGATGGTTCATGGTCGGCCACTGGGACCGGCGCATGGAACTCTGTTTGGCCCGGTACGCACGAGCCAGAACTGCCGAAGACACCGCCCGCGTGGACCGCATTGGCTGGAACGTCCGCACCCGCACCGGTTGCGGGGAATCTCGGCGCGACGGTACGCTGGACCGCCACCGCCGGGCGATGGAACGCCGCGCGGCCGCCAGTGCTGATCCGCTCATCGAAAAATAATTCTGTTGTGCAATCGTACTGCACTACATATTGTGGATCATGCCTCCGATCCACGGTCCGGATCGCAACCCGTCGCGCTCTTGCTCAACACTCCGGCGCTGAAACACCTGAAGCAGAAGCGAGGTAGAAGATAGAGACGGACGCGTCGCAGGCGTGTTACATGACGCACGGACATCTGGCATCGAAGTTCCTTATCGTTTCCATCAGGCAGGACCAACATCCCTCGCGCGGCAAGGTCCGCGAGACGGCTGCGTGAGGGCGCACACGGCGGATCTGTCGCAATCCGCCGCCTCCTTTCCCAACGGGAGCCCACGTGCGAGGAAACGGAACGGGCGGCACGCTGCAGCGGGAGCTGGAGCACCGCATCAAGACCGGAAAGTGTGTGTACTGCCGGGCCCCCGCGGCCCCGGACCGACCCCTGACCCGAGAGCACGTCATCCCTCGCGCCCGCGGGGGCCGCAGGAAAGACGCTCGCATCATCGTTCCCGCCTGCGCCGCGTGCAACCAGCGGCGCGGCTGCCAGGAAGTCGTTCTCTTCCTTCTCGCCCGCCCGCGGCGAATCCTGGCGTTTCTGGACTATCTGTCCGCGCTTCCCCCCGAAACCGTTCGCCAGATCGACGTCCGCGTGTTTGCGGAGCTGTACGCCGCCGTGTGGCTGCTGGCGGAAAGCTCCGCCTGCGGCGCCACCTGGCGCGAGCAGCTGGAGCGCCTGTGTGCCGGCCGTCGGCTGCATCGCAGGCGCTACGCGGCGCGGCGCATCATGACGGCGGCGGGCGTGCGCATCGAGCGGGCGCGCGACCGGGCGTCGGTGTTGTCCGGCCCCAGCTGCCCGCTCCCCGGTTCGCTGCCCATGGAGGGGGGGCGCCATGCGGATACCATCGCCCGCGGCCTGGCGACGCTCATCGGCACGCTGGCATTGCTGTGGGATGCGCCGGCGGAGCAGGTGTTCATGGAGCTGGAGCGCGAGCGCAGCCGCGCCCACCGTACCCCCGAAGCGCGACGCCCGGATTCCGGCCGCCAGCCCTACCTGGGCCACGCGGAGGAGGAGGACGAAGACGCGGCGGTCGTCTCGCTGGATGGATGGAAGCGCCACGGGGGCCGCCGCCGGCGCTTTCGTGTAGATGAGCGCGGCGGCCGCGGCCGTCCGCGCGGGAGGGCCGCGTAGGAGTAAGGGCAGGTTCAAGGATCAAGGTTCAGGTGCCCAGTACCGAATCTTCCGGCACTTGAACGTGGGCACCGGGCAGTTCAACAAAGAGGGGCGGCGCACCGTGCGCCGCCCCTGCTCCATTCTCCGTCGAATCACGCCGACGCTACCGCATCGGGCCGTAGTAGTCGCGCCCGTAGCCGCGGAACTCGCGGTCGTAGCGGCCGCCGTACGCGGCTTCGCGCTCCCAGCCCATGGGCAGGTTGCCGCCGCGCCAGGTGCGCGAGCCGCCCTGCGTGCTGTACGCGCCGCGGTAGCCGGTATGGTCCACGATGCGGTCTTCCACGTCCCCGCCAAACGGGGCGTAGTTGGTTTCCAGCCGGTTGGGCTCGGGGTGCACGTACTCGCGGTTGTACCGCTGGGTTACCCGGTTGGGCAGCGCGGGCTGCCCAAAGTAGCCGCGGTCGTATCCCCCGCGCCCATACGTGCGCAGCGGGACGGGGCGCCGCGTGGGCGCCGTCTGGCTGTAGCCGCGCAGGCCGTAGTCGTAGCCGCGTGGCGGGCCGCTGGCGCGGGCCATCGGGTAGTCGCGTCCGTACCCGCCGCGTGCCGCTTGAAAGTCGCCGCCGTACCCGCCGCGCCCCGTCTGAAAGTCGCCTCCGTATCCGCCGCGTCCCGTCTGAAAATCGCGGCTATATTCTCCCCGGTCGTATTGCATTCCGTGCCTCCCTTTGCTGTGCGTCCGGTGCAGGACGGCAGACGAGTGCAATCGACGTTCCGCCGCGATGCTCGTCGGCCGGGCCTGAACCGGGCCGATTGATGCTCATTGCGATTCTCATCCGGCAACGAGCCGTCCGCCCGCGTGAGCGAATGAATTCGCCGCTTGGAAAACGCAAAGTCCGCCTGCGCGGACTCGGCGGCCCGGCCGCGTGCGCGTTCCAAACGCATGCGCGTCCGCATCCGGAACAAACGGGATAGCCTGCAGTCGCCGATGAGAAAGCGAATCCCTGGTACCTGCTGAAGGCGCGGCCCCGTCCCTGCGTACTTCCGCACTCTCGCACTTTCGCACTTTCGCACTCTGGCCCCATGCGGCTGAACGAGCTTTCCCGCGAATTTGAGGCACGCCACTACCCGCCCACGCGCCGGCTGGACCTGCAGGGCGAGGGGCCGGAGACGGCGCGGCAGCGGGCGCTGCGCTGGATCCAGTCGTTCGCGCACGAGCAGCCGGGCGCGGACCTGCTGCTGATCGTGGAGCGCGCGCGGCGCGAGCACGGCCGCAAGGGCCCCATCCGTGCCGCGGTCGAAAAGCTGCTGGAGGAGCTGAACGGCGGATTGATCGACTGGTGGCAGCCGTTCGCCGAGGGAAGCATCGCCGTCCGCATCTCCGCCGATCCGCACCGCTACCGCCGCCCCGGCGCCAAACCGGAGGATCCGGGCGAAGGCCGCACGGACGAAACGGCGGGGCGCGCCTGGCTGCATCCCGAGGCCGACATCCCCGAAGAGCTGGTGCCGCTTGCCCGGCGCACGGCGGAACTGCGGCGCACGCGGGAACGGCAGGCGGTGGGGCTGATGGCCGTGGTGCTGCGCGAGATCTGGATCGAGGCGCAGGCCACGGCCATGACCGACCGCATCACCTGGGACGCCGCGCTGCAGGCCATCGCCCGGCGTGAGCAGGCGCGGATGCTGGAGTCGTTCGAGGAGGATTGACGCCGCCCGCTGGACAACCGCCCCCGCTCGCTCCCATTCTTCCCCTCGCGCCGCAAGCCGCCACCCCGTCCGCACCGTCCGATGAGCGATCCGCAGAACCCGCGTTCGTCCCTGCACTCGTCCCACATCCCGCCCCCGCCGCCGCGTCCCGAGCGGCGCAGCGGGTGCTTGCGCGTGGGGTTGATTGGCTGCGGCGTGCTGCTGCTGCTGGGGATCGTGGCCGTGGTGGCCACCGGCATCTGGTGGAAGCGCAACAGCCCCGAGCTTCAGGCCGAGGCCGTGGTGGCGGCGCGCGAGGGCGCGCGGTTTGGCGTGAGCAACGACGAGGCTGCGTGCTTTGAGCAGGCCAAGCAGCGTGCGGCCGGCAGCATGACCGTGGCGGGAAGCTTTTCGGTGGGGGCATACATGCGCACGTGCCTGGAGTTCGCCCGCCAGACCCCCGCGTTCTGCGACGACGTGCCTCCACAGGGCTCTCTGCGCCGCACCGTGGAGTGGCAGACCGCCCGCTGCGGCGACGACGCCATCTGCCGCAACGTAGCCCAGGTGGTGCAGCAGTACTGCACGGGCGGCCGCATCAAGCGCCCCGCCAGCGATACGGTAAAGGTGATGACGGACTCCGTGGGGATCTTCGGCATGCCGCCGCCAGCCGGCGGAACCGCGGCGGAGGCGGAAGCGGATAGCGGGACGTTCTAGGGACGGGGAAGGATCGAACTGCGTCCGCGGGGGTGCCCCTCCCCCGGCCCTCCCCGTTCGTTCCTCACGGAGAGGGGAGAACTGCGGGGGGTGCTCATGGTGCGGTCCGGTTGCGGACGCGCAGGTGCTTGGAACGCCGCACACGGTCCGGCCGCCGAGTCCACGCAGGTGGACTTCGTGTAGTTGTTGCCGCGAATTTATTCGCCCCGGCAGGCGGCCGCGCACGTGCCCGGCCCAGACTCGATCCAGTCACCCGCTCACCAGCTCACCCGCTCACCCGTTCACCCGCTCACAACAAGAGGCCCCGCGACTCACGCCCGTCATCCATCCGCCACAATCAGTGCGTGATGTGGCGTTCGAAGTACTCCAGGATGCGCAGCATGTGGTCGATGCGGTGCCCCGGCTCGCCGCTGCGGGTAAGCTCGTGGCCTTCGCGCGGGTAGCGGACGAACTCCACCGGCCGGCCCAGCACCGTCAGCGCGCGGTACAGCGCCTCGGCGCTGGCGATGGTGGCGCGAAAGTCGGTGTCGGCGTGCAGCAGCAGCAGCGGCGTGCGGATGTCGGCCACGTACGTAAGCGGCGACTGCGCGCGCGTGATCTCCGGGTCCTCCCACGGCCGCGTGCCGAACTCGCCCTCGAACAGCCGCCAGGTGTTGGACGAGCCGTACCAGATGCCCAGGTCGTACACGCCGCGCTGCGCCACCGCCGCCTTGAAGCGCGTTTGCGCCTCGCGCGCGATGATCCACGTGGTCAGGTACCCCGCGTAGCTGCCGCCCGTGATCACCTGCCGAGCCGGGTCCGCCAGCCCGCGCGCGATCACGCTGTCCGCGCCGATCAGCACGTCCTGCGCGGGCGGCGTGCCCCAGTTGCGGCGGATGGCGCGCAGCCCCTCGTTGCCGTAGCCCGACGAGCCGCGCGGGTTGGACAGCCACACCGTGTACCCGGCGCCCGCCAGCATCTGGTACTCCAGCCACATGCTGGCCTCGCCCGGGCCCCACATGGCGTGCGGACCGCCGTGCATCTCCACCGCCAGCGGCGCCCGCCGGCCGGGACGATGGTTAATGGGGAGCAGGTACCAGCCGTGCGCGCGGCGGCCGTCGAACGACGGATAGCGAATCTCGTGGTAGTCGCTCACGTACACCTGCGCCAGCAGCGAATCGTTCAGCGTGGTCAGCCGCCGCTCGCCCGCGCCCGCCGCGTCCGCCGTGTACACGTCGCTGGGGCGCCGCGGGTTCATCTCCGACCAGGCGATGCGCCCGCCCGCCGCGTCGAACGAAAGCACGCCGCGCGGTCCCTGCACCACCGGCTGCGGGTTGATGTTGTCCAGCCGCGTGCGGTACAGCGGCACCGAGCCCTCCGACGGCGTCGTAAAGTACAGCCACCCGTCGGAGGTGATGGTGAATCCGTTGGGCGCGCGGTCCATCGGCCCGGTGATGCTGCGCCGGTTGCTGCCGTCGCGCCGCATCACCACCAGCTCGGCGTCGGTGGCGGTGAACGAGTTGGGGTCCGTGGCAAAGCGGATGTAGACGATGTGCTGGCCGTCCGGCGAAAAGCTTGCTCCGTCCTCGCCCGTCCCCGCCTCGGCGATGGTGCGCGGGCGACCGCGGCCGTCCGCGGCGGCGATCACCAGGTCGCTTTCCAGCTCGTAGTCCGGGTGCAGCCCGGCGGTGCGCGGCGGCCCGGCGCTGTAGATGAGCGAGTCGCCCGCCGGCGTCCACTCCGGCGCGCCGATGCCGTACGCCGCGCGCGTCAGCTGGACGGGCTTGGCGCCCTGCCGCACCTCGACCACGTAGATCTGGCCGTAGCTTTCGTCCTCGATGCTGGTCTCGCCCAGGTAGCCCAGGCGGGTGACCACGCGCGGGTCCTGTTCGCGGGCATTGGCGGCCAGCTTGGCGCGGATGGCGGCCAGCGCGGCGGCGCGGTTGTCGTCGATGTTGCGGATGGCCGCCGCGTCGATCCTGGCCTCATCCGCCTTCTTGGCGCTGTCCGCCGCCGTTGAGTCGGACTGTGCCAGCTGCTCGGGGGTGAGCTGCGACATGAAGGCGATGCGGCGCGAGTCCGGCGACCACACCGGCGCGCCGGCGCCCGTCTCCAGGTCGGTGAGCGGCCACGCTTCGCCGCCCTCGGCCAGGGGAAGGATCCACACCTGCCCCGGCCCCTCCCCGCGCGACTGGGTAAAGGCGATCATCCGCCCGTCCGGCGAGAACCGCGGCGCCCCGATCCCCCGCGCGTTGGTCCAGGTGAGCCGCCGCAGTCCGCTGCCGTCGGTGTTGGCGATCCACAGGTCGCGCCGGTAGCGGTTCTGCGCGCTGTCCACCTCGGTGACCACGAACACTGCCCGCTGCCCGTCGGGCGACAGGTTCACGGCGCCGGCGTTCTTGAGATGGTAAAAGTCCAGCGCCGTAAGCGGGCGCCGTTCCTGCGCGTGGGCCGGCGCGGCGGCAAGCGCCAGCGCGGCCAGGGCGGTCAGGTGCGAAAGGCGGATGCGCATGGGTTGTGGGCGGGTGCGGGACGTGGTGCGCCGGAGCGGGTTGGCGCCATCTGGATGTGCTGAAAAATTTGCACCCTCCGGGTTCCCCTCCGCAAGGGAAACGTTGAGCCGGGTGGTTGCCAAACCTTTAGACTGGAAAGCAAGTCGAGTCATCCTGAGGGAGCGCACCCCGTGTAACCAGAACCTGCAGAAGAGCTTGCGCGCGACCGAAGGACCTCTCTCCGCCATCGTGGGGCATGCCCTTCCGCGGAAATCCAGCCCTTCGGCTCTGCCGGCAAGGTCCTTCGGTCGGCGCCAAGCTGCATCATACCGAATCCGCAAAAAGAATGGTGATAGGGATCCGGCAAACGGTGTCATTCTGAGGGAGGCGCCGCGCAAAGCTCTCCGTCTCGCTGGAAAGCTTGGCGCCGACCGAAGAATCTCTACGCTGGGCGCACCATCCTGTCGGCTACGACTGGCTTTGGCGCGAGAAACCCCGCCCGTTTCCGATAAAGATCCTTCAGTCGGCGCACGGGCTGCTGCGCTTTGCCGAAGGTTCGGGGTGGGCGCCTTCCTCAGGATGACAGCGATCGTCCACAACCACTGTTTTTGCGGATTCGGTATCATGATCATACAAGCAGGATGCAGCGCGGCGCCTCCCTCAGGATGACTGCTCAACCGGGCGTGCGGCAAACGACAAACGGACGCGGAGGGTTTCCTCGGCGTCCGCTCCTTATGTTGTTCCTCTCCGCGCCCTCCGCGCCCTCCGCGTCTCCGCGTGATATCCGTTCGTTCAGGTGCCCGAGACGATCTTGTAGACGCCGCCATCGTGCGAAGTCAGGTACAGCTCGCCGCGCGCGTCCTCGCCGAACGACGAGATGTTGCCCACGTTATCCACCTCCCACGAGCGCGCGTCCGTGGCCGCGCCGTTCGTGTAGCGAAAGCTGCGGAGCCAGCCCTGGCAGAAGTCCGAATAGAAGTACTGGCCGCGCAGCGCGGGAATGTCCTGCCCGCGATACACGAAGCCGCCGGTGACGGAGCAGCCGTCGGAGTGTGTGTACTCCAACGCGGGCAGCATCGTGCCGGTGCGGTCGCAGCCGGTGGAGGGCTCAAAGCAGTCCGATCCCTCCATCACGTCCCACCCGTAGTTCATCCCGCCCTGACCTGCCGGGACGACGTTGATTTCCTCCAGCCGGTTCTGCCCCACGTCGGCCACGTACAGCAGGTTGGCCGTGCGGTCCCACGAAAAACGCCATGGGTTGCGCAGCCCCGACGCCCAGATCTCCGGCCGCGGGCTGGTGCCGCCGGCGTACGGATTGTCGGCGGGGATGGCGTACGGCCGCCCCGCGTCCACGTCGATGCGCAGCAGCTTGCCCAGCAGGTGCAGCGGGTCCTGCCCCGTCTCGTCCGGGTCGCCGCCGCCGCCCCCGTCGCCCATCCCGATGTACAGCTTTCCGTCGGGCCCGAACGCCGCCAGCCCGCCGTTGTGGTTGCTGTACGGCTGCGCGACGCTCAGCACCAGCTCCGCCGTGGCGGGATCGGCGCGGTTGGGGTCGGCACTCACCCGGTAGCGCTCGATGCGGGTGTCGCCGCGCGTGTCGGTGTAGTTGACGAAGAAGGTGCCGTTGGAGGCGTAGTGCGGATGGAACGCCACGCTCAGCAGCCCCCGCTCGCCCCCGGCGGATACTTTGGCCGTGACATCCAGAAAGGGCGTGGGGAGCAGCGTTCCGTTCTGCACGATGCGGATGCGCCCCGGCTGCTCTACGATGAACAGCCGCGCATCGTTCGCGGGCGCCGCAAGCTGCACGGGCGACTGCAGCCCTTCGGCCACACGCTGCAGGCGGATGCTGGTGTCCCCCGCGGGCGGGCCGCCGTTGGAGGGACCGTCGGAGCAGGCAGCCGCGAACGCCAGCAGAAAGATGAGGATGCGCGGGGTCATGGCGCCTCCGGGAAGTGGGTCGGCCGGTTCATCACCGCCGTTGTCCGGCGCGTCGTCGTCCAGCAGGTCGTGCGCGTCGCGCTCGCGGTGCCAGGGCACGCGCACCCGCACGCCAAACTGCGACCCGCCCTGAAAGCCGGGGCCAAAGATGGCGACGTTGGGCCCGTTGTCGACCAGTGCCGGGATCCCCGCTTCGCGCAGCGTTTCCGCCGCGAAATCGGCCTCCCACACCGCGCCGTACGTCGCCACCACCACCCACGGTTCGCTGCGCGACATCGCTCGTCGGGGTTCCGGGTCAGCATGGGCCGTTGGCACGGCCATCCTCTGGATGGTAGCCTTGAACCCGCGAGGTCGTCAAAGGTTTGCTGCGGAGAACCGCCGAGATCCGGTAACGAGGGGATGGTGATCGGGCGATGGACGGCTGCGGAACGCGCAGGTACCGATTGCGGATCTAACTCGGTGATCTCGCGGTTGCGGACGCGCCGGTGCATGGGATGCCGCACACGGCCGGGCCGCCGAGTCCACGGAGGTGGACTTTGTGTAGTTGTTGCAGCGAATTCATTCGCCCGTGGCGGAGGAGCGGATCAGAATCTCGACGCCGTGTTGATCACTTCCGCGGGCGGGGCGGTACGTTGCCGGACTACGAGTGGGGGCCGCACTCCATCGACATCATCTACTCCGGCGGCCCCACCACGCGGCGCACTTCGGAAACCAGGTGCGGGGGCATGCAGGGCTTGATCAGCAGCCCGTCGAACCCCTCCGCGACCATGCGGTCGCGGTCCACCGTGAGCGCCATGGCCGTCAGCACGATGATGGGGATGCCGGCCGTGCGCTTGTCGGCGCGCAGCTGCTGCATGGCCTGGCGGCCGTCCATCACCGGCATGGCCAGGTCCATCAAAATCAGGTCCGGCATGTGCTCGCGCGCCGCGTCCACCGCCTGCTGGCCGTTGGCGGCGCCCAGCGTGCGGTACCCCTCGCGCTCCAGCACGGTGAGCAGCGCCAGCCGGTTGTCCTCGTGGTCGTCGGCGAGGAGGATGGTCCGTGGCATCGACGGGTAGCCGGGCGGCCGGCGCGGGCGGTGTGCCTGGCCGGTGAGGTCATGGAAACGGAAGATGTGCGGAGTGCACGTATGCTGCGCAACCGCAAAATTGGCGCCGTTCCTGCCGCTGAATCACCCGGCGAACAGATCCTGCTGCGCGGTGGCGGGATAGATGAGGGTCCCGTCCTCCCGCACCACCGCGTGCTCCGAAAGCACGGCCGGACGCGCCTCGCCCGGGCCCAGGATGTCCAGCACGGGAACGCCGCGGGCCAGCAGCGCGTCGGTGATCAGCCGGCGGTGGCAGCGCCAGGGCACCGCCTCGGCGCACATGATGGTGGTGCGGCGCTCTGCCCCATCCCGCATCAGCCGGCCCAGCGCGGCCTGAAACGGCGGTGTGGCCGCGTAGTCGGCGTAGGCGCGGAACGCCGGGTGCCGCCACGCCGTGTTGGGCGACTCGCCCGCCTTGGGGTCCCCCGCCCGCCGCCCGCCCAGCGCCTCCTCGTGCCGGTACGCGATCCCCGCCTCCGCCAGCGACGCCGCCAGCGCGTCGCGCCCAAACTGCGGGTGGCGCCGCGAGCCGGGAAAGCGCCGCACATCCACCAGCAGCCGCACCCCGTGGTCCCGCAGCAGCCCGATGAACTCCTCCGCCGTGCGCGTGGAGTGGCCGATGGTGTAGATAGCCTGCGTCGAGTCGTTGCTCACCTCTTTCGCCTGCTCCCTCGAATCCGGCAGCATCGTGTTTTTCCTGTGTGTCGGAACTCTCACCCTTGTCGCTCGGCTGCTTGCTTGCACACATGAGCTTGGCGACGACTCATGGACCTTGCCTGCACGACAAGGGACGTGAACAACTCCCGGAGGCTTGGGCCGTCGCGACCCGACAAGGATCCTTCGGTCGCGCGCAAGCTCTTGTGATCAGGACAATTCGGACGTGCGCTTCCCTCAGGATGACAGCGTGCTTCTGGAGGAACAACTGAGGCTTCTCAACACCTCATGTCCAGCGCTCAGGCCAGGATAACCGGTTGAGGGAGCCGAAGGCTCTCGCCGTCACGAGCGTGGGGCTGGCTCCCTGCTTGGAGCCACCCCCACGGAGAGGCATACGAGATCCGACGGTCGCGCGCAAGCACCTGCGCTGTTTCGTGTTCCGCGCGGAGCGCTCCCTCAGCAAGTCAGCGTAATGCGCGGCCTGCCGATCAAGACGCGGGCTGCTCCACCGCTTCGATGGCGATGGAGATGGTCACCTCGTCGCCCAGCACCGCGCCGCCGCCCTCGGCCGCGCGGTTCCACGACACGCCGTAGTCCATGCGGTTGATGCGCGTTTCCGCCTCGAAGCCGATGCGGCGGCGGCCGGCCACACCGCCCACCTCCAGCATCCGCCCTTCCAGCACCACCGGCTTCGTCACGCCGCGGATGGTCAGGTTGCCGTGCACCCGCAGGTCCGCACCGCGCGTCTCCACCCGCGTGCTGCGGAAGGTGATCGTGGGATGGTTCTCCGCGTCGAAAAAGTCGCCCGACTTGAGGTGCGTGTCGCGGCGCTCGTTGTTGGTGTCGATGCTGGCCGTCTGGATCTCCACGTTCACCGATCCGCCGCCCAGGCTGGCCGGGTCGGCCACGATGGTGCCGCCCCACGTGTTGAACGAGCCGTTCACGCGGCTCACCAGGTGGCGGATGCGGAAGCTGAGCTCGCTGTGCGACTGGTCGATCTGCCAGCGCACGGGAGCCGCGCCGGGCGCGTCGGCGGGGCGGACGGCGGGCGCGGCGGCGACGGCCGCGGCCAGGAGCGACGGGACGATGGCCAGGGACAACAGAGTACGGCTGCGGACTCGCATGGTCGTTGGGACTTTCGGGATGGGAAGGGCCGTTCCAGCGCGGCGGTGAGGCCGTTGAAGGTTGCCGCGCAGAATGCGTGTTGCAACGAATATATGCGGATACCACCCGCCGTCCAGTGGCGGAATCCCGGCGTACCTCTCGCCGCGTCGTGCGGAGGGTTTCAAAGATCGCGCATCAGGTGGTGCGTACCTGCTTCTCCCCTGCGCTCCGGATAGGATCCCTCCGATCCGCACCCATCCTCACAAAAAGGCTGCGGATCGTGAGATCTGACGCTGAGGATACACCACGTAAAACTCTGTTGACTCTGCTAACTCTGTGTGAGCCCCTACTCTCTTTCCAAGCCACGAGAGCAGCGGAAACGGCACGAGAAACTCCGTTGACTCCGTGTGAGGCCCCATCTTTTGCGGAGGCAGCCGAACCCGTTCAGTTGCGGCGGCGGTTCAGCATGCGGCGCAGGTCCGCCTCCGCCGCGATGTAGCCGAACGGCGCCCAGTCCTCCGCTGAGGTCACGCGCCAGAAGATCTCCTCCGCCTGGTCCACGCGGCCGTTGTACAGGTGCCAGTTGCCCACCCCGTACTGCAGCGCGGCGGCCTCACCCGCCCCCTGCGTGGGCAGGGCCAGCAGCGAGTCGGGCGAGATGACGCCCTTGTACATCAGCAGGCGCCGGTAATAGCTCCGGTTCTCGATGACGTCCATCCCCTCGCGGATCGGCCCCAGCACCGCCGCCGCTTCTTCCTCGCGCCCCATCCGCCGCAGCGTCATGTACATCCAGTCGCTGGCCGTCACCCGCGCGTCGTCGTTCTGCGACACCGCCAGCGCGTTGCGAAAGCTGTACTGCGCCTGGCTGAACTCGCCGCGAAGGTAGTGGGCCAGCCCCAGGTGGTACCACACGTTCCAGTGCAGCGTGCTGCGCGGCTCGTTGCGCACGTTGGGCGCGCCGTCCGGCTCCACCTCGTCCGGGCGGCTGCGCAGCAGGCGGGCGGCCTGCTCCAGGTCCTGCACCGCGCGGTCAAACTCGCGCACCGTGATCCACCGGTGGCCCCGGTGGCGGTACATCCGCGGGTCCTCCGGGTGCTTGCGGATCCCTTCGGAAAAGATCCCCAGCGCGTCGCGGTAGCGGCCCAGGTACGCCACCCGCCGCCCCAGCCAGATGATGGCGTCGGCGTTGTCGGGGTCGCGCTCGTAGGCCGCGTACGCCGTGGCCAGGTCGGCCTCCAGCTCCTGGCGGCGCTCGCGCGGGCGCTCTACCGCGTACAGCGGCGCGCCCAGCAGCGAGGTGGCTTCGGGGTAGCCCGCGGCGGTGGGCGGCCCCCTGCGCCCGATACAGGACGCGAGCAGCACGGCCGGAACCAGCGCGAGTGCGGTGGCGAGCCTCATCGGGGCGGCGCTCCGGGGGAGGGGGACGGCAGGCGGCCGCACGTGCGCGCGCCGGAAAGGGCGAACGCTGGGGGTGCGCGGCCGGTGCGGTGGATCGGCGGAACGTACGGCGAATGTTGGAGAATACGCGGGAAGCGGCGGATTGAAAAGGGGTTCCGCCGCCGCCCGCCCGCCGCCGGCACCCTCAGCGGTTCAGCCGCAGGGGAAACATCAGCTGCCCCGGTACCGGCCAGCCGTCTTCCGTGGCGGGAACAAAGCTGATGGCGCGTACGTAGCTGAGCACCCGGTTCTCCCACCCGGCGCGGCCAAAGGGGGTGCGTTCCAGCCGCGCCTCCGTTACGTGGCCGCCCGCGTCCAGCGCCACCCGCACCCACACCGTTCCCCCGCCGCTGCCGCCGGCGGGCAGGATGGCCGTGGGGGCGCTGCGCTCCCGCACGTCGCCAAAGGGGGTGCCCCCAAAGGCGCCGTACCCCGCCACCGCCGCGTCACGCACCTGCGCCGGGCACACCTCGCGGCGTCCCACGCGCAGCACCGGCTGCTCGCCGCCCATGTCCATCCGCAGCCGCACCCCCCACTCGCGCGGCGCCGCGTCCGCCGTGCGCCGGTGGGCGAACACCAGCTTCTGCAGCGAGTCGGCCATGGCCGGCGGCAGGCGGTGCTCGATCAGGTCGCGGCGCACGTTCAGCCCCGCCTCGTCGTACGCCATCGCCAGCAGCACGTGGCCGCGCGGGCTCCCCGCCCCCCGCCACAACTCCCCCGCGGCGGCGATGAGGGCGGCGGAGTCTACCAGCGCGTCGGCCGCGGGGAGCTGCGCCGGAGCCGGGGACGGGCGGCAGGGCCGGTCCAGGGACGCGGGCGCGTCGCTCAGCAGGCTGGCGCGGCCGGGCGCCGCGCCGGAGCCCGCGGAGGCGCACGCCGCGCACGCCAGCAGCGCGGCCATCGAAACGAGCAGGCGGCGGTTCGTCATGGGAGGGCGGGGGTGAGGTGGATTTCCGCGCATCCGTACCGTGCGGTGACCGGAGCGTTACCATCCCGTTTCTCAATCGATAACGCAGCAGCATCACGGATGCCAGCTATTTCCGTGTAACGATTTTCGGAACGGCGATGATCCGCATCCAATCCCCTTGTGGGGGACGATCCGTTCAGCCGTCGTCTGCCCCCGGGTGATCAAGATGCTTGACGGATGTGGACGGGCGCGGGTAGAGTGCCCCCGGCCCGCCACGGGATCCATCCTCATCCACGCCGCCCGGACTCGCTCCCGACCATGAGAGATACACCCAGTCGCGCCCTCACCGCCGAGGCGATCGGCACGTTCGCGCTCTGCTTCGTCGGCATTCTGGCCATCAACGTCGACGCCATCAGCGGCGGCGAAGGCGCGGCCTCGCTGGCCAGCATCGCCTTTGCCCACGGCCTGACCATCATGGTGATGGTGGCCGCGCTGGGCGCCATCTCCGGCGCCCACTTCAACCCCGCGGTCACCATCGGCTTCGTGGCCACGGGGCGGATGACGGCTGTACGCGGCGTGCAGTACGCCGTCGCCCAGCTGGCCGGGGCCGTGCTTGCGTCGCTGCTGGTGGCCTGGCTGTTCGGCCTGGACGTGGTCCGCGGCGGCACGCCGGCCGTGGCGCCGATGGTCAAGCCCGTCGGCGCCATGGTCGTGGAGGTGGTGACGACGTTCTTCCTGGTGCTGGTCGTCTTTGGCACGGCCGTGGACCACCGCGCGCCCAGGAGCGTGTTTCCCTTCGCCATCGGCCTTACGGTCGCCCTGGACATCATGGCCACGGGCCCCATCACCGGCGCGGCGATGAACCCGGCGCGCGCGCTGGGTCCGGCGCTGGTGTCGGGCGCGTGGGCCAACCACTGGGTGTACTGGGCGGGGCCGCTGCTGGGCGGCGTTCTGGCCGCGTTCCTCCAGCACCGCTTTCTGATGGAGCACGCCCCCAGCCCCGCCACCGCCGAGCACGGCGGCCCCGCGCCGGCGGAAGAGCGCGGGGTCTGAGCGGGGCCTTTCGCTGTGGAGAGACGTTTTGGATGCGGAAGTCCAGCGATGATTTCTCCGAGGGTGATGCTAAACCTGCCCCCGCGACCAGTCATCCTGACCCTGAGGGAGGCGCCGCGCCGATCTTTCTTGTACGAAAGATTTTGGCGACCGAAGGACCTTGTCTGCCTGACCGAAGGACTTGAACGGCTCCCGGGGGCTGGGCCTCGCCCAACCCGACAAAGATCCTTCGGTCGCGCGCAAGATCCTGCGGTTATGAAAGTTACGGGCGTGCGCTCCCTCAGGATGACACCGTACCTCCAGGGAGCCGGTGGAGGTTTTGGCAACACCTCTCAGGAATCAACGGTATTCAGCTGGATTCTGTGTAACGAATCCGCAACGATCCACAACGTTTGCATATCCGGCCGTTGACGGTCGCGCGGGTTGGCGTGTAGACTCGTCGGCGTGGGGAGTAGCCTGTCGCTGACCAGGACAGCAGCGAACACGCGGTCGTCAATACGGGGCGCCTCTTGCGCCTTCGGGCGCGGGCACGAGGACCTTTGACGGCCTCTGGGGCGAGACCACTACGACACCGAACGTGCCGTAGGGTCTCGCCCTTTTTGCGTGCCCTTCGGCCTGGAGGAGGAGTGGTCCCGATGGCCGATTCCATCTGGCTGTGGGTGGGGTTCAATGCAGCGGTGCTCATCATGCTGGCGCTGGACCTGGGCGTGTTTCACCGCAAGGCGCACGCGGTAAGCCTGCGCGAGGCGTCGGCGTGGACGGCCGTGTGGGTGTCGCTGGCCATGCTGTTCAACGCCGGCATCTGGTACTTCGCGGGCCGGCAGCCCGCGCTCGAGTTCCTGACCGGCTACCTGGTCGAAAAGTCGCTGGCGGTCGACAACATCTTCGTCATCGCCCTCATCTTTTCCTACTTCGCCGTTCCCGCCGCGTACCAGCACCGCGTGCTCTTCTGGGGCATCCTGGGGGCGCTGGTGATGCGGGGCGCCTTCATCGCCGCCGGCGCGTACGTGCTGCACCAGTGGCACTGGGTGATCTACGTCTTTGGCGGCATCCTGCTGCTCACGGGCATCAAGATGGCCCTGCGCAAGGACGAGGCGATCGACCCCGAGCACAACCCGGTGGTGCGCCTGGCGCGGCGCTGGCTGCCGCTTACCCAGCGCTACGACGGCCAGCGGTTCTGGACGGTGGAGAACGGACGGCGCGTGGCCACGCCGCTGTTCCTGGTGCTGCTGCTGGTGGAGTTCACCGATCTGGTGTTCGCCATCGACAGCATTCCCGCCATCTTCGCCATCACGGACGACGCGTTCATCGTCTACACCAGCAACGTGATGGCCATCCTGGGCCTGCGGTCGATGTACTTTCTGCTGGCCGGCGTGGTCCACAAGTTCGTCTACCTCAAGTTCGGCCTGTCGCTGGTGCTGGTGTTCGTGGGCGCCAAGATGATGCTGATCGACTTCATCAAGGTTCCCACGACCGTGTCGCTGGCCGTGATCGCCACCGTGATCGGCGGCTCCATCGCCCTGTCGCTGCTGCGCCCGCCCAGGGGTGGCGTTGCCCCTCCGCCGCTGGGCCAGGACGCCCCGGACCCGGAGCCCGAGGCCGACGCCAGGGCAAAACCGGCGACCGTGGCCTGATCCGGCTTCGGACGTCGATCTCCCTCTCCTCGCGGCTTGCGAGGGGAGGGGCTGGTCGAAGCGCTTCCTCTCACGGGTGTTTCCCGTCCTCCAACGGCCCCCGTGTCATCCTGAGGCTCAGTCAGGCAGAGGAGATCCTTCGGTCGGCGCCAGAGGGTGTTGCCAAACCAAACCTCACTTGCTCCCACCGGAGCCCCACACTGTCATCCTGAGGGAGCGCACGCCCATAACCTTCATGACTACAGAAGGTTGCGCGCGACCGAAGGATCTTTGTCGGGTCGCGCCAGGCCCAGCCACCGGGAGCCGTTCCAGTCCCTGAGCCGGGCAGACAAGGCGCTTCGGTCGGCGCCAACTAGTCGCGAGGTTTACGAGCTCCGGAAGGGTCCGTCCCCTCGCGCCAAAGCATCCGAAGCGCGGTCCTTTCACCCCCTCTCCGCGAGGAACGAGCGGGGAGGGGGCCGGGGGGAGGGGCAACACCGCGCCGCAAATCCGCTCCAACTCCCCTCCACGTACCATCTTCTGCGCCGGGCACGCTTTCCGCATGCCCGGGAACCTTATCGCGCCCCACGGCGTTTCAGGTTTGTCCAAGCCAGCCGGAGCCGACCCTGGCCGCCCCGCAGTAGAGGTGTTGCATGCTGATCAAGAAGCCCGAGATCCCGTCGTCCGAGATTACGCCCGAGCGGCTGTACCTGAGCCGCCGCGAGTTCATCGGCGCCTCCGCCGTGGCGCTGGCCGCGGGCACCATTCCCGCCGTGGCCGCCTGCGACACCGCTGACGGCGCGGCCGAGGGTGCCGCCGCGGCGCCCCCCGCCCAGCAGCGCGACGAGCTTACGCCGCTGGAGGACGTGACCGGCTACAACAACTTCTACGAGTTCGGCACGGACAAGGAGGACCCGGCCCGCAACGCGCCGCGCACCCTGCGCCCGCGCCCGTGGACCGTGGTCGTCGACGGCCTGTGCGACCGGCCGGGGCGCTACGCCTTTGACGACTTTGTCCGCGGGGTCGCGCAGGTGGACCGCACCTACCGGCTGCGCTGCGTGGAGGCGTGGTCCATGGTCATCCCGTGGCGCGGCATTCCCCTGCGCGACATCGTGAACCGCGCCCGGCCGCGCGCCGGCGCCCGCTTCGTGGAGTTCACCACCCTGCACGACCCCGCGCAGATGCCGGGGCAGCGCCGCGACGTGCTGGACTGGCCGTACGTGGAGGGGTTGCGGATGGACGAGGCCATGCACCCCCTGGCCCTGCTGGCCACCGGGCTGTACGGCCGCGCGCTCCCCGCGCAGAACGGCGCGCCGCTGCGGCTGGTGGTGCCGTGGAAATACGGATTCAAGTCCATCAAATCCATCGTGCGCATCCGCTTTACCGACCGGCAGCCGCGCACCGCGTGGAACGTGTCGGCGCCGCAGGAATACGGCTTTTACGCCAACGTGAACCCGCAGGTGGACCACCCGCGCTGGAGCCAGGCGCGCGAGCGCCGCATCGGCGAGTTTCGCCGCCGGCCCACGCTGATGTTCAACGGCTACAACGAGGTGGCCAGCCTGTACAGCGGCATGGACCTGCGCCGCAACTACTGATGGCGCCGGCGGCGTGGCAGCTCAAGGCGGCGCGGTGGATCCGTCCCGCCGCGTGGGTGGGGGGATTGATTCCGCTCATCCTGCTGGTGGTGGGCGCGTTTACCGGCGGGCTGGGCGCCGACCCCATCAAGTACGTCACCCTGCGCACCGGCTTTGCCACCCTGCTGATGCTGATGTGCACGCTGGCCGTGACCCCCGTGCGCCGGCTGACGGGGTGGAACTGGCTGGCGCCCGCGCGGCGGACGCTGGGCCTGTGCGCCTTTCTGTACGTCTGCCTGCACCTGGCCATCTACCTGGTGGACCAGGGGTTCGCGTGGACGTACATCGTGGAGGACGTGCTGGAGCGTCCGTACGTGACCGCGGGCTTCATCGCGTTCCTGCTCCTGGTCCCGCTGGCGCTCACGTCTACGAAGGCAGCGATACGCCGGCTGGGGAAAAGGTGGCAGAAACTCCACCGGGTGGTGTATCTTGCGACGGGGCTGGGCGTGCTGCACTTCATCTGGCTGGTGAAGAGCGACCTGCGCGACCCCCTGATCTTTGCCGCCGTGTTCGCGCTGCTGATGGTGCTGCGCATCCCCGCCCTCACCGGCGGAAAGCCGAAGGGTGCGGCGAAGCGGCCCGCGGCAACCCCGCGCGCGGCGGCGGAATCGTAACCTGCAAGGCCGGGTGAAACTCGCCCGGCGGCGATGGCGTAGGCACGGGGACAGCGTCCGTACGCCCCCTGCCGGATACCAGGAGCTCTTGGAAATGATGATCGAGGCCGTTGCCCCCATGATCGTGATGATGACGCTCATCCTCACCACCGGGGGAGTGCTCATTCTGCGTCCCATCTCCAGGCGGCTGGGCTCGTACCTGGACGCCGTGACGGCGGCCAAGCTGCGGCCGGCCCCGGAGGCGGACCTGGCGCGCATTCACGACGTGCTTTCCAGCATCGACGGCCGCCTGAACCAGATCGAAGAGCGACAGGACTTTGCCGAGGCCCTGATCTCCGCGTCCGATCCCAAGCTGCTCACCATTCCCGCCCCCGTGCGGGCGCCCGAGCGAAACTGACCGGACGCGGCGTCCCCACCGGGGGGCGACCGACGGGGCCTCGCGGATTCGCGGGGCCCCGTCGCTTTTTTTTCGCCCGTCGCGCGCGGGTGCCGCAACCCCGTGCGCCGCGTTATCTTACTGGCCTTTCCATTCGGTACTTTGTGATGCATACGGTCGCCACGCCCCGGGTCCGGGGCGACAGGGAGCGCGCCGCCGCCCGCCACGGACGCAGGCGGCGCTCGCTGCTCTTTCTGCACGAGCTTCGCGCGCTGCTGCGCCTGGCCGGCCCCATCGTGGTGGGCCAGCTGGGCGGCATCGCCATGAACACCACCGACACCATCATGGTGGGCCCGCTGGGCGCGCCGTCGCTGGCCGCGGCCGGGCTGGGCAACGCCATCTTCATGTCGCTGCTCATGGTGTGCACCGGCACGCTGATGGGCATGTCGCCGCTGGTAAGCCAGGCGTTTGGCGCGGGCGACCGCCGCGAGTGCCGCCGGGTGATGGTGCAGGGGCTGTGGCTGGCCTCCGTCCTGGCCATCCCCATGACGCTGGTCTGCTTCTTTGGCCTGCCGATCGCGCGGGCGCTGGGGCAGCCGGACCAGGTGGCGCGGCTGGCGGGCGGATACCTGGCGGCCATCGGCTGGGGCGTGCTTCCCATGCTGCTGTTCATGGCGTTCCGGCAGTACCTGGACGCCATGGGCCTTACCCGCCCGGCCATGGTGATGACCTTTCTGGGCGTGGCCGTCAACATCGTGGGCAACTACCTGCTCATCTACGGCTTCGAAGTCGGCGTCCCGCTCTTCGGCACGCTCGAGGTGGCGCCCGGCGGGCTGGTGGGCGCGGGGTGGTCCACCACCATCTGCCGCTGGAGCATGTTCCTGGCGATGGTGATCTACATCCTGCGGCGCCGCGATCTGGCCGTGGGCGTAAAGCTGGCGCCGGTGGCCGCGCGGCTGCGGCGGATGGCGGCGGTCGGCGCGCCGATCGGCGGGCAGCTGCTGGCCGAGGTGGGGGTGTTCGCCTTTGCGGTGGTGATGATGGGGTGGCTGAGCCCCGTGACCCAGGCCGCGCACCAGGTCACCATCAACATCGCCTCGGCCACCTTCATGGTGGCGCTGGGCACCAGCCTGGCGGGGTCCATCCGGGTGGGCCAGCACGTGGGCGCGGGAAGCCGCCGCGCCGTGCACCGCGCGGTGCTCACCACCTACGTGGTGGTGGTTTCGTTCATGGCGATGTGCGCGCTGCTCTTTCTGGTGGCGCCGCGGTGGCTGCTGGGGCTGTACACGGACGACCCGCGCATCGTGGAGGTGGGGATGGGGCTGATGGTAATGGCCGCCGCCTTCCAGGTGTTCGACGGTGCGCAGGTGGCCGGCCTGTGCGCCCTGCGCGGCGCCGCCGACACCCGCGCGCCCATGTGGATCACCGTGCTGGGCTACTGGGTGGTCGGCGCGCCGGTGGCGTACCTGCTGGGGTTTCACACCCGCATGGGCGCGCCGGGCATATGGGCGGGGCTGGTCGTCTCGCTGGGGGTCGTCAGCATCCTGCTCGCCTGGCGCACCCGCCTGGTGCTGTGGGACCGGCCGCTGCCCCGGCGCGTGTAGCCACGCCCGCGAGTGCTTCGGACACGGTGGCGCGAGATGGTGAGCGCCCCCTCCCCGACCCTCCCCCGCAAACTGCGCGGGGGAGGGAGGTGCGACGCACCTTACGGAGTGGGATCGAATTTCTCCCCTCTCCGTGAGGAACGAACGGGGAGGGGCCGGGGGAGGGGCAACCCGCGGACGCGGTTCGATCCCGTTCGAAGCATCCTGAAGTTCTCCTCTCCCCCCTGCAGTTCGGGGGGGAGAGGCCGGGTGAGGGGGGGCGCCCCCGGACGCCAGTTGGATGCCGGTCGACAGCACCGGGATCCACAGGCTGTGTTCCTCCATCCGCCCGAAACCCCCGTTCCCGTTATTCCGTCCTTCCTGGCTCGATCCAGCGCGGCAAACCCTTGTGGTACCCTCCCATGCATCCTCTCCAGACCCGCGATCCGCATCCGGTGACATCCTCGTTTAAACCCTTGGGGCCGCGGCCGCGTCATAGACCCGGAAACGCGATGCTCCCCGAACGCACATGTCCCGATGGCGGCACTCATGCTGGCTGACATCCCCCCCGCTTCGGAGGTGAGGGCCGTGGACCTCACCGTCCGGCGGGCGCAGCAGGGTGACACGGCCGCCTTTGAACAGCTGTACCGCGACAACGTGGGCCGCATCTTTGGCCTGTGCCTGCGGCTGAGCGGCGACAGCGCCCGCGCCGAAGAGCTTACGCAGGACGTGTTTGTCCGTGCGTGGGAAAAGCTGGCCAGCTTTCAGGGCAAAAGCGCGTTCAGCACCTGGCTGCACCGCCTGGCGGTGAACGTGGTGCTGGGCGACCGCCGGTCGGAGTCGGTGCGGGTGCACCGCGTGTTCGCCACCGACGAGCCGGAGAAGTACGAAACGCCCTCCACCCGCGCTTCGGATCCGGGGACGGCCATGGACCTGGAGCGCGCCATCGCCACGCTCCCCCCGGGAGCCCGCGCGGTGTTCGTACTGCACGACGTGGAAGGCTACAAGCACGAAGAAATCGCCGAGATGCACGGTTCGGCGGTGGGAACCAGCAAGGCGCAGTTGCACCGCGCCCGCAGGCTGCTCAGGGAGGCACTGGGACGATGACACACGAACAGATTCTGGAGCTGCTGGACGATTTCGTGGCCGGCGACCTGCCGCCCCGCGAAGAGCGGGACGTCCGGCGCCACCTGATGCAGTGCGAAGCCTGCCGCGCCGAAGAGCAGGCGCTGCGCGCGCTTCTGGACGAGGCGGCCGCGCTTCCCGACGAGATCGTCCCCGCGCGCGACCTGTGGAACGACATCGCCCCCAGGCTGCAGTCCCGCGGGTCGCTGGTGGATGAACCCGACGCCCTGACCGAGGTGCGCGTGATCGGACCCCGGCCTGCCCGTCCGCTTCCCTGGTGGATGTCGGCCGCCGCGGCGATCGCGCTGGTGGTCACCACCTCGTTCGCCACGCTGCAGTTCTCCGACCGCCGGGCAGAGACGGTGCCGGCCATCGAGTCGCAGCAGGCGCAGGCGCCCCAGGGTGCCGCGCCGCGCAACGCGACTACGGCGCTGGTGGCGTTCAAGCCGGCCGAGCAGGAGTACGAAAAGGCGATCTCCGACCTGCAGATCGTCCTGCAGACCCAGCGCGGCCGCATGGCGCCGGAAACGGCCGCCACACTGGAGGCCAACCTGAAGATCATCGACAAGGCGATCGCGGAGTCGCGGGCGGCGCTGGCCGCGGACCCCAACAGCGCGGAGCTCACGCACATGCTCTCCGACGCATACAACACCAAGCTGGACGTGCTGCGGCAGGCGGTCTCGCTCTGACCCGCGCACGCACCTGAAGAGGATAAACGGAGCCATGACACACATTCGCACCCTTGGGCTGGCGGGCGCCGCGGCGCTGCTGCTGGCGGTCCCGGCCCACGCCCAGCGGCAGGTGAACGAGCGCCACGCCGCCTCCGCCACGGGGACGGTAGAGGTCCAGATGAACAGCGGCTCGGTGCGCGTGACGGGGTGGTCGCGCAACGAGGTGCAGGTCACCGGCAGCCTGTCGCGCTCGGGCGACCAGGTGGTGATGGACGGCGGCGGCCGCACCCTGGAGGTGCGCGTGGCCAGCCGCAACGGCGGCCGCGGCGGCGCCGCCACCCTGGAGATCCGCGTACCCGCCGGCAGCACGCTGGAGGTGGTGGCCGGCTCGGCGCCGATTACCGTGGGCGGCGTCACGGGCTCGGTGGAGGCGGTCAGCGCCAGCGGCCCCATCACCATCCACGCCAGCTCGCGCCACGTCGAAGCCGTCGCGCAGAGCGGACCCGTGACCATCGAGGGGCAAACGGAGACGCTGGACGTGACGGCGATGAGCGGCCCCGTGCGCGTGACGGCCAACGTGCGCCAGCGCGCCACCATCGAGGCGCTGAGCGGGCCCGTGGACCTGCTGGGAAGCGTGGGCGAGGTGCACGTGAACGCCGTGAGCGGACCCGTGCGGGTGGCCAACTCCACCGGGCGCGTGGAGATCGAGGCGGTGAGCGGCAGCGTGTCGTTGAACGGCACCCGGCTGCGCGGCAACGTGCAGAGCGTGTCGGGAAACCTGGTGGTCACCGGCTCCGTGGGCGGCACGCTGGGGCTGGAAAGCCACGGCGGCAACGTGGAGCTGCGGCTTCCCTCCGGCACCAACGCCGAAGTGGAGGTGGCAACCTTCAGCGGCTCGCTGCGCTCCGACTTTGGCAACGGAAACGGCTCGCGGGGGCGCGAGCGCCACGTCACCATCGGCCGCGGGGGACCCAGCGTGACCATCAGCACCTTCAGCGGCGACGTGAAACTACTCCGCAGGTGACCGCGTAGCGCTCCGGGCAGGGCTCTTCATCACCCACGACCTTACCTCGGACGATGGTTACCGGGATCCTTCTCTTGGGGGCCACCCTTCTGGCCCCGTCCGATTCCACTCCACAAAAGACACTGGCCGCGCACCGCCTTGCCCCCGGGCAGGCGGCGCCGGTCCTGGACGGCCGGCTGGACGATGCCGCGTGGGCCCAGGCGCCCGTGGCCGGCGAGTTCGTGCAGAGCAAGCCGCACGCGGGGCAGCCCGCCACCGAGCGCACCGAGGCGCGCATCGTCTACGACGGGGGCGCGGTGTACGTGGCCATGCGCGCGTACGACGCGGCGCCGGATTCCATCGCCGCGCAGCTGGGGCGGCGCGACCCGGACGGCATCTACAGCGACTGGCTGCACGTGGTGCTGGACAGCTACCACGACCGCCGCACCGGCTACCGCTTCTCCGTCAATCCCCGCGGCGTGAAGATGGACGCGTTCCACTTCAACGACGGCGACGAGGACGACGGCTGGGACGCGGTGTGGGACGTGGCCACGCGCATGGACTCCGCCGGATGGACGGCGGAGTTCCGCATCCCGCTGAGCCAGCTGCGCTTCAAGCCGGGCGCGGGGGCGCAGACGTGGGGGCTGCAGTTTGGCCGCGACGTGGCGCGCCGCGAGGAACAGTCCACCTGGACCCTCATGGCGCCCGACGAGCCCGGGTTCTCCTCACGATTCGGGGTGATGACGGGGCTGGCGGACCTGCGCTCGCCGCGGCGGCTGGAGCTGCTGCCGTACACGGTGGCCAGCGTGACGCGCGAGCCGGGCGGCGGCGCGGACCCGTTCTATCACCAGACGGCGCCGTACGCATCCGTTGGCGCGGACCTCAAGTACGGGCTGGCGGGCGACCTTATGCTGACGGCCACCATCAACCCCGACTTCGGGCAGGTGGAGGCGGACCCGTCGGAGGTGAACCTCTCCGCGTTCGAGAGCTTCTTTTCCGAGAAGCGTCCGTTCTTCGTGGAGGGCGGCGACATCTTTCAGTTTGGCGTGGGGCTGGGCGACGACAACAGCGAGTCGCTGTTCTACTCGCGCCGCATCGGCCGGCAGCCGCAGCGGGGGGTGGATACCGACGACCAGCGTCCGTACGTGGACGCGCCGCAGCAGACGACCATCCTGGGCGCGGCCAAGCTGACGGGGAAGGTGGCCGGATGGTCCATCGGCGTGCTGGACGCGGTGACGGCGGAGGAGCGCACGCGCTTTCTGGACGCGGGGACGGGGCAGGTGGGGTCGGTGGTGAGCGAGCCGATGGCCAACTACTCCATGGCGCGCGTGCGGCGTGACCTGCGCCAGGGGCGCAGCTCGGTGGGCGCGGTGCTCACGGGGACGTACCGCTTCATGGACGACGACCCGGCGCTCCTGGTCCTCCCCTCCTCGTCGGTGGCGGGCGGGCTGGACTTTCGCCACAAGTTCGGCGCGGACGACGCCTGGCAGGTGTCGGGGTACGCGCTCTCCAGCCTGGTGCAGGGCGACAGCCTGGCCATCGGCCGCCTGCAGCAGCAGCCGCAGCGCTACTACCAGCGGCCGGACGCGGACCACGTGGCCTTCGACCCCCGCGCCACGTCGCTGACCGGGAGCGCGGCGAGCTTTCAGCTGGCCAAGATCGGCGGCAAGCGCTACCGCGGCGGCGTGCTGGGGCTGTACCGCTCGCCGGGGTTCGAGGTGAACGAGCTTGGCTACCTGCGCGAGGCGGACAAGGTGGAGGTGGCGGCGTACGGGCGCTGGTTCCAGTTCGAGCCCCGGGGCGCCATCCGCCGCGGTGACCTGGGGTGGAACCTGTACAGCGGGTGGACCACGGGCGGCGAGCGCACCTTCACCGGCGGCAACGTGAACGGCAGCTTCTCCCTGAACAGCCTGTGGGGCGCGTACGGCGGCATCGAACGGGGGATGGGCGGGCTGAGCCCGCGCTCCCTGCGCGGCGGCCCGGCGCTGCAGACGCCCGGCTCCTGGGCGGGCTGGGCCGGCTTCTGGTCGGACTCGCGCAAGCGGGTGTCGGGCGGGGTGGAGACCAGCTGGGGGGTAGAGGACCAGACGGACGGCTACCGCTGGTGGCTGGGCCCGTACATCAACGTGCGCTCGTCCAGCCGCCTGTCCATCGCGCTGAACCCCTCCATCTCGCGCGAGCGCTCGGCCACGCAGTACGTGGGCACGTGGAACGACGGGGCGCTGGACGAGAGCCGCTACCTGTTCGCGCAGCTCAACCAGACGGTGGCGGCGCTTACGGCGCGGGTGAACTACACCTTTACGCCGGAGCTCACGCTGCAGCTGTACGCGCAGCCGTTCGTGGCCGCGGGCGACTACGACGGGCTGATGGAGGTGGCCGACCCGCGTGCCGGCGGCTTCACCGGGCGTTTCCACTCGCTGGGCGGCGAAGCGCGGGCGTGCGACGGCTTTTACGGCGTGCGGGGGACGGGCGATGGATGCGGGGACGGGGCGGGGTTCGCGTACACGGTGGACAACCCGGACTTCAACTTCAAGCAGTTTCGCAGCAACGCGGTGCTGCGCTGGGAGTACCGCCCGGGAAGCACGCTGTTCGTGGTGTGGAGCCAGGGGCGCGAGCACTCCGCGTCGGACGGCTCGTTCCGCCCGGGGCGCGACTTTGGCCGCCTGTTCGGGATGGACGACGCCATCGACGTTCCCGCGACCAACGTGCTGATGATCAAGCTGAACTACTGGCTCAACCTGTAGGCTTTCCCCTTTTTCGGAAGAGGTTCGGGATGCGGATGATCCATACGGCGCGGTTCGCCGTGCTCGCCGCGGCGGTGACGGCCGCGCCGCTGGCGGGGCAGCGGGCGGAGCGCTTTACCCTCACCGGCTCGCCGGCGACGGTGCACAACCTGGCGGGCGAGGTGACGGTGGCGGCGGGCTCCGGCGGCGGCGTGGTGGTGGAGGTCACGCGCGGCGGCGCCGACGCGGCGCGGCTGCGGGTGGCGCGCGACGGCAACGAGGTGCGCGTGGCCTTTCCCGGCGACCGCGTGGTCTACGAGCGGATGGGCGCTCGCGCACGGTCCACCCTTTCCGTGCGGGCGGACGGCAGCATCGGCGGCGGGCTGCGCGCGCGCCGGGTGACGGTGAGCGGGTCCGGCAACGGCACGCGGGCGTACGCGGACGTGCGGGTGCTGGTGCCTGCAGGGCGCAGCGTGGAGGTGCACCTGGGCGTGGGGCGGGTGCAGGTGAGCAACGTCAACGGCGAGCTGAAGGTGCACACCTCCGCCGCCGCCGTGCGGGCGCAGGGGACACGCGGCTCGCTGGAGGTGGAGGTGGGCTCCGGCGCCGTGGAGGTGCGCGACGCGCAGGGCGACGTGGCGGTCTCCACCGGCTCCGGCGCGGTTACGCTGGGCGCCGTGCGCGGTACGCGGGTGGAGGTAGAGACGGGGAGCGGCGCGGTAACGGCCACGGACGTGCGCGCGCAGGACCTCTCCATCGACGTGGGCTCGGGCCGGGTGCAGGCGGCCGGGATCGCTGCCCGCGACATGCTGGTGGACACGGGGAGCGGCGCGGTGGACCTGGCGCTGGTGGCGGACGCGCAGAACGTGACCATCGACACCGGTTCGGGCGGGGTGATGCTGGCGCTCCCCGCGAACTTTGGCGCGGACGTGGCGATCTCTACCGGGAGCGGCGGGATCAACGTCGACGTGCCGGTGACCCGGCGCCAGGCGGACCGCGACAGCTTCCGCGGCCGCATCGGCGACGGCAACGGGCGCATGGAGATCGAGACCGGCTCCGGCGGCGTCCGCATCCGCCGCCGCTGACCAGCCGTCATCGGAGCCAATCCGGAGAAACAGCAGGTCTCACGCGGAGACGCGGAGACGCGGAGACGCGGAGGACGCGGAGGCGCGGAGAACCTCTCCACCCGGAGTCTCCGCGCCTCCGCGTGAGGTCTGGTCTTTGTTGCGGACCGATAATCATCCACCGAGCCAGAAGGCCCGCCCTCCACGCGAGGGCGGGCCTTTTTGCGTCACCTGTGCGTCACCGGCGTCATCTCAAGATATACAAAATCTGCCAACTCGCGGACGAGAGAAATCGCCGCTGGCGCAAGGTGCGCGCTTGTTTTTGGGGCTGTAATGGCACACGGACTTCCAGCGAAATTGGAGGTGTTGACGAAACATATCGAAATGCATATAGTCAGGGGAAGCCGCATGGGTGAGCCGTTGCTACGCCCGCTGGTGTTCGTCGGGGGAGCGGGCAAGGAGTACCGACAGTTCCCGCGTGCCGTGACGCACGAGATGGGATACCAGTTGCATCGCGTGCAATTGGGAAAGGAGGCCGCCGGCGAAAAGCCGTTGTCTCAGGGCCCGCTGAAAGGCCTCGGCATCCGGGAGCTCCGGGACGACTTCGACCGTGATACGTATCGAGTGGTGTACACGGTCAAGCTCACGAACGCGGTATATGTGCTGCACGCGTTCAAAAAGAAGTCGAAGTTCGGCATCTCGACGCCGAACCATGACATCGACGTGATCAGGCAGCGGTACCTGGAGGCTGTAAAGCTGGATGCGGCGGTCCAATCAACATCAGCGCGGGACAGGATCCGATGAGTGACGAGCTTCCGGAGTTCTTCGTCTGCAGCGACAACATCTTTGCCGACTTCGGTGATCCCGACGCGGACGAGCTGCTGGCGCGCGCCAAGCTCATGAGCGCAGTCACCGACATCATCAAGGAGCGGGGGCTTACCCAGGCCCAGGCGGCCAAGGTCCTGGGGACCAACCAGCCCACGGTCTCCGACCTGATGCGCGGGAAGTTCAACAAGTTCTCGCTGGAGCGGCTGATCGGGTTCATGACCGCGCTGGGGCACGACATCGAGATCCGCGTGCGCCCGCGGCCGGCCGGGAGCGAGGGGCCCACGCTGTCGGTCGTGGGCGATCGCATGTAATGTAATACGGAATCCGGGAAAACACCTGTCATTCTGAGCCTGAGGGAGCGCCCTCGTCGGGCTCTCGGGAACGCCACGAAGCCAGTGGCGCGACCGAAGAATCTCCCTCCCCTCGCGCGGAACCCCTTTCCGGGTAACGCCCGGGAACCCCGTCGTGACGGAAAGAACCGCGCGTTTCAGCATGGAGATTCTTCGGTCGGCGCCATGCTCCTGCGCGAACGGAGAGTGCTGCGCGGCGCCTCCCTCAGAATGACAGTTTTGTCGGATCTGGTATAACCGGTCTGCGGAGCCCTGCTCATCGAGAAAGGAGGCCTGTCCCGCGAAGGGGCGGGCCTTTGTGCGTCGTGGAGCGCGGCTTGTACGAACATTGCAGCCGTCGATCCGTCCGCCCGCCGCGCATCGACGCGCGGCGCGTGGTGGTGCGCGCATTGGTGAGGAGGCTGGGGATGCAATCGTCCGAAAAGTCGGTGTCGGTGTGGGAGGCCACGGTGCCGCAGCGCGAGTATCCGCCGCTCGCGGGTGAGGCGGAGGCGGACGTGTGCGTGGTGGGCGCGGGGATCGCCGGGATGACGGCGGCGTACCTGCTGGCCAAGGCGGGGCGGCGGGTGATCGTGCTGGACAAGTCGGGGGTGGGCGGCGGCGAGACGGGGCAGACCACGGCCCACCTGAGCAGCGCGCTGGACGACTACTACCACGTGCTGGAAAAGGTGCACGGCGAAAAAGGCGCGCGGCTGGCCTACGAGAGCCACCACGCGGCCATCGCGCGCATCGGCGCCATCGCGGCGGAGGAGGGGATCGGCTGCGACTACGCGCGCGTGGACGGCTACTGGTTCCGCCAGCCGGACGACGGGCACGGGCCCGACTTTCTGGAAAAAGAACTGGAGGCCGCCCGCCGCGCGGGGGCGGAAGTGGAGATGGTGCCGCGCATCCCCGACGTGCCGTTCGACAGCGGGCCGGCGCTGCGCTTTGCGGGGCAGGGGCAGTTTCACGTGCTCAAGTACCTGGCCGGGGTGGCGGACGCCATCCGCCGGCTGGGCGGGCGCATCCACACCGGCAACCTGGTCACCGAGGGGGAGGGCGGGGCGCGCGCCACGGCCAGGGGTGAGGGCTTCTCCGTATCGGCCGGGGCCGTCATCGTGGCCACCAATCCCCCGATGCACGACCTGTTCGCGCTGCACACCAAGCAGGCGCCGTATCGCACCTACGTGATCGCGGGGAAGGTGCCGGCGGGGACGGTGCGGCCGGCGCTGTTCTGGGACACGCTGGAGTCCTACCACTACATCCGCACGCAGCCGGTGGAGGGCGATGCGGGGCAGGTGTGGGTGATCGTGGGCGGCGAGGACGTAAAGCAGGGGCACGCGGATGACCACGACGAGCGCTACGCGCGGCTGCTGGAGTGGGCCCGCCCGCGCTTCGGGGTGCAGTCCGCCGAATTGAAGTGGTCGGGGATGGTGATGGAGCCGTTTGACTACATGGCGTTCAGCGGGCGCGACCCGGCGGGGCGCGACAACGTGTACGTGCACACGGGCGACAGCGGCCACGGGATGACGCACGGTGTGCTGGGCGGTATGCTGATCGGCGACCTGATCCTGGGCCGCCCCAACGAGTGGGAGACGCTGTACGAACCCTCGCGCAAGACGCTATCGACCGACTCGCTGACGGAGTTCGCGAGGGAGAACCTGGACGTGGCGAAGCAGTACCTGAAGCTTTCGCCCACGTTGAGCGACGCGGACAGTGCGGCCGAGGTGGCGCCGGGGACGGGCGCGGTGGTGCAGCGTGGGCTGCACAAGGTGGCCGTCTACCGCGACGAGGCGGGGGTGGCGCACGAGATGTCGGCGCTGTGCACGCACCTGCAGTGCGTGATCCGCTGGAACAGCGAGGAGCGCAGCTGGGACTGCCCCTGCCACGGCTCGCGCTTCGCGCCCACGGGCGAGGTGCTGACCGGGCCGGCCATCTACCCGCTCAAGCGGCTGGACGCTTCGGGCGGCTGACGAACGGCGGAGGTCACGCGGAGACGCGGAGGGCGCGGAGACGCGGAGGAGAGGCTTCTCCGCGTTCTCCGCTTTCTCCGCGTTCTCCGCGGTTTTGTGTGAGAAGCATCGCCGTCCCGTGAACGGAACGAGTGCGCCGGATCACGGCTCGACGAACGATCACGCGCGGGCGGAGAGTAGATGTCTCCGCTGGCGCCAAGGTCTGGAGTGGCGGGCGGTTCGGTGTGGCGCCTCCTCCGCAATGACAGGTGTGCGTGGTGGCCTCTTACCGTGAACCGGGACGGATTCGGGATTACCGCACCAGCACGTTGGCGATGCGCTGGGCGAGCACGTCCAGGTCGGCGCGGTTGGTGTTGGCGAGCAGGATGATGGTGGCGTTCTGGTCGAGCAGGCGGTACAGGACGGCGTTGGCGCCCATGATGCTGCCGGGGCGCTTCGCCACCCGGTACCGCGTGCCGTTGCGCTCGAATCCGTAGGACCACAGGCCGTAGCCGTATTCGTCCAGGGCGGGTGTGAGCAGGCGTGTCCGCGCATCCGCGCCCAGCAGCCGGTCGCCGCCGAACAGGGCGTCGGCAAAGACCAGCAGGTCGGCGGCGTTGGAGTACATGCCTCCCGCGGCATAGAAGTTTTCCCAGTACACCGGCAGATCCGGAACCCCCTTGCCCGTATCGTCCGGATAAAAGTAGGTGCTGGCCAGGCGGGGGAGGATGGTATCCGATCGCATCATCCCCGTATCCCGCAGCCCCAGCGGGCGCAGGATGCGCTCATCCAGCACCTGTGCGTACGGCATTCCGGCGACGCGCTCGATGATCTTTCCGAGCACGATGTAGTCCGCGTTGTTGTAGCTGAACGCGGCACCCGGCTCGCCCTCCAGCGGCCCGCCGCAGCAGCGGGCCAGCAGCGCGTCGCTGGTGTGCGGCTTCTGGTACCGCTCTAGCCCGTTATCCACCCCCTCCTGAAAGCTGCGTTCGCGATCGAAGGCGGCCAGGCCGCTGGTGTGGTTGAGCAGCTGGTGGATGGTCACGCGGTCGGCGCCCTGTCCGGGATAGTCCGGCAGAACGGTTCCGATCGTCGCGTTCACGTCCAGCCGCCCCTCCTGGTGCAGTTGCAGGACGAGGACGGCGGTGAACAGCTTGGTGATGGACGCGACGCGGAAGCGCGTGGAATCGTCCATCGGCGTGCCGAACGCCCGCTCCGCCACGCCAAAGCTGCGCTGGTAGAGACGCCGGTCCCCGTGCTGCACCAGGACCGTGCCGCTGAAGTCGTGCTCGCGCGTGTAGGCGCCGATCAGCGAGTCCAGCGGCGCGGGGGGCTGCGCGGACGCGGCCGTTGGGGCGGCGACGGCGAGGATCGCTGAGATCATCAGCAGCGCGCGTCTCATCAGGATCTCGTTTGGCGGAAGGTCGCGGGAGGGTAGGCGTGGAGTTCGAATCACAGTAGTGGATGCGGGCCGGCTCCGCATCGTTTGAACTGCGCCGATCGCCGGGCCGGGTTTTGCAAAGGGGAGCGCGCCTCTGCGCACGGCGGCGGACGATGGGCCGTGCTCCGGCTGGAAATCGAGAGGAGCGGGATGACGAAGCGGACGAAGGCGGTGCTGCTGGACATCGACGGAACGCTGATCGACAGCAACGACCAGCACGCGCAGGCCTGGGTTGACGTGGGACGGGAGTTCGGCATCGACGTCGACTACGATCACGTGCGGCGGCTGATCGGGATGGGCGGCGACAAGGTGATGCCCGAGGTGATGGGGATCGAGGAGGATGAGCCGCGGGGGGAGAAGATCAAGGAGCGGCGCGGCGAGATCTTTCGCGAGCGGTATCTGCCGAAGCTGAAGCCGTTTCCCGGCGCGCGTGAGCTGCTGGAGCGGCTGCGCGACGACGGGTACACGCTGGCGGTGGCGACGTCCGCCAGCAAGGACGACATGGACGGGCTGCTGAAGCAGGCGGGGATCCGCGACCTGATCGACGAGAAGACTTCGTCCAGCGACGCGGAGGAATCCAAGCCCGATCCCGACATCGTGCAGGCGGCGCTCGAGGAGGCGGATGCCAGGCCGGACGAGGCGCTGATGCTGGGCGACACGCCGTACGACGTGGAGGCGTCGGGGCGCGCGGGAGTGCGGTGCGTGGCGCTGCGCTGCGGCGGCTGGGGCGACGCGGAGCTGGGCGGCGCGGTTGCGGTCTACGACGATCCGTCCGATCTTCTTGCCCGGTACGCCGACTCTCCGTTCGCGGCGGGATGACCGCGGATCGGGGGCGGATGACGACGAGGAAACCCGGCGGACCGGGGGAGAGCGCGGGCTCTCCCCCGGTTTCCGTCTAGCCGGTGAGAGGGGCGGATGTCGATGGATGAGCAGGGCGCGGCGGCCGAGACCGCGGCCACGGAGCTGGGCGCGGAGGCCACGGGGCCGGTTCCCGGATGGGGATGGACGGAAACGGCGCTGAGCCTGATGGTGTTCGTGTGGGGCGTGAACTTCGCCGTGGTGAAGCACGCGCTGGACAGCATTCAGCCGCTGGCCTTCAACGCGCTGCGTTTTGTGATCGCGTCGGTGCTGGTGTGGGCGGTGCTGCGCGCGCGCGGCGAGGTGTCGCTCCCCGAACGGCGCGACATTCCGCGCGTGGTGGCGCTGGGGCTGCTGGGAAACGTGCTGTACCAGATGTGCTTTATCCTGGGGCTGGACCGCACGGCGGCCGGGCACGCCAGCCTGATCCTGGCGCTCACCCCGGTGATGACGGCGTTCCTGTCGATGCTCACGGGGCACGAGCGCCCGGGGCCGCGCACCTGGGGCGGCGCGTCGCTCTCCATCCTGGGCATTGCGCTGGTGAGCGGGGCCAGCATCCGCGTGGAGGGGGCGAGCGCGCTGGTGGGCGATGCCATCCTGGTGACGGCGTGCGTGGCGTGGTCGGTCTATACGGTGGGCGCGCGGCCCATCGTGCGGCGCTACGGCTCGGTGCGTACGACGGCGTGGACGCTGTGGTGCGGCGCGGTGGGGCTGGTGGCGCTGGGAACGCCGGCGCTGCTGCGGCAGGACTGGCAGGCCGTGAGCGCCGAGGCCTGGGCGGCGCTGGTGTTCTCGGCCACGTTCGCCATCGGGCTGGCGTACCTGATCTGGTACCGCGGCGTGGAGCGCATCGGCAACACGCGCACGGCCATCTTCAGCAACCTTACGCCCGTCGTGGCGCTGTTCGCCGGCGTGGTGCTGCTGCACGAGAAGCCGTCGGCGCTGGCGCTGGTAGGCGCGGCGCTGACGCTGGGTGGGGTGATGGTCGTGCGGACGGATCCGGGGTCGGTGGGGTGAACGGGTGAACGGGTGAACGGGTGAACGGGTGAACGGGTGTGAGGGTGTGAGGGTGTGAGGGTGTGAGGGTGTGAGGGTGTGAGGGTGTGAGGGTGTGAGGGTGTGAGGGTGTGAGGGTGTGAGGATTTCGAATGAATTTCCCCAAGGCTGATTTCCTGAGGGAGGGGCCGCTCCGAGCTTGCTGCCACCGGGGTACTTTGGCGCCGACCGAAGGATCTCGCCGGTAGCACCTCGGGGCCGGATCAGTGCCGCGTGGCCAGCGCCGCAAGGACCGGAACGAGAGATCCTTTGGTCGCGCGTAAGCGGTTGAAGAATCTCGATTGATCGAGGCGCGCTCCTCGGGAAGTCAAAGCTCGGGTTATCTGAACGTGTATCGTGAACACACGCTCAGGGCGCCGGGATGGAGATGCTGACGGTGGTGGCGGGGGGGCGGATGGGGGTGCGGAAGGGCTGCCAGTGGTCGCCAGCGAAGAGAGCGCCGCTGGCGGCACCCAGGCCCAGGCCCAGCGCGCCGCCACCCAGGCTGGTGACCAGCGTGGCACCCACAAAGTTGTCGTCCTTGCGCTCCATGGAGATCAGCGGGCCCAGCACCACGCCCGTGGCGAAGCCCATGAACAGCCCCGCCACCCCAAACCGCCGCACCGACCGCCGCCGGTCCAGTCCCTCGTTCTTCAACAGCCGCTTCACACTCGCCAGCGGCACGGCGTAGCGCGTCCCCGTCCCCATCTCCCGCAAGGCAAGGCTGTCGGTGTGGTACACCAGCAGCTCGCCTTGCACCAGCCTGGGCCCCCACTCCGCAGCCAGCACGCGCACGGTGTCACCGGGCTCCAGCGTGTGGCCGTTGTCCTGCGCTGCGGCCCGCATCGGCGGCAGGACGGCGACGGCGGCGAAAAGCAGGACGCGGAGCAGGGAAGCGGGCATCGGCATTGGATCGGCCGGATGAAGAGCGTGGGATGATGCCGCTGGCGGCATCGCGCGCGTCAACATCCCACGTGCCGGTGGTTTTCACAAGATGGAGACTGCGCCACGTGCGTCTGCCCGCCGGCGGCGTATGACGAGGAACTTGTGGAAGGTGGCACGGAGAACGCACCGTGACGGGAGCCGGCCCACCCCGGGCGCGGCACGCAGGCGGGTGCGATGCCGACGGAGGAGCGCATGGCGGACGTGAACACGCGCGGAACGGGACGCGGCACCAGCGGGTCCACGATGCTGCTGGGCCTGCTGCTGCTGGTGGTATTGGTGCTGGTGGTGTGGCTGGTGATGCGCGGCGGCGGCGACGCCAACGTGGAGGTGAACGTTCCGCGGGTAGAGACGCCGGACGTGGAGGTAAAGAGCTCCGGCGGCTGAACCTGGGGACTCCGTGGATACGGGTGCGGCGGAGGGGTCATCCTCCGCCGCGTTTCGTATCCATGCGCGTCCTGTCAGTCGGCGGCCACCTCAAGCCCGGTCATCCTGAGGGAGCGCACCACCGGTAACCAGAACTCACGGTAGAGCTTGCGCGCGACCGAAGGACCTTCTCCCGGCCGGCGGGGCCGGCTTCTCGGCACGAATTCACGCACCACGGTTGTGCCGGCAAGGTCCTTCGGTCGCCGTCGTGGATCCAGGCAGGGCAAGGGTCTGAGCAGCGGCTCTCTCAGGATGACTGGGCTTTACGCGCGGAGGCGTTTCGGCATCTGCCGCGTTCGCGTTTCATCAACCGAATGTCACGATAGAGATGGATGATGCGATCAGCCACTGCGCGGCGAAATGCGTTCCCAGCACGACCACCTGTCCACCAACGCGATCAGCGATGCCCGGCGGCGGCGCGCTGTTGTGCCACGCGCTCCAGGTTCGCGATCTCCTTGCGGTAGACGGGCGCGGCCAGGCGCGGCAGCAGCACGCTTTCCAGCCAGCCCACAATGCCGCCGCGCGTGTACGTTGTGGTGATGGTCACGCGCGAGTGTCCGTCCGCGATCGGCTCCACGCCAAACGTGCTCACCAGGTCGGAGTCGCGGTCCGATTCCATGAGCAGGCGGCCGGGCTGGGGCTCGGTGACGTCCATGCGGTACGTGATCATCCCCAGCCCCTGCCGCGTGGTGACGCGAAACACGGTGCCCGCGCCGGTGCCGCCGCTCTCCACCACCAGCTCGCCGAACGGCGGGCGCGGCAGGATGCCGGGGTGCCCCTCGTGGTAGTCGGCCAGCACGCCGTACACGACGGCGGGCGGCGCGTGGACGTCGGCGGATGCGCGGATGGTGACCTGGGACATGGCGGTCGATGGGGATCAGTGGCTCGAGTTGCCCGTCGGATGGGTGCGGGGGCTTATGCTCCGAACTCGGGCGGAGTGGCCTCGAACACGTCCGCGTCGATGTCGTGGCTCGCCAGCCAGGCGCGGGCGGACGCCTTCAGCTTGGCGTCCTCGTAGCGATGCCACGCCCCGCGAACCTCGGGAAACTCGTTAAGCGCATCTCTGAACTGGCGGAACGGACGAGGCCGGTCCAGCGCGTCCAGCAGCCTTTCGCGAACCTGCTCGTTCTCCTGTTCCAGGGCAAAGTCTTCCATCCACCGGAAGCCCTGGCTCGATCCAATGAATTCCACCATGATGAACCGGTCGCCCTCCAGCGGGTCGTCGCCAGGGTCGTCGCCGCCGATCTCGATTCCCATCTCGCGCCACTCGGAATCGCGCAGCCAGCCGGCGATCAGCAAGCCGCCCGTCTGTGTATCGAGCACCCACTCCGAGTCGTGGTCGCTCAAGGCGACGCAAAGCTCATCGAGGTCAATGCTGATTCTGGACATGGTCCCACGGAGGTGAGTGAGCGGAGTGCACACGCCATACGGTGCGTTTCGTCCGCCGCTCGCGCAAGTGGCTCCGCCCGCTCAGAGCCGCGGTTCGGCCTGGTGGAACGCGCGGTCCCACCGGGCCCGTCATCCGCAGCCAGACGGGACCGCCGGACGGGGTAACGGTGATGGTGAACTCCAGGAACGGACAGCAGCGGCGCTCGTTCGCCACGAAGCGCATCGTGCCGTCCAGCCGCTCCGGCCCGCCGCGGAAGCGTATCCATCCTCCAGCGCCCTCCGCTCCGGAATCCACCCTCCCGATCAATCCCCCACGTACAGCACCCGCTCCACCCGGCGCCCGGCCGCGTCGCAGATGGCGGTAAGCTGCACGTCGTCGAAGACGGTGAGGTCGTACAGGTGCAGCAGGCGGCGGTGCGGGCGCAGGCTACCGAACTCGTGCCTGCCGTCCGTGGACTGGTCGGCGAACTGTACGTCCGTGCTCCCCGCCAGCTGCCGCGCCCGAAAGTAGCGCGCGAAGGCAGTGGCGGTGGCGGCGCAGTCGTCGCCCGGGTGCACGCGCTTGTGCAGGCGGGCCAGTGCGGTGACGTGGTAGTTGTGGAAGAACGGGTAGCCGATCACACCCATGGGCACCAGGAACAGCCCGGCGACGATCGCCAGCGCCTGGAGGAGATTGCGGAGGGGGCGGCGGCTCGCCACTGGGTCGGAGGGCGGAATGTCGCTCATTCGATGTGCGAATCGGCGATGAGGCGGGTGCGCGCCGGCGGCGGCCGGGGAAGCGGCAGCCGTCGTCCGTCGTATGTGTCTGCCTGCGGAGGCTACGCGTGCGCGGATGCGCCGGCGCGGATGCGGGCCTGGTGCGCGGCGCGGATGCGCTGCAGGCGCAACACCACCTCGGCCGCGGAGCCGGGGCGCGCGTCCGGCTGCGGGCTGGTCATCGCGGCGACGAGTTCGGCCGCCTCGGACTCGGTGACGGCGCTGGCTTGCGGGTCGGCGCCGCCGCGCTCCCACCGCCCATCGGGTGCGTCCGGCCAGAACAGGTCTTCGAACAGCCGGCCCAGCGCGTAGACGTCCGCCGCCGGGGTCGCGACGCCGGCCGCCTCCTGCTCCGGCGCGGCGTACCCTCCCGCTCCGAACGCGGCGGAGACGGGAACGCCGGACTGGTACGAACCCTCCATGTCCTTCTCCCACCCGTTCCACAGCTCCAGCCGCTCGGCGGCAAGCCGCTGAATGCCGGTCATCATGAAGTCCATCAGCACCGGCTGCCCGTCGGCGCGGACGAGCACGTTGCCCGGCTTGAGGTCGCCGTGCGGCACGCCGGCCGCGCCGTCGCCGTCGATGCGGCATTCGTGCGCCACGCGCAGCGCCTCCGCCGCGGCGATGGCGACGTCCAGGCGGCGGGCGAGCAAGGCGCGTTGGGCGGTGGCGGCGGAGGGATCCCGCCGCGTCTGCAGTCCGCGGCTCCACTCCGGCAGCGGACGGCCGTCCACCGGCTCGTACACCAGGTACGGCGCCGCGCCGATGCCGATGCGTACGTAGTCGTAGTCCAGCAGCGCGGCGATCCCCGGATGGCGCAGCGACGAGACGCCGCGGACGGCGCGCTCGGTGGCCTGCATGACTTGCCGCAGGTCGTCGGCGAAGGGAAAAAAGAGCTTGAGCGCCACCTGCCGCCCCAGCCGAGTGTGCACGGCGGCGAAGACGGCGCCCGACGCACCCACGCCCAGCAGCTCCCGCAGCGTGTAGCCGCCGATCTCCTGGCCGGCGTACGCTTCGCGGTGGGCCAGGTGCTGATGCACGTCCGCCAGCGAAAAGCCGGGGTTCTCCACAAGTGACCGCCAGATGGCCGGCAGCGCCGACCGCTGCGCCTCTTCCGGCGGCGCCGCGGCGGGTGGACGCCGGCCGGCCAGGGTGAGGATGGCCTCGCACGCGGCGTCGATTCCGCCGCCCGCATCGACCGCCAGGCGCGCGGCCAGGAGGGGGGAGCGGCGCGCCACGTCGGCGGCGGTGACGCCGTGCCACACGGGTATCATCAGCCGCTCCGGGCCCATCTCCCGCGCCAGCAGCCGGTCCAGCTCCGCCCGCGGCCACTCCATCCCCAGAAACCCGGGGCCGATCACCAGCACGCCCCACCCCGCCCGCGCCAGTCCCTCATCCACCCGCCGCCGAAGCGGGTCGCCCGGGGCGAGCTCCTCCGCGTCCAGCGACACGTCCAGCCCGTGCCGCCGCATCGCCGCGGCCAGCGGGTGCGCGGTAGCCGCCCTGTCTTCGCGAGCGTGGCAGATGAAGACGTCCCGCTGCATGGGAAGCCTCGTTCAGAGCAGGACCAGGGGGTGCCCCGGATGCGGAATCAGGGTCCGCACTTGGGGCAGCGGTCCACCAGCTTGCCGTCCGCGGGAAGCTCGCGCGCCACCCAGGTGCGCAGCGCGGACTTGGTGTCGGAGCAGATCTGCCGCGCGCCCCTGGCCCGCAGCCGTCCCGGATGTACGTCGCGGTCCACCTCCGGGCAGCCCGCCTTGTGCAGCAGCGGCTTGGAACGGGTGCGCACGGCGAGGATAAAGCCGTCCGGATGCGTATCGCGCCACCAGCCGTACTCGGCGTCGTCCGTGAACTCTTCCGTCGCGCTGGCCTCGGCCGGTTCGGGCATGAAAATGGTGCCTTTCAGGAGGTGCCGGGGAGGGTGTAGTCGAACTCGTAAGCGTGCTTGCCGCCTTCGATGATGATGTTGAGCCTTCCCGTGAGCCCCACGAGCTCGCCCGTGCCCGTGTCCGGCACCACGGTGATGGAAAGCGACGGCGCGCCGCGGTCCATGGTGCCGGTGTGCTGCAGGTAGAAGGTGCCGGTGCGGCCGTGCAGCGTACCCGTCACCTGCTCCAGCGCCACGTAGCCGGCGGAGCCCTGCACGCCGCCCTGCACGGCCAGCATCTCGCCCTTGCCGGTGGCTTGCAGGTCCCCGTGGAACTGCTTGTCCAGCGACATCCTGCCGATGGTGGCCGCCGTTTCCTGCGGCGCCATCTGAACTTCGAACGTGCCCGTTGCGCGTGTGCTCACGGATCTCTCCGACGGTGTGTTGGATGGCGTGCCCGGCTGCACCTGCGCCTGCGCCGCGCCGGCGAGCGCCAGGGTCAGGCAGACGCCGGCCAGCGCGGCGATGGCGCGGATGGGGTGCTTCATGCTTTTCACGGCGTGCGGATGTGGAGTGTCGCCAGGAGCTGCGACCTGCAGGGAACAGTACGCGCGAGGCGCCCGCGGGACAACGGGAGAGAAGCCGCTTCAGGTGAAGGGATGAGCGGCCTGGAGATACTCGCGGAGCCGTGCGGTAACGGTGTGCGGCTCCGGCGTGACGAAGGTCGCGATGAGCGCGGCGGTGCGGACCTGCAGCCGGTACGCCGGCCCCGGGACCAGAAGCCTGGCAAGCGCGGGCAGCCTTACCTCCACGCATTGCACCTCCGTCCCGGGTGTGATGGCGATGGTGAGTGGCGCCCGGTGCCGCTTGAGGTTCTTGCGATGCGGAACAAAGGTCCACGCCGCGGGGCCCAGATACAGGTGCCCGCCCACCGCCAACGCCGGGGATGCCATGTAGCTGCAGGCCAGGCGGTAGTCGTAGTCGCCCGCGGGCGGCGCGGGGACGATGCGCGGGTCTCCCTGGTAGATGCGCTTCTGCAGCCTGCCCATCCAGAACGCCATCGTCCACGCCCACATGAAGCCGAACACCAGCGCTCCCATCACGCCCACCAGCAGGAGCAGGACGGCCTCCAGCGCATCCTCCGCGTCCAGCATGGTAAAGAGGGTCATCGGTACGCCCCAGAGCACCGCCATCACCAGCGCGGTCCGCGTTCTTGAGGCGCCCATCCCCTGGTACGCCTGCGGCGGCAGCAATTCCTGCATCATGATCAGAACCTTTGTTTGAGAGGCGGAAGCATCATCCAGACACCTGGGGGTGCGCTCACGCGCCCGCGGCCGGCAGCGCAAAATGGTCGATGATGCGCTCCGCCACGGCTTCCGGCGGCAACTCGGTGTTGTCGATGCGCAGCCAGTCGGCGCGATGGTCAAACTCGCCGCCGGAGTTCAGGCGGTACACGGAGTCGTGCTCCAGCAGCCGCTGGCGCGAGACGGCCACGTCGCGCTTGGACGGCTTCTGGGCCAGGCGGAACTCCGTCTCGTTGCGGCGCAGCCGTTCCTGCTGCGTGGCCTCAAGCTCCACGTACAGCACGCGCCCGCCGCGCGGGGCAAAGATGTCGGCCAGGCGCGCCACGGAGGCGTGATCACCAGGCTGATCGAACGCCCACACGTAGGTGAAGATGAGGCCCGGCAGGTCGCTGGCGGCCACCTCTTCCAGGATCCTTTGCCGGAACTCACCCACCAGCCGCGCGAACGGCGGCGATCCGAACGGAAAAAACTGCAGCGCCAGCTCGATGGTGTGGTGGTTGTGGAACAGCTTGAGCCCCGTGCGGCGGGCAAGCTCGTACCCCACCGTCATCTTTCCCACCGCGGGCGGACCGATGATGAAGATGAGGGTAGGCGGTGCGGATGTCTGGCTCATGGTCGTTGCCGCTGGTTCACCGCACGGGCGGGCATCTACTGAATGGCCTCACAGAGTCAGCGAAGGAATCTGGAAACGTTTGATACCATTCCTCGCAGTTCGTTGTGCAATCAGAGGAACGACCGAAAAACATCACGCGGAGGCGCGGAGGAACTGAAGAGGCGCGGAGGCGTTTTGGCGTTCCCTCCGCGCCTCTTCTGTTTTCTCCGCGCCTCCGCGTGAAAATCGTTACCCTCACTGCACATCGAAATCCGAGAGATGGTATGAGATCCCGGTTGAATGCGGCGAGGCTACCGTGTTAACCCGCTGAGGAGGAGCGTCGCTCCCAAACCCAACAGTGCTGTTCCGAGCACAAACCTGCGGCTGTGCTGAAACGGCTCTGCTGTTTGCCACTCCGCGTAGACGGCTGCGAGCAGGGTGACCGCCCCGGCTCCGATCATTACCCCCCCAACCCCGGGCAGAAGCTCCCGTCCACCTTGGGTGAAGGAACTGACCGTCGACCACGCCGCAAAACCCAGCATAGCGCAGAACATCAAAGCCGCGACAGCGAGGTTGAACAATCGCGCGGCCTTTGGCATCGGTGGGCGCGTCCGGATGTCATGCACGGATTGCAACTCCATCAGGGGGTTGGAAGGATCACGCCGGGCGAGCAGGCCACGACCGCGGCAATCACGGCCAGAACCGACGCACCCGCTCCAAGGCTGTAGTTCTGAACTGCATCGTTATAGTTCGCGCGGGCAACTTCCACTCGATGTGCGTACAGCAACTCCATCTGGAGCGTAGGATCGTTTGCCATCACAGCATCATACATACGCTTGGCGCTCGCGTACTCTTCTCGCGCGTTGTACACGTCATGGCCAAGCGGCTCCAACATCGCCGCCGTACCCATAACACCGAGCAGCGTGCCGACGCAGGCGACGAACACGCCAGGACCCTGGTTGCCATCGGCCTCCGGCGGCGTCGAATCGCCCAGGCCCGGACCGCCGCTCCCACCTGGGCCGCCAGCCTCTCCCGATCCACCACCGGAACCTCCACCGCCACCGGGACAGCTTGACACCCCCAGCGTGTCGTAGGGCAGATTGATGGTACCCGTGATGCACGTCCCACAGGACGGCTTCCACAACACATCGCAGCCTGGGTCTGGATCATCGCCGCCGCCCACCACGATCGGCTGCAGAGTGCACAGCCCGTCCGATACGCAGCCCTGTAGCGTAGCGTTGTATGCTGGACCATCCGCGACCGCTACGTCAGCCGGAGCATCCGGCTGCGTCGGCACGTCCCCGCACGCTGCGACTGTCAGCAGGGACACCAGCACACAGGGATAAAGCGCAAACTTTCGCATCTTTCCTTCTCCGGTTGAAATTGTGAGCGAACAAGCTTTTAAGTCGACTTTTAACCGTTGCTGGCGCGCTATCTTCCTTTCTCGACGCAGGAGTTATACTAGTAAGAACCATCGCCTCACAAAACGTGACTGCGCGTACGGAGCGGTTGGGCAGCGCATCCTGACTAGCCCAAAATGCGTCCTGAGTCACAGCGTCGTGGGCTGCTACATTTCTGGCGCCCGATGCGGCCAGGATAGAATTTTAGGTGTGGCTCCCGCCACAGGTCAAATAAAGTCTTCCAAGGAATCGTCTCCAGCAGTTGCAGCAGGGCAGGTACATGCCCTGCGCCGCACCTGCACCCTCTCAGATCATCCAGCAACGACGTGGCACTGGTGACACAGTGCCAACAGAGTTGCGGGGACGGAGCGCGGGCATCTCTACCCGCCCGACTCCGCCGCCTGCGTGGGGAGATTGTCAGCGGGGGTACTCATTGGCGGGAGCAGGTCGCAGTAGGCGAAGCGGTCGCCGCGCATCACCACCTCGCCCACTTCGTACGGGACCGGCGTGCGGAAGCCGGGGCCGTCGGAGACGAAGGTGTGGAACTCGCCGTTCTCGCCGCAGGGGTCGATGGAGGCGGGCAGCTCCGCCAGCAGCGCGGCGTCGTAGGCGCGGCCGGCGAAGGCGGCGGAGAGCGCGTGCGTGTCGACGCAGACCAGGCGCGCGCGGATGCCGCACTCCATCACCTCCCGCGCCAGCGCGTCCGTCGGCTCACCCCACAGCGGAAATAGGCCGTCAAAGCCCAGCGCGGCGACGCGATCCTCGCGGTACTGCCGCACGTCCTGGAGAAAGATGTCACCGAACGCCACCCGCCGCACCGCCGGCTGCCGCTCGCGGATCTCGCCCAGCGCCTGCGCCAGCGCGGCATCGTACGCCTGGTTGGAGCTTTCGGGCTGCAGCGTGACCTCGTGCACCGGCACGCCCAGCGCGGCCGCCTGCGCGTGCAGCAGGGTGCGGCGCACGCCGTGGATGCTCACGCGGTCGTATCCGGCGGTGACGGTGGTGAGCAGGCCGGTGATCTGGACGTGCGGATCGTCGCGGAGGCGCACCAGGGCCAGCGCGCTGTCCTTGCCGCCGCTCCAGCTCAGGATGATCGGTTCGGGACGAGTCACGGAGCGGGATGGATGTGAGACGCGCGGTGGATATTGCCGTCGGGAGGTGCTATCCCGAACTCACGGCGCTGATTTCCTGAGCCTGAGGGAGCGCCACACGAATCCTGAACTTACGCAACCGCTTGCCCGCGACCGAAGGATCTCGTCTGCCGCTGCTGCGGGGCTGGATTCGGAGCGCAGAGCCAGCGCCGCGGTCGTGCCGGCGAGATCCTTCGGTCGGCGCCCTGGCCTCGTCCTTGGAGTCAGATCAGCGCGGCGCCTCCCTCAGGAAATCAATTCCGGGGGTTGGGCAATACGACCTCCGCGTTCACGATACCCAGCCCGGCAGCGCCTGCGAAAGCGACTCGCGCATGCGGCGCGTGTGCGAGCCTTCCCAGTATACGCGGCCGCAGCCGGGGCAGCGAGAGACGGGGCCGGGCTGGCCGCGGCTGGCTTCCGGCACCAGCGTGGCCGCCTCGTCTGCCGTGGCGGGGCGCAGCACGCCGTTGCACATGGCGCAGCGGCTGAACAGCGCCGCCGGCCCGGTCAGTCCGCACGCCGCGACCACCTAGCGAAGCTGGTCCAGCGGCGCATCGTGCGTGACCAGCAGCGCGCGCTCGGGGCGCAGGTGCTCCACCAGGTGGCGGTCACGGGTTAGGAGCACGCGCCCTTCCGCGGCCGCCAGCACGACCAGCTGCGGGTCGTGCACGGCGGGGTCGTAGAAGGTGTCGAAGCCCAGCGTGCGCAGCCAGCGCGCCAGCCGGCCCAGCATGGCATTGGCGAGAAAGCGCGCCGGTGGCGAATCCGTCGTCATCGACCCGCCCGGCGCTTACACCATCACCGAGCGCGCGCGGAACAGCGGTTCGGCCAGCGCACGATCGCCCTCCACGAACTCCAGCTCCCTGCGGGCGACCTCGGGCGGGAGCGCGTTGTACAGCAGCCGCCACGCCGTGTCGCGGCCCACGCGCAGCAGCGCCGCGGCGTAGTGCGCGAAGCCGTGGAACACCCGCCACCCCGACGCGGTGCGCACCACGGTAAAGCTGTCCGTGTCCTGCACGTGAAAGGTGATGGCGGTTCCCTCCGGCGCGTCCACGTTCGCGAACGCGCGGGGAAGGGCGCGCACGGAGAAGTGCAGCAGCGGCTGCAGCCAGTCCCACTCCAGCAGCGCGTGCCGCGCGTCCACGGCGTCGCGAATCTGCATCTGGTGGTGCCAGCGCTCCGTGTACTCGCGGCCGATGTCCATCCAGTTCTCCGACCGCTCCTCGCCGGCCCACGCCACGGGGTACAGCGCGTCGCCGTGCGGCGGCAGCTGCGCGAAATGATCGGCCACCCAGCGGCCGGTGACCTCCAGCAGGTCAGTGATGATGCGCGGGCTGAGCCGCTGCGCGTACGCCACGCCGCTGGCGTTGGCGCGGTTGATCAGCCCCACCACGTCGGCGAACGAGTCGAGCGGCCCGTCCGGCGGAAGCAGGTGCGCGTCGCGGCCTGCGGACAGCCTGCGCAGGTCGCCATCCAGCAGGTGCGCCGCCACGTCGCGCACGCGCCACGCGCCGGCGACCGTGGGCCGCGCCCAATCGTCCTCATCCAGCCCGCGCAGCAGCGCGATGAGTTCCGCGTGCAGGCCGGGGAACAACTCCGCGGTGTAGATGGGGAGCAGGGGTTCCAGAGGGGGATCCACGTCCGCGGATGTCATTGTCCAGTGCTCAGCCCACGTGCCGGGTTACCTCCAGCGCCGGTCGCGCCGGTGCCGCAGCTCGAACGTGCCCATCAGCGCGAGCGGCGTCAATCCCATGAACGCGGCGAACCCCAGCGCCCGGGCAAGCAGCGACGGCGAATCCATGCTCCACGCCAGAAACCCGTACGACGCGATGGCTCCCATCCACAGAAGCGCGACAGTCCAGCCACACAGCAGCAGCCCCGCCAGGCGCCCGATGGGCCCGAAGACGGGCGCGAGCACCACGCCCAGCACCCCTCCAGCAAGCTGGCCCGCGATCTCGTACAGGATCCAGAGGCCGGCAGCCGCAAGCAGGGAGAGAAACGTCGTCATCAATGGCCGGTGTGTACGCGTGGCGATGTCGGTCCAATCGCGTACGAATCACGGGACACGGATGTTTCCGCATCGGCCGCCACTGGACGGTCACGGCAGCGGGCGCCAGGGGTCGTCGGGGTTGAAGTGCTGGTAGACGGCGCGGGAGACGGCGCGAATCAGGCGGTGGCCTTCGTTGCTTTCCTGGTAGCTTTCGTCCACCTGGTTCTTGGTGATGATGGCCAGCACGTAGTCGCCGCGCGGCGCGTTCACCAGCAGCACCTCGCTGCGGGATTTGTCGACGAAGCCTTGCTTGGAGGCGGCCTGCACCGTGGGAGGAATCTGCGACAGGGCGACGTCGTCCCAGTACGCCCTGGTGAGCATGCGGTACATGTCCTGTGACGCGCGCGGGCTCACGGCGCGGCCCTCCCGGATCATCACCAGCGACGCCGCGATTTCGCGCGGCGTGGTCTGGCCCCAGCCGAACGCGGTGCGCGCCGCCTCACGCCCCGGCGTGCGCGAGTTGACGCGCGTGTGCTCAAAGCCGTGTGCCGCCATCCACTCGTTGACCGCCGCGCCGCCGCCCACCAGCGCCTGAATCCACAGGCTGGCCACGTTGTCGCTCACCGAGAGCATCAGAAACGCCAGCTCCGACAGCGGAAGCGTGTCGCCGGCCACCATGTATCCCACCACGTCGGTGGCTTCGACGTAGCGGTAGCTCAGCGTGTCGGGGTACGGCACCCGCGCGTCCAGGTCCAGCATTCCGCGCTCCACCTGGTCGTACAGCGTGAGCAGGATGGGGATCTTCACCAGGCTGGCGGTGGGGAACACGGTGTCCGCGTTCATCTCCACGCCGGCGCCCGTCCCGAGGTGCCGCACGTAGATGCCCACCGTGCCGCCGAAGCCGCGCGCCAGCGAGTCGAGCGTGGCCGCCAGCGCCGGGTCCGTCCACGCGGCGGGGGGCGCGGGCCGCTGCGCCCGGAGGGGCGCGGCGATCAGCGCGACAAGCAGGAACAGCCGGGCGAAGCGATGCATGCCGGTGCGTGCGGAGCGGGATGAAAGGCCGCGTGGATGGGTGCTACTGCGCCGCGATCTTGACGAGGGCGGCGATCCAGAGCATGGCGATCAGCAGCAGGCCGCCGCGCCGACCCTCGCCGCACGCGAACCAGAAGGCGCCCACCAGCCCCGTGGCCACCGCCACCAGCGCGATCACCTGCGCGGCGGCGGAGATGCCCGTGTACGGCAGCGCGTACTTGAGCGGAAACAGCACGCCAAAGAAGATGATCAGCCTTGTCCGGGGCGAAAGGCGCGAGCGCCGGCAGCTGGGACCGGCTTCGAAGGCGGCGTCGGGCGGGGGAGCGGCGGAGATGGACACGGGCGAATGTCTGGTGCGAGAAGGCGCCGCGATGGTGCACGGCATCCGCTGAAAGATAGCGGTGCCGGGAGCGATCGGCGCGAGTGTCGTTGTCCAGGATACGACGAGAATCATCCGTTCCCGGTTTCAGCGCAGAGCTCTGCCGGGGATGGATGTTACGCGCCGTCAGCCTCGGGCATCTGCGTGACGAAGCCCAGGATGGTGCCCTCGGGGCTCTGGGCGTACGCTACCGTCTGGCCCCACGGCATCTCGCGTGGCGGGGTGAGCGGCGAGGCGCCCGCGGCGACGGCGCGATGGTACGCGGCGGGCACGTCGTCGGCGTAGAAGGCCAGCTCCACGGCTGAGACGCGCTGCCCGTGCTGGTTGTACGCGCCGGGCATCATCAGGTCGCCCGCGCGGTGTGCGGCCAGCGCCAGCCGCTTTTCGGCACCCAGCTCGGCGAATCCCGCGGCCTCATCGTAGAACTGCGGCTCCAGGCCGGCGGCCTGGCGGTAGAACTCGATCGCCGCGACGAGATCATCCACGTAGATGACGGTGGTGGCGAAGCGGACGCTGCTGCTCATGGGCTTCGTTGCGGTGCTCGTGGTGAGGAGATCGACGATTCGCGCCAGGCGGAGGCGGTAGCCGACTCGAGGTCCGGCAGGCGCAGCAGCGCCCGGTGCGGCGCCCCGGTGCGATCTTCGCAACCTGGAGATGACGTCGCCGGCTACCGGACGCGCCGGTAGTGCGTGGTCATGAACTGGTGCCAGGTGCCGTCCGCCTCCAGGTAGCCGGACGTCTGCACCCGGTGGTCGTCGCTCACCATCTCGATGGTGTCGCGGTACTTCATCATCCCCTCGCCCGTGTAGCTGGGACCTTCCGCATCCACGGTGAGCACGTTGCCCGCGGCGTCCAGCTGGCCGTCGTAGATCCACAGGTACGTCATCATCGAGCTGATGAAGGTGCCCTGGATGCGCCGCCGCTCCGGGTCGTAGCCCAGGCTCATGATGGACGTGGCCGTGGCGCCATCGGGCGTGGTGCCGCTCGCCTCGCAGATCACCCACGCGTTGCCCAGCGCGCGTACGCTTTCAGAGCCGGCGTCCTTGATGGGCGGGTCGCCGGGTTCACCCTCGGCCTCCATCTCGTACGTCCACTCGCCTACCATCCGCGCCAGCCACTGCTGCTCCGCCCGCGGCTCTTCCGGCATCGCTGTTTCCCTGACGAAGGTGGATTGCGGCGGCGACAGGGCCGCTGCCGGAAGGTACGCGCGAGCGGGACAGCACAAAAGTACCGGCGTTCGCGCGGGAATCAGGGGCGGAGGGATGGGGAGGGATGATGATTCGGATCTTCGAGCCGTGCAGCCGCGAAGGGCGAATGATCCGGATCATAATTAGAATTATCATTATACCAGATCCGGAAAAACACCTCACCTCAAGTCGGACCACGGGGAACAGAGGTCAGGGTACAGAGGAACAGACAACAGCCAGAGGAACAGAGGACGGAATGCGGATCGCCTCTGTTCCTCGGGCTGTTCTCGGTCCCTCTGTACCTTCCGATGTTGTTTTCCCGGATTCCGTATCACGAAATCCGTCTTCGTGCGTCTTCGTGGACTGGCTGGCTTTCGCGTGGGAAGCGGGGATGGCGGGAGTGGTGGTGGGCCGCGGAAAAATGGCCTACTCGCCAAGCACGAGCTTCATGGGGAGAAAGGCGATGCCGTTCTGCTCTACGCGCGGGCCGGTGGGGACGAAGCCGAAGCGCTCGTAAACGGGGATGGCGTAGATGCTGGAGTTGACGGTGAACTCGCCGGGATTGCCCGCCCGCAGCGCTGCTTCCCGGGCGGCATCCCACAACTGGCGCGCGAGGCCGCGGCCGTGGTGCGCGGCCGCGACGAACAGGTGGTGCAGGTGCGCGTTGTCGCGGATGGCGACGACGCCGGCCAGCGCGCCGTCCTCCTCCGCGACCTGGTACGCAAAGGCAGGCGACACCAGGTAGCCGCCGATCGCCTGGGGCGAGAGGTTGGCCAGAAACGCCTCTGCTCCTTCGCCGTCCGGATGGAGGGTGAAGAAGCGGGAGACGCTCAGGATCAGCGCGCTGATGCCGGCTGCGTCGCCGGCGGTCGCGGGGCGGATGTGCATTCGGATGGGCCGGTGGCGCTACGGTAGCACGTTGGCGGGCGGGTTGGCCGGATCGATGGTGCGCGGCCGTGTGCGCGGGATCATGGTCAGGCAGGTCAGGGTCAGCGCCCCCAGGCCCAGCGCGATCCACCACGATTCCATCATGACCGCGAGCGCCGTCAGCAGCGCCAGGACGGGCGTAAACACCAGTGCCGCGACAAAGTTGGGGATGGAACCGGCCTTGAGTTTGACCCCGGGGTTGCGCGAAACCGCCACCAGCAGCGCCCGCACGAAAGGCGCGTACGTGTCGCCCCGGTCCTGGACGTTGCCGATGCCGCCCCAGTGCTTGCTGACGATGGAGAGGCGGCGGCGATTGGGGGCGTCGATCAGGCAGCGGTAGTGTGCGCCCGCATTGGTGCGGTCGTACTTCAGGTGGATCTTGCGCACGTTGGCCAGCTCATGCACCACCGGCGTGGGCACCTGGCCCGTGATCACCAGGCGGTCCGCATACAGGGTGTACGTTTGTTCCTGCTCGAACGCCGAACGGCGAAACGAGTACTGCGCGAGGGGCGTGGCGGAGGTATCGGTGTCGGTGGCCGGCGCTGCGATCGTCATCAACGTGGCTCCAGGGAAGGGTTGGGGCGGGCCGGCTGGCCCCCCGGTGGCGGGTCGGGGTCCGCGTACACCACGACGGGTTCATCTGATCCCGACGTTTGATGCAGATCCGGTGCGGATGTGGATCACCCTCAAACATCCCCCGCCCTTACCCGCTCTCCGCCAGCGCGAACCGCTTCCATCCTCCCGTCCGCCTGTCCCGGCGAACGCTTCCGCCCCGCCTGCCGTGCGCGTAGGATGATATCGCCCGCCGCGGCCGCCGCCATCCGGGCGGAATCCGCGGTTTGTCCCTTGATCCTCATCCACCTGCCCATGCGCTCCCTGATCCTCGCCGCCGTGCTGGTGCTCTCCGCCGTCGCGCTGCCGGCGCAGCAGCTATCGCCCGCGATCTACACCGATCCGCCGCGCGACACGGCGCACCCCGCGCGGATGGAGGTGCTGCACATCCCCTCCGGAGACGTGCGGATCAACGGCGTGGCATACCTGGCGGCGGGAGCGGGCGCGCATCCCACGCTGGTCATTGCGCACGGGTGGCCGGGGAACGAAAAGAACCTGGACCTGGCGCAGGCGGTGCGGCGCGCGGGATGGAACGCCGTCACCTTCAACTATCGCGGATCGTGGGGGAGCCCCGGCGCGTTCCGCTTTGCGCAGAACGTGGAAGATGCGGCGGCGGTGCTCGCATTTTTGCGCGACACGGCCAACGCGCGGCGGCTGGGCATCGACCCCGCGCGGCTGGTGCTGGGCGGGCACAGCATGGGTGGATGGGTGACGGCGCTCACCGCGGCGCGCGACTCCGGCCTGCGCGGCGCGATCCTGATCTCCGCGGCGGACATGGGGCTGGCGGGGAGCGGGCCGCGCGCGGACGTGGTCGCCCTGGCGGCGGACAACCTGGAGTCGCTGGCGGGGGTGACGCCGGCGTCGATGGCGGACGAACTGATCGCAAATACCGCGGCGTGGCGCTTGGAGGGCGCGGCGGCGGGCCTGGCGAACACGCCGCTGCTGGTGCTCACCTCGGAAGACGGCCTGGCGCCGCATTCCGAGCGGCTGGTCGCCGCGGTGCGGGCGCGGGGCAATCCGCGCGTCACCGCAGTGCACGTGGCGACGGACCACGGCTGGTCCGACCGCCGCATCGCGCTGCAGGACGCGGTGATCCGCTGGCTGCAGACGCTGGCGCCGTAGCCCTCCGTCCTTCGACGCGAGGGACGCCGTGGCGACGGGGATCCACCTGCCCCGCCTCACGACGGCTGGGACGCGCGCGCCGCCGCGGCCAGGCGCGCGGCCTTGAGCGTCAGGTAGTCGCGCTCCGGGATGCTGGCCGTGCGCTCCGCGGCGGCGCGGTAGTGGGCGATGGCGCGCTCCGCATGGCCCAGGCGCTCGTGCAGGTGCGCGCGCACGGCGTCCAGCCGGTAGTGGCCGCGCAGCCGCACATCCCCATCCAGCGCCTCCATCTGCCGCAGCCCCGCCTCCGGACCGTGCACCATGGCGGCGGCGATGGCGCGGTTCAGCGACACCATCGGGTTGTCCGACATCCGCTCCAGCACGCCGTACAGGGCCAGGATCTGCGGCCAGTCGGTTTGCTCGGCGCGCGCGGCCTCGTCGTGCACCGCGGCGATGGCGGCCTGCAGCTGGTATGGCCCAACGGCGCCGCGCGAAAGGGCGCCGGAGACCAGCGCGACGCCCTCCGCGATCAGCCCGTGATCCCACAGCGCGCGGTCCTGCTCGTCCAGCGGGATCAGCTCGCCGCTGGAGCCCGTACGTGCGGCGCGGCGGGCGTCGGTCAGCAGCATAAGCGCCAGCAGCCCCGCCACCTCGGGGTCGTCCGGAAGGAGCGCGTGAAGGGTGCGGGCCAGGCGGATGGCCTCGTTGGAAAGGTCGGTGCGCTGCAGAAGCGGGCCGCTGCTGCTGGCGTACCCCTCGTTGAAGATAAGATACAGCACGTGCAGCACGGCGCCCAGCCGCTCCGTGCGCTCGGCGCCGTCCGGCAGGGTGAAGGGAAGTTTCGATGACTTGATGCTGGCCTTGGCGCGGCTGATCCGCTGCGCCATGGTGGCTTCGGGAACCAGAAAGGCGCTGGCGATCTCCGCCGTGGTCAGGCCGCCGGCGGCGCGCAGAGTGAGCGCGATGGCCGAGGCCGGCGTGAGCGCGGGGTGGCAGCAGAGGAACAGCAGCCGCAGGGTATCGTCCCCCTCCACCCCCAGCTCCACGTCCGGCGGCGGCACGAACGCCCACTCCGCCCACACCGCGGTGGCCACGGCGTCCTCGCGGCGGCGGCGCGACATCTCGCTGCGCAGGTGATCGGTAAAGCGGCGCAGCGCCACGTGATACAGCCAGCCGTGCGGGTTGGCGGGGATCCCCTGCCGCGGCCACTGCAGCGCCGCGGCGACCAGCGCTTCCTGCACGGCATCCTCCGCCGCGTCAACGTCGCCGTGCCGCCGCGCGACGGCGCCCAGCACCTGCGGCGCCAGGTCGCGCAGCAGGTGCCCGACGACCGATTCCAGCGCTTCCGGCATCAGCCGTCGGTACGCGGCGCGCTCATCACCTGGCGCACCTCGATGGGCATGTTGAGCGGGGCGCCGCCGGGGCCGGGGGCCGCGGACGCCCTGGCGGCGATCTGGTAGGCGCGCTCGGGCGAGTCGGCCTCGATGATCCAGAAGCCGGCCAGGAACTCCTTGGCCTCGGGAAACGGCCCGTCGGTGACCGGCGCGCCGTCGGCGGCCGCGCGCACCAGTTTGGCCTCGCCGGGCGCGGCCAGCCCCTGCCCGTCCACCCACTCGCCGGTTTCCATCAGCTCCTTGTTCAGCTGGTGCATAAAGCCGATGTGGGCGCGAAAGTCGTCCGGGGACCACTCGTTGACCTGGTAGTCACCCGTGCCGCGCGGGGCGTGCATCATCAGCATGTACTTCATGGTCCACTCTCCTGTCCCGGTGTGGGCGTTGGATCACCCGTTATCGCATTGGGAGCCCGTGATGGGTCCTTGCACACTGTAGTCGGAGCCGGCGGCGCGTTCTCTACATCCCCGTAGAAGTACACGATGCGCACACGGTTTCGCCAGATGGAAGCGCGAGCGTCGGGTTGTCGAGTACTCCGACGGCTGGGGGCGCGAGAGGGTGGGCCGCCCCCCTCCCCGGCCCTCGTAGGGGAGGGAGAACGGCAGAAACGGAAACCGGTACGGGACTGGACTGTCCGCCTCTCCTCGTGAGGGAGGGTGACGCAGCCAGCAGGGCAGAGGTGGTGGGCCACAGGCGTTGTTAGCTGCATCGTCCGTGGTCCGTTCTTCTCCCCGCTCCGCGAGGTTCGCCATGTCACCAGCTTCGTCCGGTTCTCCCCGCTCGCCGCTTACGCCGCTGCAGGCCATCGTGGGCGGGGCGCTGATCGTCGGTGTGCTGGACCTGCTGGACGCGCTGCTGTTCTACGGCGCGCGCGGCGTGCCGGCGACGGCGATTCTGCACAGCATCGCGGCGGGGGTGCTGGGGATGGCGGCGTTTCGCGGCGGGGCGGGGACGGCGGCGCTGGGCGTGCTGCTGCACTTTGTAATCGCCCTGGGCGTGGTGGCCGTGTACTTTGCCGCCAGCCGCGCATGGCCGGCGCTGCGCCGGCAGCCGCTGCTGTACGGCCCGCTGTACGGGCTGCTGGTGTATGCGGTGATGAACGTGATCGTCGTTCCGCTCTCCGCGGCGCCGGAGGGGCCCAGGCCGTGGCCCGTGCTCCTGAACGGCCTGCTGATCCACGTCCTGGGCGTGGGCCTTCCCGCCGCCCTGGCCACCCGCGCCGCCGGCGAGCCCGCGGAGCACCGCGGGCGCGTCGTGGCGGCGTGATCAGGGGGGGAGCCTGCCCGCAACGTGGGCTCACTCCGAACGTCAACGCTTCGGGTTTGGGTGTAGCCACACCCTCTCAGCCTCAGCAGGCCAACGTCACCTTCCCGATTCAGGATCAGGCCTGGGCCGGCGCGTAGGTGGTGATGATGGCGCCCGTGCTGGTAACGCGGCTGTCGACCAGCCGCAGCTGGCGAAGCGCGCCGTCGTCGTGGAACAGGCGCTTGCCGCCGCCCACCACTACCGGGTCGATGATCAGCCGCAGCTCGTCGACAAGGCCGTGCCTCAGCAGCGTCTGCAACAGCTCCGTGCTGCCGATTACCAGCAGGTCGCCGCCGTCCTCCTGCTTGAGCGCGCGGACCGCCTGCGCAACGTCGCCCTGCAGCAGCGCGCTGTTCTGCCAGGCGAGCGGTTCGCTGAGCGTGGTGGAGGCCACGTACTTGGGCCGCGTGTTCAGCGGCACGGAGAGCACCGGCGGCCCGGGCGCGGTGGGCCAGTGCGCGGCGAAGATCTCGTACGTGCGGCGCCCGAACAGGTAGGCACCCGCGCTCGCGACGGTTTCGGCCACCCATTCCATGAACATCGGGTCGATGAACGGCACGTGCCATCCGCCGTGCTCAAATCCGCCGCTGGCGTCCTCGCCGGGGCTGCTGGGGCTTTGCACCACGCCGTTCAGCGTCATCCACTCGCTTGCGATCAGCTTGCGCATCTCCGTCTCCTGTCTGGGCGGCGCATCCGCCGCCGTCATCGTCCACGCGAAGCAGCCACGTGCCGGCCGCTTGCATGGAGCAGTCGGAGCCGGCGCGGCGAACTCTACATCAACGCAGCGAGCGTCATCAGCGTAGCGGAGACCCGTCCGTTCCCTGGCCGCTTGCGCCCTGTCTTCCAGTCCCGGCCCCGTGGCGGCGGATGCGGCGCGATTGTAGTCTACGCGCATGACGACCTCCACATCCCCCGCCCCCATCCTTCGGACCGAGCGGCTGATCCTCAGCGGCCACACGCTCGCGGACTTTGACGAGTGCCTGGCCATGTGGGCGGACCCGCACGTCACGGTGCACATCGGCGGGCGGCCATCGACGGAAGAAGAGGTGTGGGCGCGGGTGCTGCGCTACGCCGGGATGTGGGCGCTGCTGGGATACAGCTACTGGCTGGTGCGCGAGCGGGAGTCCGGGCGGATGGTGGGCGAGGTGGGGCTGGCCGACTTTCACCGCGACGTTACGCCGCCGCTGGGTGCGCCGGAGGCCGGGTGGGTGCTGGCTACGTGGGCGCACGGACGCGGCTTTGCCACCGAGGCCGTGCGCGCCGCGCTGTCGTGGGCCGACGCGCAGCTGGCCGCGCCGCGCACCGTGTGCATGATCGCCCCCGCGAACACCGCCTCCATCCGCGTGGCCGAAAAGTGCGGCTTCCGCGAATCCCTGCGCACCACCTACAAGGGCGACGACTCGGTAATCTACGAGCGCCTGCGCGTTTGATTCGGAGCGTTGCCGGCCTGCGTGAGGATTGCCTGAGAGGACGTTGCGAGACCCGGGCTGTTCCCCAGAAGCACACTGTCATCCTGAGGGAGCGCACGCCGGAACCATCATGACCACAACCGCTTGCGCGCGACCGAAGGATCTTTCTCGGGTCGCGACGGGCCAAGCCTCCGGGAGCTGTTCACGTCCTTTGGCCGTGCGGGCAAGGTCCTTCGGGTCGCGCGCAAGCGGTTGAGTGACTTCTGGTTGCACGGTGTTGCGCTCCCCTCAGGAAACCGACGACTGGGGCGCGGCGTTAGAAATCGATGTTCGAGGGGCGCCCACCGCAAGGCGCCCCTCGCGGTTTTTTCGCGATCCGCCTAGATCCCGTTCTCGTACGGGATGCGAGCCCACGTGGCCACGGCGGAAGCGATGGCGCCGGCCCACGCGGTATCGTACAGCAGCTCGTTGCGGCTGTAGGTGGGGTCCGCGGCCGCGACGGCGGACACCTCGCGCACCAGCTCCACATCGTCCCCCGACCGCAGCCGCGTGCGGACCCCGCGCTGCAGGTAGTCGTCGCTCGCGTACGCCTGCACGCGCGCCAGTTCCGCGCGGGCGAGCGTCCGCCCGCAGGCGAGGGTGAGCGTGTTGCCGCTGGCGTGCAGCACGCGCCCGTGCGGCCCCCAGACCGTCACCCCATCCACCCCGATCAACCAGACGAAGTCACAGCGGCTGTCGTACTCGCCGACGTCGATCCCTCGGTCGCGGAGTGATGCGGCCGCGGCGTCCTCATCATCGACCGAAACGCTGCGGTGGGCGAGGGGAAGCGCGCGGCTATCCACCAGCGAGAACAGGGTGAGCGTCCGCTGGCCTTTGCACGTCGTCAGGTCCCACGCGGCCAGCAGCGGGCCGGGGTGATCCAGCGCCTCGTCGAAGGTCATGGGCCGGTGCGGGTGCAGTCCGATGCGCCTACCGGGGCGCCGGGGTGGCCGGCCAGACTTGGGCGCTGATGTCGTCCACGGCCACGGTTTCCACGTACTGCGTGCTGGACGTGGTTTCGATCCACAGACGCACCAGCGCCGCCTGCCGCCCGCCGTACACGCGGTACGCGAGCTTGCTGACCCTGGTACGGCCCAGTTCGATGTCGGAATCCAGCGGGCGCAGGGAGTCGATGGGGCCGGCGGGGAGCGCGCGCATCATGATGTCGAACGAAGTTTTTGGATCACCGGCATCGCGCAGCGTCGCGGGCTTGATGCGCGCGCGAACGCCGGCGAGCCCGCCCGCATGCATGTCGCGCACAAACTGCTCCGCGAACTGGCTGTCGCGGCGATACGCGTCGGCGGACTCGTTCGCATCGATGCAGCCAGCGCACAGGAGCGCGGCCGCCATCACGACCACGCGTGCCGGGGCCTGCCACAACGTAAAATCAGCTTTCATCGTCCCTGGATGCGCCGCTGAATCCGTGGCTCGTGGTCAGTCCTGGTCTTCGGCCCACAGGATGCCGGCGCGGTGTTGGTCGACCACCACCAGCCCCAGGTCGAACGTTGCCTCCGTCACCGCGTTGCTCCAGTGCTCGCCGTGTACCGTGAACGTCTGGTCCAGGCACGTAAAGTTGGTGAAGAACCGTGCATCCGGCTCAAAGTGCGCCAGGAACTCGCGCGCCAGCTCGTCCGCCAGCGCGGGCTTCATCATCTCGTGGTCATACGCGAGCTGGCGCCAGAGCACTTCGTACGCAACCTGGTAGCCCTGCGCCGGGCTAAGCGCGACCCACCGATCCCCCAGCGTGCGGAAGCCCAGCGCGTTCGTGAGCGCATCGCAGGCGTCGCGATCGCCGATACCTTTCGCGCCGATCGCACTGCGCTCGCGCAGCTCGACGTGGATCACGCTGTACGGCCGCGCCGTCTTGATCCGCCCCCGCAACGTCTCGAAGCTCATCCGTTCTTAATTGTCAGCAAGTCGGGTCCCCGAGCAGCGGTTCCGAAAAGGGCTGCGCGGCTCACGCTTTCGTGCCGACAGGCCTACGCGCGCGCCTTCTCCACGCGCTCCGTCAGCCGGTCGAGTGCGTCGGAGGGGAACGGCGCGCTCCAGTTCTTACGATACCCTTCCGCGCTCGCCCGGCCGGACAACTCGCGCAACCCGCGCCATAGCGGCAGCACGATCTCCAGCGGCGTCCCCCACGCCTTGGCGACCACCTCGCCCTTCGTGCCGCGGCCATACGCGTACGTCACCACCTCGAACACGACGGCTGATCGATCCGACGAGCGGAACCGCCAGTCGTGCTCTACCGGCTCCTCGCAGATGCGTGCGACGTACTCCCCCGGCCCGTCGAGCACGCCGGACAGCGCCGCCACCAGCTCCCCGACGAAATCGTAGGGGATGTGCGACACGTCGAACGCCAGCGCGCCGCGATCGTCGATGTCGAGCGTGGTCGGCAGCCACCCGTGGCGCGCCTTTCCGAATTGGAGCTTTATCGCGGAAGTCATGTGATGCAGATCTGGAAATCGGTCAACGCTCGCTGGCAGGCTGGTGCTAAACCATCCCCAGGCGTCGGCTTCCCGAGATGGTGTGGCGCAACCTCACCTGCTTCCAACGGAAGCACGCTGTCATCCGAGAGGAGAAACCTCAGTTGTTTCTCTAGAAGCACACTGTCATCCTGAGGGAGCGCACGCCGCAACTTTCATAACCACAGAAGCTTGCGCGCGACCGAAGGATCTTTGTCGGGTCGCGCGAGGGTCAGCCCTCGGGAGCCGTTCAAGGCTCCTGGTTCTGCAGGCAAGGTCCTTCGGTCGGCGCACCAGCGGTTGTGTGGATTGAAGTTTTGCGTGGCGCTCCCTCAGGAAATCAACTGCGCTGTTTCCGAATCCTGTCCCTTCGGATTTGGTCTCTTCCGGCCTCCGCCAGCGGAGATCCGGCTTACGCCGGCCTCATCCCCTCCGCCGGGTCCTGGCCGTAGTAGCGGGCGAGCTCATCGTACAGCTCGGGGTGGCGCGTGCGAAGCTGCACCGGGCGCTCGAAGAAGCATTCGCTGGCGACGGCAAAGAACTCGGCCTCGTTGGTGGCGCCGTACTTGTCCAGCAGCGTCTTGCGGCCGGTGCGCGCCGCCGTGCGCAGCGCCAGGTAGTGCTCGCTAAGCACCCGCGCCCACGGCGCGTAGAACGCCAGACGGTCCAGCTCCGGCGTGCCGTCTGCGGCGCCGTCTTCCTGGTCCAGCTGGTGCGCGAACTCGTGCAGGATCACGTTCTTGCCGTCGCGCGGGTCGGCGGCGCCCCGGCGGGCGCTGTTCCACGACAGCACCACCGCGCCGTGCCCCCACGACTCCCCCAGGTGCACCGCATCGTCCGCCCGCACCACCTCCCCCGTCCGCTCCTGCCGAGGCACCGTATACGCGGACGGATACACGATGATCGACTTGAGCGCGGGATAGTAGTCGTCATCGTCCAGGCGCAGCAGAAGGATGCACGCCTGCGCGGCGATGGTGACGCGTACCTCGTCCGTCATCTCCAGCCCGCCCGCGCCCTCGAAGTTCTTTTCGTTGATGAACACCAGCACCCGCCGCCGCAGCTCGTCCCGGTCCGCCTCCGAGAGCCGGGCGTACATCGGCACGTTGCGCTCGATGATCGCCAGCCACTCCGGCGGAAACGGCTGCGCGCGAATCTCCTCGCGGCGGCGCTTCTTCAGAAATCCAAACACCATGATCCAGGCTTCGGGTGGAGACGGCTGCGGAACTGTTGAGCACGCGTTGGTCGCATGGAATGATCTTGTCTCCGGGTCCGGCCCGGCGACAGGACGGCCCGACAGGCAATCACCCCACGACCACGGGACGGAAGGCGGTCTACGTGCCGCAGAAGGTCTGTAGCACCCGCTCCTGGGCCGCGGGCGGCCCCATGTACCGGGCAAAGGCCGGCTGGGAATCGTACGGCCTGGCCAGCACCGTCAGCAACTCATCGAACGGAGCGAAGTCGTCCCGGTCGACGGCCGCGCGGATCACCGCTTCCACGCGGTGGTTGCGCGGAATGAAGGCGGGGTTCACGGCGAGCATGGCCTCGCGGTGCGCGGCGGCATCGCCCGGCTCCTCCCGCAGCCGCTGCCGCCAGCGAGGCGCCCACGCGTCGTACGCGCCGGGGTCGGCGAACAGGCTCCGCACCGCCGCGGCTCCCTCCTCATCCGCCGCCGCCTCGCTCAGCCCGCGGAAGGTGAGGGTGAAGTCCGCGCCGTTCGCCGCCATGGCCTGCAGCAGATCATCCGCGAGCGCGGCGTCCCCTTCGCGCTCAGTGAAGAGGCCCAGCTTGCGCCGCAGCCCGCCCTGGTAGGCCTGGTGGAACGCCGGGGCGAATGCCTCCAGCGACTCGACGGCGTCCGCGGCCGCGGCGTCGTTGTCGTCCGCCAGGAGCGGGAGAAGGCACTCCGCCAGCCGCGTAAGGTTCCACTGGGCGATGGCCGGCTGGTTGGCGTAGGCGTAGCGTCCGTGTCGGTCGATGGAGCTGAACACCGCCTTGGGATCGTATTCGTCCAGAAAGGCGCACGGTCCGTAGTCGATGGTCTCGCCGGCGACCGACGTGTTGTCCGTGTTCATCACGCCATGGATGAAGCCGACCAGCAGCCACCGGGCGATGAGCTCGGCCTGGGCCCGGACCACGGCGTCGAGCAGCGCGCGGTACGGGCGCTCGGCATCGGCCGCGTGCGGGTAGTGCCGGGCGATGACGTGGTCCGCCAGCATGCGTACGCCCTCCACGTCGCCGCGGCTGGCGAAGAACTGAAAGGTGCCCACGCGGATGTGGCTGGATGCCACCCGCGTCAGCACCGCGCCGGGAAGCATCGTCTCCCGGATCACCCGTTCCCCGGTGGTCACCGCGGCCAGCGCGCGGGTGGTGGGGATGCCCAGCGCCTGCATGGCCTCGCTGACCACGTACTCGCGCAGCACCGGACCCAGCGCCGCCCGTCCGTCGCCGCCGCGCGAGAAGGGGGTGCGGCCCGCGCCCTTGAGCTGCACGTCGCGCCGGGTGCCGCCCCGGTCGATGACCTCACCCAGCAGGATGGCGCGGCCGTCGCCCAGCTGCGGAACGAAGCCGCCAAACTGGTGCCCGGCGTACGCGGTGGCGATGGGCGTAGCGGTGTCGGGGATGCGGTTGCCCGCCAGGACGGCCACGCCCTCCTCGCTGGCGAGCCAGTCCGGGTCGATGCCCAGCTCCGTCGCCAGCGGCGCGTTCACCCGGATCAGCCGTGGTGCCGCCACCGGCGTAGGCGCCACCCGTGCGAAGAACCGGTCCGGAAGCCGCGCGTATGCGCTGTCGAAAGCGGGTTGAGCCATGCAGGGAGCGCTGCGATTCGGGTGTCGGGGTTCACACTGCGTCGATGCTGTCGACGGTGCGAAGCTCCGGGTCACCCTCGCACAAGCCACGCCTTGCGAGAGGCAGCCTTCATCTGCCCCGCCCGCCCGAGGCGTTCACGTATAGGTATACGTGCGTATACGTATACGCCCTACGCCTGCTCGTCGGCTTCGTTCATCTGCTCGCGAAGCGCGAGGAGCCGGACGGCGAGATGCTGCAGTTCGTTCGCGCGGCGCATCAGTCCGTTCGCCAGCTGCTCAATGCTGTCGGCCTGCGGAGTGCGGGCGCCCACCACCCAGGCTTCTAGCGCGGCGCGGCTCAGTTCCGCATCACGCGCGAGCAGGGTGCGTGGAAGCTCGCTCTCCTGGATCACTTCTCGGACGATTTTCTGGATTCGATCCGGGCTGACCACACGCGTCTCCCTTCAATGGCGTAGGTCAGGATCGTTGACAGCAATCCGCCTACACATTAGATATACACCTAAAGCCGAAGGGCAGTCGCTCACCCCGCCAAGAGTTCGCGACTGCCCTTAGAATCCACCCGCCGCAAGGCAGATGGGATGTCTACACAATAGGCATCCTCCGCCGGAGGCGCAAGCAACCAGGAGCGATGCCATGAAGATGGAAGGAGCCTCCCCCGCGCGCCTGCTGGAGATGCTGTCGGACCGCTTTGGCGCGTTTGAGGCCATCGCCTACTCCACGATCAAGCTCGCGCGGCACGTCGGGGAGGATGAACTGTCGATGGATGTGCTCGTGGCGGAGGCGGTGCTGGAGTTTGGGGCGGATCTGCGTGAGGCGTGCGAGGCGGTTAGGAGTGGGTAAATAAGCAAAAGCCAATTGGCGCGTTTGCACAACTATTTCTCCCGCTCAAAGTGACGCGCCATCTCTAGGGACCGTGTGATGAGGAAGCCGCCGTTACGGTTTGGCAGTATCTCCCGCAGCGTGCGCCGACTGCTTAGAGAAGGTGCCAAATTCGGGCTGCCTGCTAACCGCCACGTTGAACCCCCAAAGTTTGCGGCGCATTCGCCCAAGAACGTTCGGTAGATGATGGTAGAAATCCATCCAACTCCGAAAGTGGTCAAGGAGGTGATCTACGCCTTCCGTACCGTTTATGGTTGCCGTGAAGTGGATGACTGCAACTAAGCCAAAGGATAAACGAGGCGAAGAAAACGGAAGGCAGATCGTGCATTCTTGTTGGGTTCCATGGATGACGAATGTTTGTGGTTGAGGTGCATCCCATTCGAATACCTTTGCGGCTCGCAGTAATGCGCCCACTTCCTTTTCAGACATCCCAAGGTAGAGATTATTTGTGCCACCGCGTGCGGTTAGAGTGAAGCCTTTCCTCGATTGATCCGGAACAATGCAGGCGATGCTCACGCGCGGCAGATCTCGGCCATGCTCGGCAAAAACTAACTGAATCAGCGGTTTGACATGGCTCTTCGCCACCAAGACATCAACTTCAGTATCAAAGAGGTATGAAGGAGTAACATGGTCGGTTTTATATTGCATCTCTGCAAGGACATACAAGAGCGTGCGAAAGCACTGATCTAACAGAACCAAGGGAATGGCTGTATTAAGACGTTTGGCTAATGCCACCGTTAGGAGCGTGTCTAACACGTCGCGAATGCGGCGCAGGAAAGTACGACTATCAAACGCTGGTACGGCCGACACATCCAGCATCTCAAGGAAAAAAACATACATCTGATCCGTCCATATAACGGTAGCACATTGAGAATCTCCCTCGATTAGGGAACGAACGAATAGATATTCTAAGATAGATCGGTGAGCAAAGCGAAATTGGTCAGCCGCATCTCTTGTTAGTAATGAGCGACCCGTTAATTGCCAGCGCTCAAGCGGAATATTCCAGTGTTGTGCTAATGCGAAAATTTCACGCGCAGGTGCTTGCTCCCCGCTCCGTTCCTCCCGTCGCGTGTATAGATCCACAGCGAGTTTCTTCGAGAACTCGAGTAAGGACGCAGAATCCTGCACGAGGGGCTTCTCGCGCTCTATCCACTGGCCTACAATTTCACTGTAGGCCTCAGCTAAACTAGTGATGTTTCGACCACCGTGCGTCAGATCATCAATGTATGCTAGTAACATCGGCCTAGCCGTTAGGTCGCGTACACGTTTTACAGCCGCGCGGGCGCGTTTCCTGGCCCCCCAGCGTGGAAAGGGATAACGCTTGCTGAGAAACGCAGATACCTGATCGTCTGAGAAAGGGCAGAGATAGAACTTTAGAAGCAGATACTCGGCGGTTTCTCCTAGGCCACGATGGTGTAAGCGAGCAATTCCAGTCTCCTTTGTGATTTCCTCGGCAGACAGAAAGAATTGTGAGCGACATGAGATTACAACTGCCCGAAACTCATGGGCAGATTCCATTAGGCTGTGAACGCGCCCAGTATGATCGGCAACGGCAGTAGGATCTTCGTCCAATGCATCTAGGAGGAGCACCGTAGTGGCTTTATTGGCGACTGACGCGATTCTCTCGTTAACCCCTTTGCTTCTAAGGGAAAATATCACTATCGGATGTGAATCTTTGCGTCTCGCATTATGTGCATAGTAGTTCAGGAGGGCGGTGGTTTTTCCCATTCCTGAATCAGCCAACAGGAGTAGAAACTGCTTCTCATGCGTGTCGTAGAGTGTGCGATCAAGCAATCGAAACAGCGGTTCTCTCGGTCCTAGATTGGCCCGATCCTTTTCACGACCAGCGGGGTCGATGGCACTTACTTCGTGTTCAACATAGTAGCGTAAAGCAGCTGTGACTGTCTCTGGGAGAAAATCTCCGACAGGAAGTTTCTCAGCAACTCGCTTCTGCTGCCGGCGCTCTCGCCATCGCGCTACCGCGTTGGTTATCACCCCACCGCCGAACAGAAGCGTCAGGATGGCCGCAGCCGCTTTGAGATCATCTCCAGTGGGTGGCCACAGCCCAGATGAGATCGAATCAGGAACTACGAGCAACTCTATAAACACGGCTATGTGGGGTTCTGGTGAACGCTCCAAGCCTGATTCTGCGGTAGGCGAGCATCACACACACAATATATCATCGGGTTAGACAATACCAACAATGGTGAAGTCCACCCCTCCACCCTTCGAAAGCACCAGGCACGTGGCTCCATGCCGACGAGCGCCTTCTGATGGCAGTGGCCGTGCACGATGGCGCGGCGCTCCAGTCGGCCGGGGCGGTAGTCGGGCAGGCTGGCCGGAACTCCTCCAGTGTCACCGAGGCGGCGGCGAGCGCCTGGGCCATCTTAGGCATCGCGGCGGGGGACGGATACAGGAAGTCCTTAATCTGTTTGCTCTGGATTAGACGGCGTGCCCGATTGGTCCGCGTGCAGGTCGTCCGGTTCTTGCGGCGGGAATAAGGTGTCCACCTCCCCCGCAAAGCGCTCACTATTCCGATATGGCAAAAAGAGAGGCCAAGTCAGCATTTGCTCACGGGTAAGTTCCCCGGCTGCAGCAGCGCGGGGAAGCAGCCGATAAAACCCCTCCTCATCCATTCGTACCGCAGCCAGGGCGAGTTGGAAGTCTAAGCTACATGCAGACCAATCGTAGCGGCCAAGTATAGCCTCAATTTCATTGTTGCGGCCCGAATCACGGAGCGCTATCGCATGGTTCACGCACACAATCCGCTTCTCAGCGTCACTCGCGAATGGGACACCGGCGGCATAGATTGCCAGTTGTTCGACGACGCGGTATTGCTCTTCTAATAAGTTGTCAAATGTCGCATTCATCATAAATTTATCGGCCGCTTCAGTCTCTTTTTTGTCCCACTTACGCCAGCATTGCTGTAGTAAGACCATTCCACAAACTTCAACCATGTCGAGCGCCTCACCCAAATATTCTTCTGTGATGCGGAGTTGGACACCATCTTTAGCGGCGAATCTCTCAAGAAGATCTGCACTTACATTTTGTCGGTATACACGGTTAACGGTACCTCTGTTATGGACGTAGAGGTTGCGCCGCTGTCCGATCTCCAAGAGCCCAAACCGAAACGGTTCTATCGGGGTTAGATCGATCTTGGGCCGCTTGGTAAAATAGGTAAGCTGTGCGTCGAGGCTTTCACGGAGAACAGCGTCTACTTCCTTTGAAACCAAGAACCGTTCAGCTTCTTCAACAGAGCCAATTTCTCGGAGTTCAGACAAGGACAGCGCGCGATCATCCGATGGGAGGGCACTGGGGAAACGGGCATAGTATTCGTGGATAAGATCAGCAATTAATGCCTCTAAATAGCTTACCAGCGAGATTAGCACACTCGTCCGGAGCAGGTCACTTTGTACCGGAGCTTCGCGCACAAGTTGCCTAGAGGCAGCGATAAGTTGCGCCACCTTCCCCTCATCGCTAGCAAGTGCATGAGCAATAGCATCATCTCGTTCCTGTTCTCGCGTCGTCGTCTCTGATTTGCCCTCTTGCTCCTTCGGACGATCTACCCCCACATCATTGGGAGTGTTACGCAAGTGTTCAGGTAATAAGGATTCGAAAGTGTCAACAAAGTTCTTCAATGTCAGACGATCGTGCTCAACTGCGACCGCCCCAATTCGATCGATGAAAATCCGGAGCGCGCTGAGGTTTCGGAGAAATGAGTGACCAATGGTTCTTATCCGATCGGTATTGTGATTTGCGGGCATTGGGATAGGCGGTTAGATAGGAATCATCACAAGGACTTGGGCGAAAAGAGCACCGTATTTGTTGAGAAGCAAATCGCGTGCGCAAACGGCTATTCTGCCTCCAGTAATAAGAAATTCACTGCAATGAAGATCGCCAGCGTACTCAGGGCCGTTCTGGTCGCGACGTGTCTGAATACTGTATGAGCAATCCAGTGCTAGCATGACGCTGCTAGCGTTCACCCCGCCATCGCCAGCAACTCGGCCGTGTGCAGCGAGCGACGGTTGTCGCAGAAGTCGGCGATCTAGTGGCGGCAGCTGAAGCCGGGGGTGACGACCGATGTCATCGGTCGCTGTCCCGCGCACGACGGGGAAGAGCACGCGTGACTGCCATTCACGCGTTGGCTTGGTTTTGCAGCCGTGCCTCACCAGTCCTGAACATCTCCTTCCCATCGCGCGGAAACCAAGCCCACAGATTACGCTTCACCGCATCCCCGACCACGCGTTCGAGGGCGTTGAAGATGAAGTAGCCGGATGCCATCTGCTCTACCGAGTACGAGTACCATCGGTTGAGCCGAGCGTTGGTAAACGGATCCTCGGGCCAAAAGCGTACAAACCTGGACCAGCCAGAGCAGAGGTGGTTCACGGCCCGCCGTCTAGTTCCGTTGGCAGCTTCCTGCAAAGCGGCGAACAGGTACTCGTTCCCATTCTCACCAAGTTCGTCTTCGTACGCGAAGAGACCGAGAAAAATGCGCTCGGCGCCGTCTGGCACCACCTCAGCATTGTTGGCCAGTTTTGTAAGCGCCTCCGTCACGTTCCCGCGCCGCAGGGTAGACTTCACGTCAATAATCGCTCGCACTGCATCGGGTGTAACGAAGACGAGATCACCGTTGGGTAAGAGGCATCGTACAATAGCACATCAATCTGGGTTGACGGACCACGCGGGCCTACTATGAATCCGCGCCCGACTCCAACGGTCGCCGGCAAGTGCCGACGGAGGACCGCCCGCAACACAGATTCCTTCCACTCGCCGTCTGTCAACCAGTGATGATCTTCGATCAAATAGCGGACGCGTCCCTTCAAAGCATCTAGTTCTTGGGACAGAGACCGATAGTAAATAGCTGCGTCCATCATCTTCCCTTAGTTTAGTCGGTTACTGAGGCACCCCTACACTGTGTTCGCCATAGCGAGCAGCTCCGCGGTGTGGAGGCTGCGGCGGTTGTCGCAGAAGTCGGCGATCTGGTGGCGGCAGCTGAAGCCGGGGGCGACGACCAGGTGATCAGGATGTGTCCCACGGACGCCGGCGGCAGATCCTGCCGGCGAGACATCGGCGGTTACGTCGGTGACCCGCAGCGTCTCCACGTACTGCGTCTTGCGCGATGTCTCAATCCAGAGATCCACCTGAGCCGCGCGCCGGCCGCCGTACACGCGGTAGTGGAGCTTGCTCACTGAGCTGGATCCATCCTGCTCGACACCACCACCTGAGAAGCGGATGGAATCGATCGGACCAGGGGGCAGCGCCCTCATCATCGCGGCGAACTCCGCTTCCGGATCCCGAACGCCCTCGAGTGTGGAGGGCTTCATCCGGTCCCGAACCCGCGGAAGCCCGCCGTCGTGCAGGTCGCCAATGAATTGCCGCGCAAACTGGTCGTCGCGATCGTAGATCCCGCCCATCTCTTCAGTATCGGTGCACGCGCAGAGGATCAGCGCCGCGACCCAAGCCAGTCCTCGCAACCGATGCACAAAGACCCGATCCTGGCGTGGGGCTGAGTCTCTCATCGCGCCATCGCCAGCAACTCGGCCGTGTGCAGGCTATGGCGGTTGTCGCAGAAGTCGGCGATCTGGTGGCGGCAGCTGAAGCCGGGAGCGACGACCAGGTCATCCGCCTTCGTCTCCCTCACCGCGGGGACGAGCACGCGCTCACCGCAGGCCTGGCTCACCTCGTAGTGGCCCTGCTCGTAGCCGAAGCTCCCCGCCATTCCGCAGCATCCGCTGTCCAGGATGGTGAAGTCCAGCCCCTCCACCTTGCTCAGCACCTGGCGCGTGGGCTCCATGCCGACGAGCGCCTTCTGGTGGCAGTGGCCGTGCACGATAGCGCGGCGCTCCAGGCGGCCGGGACGGTAGTCCGGCAGGCTGGCCAGGAACTCCTCCAGCGTCACCGAGGCGGCGGCGAGCGCCTTGGTCCGCCCGTCGCGCACCAGGTCCGGCAGCTCGTCGCGCAGGGTCAGGATGCAGCTGGGCTCGATGCCCACGATCCACGCGCCCGCCTCCACCTCGGGCGCCAGCGTGTCCAGCAGCGTGGTCTGCAGGTCGCGCGCGTGGTCCAGCAGGCCTTTCGACACGGCCGCGCGGCCGCAGCACACCTGCTTGCGCGGCAGCTTTACGGTAAAGCCTGCGCGCTCCAGCACGGTGACGGCGGCCTGCAGCGGGCCGGGACCAAAGAAGCCGTTGAAGGTGTCGTCGAACAGGATCACCGTCGGCTTCTCATAACCGGGCACCACGCGGCGCTTGCGGAACCAGCGGCGAAAGGGCTCGGGCGCGAACGACGGCATCTCGCGGCGAGGATCGATGCCGCCCGCCGCCTTGATGGCGCCGGAGAGCATCCGGTTGCCGAAGTTGGCGAAGCCGGGCGCGATGGAGGCCGCCTTGGCCACGTCGTGGATGCGCCCGAAGAACTGCGCCTTGCGGTCCACGCCGTGCTCGCGCTGGTGCTGGGCCAGGAACTCGGCCTTGTAGCGCGCCATGTCCACGCCCACGGGGCACTCCGTCTTGCACGCCTTGCACGCCAGGCACAGGTCCAGCGCCTCCAGCACCTCGTGGCTGCGCATCCCCGGCAGGTTGCCCTTCATGGCCTCGCGCAATGAGTTGGCGCGGCCGCGGGTGCTGTGCTGCTCCTCCAGCGTCACCATGAAGCTGGGGCACATGGTCCCCGCGTCCAGCTTGCGGCAGACGCCCATCCCGTTGCACTTCTCCACCGCGATGGCAAAGTCACCGCCGTCCTCCGTGTAGTCGAACCACGTCTGCGGGGGATGGGCGCGGTAGTCGTCGCCAAAGCGCAGATTCTCGCTCATCCGCTGCACGGGCGGCACGATCTTGCCCGGGTTCATGCGGTCCTCGGGATCGAACGCGTGCTTCACCCGGCGGTGCAGGTCCATGATTTCCGGGCCGAACATGATCGGCAGGAACTCGCTCCGCGCCAGTCCGTCGCCGTGCTCACCGCTTAGCGATCCGCCGAACTCCACCACCAGCTCCGCCACCTCGCCGGCGATGCGCTGCATGCGGTGGACGTCCTCGCCGCGCTTGAGGTTCAGGTCCACGCGGATGTGCAGGCATCCCTGGCCCGCGTGGCCAAAGAAGCCCAGCGACGTGCCGTTGCGGGAGACGATCTCCTCGAACCGCCGCGTGTAGTCGCCCAGCTTTTCCGGCGCGATGCCGGTGTCTTCCACAAACTCCTGCGGCTTGATGTCGCGATGCGCGGTCGTCCGATACAGCAGCCCCGTCGCCGCCTGCCGCAGCGCCCACGCCGCGTTCTGCTCCGTCGCGCTCACGAAGACTCCGGCGACGGGGTTCCCCGGCAGCGATGGCGCACGGCGGGCAAAGTCGTGCGCGCGCTCCGACACCTCGTCCGCCGTCTGCCCGCTGAACTCGCAGAACAGCACGCCCATGGCGTCCGCCGCCACCAGCGCCGCCGTCGCGCGAAAGTCGAACAGCTCGCGCGCGCCCTGCATCACCCGGCTGTCCACGATCTCCAGCGCGGAAAGGCCCGGCTCGGGGAGGATGAAGGGCGTGGCATCCATCGAGGTAAAGCGCTCGCGGAAGCTCAGCAGCACCAGCGCCCGGTGCGCTGGCACGGGCACCAGGTTCAGCTGCGCTTCGACGACAGTCGCCAGCGTCCCCTCGCTGCCGACGATCAGGTGCGCCAGGTTCAGCTCCGGCGCCTCGAGCATGGCGTCGAAGTTGTAGCCGCTCACCCGCCGCGGCACCTTGGGATAGCGGCTGATGATGCGCTCGCGCTCCGGCTCCAGCAGCGCCATCACCCGCCGCGCCAGCTCGCCCTCCACCCCCGCCATCGTCGGGATCCCGTTCCGGTCCACCGCCCCGAAGTGCGCGCTGGCCCCGTCGCCCAGGATGCAGTCCAGCGAGTGCACGTGATCGCCCGTCTTGCCGTAGACCAGCGAGCGCGCGCCGCACGAGTTGTTGCCGATCATCCCGCCCAGGCAGCACTGGCGGATGGTCGCAGGGTCCGGCCCAAACGTCAGCCCGTGCTTTCCGGCGGCGCGGTTCAGCCGGTCCAGCCGCAGCCCGGGCTGCACCTTCGCGATGCGGCGATCCGGATCGATCGACAGCACCTGGTTCATGTACTTGCCAAAATCCAGCACCAGCGCGGGCCCCACCGTCTGCCCCGCCAGCCCCGTCCCGCCACCGCGCGGAAGGACGGGGACGCCGTGCTCCGCCGCCAGCCGCGTCGCGTGGGCCACGTCCTGCGCGTCGCGGGGGATGACGACGCCCACGGGGAGGATCTGGTACAGCGACGCGTCGGTGCTGTAGAGCAGGCGCGACTTGGCGTCGAAGCGCACCTCGCCACGGATGCGGTCCTTGAGGGCGCGCTCCAGGCGGGCTCCCTTTGCGTCGGGCTGAATGACGAGCATGTGCCGTGGCTGCCGGTTGCGTGCGGCGCGGGATCGATGCGGACGATGCCGCGCCCGTGCGCCGGGAATTTCGGGAAGATACGATGCGGAGGGTTGCCCGGCACGCGGCGGGCCACGAGGGAACGCACCGCCTGATTGTCTCCGGCTGGATCACGGAAACCGGAGAGTTTTACGGCGTCGCGCTGCGCGCGGACCCCTCACCCCCGGCCCCTCTCCCGCAAACTGCGCGGGAGAGGGGTGACGCGAAATTCCGGCTGCGGAGCGTCGGAGCGGGCGGCGCTTGGACGTGCATCGAACTGGCGTCGGCGGTGTGCCCCTCCCCCGGCCCCTCCCC
>NZ_JBMDXM010000098.1:0-4187 GCF_048594345.1 Longimicrobium sp.
GAAGCCCGCGCCGATCGTTCACGCCGCGCCGATGCCCAGCCCGAAGGGCTTCCCGTCGTTCCAGGGGGGCGTCTTCAGGCGCCTCCTCCGCGCCAGGCCCGAAATAGACGAGGGCCCTCTTCCGACTTCCCGGAAGAGGGCCCTCGTTCATTTCACCGGTCCGTCGATGCCGGTCCGCCGGTCTCAGTGGCGGGTGCCGGTGCGGCGGTGCCAGTCGTCGTGCTCGGCCTTGCACTGCGAGGTCACCTGGACGCGCTGCGACCAATTGTCGGCGTTGTTCATCCGGTCGCGGCAGCGGGCGTCGTGCACGCGGTGGAACTCGCTGTGGCTGGCCGAATAGCTGGTGTTGCTGCGCGAGCCGTAGACGGTGCGGCTGTCGCTGCGCCGGTTGTCGTCGTAGCGCGGATCGTAGCGGCCGCTGCCGCCCAAGCCGATCCACTCCCAGATGCTGCGGCTGGTGTTGTAGCGGTAGCCGCCGCAGTTGGCCGCGGTGTTGTGCGGGTTGCCGCGCCCCTGGCACCAGCCGCGGGGCACCGCGCGGCCGTTGCGGCTCAGCGTGCGGCGGTCGCCGCTCAGCACCCACCCGCCGTTGTCGCGGCGCGTGACGCGGGAATCGCGGCGGTCGTCGCGCCGGTCATCCCAGCGATCGTCGTCGCGGTCGCGGCGGCGGTCGTGCTGCTCGGCGCGGCCCTTGTTGCCGTTGCCGTTCCCGTGGCCGCGCCCGTTCCCCTGCGCGTCCGCCGGCGCCGCCGACAGCGCCGCGGCCACCATCCGCGCCAGGGGAAGAGAAAGCCTGCTCTTGATCGTCATGATGCTGATACTCCGCTGTCGGTTAACTGCTACGCTCCGAACTCGGCCCGTCTGACGAGCAAGGGAGGTGCCAGGTCACATTCCTCCAATCACTTAGCCCTCACGCGAATTTGTCCGGCGCCCGCCTCGGAGCGCATTCCGCCGATCGTCCCACCGTGAGGACGAAGGTGTCACCTGGGCGACTGCATCAAAATCTGCTACCATCTGCCACGAGAGTGGTACGAGGGCCGAGACACGGAACGAGGACAACGCCCCGCGCTTCCGCACTTCCGCACTTCCGCACTTCCGCACTCACGCACTTCCTCCCTCACGGCTCCACCACCTCCTGATCCTCCGGCGACGGCGTGGCGGATCGCCGCGTACGGCCGGCGCGAATGGCCACCGACACGCCGGCGAAAATCAGTGCCACGGCGGGGATCATCATGGGGCTGATGCGCTCGTGCAGCAGGGGCACGGCCAGCAGCGCCGTCATCACCGGCTGCACGTAGACAAAGGTGGATACCAGGCTGGCCTCCACCTTTCGCGACGCCCACAGGTTCAGGTAGTACGCCGCCACCGTGGGCCCCACGATGATGTACGCCATTGCCGCCCACGTGGTCGCACTCATCCCGCCCGTTTCGCGGATGGCGGGCATCAGCCCCCACGGAATCATCCCCACCACGCCGAACGCGAACACCCAGGTGATGACGGTGAGCGCGTGGTAGCGCTTCAGCAGCCCGCGGCTGATCACCAGGTAGATGCTGTACGAGGCCACGTTGCTCAGCGCCAGCAGGTTGCCCGCCACGCTCCCCTCGTGCACGCCCACGCCAACGAGCATCAGCGCGCCGGTCCCCGCCAGGGCGATGCCCAGCCACTTGGCGCGCGTGGCCGTCTCCTTCTTGAGCAGGATGGCGACCAGCAGCGTCATGGCCGGGCCCGCGGCCACCAGCGTCTGCGCGGCCGTGGCCGTCGTCAGGGTGAGCGCGGTGATGTACAGCAGCTGGTTGGCGATCACGCCGAACAGCGAGTACAGCGCCAGCAGCCCGTAGTCGCGCCACGAGCGGATGCGCTCGCGGACGATGACGCGCTGCAGGATCAGGAACAGGATGGCTGCGCCGGTCACGCGCAGCAGCGCCAGCGCGGGGCTGGACAGGTCGCGCAGCGCCACCTTCACCACCACGGGAAGGGTGGAGAACAGCACCTGCACCAGCACCAGCGCCAGGATCACCTTCGGAGACTTCAAAACCGCGTGCTTCGGTGGATAGAGGCAAAAAGCTCCGGCCCCGCCGCGTGGCGAGGGCCGGAGTCGTCGTTTGGGGGATGCGGGGCACTCATGATCCATGCCCCGCGCGCGACAATCTGCGCCGCGTCAGCCGTCCGCGACAGGGCCGCGCCGCGGCATCGGCATGCGGATCCACCGCCGCGAACCGCCACGGCGGTGCGTGACCAAGGTGGCGGAGTTATGGCGCCATGGCCGGCGGGCGCTTCCGCCGTGCAGGTGGTGTCTGAATTCTTCGATGCCGACGCCGGCACCACGGCTGGCGTGTTCGGGACGCGGGGGTGTCATTCCCCAGGCCGGGTGCGTATCTTGCCGCCGCTTGCAGGACCCTGACGGAGCCAGTTACACACGCGGAGGAACGGATGAGCGAGACGAACGGCCACGACCACGACCATGGTGGTGAGGAGGAGGGATTCGGAGTTGCCCTTGGGTTCCGGATCTTCGAGGCGGAGGGCGGGATCTACATGGCCGAGGCCGAGATCTCGTCGTACGTGGACGACCCCAACTCGCTGGGCGCCACGCTGGTGTTCCACTCGCTGACCGAGCTGGACCCCACCTCGGCGCCCGATGACGACGAGGATGACAACGGGTGGCGCATTGACATCGACGATGAACTCACCCGCACCGAGGGCGCCCCGATGCGCGACCAGTTCCACGCCATCCTGCGCCAGCTGGCCGGCCTGGGCGAGGATGATCTTCGCGCATACCTCACGCAGGCGCGTGAGGAAACCGGGAGCGTGGATGAGGACGAAGGGCAGGGGTAAGGGAATAGGGAACAGGGAATAGGGAATAGCGGGATAAAAGCAGTCCCCGCTTCTTGCTCCTTGAACCCGCCGCTTTCGAAACCGCGAGCCCCGCTGGACGAGCAGTCCTGGCGGGGCTCCCGCGTCGATGGAAACGGCTCGAGCCGTGTGCAGGCTATTCCCTATTCCCTGCTGTTCATCTTTCCCGTTTCCCCATTCCGCCCTCCGCGATTACCTTTGTGCCGCGGCAATCCCTCCCGATGATCCTCCCCCGATGACGACAGGTATGTGGTGCGAAGGATGGCGTCGATCCGCGCGCGGCTGAAGAAGATGCTCTGGGCGCTGCTGTGCGTGCTGCTGATCGTCATCGTCGCCGGCGCGGCCGTGGTGAGCCGGCGGCGGCCGACGCACGAGCGTCCGTGGGTGGCGGAGCAGGCGCTGCTGCCGTCCATCGCGCTGGACGGCGAGCGTGCACACGTGCGCAACGTGCGCAACTTTACCTACCGCACCGGCACCGACTTCACCCCCGGCTACCGCGACCACACGTACGACCTGGACAAGCTGCAGCGCGTGTGGTTCGGGCTGTCGCCGTTCAACCGCGACTGGCGTGGGCCGGCGCACGCGTTTCTCTCCTTTCAGTTCGCGGACGGGCAGTACGTGGCCGTGTCCGTGGAGGCGCGGCGCGAGGCGGGGGAGTCGTACTCCATCTGGAAAGGCGCCCTTCGCCAGTACGAGCTGATCTACGTGATCGGCGAGGAGCGCGACCTGGTGGGCGTGCGCGTGTTGAAGGACGACCCCGTGTACCTGTATCCCATGCGGGCCACGCCCGAGCAGGCGCGCGCGCTGTTCGTCCGCATGCTGCGTCGGGCGCAGCAGGTGGAGCGGCGGCCGGAGTTCTACAACACCTTTTCCAACAACTGCACCACCAACATCCTGGAGCCGGTCAACCAGATTGCCGACAAGGACATCCCGTTCGGCCTGGAGATCCTGCTCCCCGGGTACAGCGACAAGCTGGCGCACGAGCGCGGCCTGATCGACACCGAGCTGCCGCTGGAGCAGGCCCGCCGCCGCTTCGAGGTGAACGAGCGCGCCCGCGCCGCCATCGCCGCCCCCGACTTCTCCGCCAGCATCCGCGGGTAACCGCACCCAGGCCAGCGGGATCTTTGCCGAGGCTGGCGCGCACGAAGAAGCAGCGGAGTCAGCACGAGACAACTCCGTTGACTCCGTGTGATCGTGATACCGAATCCGGAAAAACAACATCGGAAGGTACAGAGGAACCGGGAACCGCCAGAGGAACAGAGGTGATCCGCATTCCTCCTCTGTTCCTCTGGCTGTTCTCTGTTCCTCTGTACCCTGACCTCTGTTTTCAGTAGTCC
>NZ_JBMDXM010000099.1:0-42497 GCF_048594345.1 Longimicrobium sp.
GCGTAAGGCAGGCTTCATCTTGCTTCGGATGGAGATCCTTCGGTCGGCGCACGGGCTGCCGCGTGTCACCGACGGTTCAGGGCGGCGCCTTTCTCAGGATGACAAGTGGGGGCGGAGGGGGCGCTGACGAGCCCGGGCGTAAGGCAGGCGTCATCTTGCTTCGGATAAAGATACATCGGTCGGCGCACGGGCTGCCGCGTGTTACCGACGGTTCAGGGCGGCGCCTCTCTCAGGATGACAGGTGGGGGCGGAGGGGGGGGCGGAGGGGGGGCTCTGACGAGCCTGGGCGTAAGGCAGGCTTGCGGCCTCACTTCCCCGAATTTCGGTAAACAGATAGATTTCCGGCCGTTCTCGACACCACTGATCACGTTTTTCCACGGCGGGCGATGCGATTCCGCGATGTGCCGCCGGCCACGCGTTTGTAGATGATGCAGATCCGCTCCCTGATCGCGCTCGCCATCGTCGCGTGCACCGTCGCCGCGCCGGTGCGCGCCCAGCAGGGCGCAACTGACGCGACCGCGCCGTCGATGCAGGGCCCCTACACGTTCGGCGTGCGCATGGCGGAGAGCCTGCGGGCGGCGGGGCTGGCGCAGCCCAGCGGCCGCGTGCTGCTGTTCGTGGACAGCGGAGGCGTGCAGCCGCGCGTGTCGTTGCAGCTCAGCAACGTGCCGGCGGAGCTGCACGGCGTGGTGCTTCCGCTGGTGAACGAGTACGTGGCCACGCGCGGATCCGCCGCGCCCTCGCACCTGAGCATACTCCTGGAGGCGATGGTGCCGCGCCCGCCGCGGGACACGGCCGAGGTCCGGAGCGAGCAGCTGCCGGAGATCGCCAATGCGTCGCAGGTGCGCGCGTACCTGACCAACGTGGCGCAGACGCACCCGGCGTCAACGGACGGCACCGTGGACGTGCACGCGACCGTGCGCGTGTACGTAAACGAGGCGGGGCAGGTGGTGGTGGCCGAAGCGCGCCCCACGGGAGACCCGCACATCGACCTGCACCTGACCACCATCGCCCACGCCATGCGCTTTCGCCCCGCGCGCATCAACCGCCGCCCCGCAGGTGTGTGGATCGCCATCCCCCTGCACTTCACCCCCACCCGCTGACGGAGGCGCGCGCCCTCCCGCCGCGCCACCGCTTCTTTCCCCTCACACCCTCACACCCCCACACCCGTTCACCCCTTCCCCCGCTTCCCTCCCCCCCGCCGACTTCTTACATTCGCCGCCAGCGCCCGCCGCCCCGGCTGGGCGCGCTCGGAAACCGACGGGACCCGACCCATCCATGACGCTCCCCAGCCGCGACGACGCGCTCGCGCTGATGCACCAGCACGTCCAGAGCGAAAGCCTGCGGCGGCACATGTACTCCGTCGAGGCTGCCTGCCGCGCCTACGCCCGCCGCTTTGGTGAGGACGAGGAGCTGTACGGGCTGGCGGGGCTGCTGCACGACTTTGACTACGAGGAGTTTCCCGACGAGCACCCGCTGCGCGGCGTGGAAATGCTGCGCGAGCGCGGGTATCCGGACGAGCTTCTGCACGCCGTGCAGGCGCACTACGCGGCGCGTACGGGCGTGCAGCCCGAGACGCGCCTGGACCGCACCCTGCACGCCTGCGACGAGATTACCGGCCTGATCACCGCCGCCGCGCTGGTGCGCCCCAGCCGCTCGGTGATGGACCTGGAGGCCAAGTCGGTGCTCAAGAAGATGAAGGACCGGCAGTTCGCGGCCGGCGTGGACCGCGAGGACGTGCTACGCGCCGCCGAGGAGCTGGGTGTGGAGTTTGCCGAACACGTGGAGTTCGTCATCCATGCCATGCGCGGCGTCGCCCCGCAGCTGGGGCTGGCCGGTCCTGACGCGTGATTGATGAGCTGGATCCGCGATGTGTCTGATTCCGTTAGGCTCGTGCGTTGTACCCGGTTACGAACCGCGCCGGGGATTTCGGGATACTGATACTGCAATAAGTATCAGCCGCATTGCGAGGGGTGTCGGAGCGTATCTCCTTGCCGCGGGACCGTTTGGAGACGCGGCCCGCGCGCGGTTCAGATTCTTTCCTCGCGCGCGAGTTCGGGATAGATTACGCGCGGTGGCGGTTTTGATCGGTACCGAACACACGAGACAACGAGAACCTTGATTACCCTGATGCTGGGGGGATTGGGCGCCCTGGCCCTAGGTCTGGGCGTGCGCCATTACTCGACACCGGCGTGCCCCCGCTGCAAGCGCCGCGAATGGGACCGCAAGCTGTGCGCGCCGCTTCTGTTCTGCCGGCGCTGCGCCACCCGCGTGGATTCGCAGGGGCGCATCTACAACTGAACGAGCGGGCCTTTCGGTCTTTGCGCGCGGCGGCGTTCCCACACCGGGGGCGCCGCCGCGCCGCGTTGTATCAGCGCACTCATCTCGATGGATCGCAACGAGTTGCGGTGGGCCCTCGCGCGGTCCGGCCCACCGTGTTACTCTATGAACGGGGGTGGTGGGGCGGGGAACGGGGCACCGGCGGCGGGCGGGACCCGCGCCGGGGGGCCATGCCGAAGGCAGCACTCGAAGCAAAGGGAAGAGCCATGAGGAAGCCGGTCAGCAAGCACGCGTTGCGCAGGGCGATGGAGCAGGCCCGCGAAGAGGGCATCATTGCCTGGGACGAGCCCACGGGCGCCGTGGTGGACCACGTATGGCACCAGCTCGCCAAGCAGGCGCTGGAAGGCAAGCCCCGTACGGGCCAGGAGCGCGCGTCGGATGCGCGCCGCCGCGAGCCCGCCGCCGTCTGACCGTTCCCGCGGCAGTCCGCCGCACCGCCGGCCCCGTGCCCGATCCGGGCGCACCGGCCGACGCGAGCCCCGGCCCCGGCCGGGGCTCGCTGCGTGCCGAGCTTCTCTTCAACCTCACCTTTCTGGCGCTGGCCGCCGCCCTGCTGGGCGTCACCACCCACACCGTGCTGCGGCTGGTGCAGCCCGGCGACGCCTGGCTGCTGGCCCTGCTGGTGGCCGTGGACGTGGCCGTGTACCTGCTGCTGGCCAACCACCTCATCCAGCGCCTGGTGCTGCGCCCCGTGCAGGCCGCCGTCGAAGCGGCCGCCGCCGTGGCGGGCGGCGACTACGCCCGCCGCGCGCCCCCCGCCGACAGCGTGGAGATGGCCGCCCTTTCCGCCGCGCTCAACCGCATGACCGAGCAGCTGCTGGAGAACCAGGAAAAGCTGGCCGAGAACGTCCGCTCGCTCGACGAGACCAACCGCCGCCTCCTGGCCACCCAGCGCGGCCTGGTCGAGGCGGAGAAGCTGGCCTCCATCGGACGGCTGGCGGCCGGGGTGGCGCACGAGATCGGCAACCCGCTGGGCGCGCTGATGGGGTACGCCTCCGTCCTGCGCCGCCGCGGGGTAGATCCCGAGCTGACGGTCGGCGTGGAGGGCGAGGCGCGCCGCATCGACCGCATCGTCCGCGGGCTGCTGGACTACGCGCGCCCCGCCCCCGTGGACCGCGCGCCCGTGGACGTGAACGCCGCCGTGCGCTCGGCGGTGGAGGTGCTGCGGGGGCAGGGGGCGCTGGAGGGGGTAGAGGTGGCGCTGGAGCTGGCGCCGGAGCTGCCCGCGCTTCACGGCGCGCCGCACCTGCTGGAGCAGGCGTTCCTTAACCTGGTCGACAACGCGCGGCGGGCGATGGCGGGGCCCGGCTTCATCACCATCACCACGCGCCTGGTGCGCTACCAGACGGGCACCCGCATTCCCACGCGCCGCGCGGACGATCCCCCCGGCATCACGTACGCGCACCTGCGCCGCCCGCGCATCACCAGCGTCCGCGACCCGCACCGCATCGAGCCGGGAACGGAGACGGTGCAGGTGACGGTCGCGGACAGCGGCCCGGGGATCCCCCCGGAACACATCGACAAGGTGTTCGACCCCTTTTTCACCACCCGCGCGCCGGGGGAGGGAACGGGGCTGGGCCTTGCCATCGTCGCGAGCACCGTGGCAGACTTGGGCGGGCGCATCGAGGCTTCTTCGGGGGCCGGCGGCGGCGCCGTCTTTACCCTATCCCTCCCCACCGGGCGGCCCGCGTGAGCGATCGGCGCGTTCTGGTCATCGACGACGAAGCCGGCCTCCGGCATACCCTGCTCCTCATCCTGCGCGACGAGGGCTTTGCCGTCACCGTGGCCGAAGACGGCGAGGCCGGGCTGCGCATGGCCCTGGCCGACCCGCCGGACCTGGTCCTGTGCGACGTGCGGATGCCGCGCATGGGCGGCCTGGAGTTCCTGGAAAAGTACCAGGAGGCCGGCGGCTCGGCGCTGGTGGTGATGATGAGCGCGTACGGAACGGTCGACGCCGCCGTGGAGGCCATGCGCCGCGGCGCCTACGACTACATCTCCAAGCCCTTCAACGCCGACGAGGTCGTCCTCACGCTGCGCAAGGCGGAGGAGCGCGAGCAGCTGCGGCGCGAGGTGGCCCTGCTGCGGCGCGAAGTGGGCCGCGCGGTGGGGTTCGAGGAGGTGGTCGGCGTTTCCGACGCCATGCGCGAAGTGACGGACCTGGCGTCGCGGGTGGCGCCGTACCCCTCCACCGTGCTGCTGACGGGGGAAAGCGGGAGCGGCAAGGAGGCGGTCGCCCGGGCGGTGCACCGCGCCTCGCCGCGGCGGGACCGTGCGTTCGTGGCCGTCAACTGCGGCGCCATCCCCGAGAACCTGCTGGAAAGCGAGCTGTTTGGCCACGAGAAGGGCGCGTTTACCGGCGCGGACCGGGCGCACGAGGGGTTGTTCGAGCAGGCCGACGGCGGCACGCTGTTCCTGGACGAGATCGGCGAGCTTCCGCTTTCGCTGCAGGTAAAGCTGCTGCGCGTGCTGCAGGAGCGAAAGTTCCGGCGGGTGGGCGGCACGGGCGAGCGCGCGGTGGACGTGCGGGTGCTGGCGGCCACGGCGCGCGACATGGTGGACGAGGTGCGCGAGGGCCGGTTTCGCGAAGACCTCTTTTATCGCATCAACGTGGTGCAGATCCACGTTCCTCCGCTGCGCACCCGCCCGGAGGACGTTCCCCTCCTGGCGGAGCACTTCCTTCGCCTGCACGGCGCGCGGCTGGGGATGGAAACGTTCGATCTGCCGAAGGAGCTGGTGCCGGTGCTGGCCCAATACGGGTGGCCTGGGAACGTCCGCGAGCTGGAGAACGTGATCGAGCGTGCGCTGGTGCTCTCCGGCGGTCGCATGGGTATCGATCACCTGCCGCCACACGTGCGCACCGGCCGTCACCCCTTCGAGCTCCCCGACGCCGACGGCGACCTTTCCGTAAAGCGCCGCCTTCCCGCGCTGGAAAAGACGCTCATCGCCCGCGCGCTGGAGCGCTGCAAGGGCAACCGCACCCGCGCGGCCGAGATGCTGGACCTGTCCGTGCGCGCGCTTTCCTACAAGATCCAGGATTACGGCCTGGAGTAAGGAAGTGCGTGAGTGCGGGCCGCTCGCCGCGCTTCTCTGTTTCTGATGGTCTGATGGATGAGAGATGTTTGGCGCGGAGGCGCAGAGGAGCCGTTTCCTCTGCGCCTCCGCTTCGTTGTGCATACAGACTCCGAAACAGAATGGGCCTCACACGGAGTCAACGGAGTTAACGGAGTTTTCTCGCGCCGTTACCTCTGGCTGGTCGAGGAGGCACGAACTGGCATGGGGGCATCGGGAACGTGGTGGAGATGGAATGCGGCAGGGGGCCATCCGCGTTTTTTCGGGAAGGGATGTGGATCGGTCGATGTCCTCTGGAGCGGATGGATGCCCGCCGATCGCACCACCTGATGCGCGATCTTGAGAACCCTCCGTCCACTCCACGGCGGAGGTGAACGGCACGAGATCCCGGCCGCGCCGATCCGATCTCGCCACACGCGCGCACCGCCGCAGTCCCACCAGCGTTCTTCTCCGTCTCTCCACCCCTCTTACTCCACGAAATCGAGCCCGGGAGCAGTCGCGTGACTGTCCCGAAAAACTCGTTCGCGTGCTGACGGCTCGCGGTTTGGCCCTTTCGTAACGCACAGGTGAACGTAGCGGACAGTCCTCCGGGGCCGCCGCGCGGCTCCGGACCACCGGTACGGGCGGCGCTGCGGAGGGGAGGCGGCTGTGCGAGTGACGGACGCGAGGGGCGGGTACACGCTGGTGGAGCTGGTGGTGACGCTGACGATCTTTCTGATCCTGATGGCGATCGCGGCACCGCGGTTCGAGTCCATGCTGGCCCACGTGCGTACCCGCGGCGCGCTGAACCGCGTGGCCGTGGACCTGGCCTACACCCGGCAGCTGGCCGCGCGCACCGGCAGCCGCGCCAGGCTGGAGGTGGTGCCCGCGCCCGACTGCCCCCCGCCGCGCATTGGCGCCGCGGGGTACCGCTACCGCATCATCGCGGATGCCGACAGCGTGGTGTACGAGGTGAACCTGCGGCTGGACGGCACGCCGGTGTGCCTGACCACCAACCAGTCGGGAGAGGTGGTGTTCGACTCGCGCGGGCTGATCGTCGGCTTCAACAACCGCACGATGAGCGTGCGGCAGGGCGACCATCCCCCCGTCTCGCTCACCGTCTCGGCCGTGGGCCGCGTGCTGCGCAACTGATGGGCACGTGCCACCGTACGCCGGCGAGGCCCGCTCTCCATCCCTCGTTACGCCTTGCCGCGCAACGGGATGCGGGAACGCCGCGCGCGCGGGCCCCGCCCGTCTGGCATGGCGTGCCACGGCACGTCGGTCTGTACCCGGAGACGGGAGCAGGTGGGAATGGCAATCTGCATGGAATAGTGCAGGATTCCGCCCGACCGGAGGGCCCAATCGGGCAGACCGTTCTCGTAAACTGCCTTCTCACAACAACTTGGCGGAATGCCGCAATCCGGCATACCCGTTGCCTTACCCAGGGCCAGCAGCGCACGAACGCGCTGAAGTACCCCCAGCGCACCGACGCGCTGACGTACCCCACCGTCCTGACCAAGGAAGACTCCCATGCGCAACCTGCGGAACAACAAGGGCTTCACGCTCATCGAGCTCATGATCGTCGTGGTCATCATCGGCATCCTGGCCGCGATCGCGATCCCGAAGTTCAACGCGGTGTCGGTGAAGGCCAAGCAGGCGGAAGCCGGCCCGATCCTCAAGCAGATCTGCAGCCTGCAGGGCACGCAGTTCCAGGAGACCGGCGCCTATGCCGCCAACGTGGCCGCGCTGACGGGCTTCACGGCCCCGACCGCCAAGTACTTCACGTTCGAAACCGCCGGCGGCGCCAGCGCCACCGCCACCGCCACGCCGAACGGCCTGGGCACCACGTCCGGCGTCGTCGCCGAGACCATCACCTGCTAATCCAGGCTGGTTGACTGAAGGCTCCGGGGTCGGGTACGCACTCCCGGTCCCGGAGCTTCTGTTTACGGGCGCGCGCGGATCTCTCCGGCGCCCATCCCTTCTTTCACCACGATGTCGCCATGCGATCCAAGCGCGGCTTTACCCTGATCGAACTGATGATCGTCGTGGTCATCCTCGGGATCCTGGCGGCGATCGCGATCCCCAAGTTCGGCGAGGTCACCAAGCGGAGCAAGGAAGCCGAGGCTCCCCCGATCCTGCGCCAGCTGCACACGCTGCAGGAGCGGCACCGCGAAGCGACGGGCGGCTACGCCACCACGCTCAACGTGCTGGAGGGCGGCACGTCGAACTTCGGCAACGGCAAGTACTACAGCTTCTCCATGCTGGCCGCCACCTCGGCCGCGTACTCGGCGTGCGGAAGGCCCCTGGACCCCGCGCTGGGGCTTACGGCCTGGCAAATCGACCAGAACGGAGACATCCAGGACGTCGCCGCCTGCTGAGCCGGCGGCCGACGGGACCGGGACCGGACGACGAACCGCGCCAGGGCCGCCTTCGGGCGGCTTTGTCGTTGTTTCAGGGCGCATCGAAGCAGGGCCACCGCCGAACGGGCCGTGCCGCGGCGGAGCGGCTTCAGGCGCCGGACCCGGAAAACTTTTCCGGGCGCGGAAAGAAAAGAGGTGCGGGTGCAGGCGGATATCCCCGGAATCGCTGGGTTTTTCCGCCGCCGGCACCGGGCATGGAAGTTGGAATACAGGGACTTCATGACCAGCGCAAACATCGTACGGCACCGGGACAGGCGGGGGGGATACACCCTGACCGAGCTCCTGATCGTGCTGATCGTAGCGGCCATCATCTCGTCGATGGCGCTCCCCAGATTCTTCAGCTTCATTCGGCACCTGAACGCGCGCAGCGCGACCTCGCGAGTGGTGGCCGACCTGACCATGGCCCGCACCCAGGCCGTGCGCGAAGGGCGCTCCGTCTCGCTGCGCATGACCGGCGCGTCCACCTACCAGATTACGGTCGACAACGGCGCCGCGGTGCTGCGGACCATCAAGACCGTGGACGTGCGGGGGGGGCAGCGGGACGTGTCGCTGGCTCCGACCGCGGCGCGCGTCATCTTCGATTCTCGCGGAATGTTGACCGCGGCGTCGGCCCAGCAGCTCCGGGTGGTGCGCTTGGGAAAGGTCGACACCGTAAGCATCTCGGCCGTAGGGAGAGTGTATCGTGGTGGAAACTGATCTGAAGGCCGCGCCGGCCGTGCGCGCGGACCGCGGCGGCTTTTCGCTGATCGAGGTGCTGATCGCCATGGTGGTGCTGGCGGTGGGGCTGCTGGCGCTGGAGTCGCTGGCCATCGGGGCCAGCCGCAGCATCGCCACGGCCAACCGCATGACCGAGTACACGCTGATCGCCTCGCAGCAGCTGGAAAGCGTGCAGGAGCGGGTGCGGACGGGGGGCAACCCCGGCTCGACCGACGTGCGGCTGGCCAACGGAACGCGGGTGCAGACCGTGGTGCAGCGCAACAACGCGACCGGCACCCTGTGGACCATCAGCGTCACGGTTACCCCGCCCGCCGGCGGCGTCGGCAACGCCGCCCTTACCCCCACCACGGTGACCGGCCTTGTATCCCAGTAGCTCTTTCCAGGGCAGGCGCGGCTTTACGCTGGTCGAGCTGCTGATCTCGCTGGTTCTGGGCGCGCTCATCATCGGCGTGGTGCTGCAGTTCGTGACCGGGCAGACCCGCCTGACCAGCATGCAGAGCAGCCGCGAAGAGGTGCAGCAGAACGCGCGCGGGGCGCTGGAGATGGTGGCCAGCGACCTGCGCGGCTCCATCGCGTCGGGCGTGGCGCGGGGCGACGCCGATGCCATCGAGCTGCTGTTGCCGCGCCGCTGGGGTGTGGTGTGCTCGCAGGTGGGCACCGCCCGCACGACGGTGGTGTTTCCCGATCTTCCGGGGCAGGTGACCCCCGCGGGGGTGGGCGCCGGGCTTCTGCTGCAGCAGACCCCCGGCGCCGCCTGGCGGCCGGCGCTCCCGGTGCTGGCCACCGTCGCCACGGCCACCCCGGTGGGGCTGGGCACGTGCGCCGGGCTGAACGTGACCGGCAACGTGGTGGCCTTTCAGCTGGACGGCGCCAACCACCCCGGGGTAACGCCGGGCGCCACGGCGGCGCTGTACCAGCGGGTGCGCTACGACGTGCGCACGTCGCGCGGGGCGCAGTGGATTCACCGCAGCAACGGCATGAGCGACGCCAACACGTTCATCATGCAGCCGCTGGCCGGCCCGGTGGACACGAACGCGGGCGGCGTCAGCTTTACCTACTTTGCGGGCAACCCGCCCACGCCGCTCCCCGCCGCGCCCGGAACCGGCGCCGCGGCGGCGAACCTGAGCCAGGTGCGGCTGCGGGTGCGGATCAAGAGCCGGCAGGGAGGCAGCGCTTCGCAGGTGGAGTTCGACTCCGCCACCGTCCAGATCCGCAACGACAACAACTGATGAGGCCCATGACCCCCCGAATCCTGCGGTTCGCGGCCGACCGCCGCGGCGTGGCGCTCCCCGTGGCGCTGTTCGGCCTGGTGGCGGTGAGCCTGCTGGTGACCACCGCCCTGCTCACCTCGTCCACCGAGTACGCCATCAGCGCGGCGCACCGTACCGCCGCCGGTTCGCTGTACAACGCCGACGCGGCGCTGGAGCAGTACATCTTTACCCGGGCCCAGGCGGGGGGCGCATTCATGCAGGCCACGCAGAACGGGGCGGCGGCGGGGCCCGACGGAAAGAACTACCTGCTGCAGGTGGCGCGGCTGTCGTGGACCGAAGACACGGCCCCTCCCCCGGGGCAGGTGGCGGCGACGGAGCTGTTCTCCATCGTGGCCACGCCGCAGGACGGGCGCGGGCGCGGGGTGGGGGCGTTCTTGCGCCTGCGGCGGCTGGCGGCCCGGCTGGACACCAACATCAACGCGGGCGCCACCTCGGGCGGCGACATCGAGATCACCGGCAGCTCGTTCATCAGCGACGGGCGCAGCGGCGTGAACTACTGCGGCACCAGCGACAACCAGGCAGACTACGCGGTGCAGGTGACGGCCGGCAGCAAGATCGACGCAAAGGACAAGAACCTCGAAGGCGTCACCAACGTTACCACGTACCAGAAGAGCGAGCTGGCGAACAACGTGCTGGGCCCGGGCGTGACCCTGCGCGCGCTGGCCGACCAGGCGACCATCCAGTTCGGCCCCCGCTGGAACAAGCCCGCCTTTTCCGGACGTCCCAGCGGCGACGCCACGGACGAAAACTACAACTGGGGGTGCCCCGCCGTGCTGGGCGTCAGCTGCCCCAACACGTCCAGCCAGCGCCACGTGGTGGTGGCGATCGACGCCAACGGCGGCGAGGTCAAGATCAATGGCGATTACGGGCAGGGGATGATCGTCATAATCAACGGCAGCATGTCAATCCAGGGCAACTTCGTGTACAAGGGAATCATCCTGGTTGAAAAGGACATGAACATCCGCGGCGGCTCGGGCGGACAGGAGTCAAAGATCGAGGGGGCGGTGGTTTCGTTCGGGCAGAACAGCATGATCGAAGACAACCTGAGCGGCAACGCCACCATCAAGTACAACTTCTGCGCGATCGAGGACGCGGAGCGGGCGATGAACCAGAACGCCCTTCAGAACGCGCCGCAGTCGCGCCTGGGCGGCACATTCGCCTGGTACGAACTGATACGCTAACCCCCACCGGGGCAGGGTTTAGCGCGGGCATGTCGCGTCCATCTTGACGAGCGCGCATGCCCGCGCTAACGTGTTGGCAACCTCCCCGATCCATAGCCCAGTCACGCCTTTCGCCGCGGCCGGTTTTGCGGGCCGCGCCTTCACACGGACTCCACGCCGAGGCCCATGGTTTCCTTTCTGCGCCGCAACAAGTCCACGGTAGGGCTCGACATCGGCAGCGGCTTCATCAAGGTGGCCGTGATCGACCATTCCGGCGCCGAGCCGGAGCTGGTGCACGTGTCGCACACGCCGCTCATTGCCGATGCCATCGTCGAGGGCGAGGTCATGGACCCGCAGATCGTGGTGCAGACGGTGAAGTCGCTCATGGAGTCGTCGGGGGTCAAGCCCAAACGGCTTGTCGCTTCGGTGGGCGGGCGCGACGTCATGGTGAAGAAGATCCAGATGGACCGGATGAAGGAGGCGGACGCGCGCGAGGTGATCCGCTGGGAGGCCGAGCAGTACGTGCCCTTCGACATGGAGAACGTGCAGCTGGACTTTCAGATCCTGGATCCGCTGGACGACGGGCTGCAGATGAACGTGCTGCTGGTGGCCGCCAAGCGCGACGTGGTGGACCAGAAGGTGGGGCTGCTGCGTGACGCGGGGCTGGGTCCCAGCGTCATCGACGTCGACTCCTTTGCCCTGCACAACGCCTTCGAGTACAACTACCCCGAAGCCATGGAGGGGGTGGCCGCGCTGGTGAACGTGGGCCACGAGATCAGCACGGTGAACGTGCTGCAGGACGGCGCCATGGTGCTTACCCGCGACGTGCCCTTTGGCTCGCGCAAGCTGCGCGAGGACCTGCGCCGCATGCACGGACTGACGGTTGAAGAGGCAGACGCCGTGCTGCAGGGCCGCTCCGACCGCGCGCGCGAGTTCGAGGAGCTGCTGCGCGGCGGCGCCGAAGACCTGGCGGTGGGGGTGGAGCGCGCCCTGGCCTTTCTGGGCGCGGCCGACGGGGTGACCGGCGCGGGCCGCGTGTTCGTGTGCGGCGGCGGCGCGCGCATCCCCGGGCTGGTGGACGTGGTGGCGGCGCGGCTGCGCGCCCGCACCGAGGTGGCCTCGCCGCTGCAGCGCCTGCGCGCGCGGCCGGGGGTGACCTCCTTTTTCGCCGTCGACGAGCTTGCTCCCATGCTGATGCTGTCGGTGGGGCTGGCACTGCGCCAGGCCGCCTGAGGGCGGCGCCCACCGCACCCCGACCCCAAGACCAACGTGATCGAGATCAACCTGCTCCCCAGCGGCACCCCGCGGCGCCCCGCGGCGTCGGCGCGCCGCGCCCCGGGCGGGCCGTCGCTTCCCAGCCTGGGCGCCGACCCCCGCGTGGCGGGGGTGGCCGGCGCGGCCGTGCTGCTGGCGCTGCTGGGGGCGTACTGGTTCTGGACGTCGGGGCAGACGCGCGGCGGGCTGCAGGCGCAGGTCGAGGCCGAGGCGGCCGACTCGGTGCGGCTGGAGCGCACCATCGCCCTGATGAAGACGCTGGACACCCGGCGCGACACCATCGACCGCAAGATGGAGGTCATTCGCCAGGTGGACACGCGCCGCTACGTGTGGCCGCACCTGATGGACGAGGTGAGCCGCGCCACGCCCCCGTTCATGTGGCTGACCAAGCTGGCGGTGGTGGAGGACGAGGAGGCGGCCCCGCCCCCGCCGCCCACTCCCGCCCAGCAGGCGGCCGCCAAGGCCGACTCGGCCAAGGGCGACAGCGCCGCCGCGGCGGCCGCCCCCGCGGGGCCGGCCCCGGGGCCGGTGTTCACCCTGGAGGGGAACGCGGGCAGCACCGAGGCGCTTACCCGCTTCATGAAGAACCTGGAAGCCTCGCCCATGATCCGCGAGGTGTCGCTGGTGACCAGCGAGCGCGACGACGTGCAGGGGCGCGCCGTGCTCAAGTTCACCCTGGAGGCCCGGTGGGAGGAGCCCGACTCCGCCTTCGTCGAGACCGTTCCCCTTCTCACCGCGCGGTGACCTGACATGGCGCTTCCCCCCCTGGACCCGCAGCAGCGCAAGCAGCTGATGTTTGGCGCGCTGTTCCTGGCGCTGCTGGCCTTTGGCTTCTACGACCGCATCTACACGCCGCGCAAGGCGCAGATCGCGGAGCTGGAAACGCGGCTGGAGACCCTCAAGACGGTGAACACGCGCAGCCGCGCCATCACCCGCGGCGCCGAGGGCGCCATGGACGAGCAGCTGGCGCTGTACCGCCAGCAGCTGGAGCTGGCCGAAGGGCTGATCCCCAGCGACGAGGAGCTTCCCAACCTGCTGGACGCCATCTCGGCCGAGGCGCAGCGGACGGGGGTGGAGCTCACCCTCATCCAGCCGGTGGGCGCCACCGAGGAGCAGTACTACACGCGCCGCGTGTACGACATGGCGGTCACGGGCGGCTACCACCAGATCGGGGAGTTTCTTACCCGGGTGGCGTCGCTGCCGCGCATCGTGACCCCCACCAACCTGACGGTGGCCCCGGCCGCCGACACGCCCGACGCACCGCCCGCGCGCCCCGGCGCGCCGGCGTCGCTGGAGGCGCGCTTTTCCGTGGAGACCTACGTGATTCCCAGCACTCCGGTGGAGGACGATGCGAGCGCCTGAGCGCACCCTGCTGGCGCTGGCGGCGCTGCTGCTGTCCGCCGCGCCCGCCGCGGCGCAGGCGGCGCCCGCACGCCCCGCCGCCGCGGGCGCCCCCCCGGCCGCGCCGGCCGAGGCGTCGCTTCCCGAAGCGGAGGTGTACCGCCGCGAGGTGTTTCAGTACCCCGGCGCCGGCGGCCGCCCCGACCCGTTCTCGCCGCTGCTGAGCGGCGAGGAAATGGGGGTGCGGGTGCAGGACCTGAAGCTGGTGAGCGTGATCTTCAGCGGCACCCCGGGTGCCTCGGTGGCCACCTTTACCCTGCCGGACAGCACCCAGCGGGTGCGCCTGCGGGTGGGACAGCGGCTGGGCTCCGTGACGGTGGTGCGCATTCAGCCCCGGCGCGTGGACGTGCGCGAGGACGAGATGGGCGTGAGCCGCGTGTACTCGCTGGAGCTGGAGCGCCCGCGCCGCGGCGTGACCACCGGGCAGCCCGCCCCCGCGCCGGCCGTGGCCCCGCCGCCGGCCGCCGCTCCCGCAACGCCCGCGGCCGGAGGCCGCCCGTGATGACCCACACACCCCGAGCCATGAGGCGTTCGATGATGGTGCGCAACGCGGTGTTCGCGCTGCTCCTTCCCGCGCTGCTGGCCGCGGCTCCCGCGCCGCCGGCGGCGGACGGAAGCGTGGCGGCGCTGCGCCTGGAAGGGCGCGAGGGGCGCACCGAGCTGACGGTGGAGATCGCCGGCGGCGAGGTGCGCTGGACCGACTTCAGCCTGGACGGTCCGCCGCGCGTGGTGGTGGACATCGAGAACGCCACGCTGGGCCTTCCCTCCAGCCGCTACGAGGGGCTGGACCGCGGCGGCGTGCGCGGCGTGCGCACCAGCCAGCACGCCCCCGACGTGGTGCGGGTGGTGCTGGACCTGGACCGCCAGACGGAGTACCGGGTGGAGCGGGTGGGCGAGGGGCTGCGCATCTCGCTGCAGTCCGGCGCCACCGCCTTTGCGCCGTGGAGCAGCGGCGCCCGCACCGCCGCATCGCAGACGGCGCGGCCGCAGCCGGGCCGCGCGCAGGCGCCCCGGCCGGCGCAGCAGCCGCAGGCGCGCCGCATCACGGTGAGCTTCGAGAACACCGAGATGCGCGACGTGCTGGCCACCTTCGCCGAGTTCTCGGGGCGCTCCATCATCGCGGGGACCGACGTGGCCGGGATCGTGGTGGACGGGGTGACCTTTACCAACCAGCCCTGGGACGTGGCGCTGCGTACCCTGCTGCAGGCCTACGGCCTGGCGGCCGAGGAGCTGTCGGGCGGCATCATCCGGGTGGACCAGGTGGAGCGGCTGGCGGCCCGCGTGGCGGCCGAGCCGCTGGTGACGCAGGCGATCCGGGTGAACTACGTGCCCGCGGGCGACCTGGCGCGCACCTTCGCGAGCATGATGAGCGATCGCGGCAACATCGTCGCCGACACCAGCACCAACACGCTCATCGTCACCGAGGTGGACCGGGTGGTGCGCGACATCCAGGCGCTGGTGACCACGCTGGACGTGCCGGTGCCGCAGGTGGCGATCGAGGCCAAGATCATCTTCGTGGACCGCACGCAGCTGGAGGCGCTGGGGATCCGCTACGACCTGAAGGACTTTCAGGGTAACTCCTTTGGCGGGCTGATCGAGAGCCCGCTGTACGACCCGGTGACGGGGCAGCCCACGGGCGAAAGCTCGCCGGACGACCGCTTCGTGCTGGGCGGCCCCTCCATCGGCGCGGTGGGCAACGCCGACGCCGAGCTGGAGGACGCCACGCTGGACGTGGCGGTGAGCCTGCTGCTGGCCAACCGCTTTTCGCTGATCGCGCTGGTGAGCGCGCTGCAGACCACCGACATCGCCGACGTGCAGGCGATGCCGCAGATCACCATGCTCGACAACACCACCTCGCGCATCTTCGTGGGCGAGGAGATCACCTTCCTGACCGCCTCTACCACGGGTGGCGCGGGGGGCGGGGCGGGCGGCGGGGCGGCGCCGGGCGGCGTGACGCTGCAGCCGGTGCAGGTCGAGGCCGGGATCGAGCTGGAGGTGACGCCGCACATCACGGCCGACGGGCGCGTGCGCCTGGCGCTGCGGGCGGAGAACTCCAACCCGCGCACCACCGAGGCCAACCTGCTGAACGTGGCCCGCCAGCAGGCCGAAACCGCGGTGCTGGCACAGGACGGCGAGACGATCGTGATCGGCGGGCTGACGGTGACGCGCGTGGAGGAGACGCGCAGCGGCATCCCCTTCCTGATGGACCTGCCCCTGCTGGGCGGCCTGTTCCGGAGCACCCGCCGCAGCGAAAGCAAGCAGGACCTCCTCATCCTGGTGACCCCCCACATCGTGCGGCAGCCGCGCTGAGCGCCCGGCGCCGAACTTTTCAGAGGTACCTTTCCATGAAACTGCTCCGACACAGGGCCGCCCTCGCGGCGGTCCTGATGGGCGCCGCCCTGTTCACGGCCTGCGACTCGCGCAATCCGTTCGTCCCCGTTCCCGGTCCCCCCGACCCCACCGACCCGGTGGCGGCCGACAGCGTGCGTCCCACGGTGGCCATCGTCCTTCCCGACACGGCGACGGACAACGTGGCGGTGGGCGATTCGGTCTTTGTGCGCGCGCGCGTCACGGACAACGTGGCGGTGGAAACGGTGATCCTGGAGGGCTTCGCCATTCGCGGCAGCGCCACGCTGGGCACGGCCGTGCGCGTGGAGCGGTTCGAAAAGAAGACGGTGGACCTGCGGGCCGACGGCCGGCTGGTGCGCGACACGATCATCGACCGCTTTCTGCTCGCCACGGGCGACACGGTGCCCGAGGGCGGCGTGTTCGTGGTGGTGACGGCGCGCGACACGGCCGACCGCGAGACCGCCGACACCATGCAGGTGAACCTGGGCGGGCCGCGCATCAGCGTAACGTCGGGGGCCGCGGAGTACTTTGCGGGGACGCAGATGTCGGTGACCATCAACGCCACCGACAACCGCGACCTGCTCAGCTCGGTGACGCTCAACCTGAGCGGCGGCATGCAGCTGAACCAGGTGATCCAGTTCTCGTCGGCGCGGGCGCAGTACGACACCACCATCATCATCCCCATCCCGCTGGCGGCGCGGGGCGACGTGCGCGTGTCGGCCACCACCATCTCCGGAAGCAACCTGGTGGGCGTGTCCACGCCGGTGATCGTGCGGCTCAAGGAGCCCGACGTGGACCAGGTGGCCCCCAAGGCCACCGTCCAGTTTTCCATCTCCGAGCGGGTGGAGCAGCAGGACTCGTTCTCGGTGCAGGTGACGGGGCTGGACGAGAACCGGGTGGACTCGGTGGGCGTGACCATCCTGGCCATCCGCCGCGACACCGTTCCCAACGACACGCTGCGGGTGTTCGTGGGCCGCGGCGCGGTGGCGGACGGCACCTTCCGCTTCGCGTTCGCCGACCTGGGGCTGGATCCGTACGGCACCTTCGAGGTGGACCTGGAGATCACGGGGTGGGCCAGGGACGTACAGGGCAACTGCGGCGCGGCCACCCGCGAAAACGCGCCGCAGGAGCTGGCGTGCGTGGTGTCGCCGGCCGGGTTCCGCCTGTCGACGGGCGCCGGGCGCCTGCTGCGGGTGTTCGTGGCGCGCGGCGTGACCATCGACCGGCCGGGCGCCAACGGCACCGACGTGGTGGCCGACCTGGTGGCCGACAGCAGCCGCGTGTACCTGAGCAACTACACGCAGAACCGGGTGGACGTGCTGCCGCTGGGCGGCCTGACGTACGGCACGCCGGTGGCGGTGGGCTCGTTCCCCTGGGGGCTGGCGCTGGGGCGCACGCGCGACTCGCTGTACGTGGCCAACAGCGGCGGCACCAACATCTCGGTGATCCCGCTGCGCAACGCCACGCTGCGCGAGGCGCAGGAAAAGCGCATCTTTACCCGCAACGAGCTGCTGTTCGGCGTGATCTACGACGTGGAGAGCGGCGAGGCGGCGTCGGTGTCGCTGCACGACTACTCCGACCGCCCGCAGTTCCTGGCGCAGACGGCCAACGGGCTGCTGGTGTACTCCACGCGTCCCACGGCCGCGGCCGAGGACGGCACGGTGCGCATCTACAACCCCGAAAAGGCGCGCTCGGAGATCTTTACCGGGTACGTGGACAAGCACACCTCCGGCCGGGCGCTGGTGGTGAACGCCGACTCCGCGTTCTATGCGCCCCCCAGTGACGTGGTGGTGTGCCCGCGCCGCCGCTTTGGCGACACCGAGAACCCGCCGTGCATCACCGGGTTTCCGCGGGCCGTCTCGGACTCGCTCACCAAGCTGCGGGCGCTTCCGGCCAACCAGAACGGCGCCCGGTACGATACGCGGCTGGACATTGGCGCCGACGTGCGCGAGGTGGGCTTCTCGGACACCACCTTCGTGGCGGCCAGCACCGACCGCCGCTTCGTGGCGGTGGGCGAGGGCGTGCGCGAGAACGCGCGCATCCCGCTGTTCGAGGCGCTGGGCGACTCGCTGGTGATGCGCGGCGACGTGCGCGACCTGATCAGCAACGCGGCGGAGCGCGTGATCGGGCTGGGCATCAACCGTGACGGCACGCTGGGCGTGGCGCGCGGGCAGCAGGCGTACTTCTTCAACGAAGAGCTGCGCCTGCAGGGTGTGATGGAGAGCGGCTCGCCCACGGGTGGCGTGGCGCTGCACCCGGAGGGCGGCAACTACCTGACGGGCGACCTGCGGCTCGCCTTTGTCTCGGGCTCCCAGGGGGGGCGGCCGTACGTGGCCGTGCTGAACACCTTCAACTTCTGCGAGCTGGCGCGGGTGTACACGCGTGACCCCGTGACCGGCGCGCTGGCCCTGGCGCCGCGGGCTCCGGGCGACCCGGCGAACGTGGACCTGCGGCTGTACGCGCTCACCTCCACGGGCGTGCTGTCGCTGCCGATCACCAAGGCCGACCTGGCGTCCCGCCCGCCGCTCTGCCTGAACGGAAACTGAGCGGGTACGGACGAGGCCCGGCGCAAGCCGGGCCTCGTCGCTGTTGATGCGGAGGACGCGGACTTTTTCCGCGTCCTCCGCCTTTTTCGTATCGTCCCGAAACAGAATGCCTCACACGGAGTCAACGGAGTTAACGGAGTGGAACGTCGTCGCTGATCCGCCGGTTCGATGTGCGGAGCGATTCTTCACGGGATTGATGACGTGCGCCCCGTACCCGCTCACCCGTTCACCCGCTCACCCGTTCACTCCGCACTCCCGCTCTCCGTACTTTCGTACTTTCGCACTCTCGTACTATCTTCCCCGCATGCCGACCTTTCGCTTTACGACCGCGGGCGAGTCGCACGGGCCCGCATTGGCGGCGGTCGTGGAAGGGCTTCCCGCCGGCCTGACGATTTACCCGGACGAGATCGACCGCGAACTGCGCCGCCGCCAGGGCGGGTACGGACGCGGCGGCCGCATGCGCATCGAGTCCGACCGCGCCGAGATCCTTTCCGGTGTGCGCCACGGCGAAACGCTGGGCTCGCCCGTCACGCTGCTGGTGCGCAACCGCGACTGGGCCAACTGGACGGAGCCCATGTCGCCCGTCCCCGTGGAGACCGAGGACGATGACGAGGCCATGCGCCGCGTCTTTTTTCCCCGGCCCGGCCACGCCGACCTCGTCGGCGCGCTGAAGTACGACCGCACCGACGCCCGCGACATCCTGGAGCGCGCCAGCGCGCGCGAAACCACCATGCGCGTGGCCGCCGGCGCCCTGGCCAAACAGCTGCTGGGGGCGCTGGGGGTGCAGATCGGCAGCCACGTGGTGTCCATCGGCGGCGTGGTGGCGCAGGTGCCGGCGGAGCTGCCGGCCGATTTGAACGCGGCGTCGGATCCGTCCCCCGTGCGGTGCCTGGATCCCGAGGCGGAGGGGCGGATGATCGACCTGATCGATGCCGCCAAGCGCGACGGGGACACGCTGGGCGGGGTGGTGGAAGTTGTCGTCCGCGGACTCCCCGCCGGACTGGGGTCGCACGTGTCGTGGGACCGGAAGCTGGACGGGCGCCTGGCGGCGGCGCTGATGTCCATCCAGGCCATCAAAGGGGTGGAGATCGGCCTGGGCTTTGAAGCCGCCCTGCGTCCCGGCAGCCGCGTGCACGACGCGATCACCCGCGACGCGGCGGCGGAGCGGGGCGGGGGGTTCGGCCGGGTGGGGAACCACGCGGGCGGGCTGGAGGGCGGCATCACCACCGGGCAGCCGCTGGTCTGCCGCGCGGCGATGAAGCCCATCTCCACGCTGATGACGCCGCTGGGGACGGTGGACCTGCGCACGGGCGAGGCGGCGGAAGCGGTGCGCGAGCGCTCGGACGTCTGCGCCGTCCCCGCGGCCGGCGTGGTCGCGGAGGCGATGGTGGCGATCGTCCTGGCGGGCGCGGTTCTGGAGAAGTTCGGCGGCGACTCGATGACGGAGCTGCGGCGCAGCGTCGACGCGTACTGCGCGCAGATCCGCGCCCGCGGCGCCTTCGCGGGCTGAGTCGCGTCTTCGACGCGGGGCCCTCTCCCCCAGACGGCCTTTTGCTCGTTCCTCGCAACGGCGTCCCACCCCCTCCCCCAAACTGCGGGGGAGGGGTGGTGCCGGCCCGACGCAGCGATGGGCTCCCCTCTCCGCGAGGGAGGAGCGGGGAGGGGCACCCTGGCGGGCGTCAGTTCGATGCTGTTCGCTGAATCCTGATCCGTCGCCGACCCAACCTCCCCCAGGGTTTTCGGGGGGGGTGGCGCGCCTGAGCGAGCGGAGGGGGCGCCGCGGGCGCGGTTCGATGCCATTCGACAAATCGCCGTGACGAGCCCATCTTCCGCTGACCTTTCCATCACCCGCGTCGTCCTGGTGGGGATGATGGCGTCGGGAAAGTCGGCGGTGGGGGCGGAACTGGCCCGGCGGCTGGGGTGGACGCACCTGGACCTGGACCGCGAGATCGAGCGCGCGGCGGGGCGGGCGGTCCGCGAGATCTTCGCGGCGGAGGGCGAGGCGGCGTTCCGGCGGATGGAGGCGGAGGCCACCGCCCGCGTCGCGGAACGCACCGGGATCGTCCTTTCCCCCGGCGGCGGGTGGATCACCAACCCCGATCTGCTGCAATCGCTGGGCGCCGGCACCCTCTGCGTCTGGCTGAAGGTATCTCCCGAAGAGGCCGTGCGGCGCGCCGGCGCGGAGCCGGGGGAACGCCCCTTGCTCGCCGGTGCCGATCCGCTGGCGGCTGTCCGCCGCCTGCTGGCGGAGCGCGAAGGCTTCTACGCCCGCGCCGACGTCGAGGTGCTTACCGACGGCAGGTCCGTGAGCGAGCTGGCGGACGAAATCCACAATGTGATCCGCGCCCGGGCCAAGACGCCCGCTGAAACGCGCGGGGAATCCCCCTGGAACGACTGATGGCGGGCAAGAACAACACGCGGCTGGTGGTGGTGGAGTCGCCCACGAAGGCCAAGACGATCCGCGGCTTTCTGCCGGCGGGGTACCGCGTGGCGGCCAGCATGGGCCACGTGCGCGACCTGCCCGAATCCGCGACCGACATCCCCGCCAAGTACAAGGGCCAGGAGTGGGCGCGGCTGGGGGTGAACGTGGACGCGGACTTCGAGCCGCTGTACATCGTGCCCGGCAAAAAGGCCAAGATCGTCTCCGAGCTCAAGGCGCTGCTCAAGGACGCGGACGAGCTGATCGTCGCGACCGACGAAGACCGCGAGGGGGAGAGCATTGGGTGGCACCTGGTGCAGGTGCTGAACCCCAGGGTGCCCATCTCGCGCATCGTCTTTCACGAGATCACTCCCGAGGCCATCCGCGCGGCGCTGGCCAGCCCCCGCCAGATCGACGAGGACCTGGTGCGCGCGCAGGAAACGCGGCGCATCCTGGACCGGCTCGTCGGTTACACGGTCAGCCCGCTGCTATGGAAGAAGATCGCCACCGGCCTTTCCGCCGGTCGCGTGCAGTCCGTGGCCGTCCGCCTGCTGGTCAATCGCGAGCGGGAGCGGCGTGCCTTTCGCTCGGCGACGTACTGGGACCTGAAGGCCACGCTGCTGCGCGGCATCACCCCCTTTACCGCGGTGCTGACGGCGGTGGGCGGCAAGCGGGTGGCGGCGGGGCGCGACTTCGACGAGAACACGGGGCGGCTGAAGTCCAACGACGTCGTTCTCCTGGACGGCGAGCAGGCGACGGCGCTGCAGGAGCGGCTGCGCGCGTCGGGGTGGAAGGTGGCGGAGACGGACGAAAAGCCCACGGTGCGCCGTCCGTATCCCCCGTTCACCACGTCGACGCTGCAGCAGGAGGCCAACCGCAAGCTGCGGCTGAGCGCGCGCGACACCATGCGCATCGCCCAGCGGCTGTACGAGGAGGGCCTGATCACGTACATGCGTACGGACAGCGTCCACCTGAGCGAGCAGGCCATCAAGGCGTCGCGCAGCCGCATCCGCTCGCTGTACGGCGACAACTACCTCAGCCCTCAGCCGCGCCAGTTCACGACCAAGTCCAAGGGCGCGCAGGAGGCCCACGAGGCCATCCGCCCCGCCGGGACGGAGATGCGCACGGTGGAGGAGCTGCGGCTGACCGGCGTGGAAGGCGCGCTGTACGACCTGATCTGGAAGCGCACCGTGGCCAGCCAGATGGCCGAGGCGCGGCTTACCTATCTGACGGCGACCATCCAGGCGGACAACGCCACCTTCCGCGCCTCCGGCAAGCGCATCGACTTTCCCGGCTTCTTCCGCGCCTACGTGGAGGGGCAGGACGATCCCGACGCGGCGCTGGAGGACCGCGAGGAGCCGCTGCCGCCGCTGGCCGCCGGCGATGACCTGGCGCTGCGCGCGCTGGAGGCGCTGAGCCACGCCACGCAGCCGCCCGCGCGCTACACCGAGGCCACGCTGGTCAAGATGCTGGAGCAGGAGGGGATCGGCCGCCCCAGCACCTACGCCAGCATCATCGGCACGGTGATCGACCGCGGGTACGTGGAGCGGGTGAGCAACCAGCTGGTCCCCACCTTCACGGCGTTCGCCGTCACCGGGCTGCTGGAAAAGAACTTCCCGTCGCTCGTGGATACCAAGTTCACGGCGAAGATGGAGGAGGAGCTGGACGAGATCGCCGAGGGAGAGGCGCAGTGGCTTCCCTACCTGCGCGATTTCTTCCTTGGGGCGGACGGGCTGGACGAGACGGTAAAGCGGGGGCAGGAGTCCATCGACCCCCGCGAGGCGTCGACGGTGATCCTGGAGGACCTGGGCGCGCGGGTGCGCATCGGCCGCTTTGGCCCCTTCGCGGAGACGGAGGCGGACGGCGAAACCTTCACCGCCTCGCTGCCCGAGGGGATCGCGCCGGCGGACCTGACGGCGGAGCAGGTGTCGGAGCTGGTCCGCGCCAAGGCCGAGGGGCCGGACGTGCTGGGGAACGATCCCGTGACCGGCAAGCCGATCCTGATGCTGCAGGGGCGCTTTGGCCCCTACGTGCAGCTGGGCGAGGCGGAGGAGGGATCGAAGTCGAAGCCCAAGCGCGCCTCGCTCCCCAAGGGGATGAACCCCGCGGACCTGAAGCTGGACTTCGCGCTCAAGCTGCTTTCCCTTCCGCGCACGCTGGGTACGCACCCGGAGACGGGGAAGGAGATCCAGGCCAACGCGGGGCGCTTTGGACCGTACGTGGTGCACGACGGCGACTTTCGCTCGCTGGCCAAGACGGACGACGTGTACACGGTGGATCTGGCCCGCGCGCTGGAGCTGATCTCGCAGCCCAAGGGCGGACGCGGCCAGCGCGCGGCCATCGAGCCGCTCCGCACGATCGGCGCGCACCCCAAAGACGGGGAGCCGGTGAACCTGTTCGAGGGGCGCTACGGCCCGTACGTAAAGCACGGCGCGGTGAACGCGTCCATCCCCAAGGGTACCGGGCCGGACGAGGTGACGCTGGAGCAGGCCGTCACGCTGCTCGCCGAGCGCGAGGCGGCCGGGCCGCCCGCCAAGAAGGGTGCGCGTGGGGGCCGTGCCGGCGGCGCGCGGACGGCGCGTCCCGCGTCGAAGTCGGGATCCAAGTCCAAGGCGGACACGGCGGCCAAGACGCCGGCGCGCGCGGCGAAGTCCCGGACCGCCGCCTCCGCCCGCACCGCGGCCGCCAAGTCGACGGCGCGCACCGCGTCCAAGACGGCAAGCAGCCGCACCGCCGCCAAGAAGCCGAAGAAGTAGGCGCGGCGGCGCGCTGGCGGAACGCTGGATTGCCCTCCTCCGGGTTCGGGGGAGGGCACTGCGTTTGGGGCCTCCCCCGGCGGCGCCTGAGAGCGCGCCACCCCCTCCCGCAAACTGCGCGGGAGGGGGGATACACGGCATGGGCGGTGGGACGCTTCGGACGAGCGGGTGCGAGGGGCGGCGCCCCCTCCGGGCGAGCACCACTCGCCCACCTCCCCCAACAAACCTGGGGGAGGTTGGGTGTGGGGCAGGGGATGCGATGCTTCGGCGAGAGGATGGTGCGGGATGGTGGGCCGCCCCCCTCCCCGGCCCTCCCCCGCAAACTGCGCGGGGGAGGGAGGTGCGACGCACCGTCCGGAGCGCGATCGAATGCTCCCCTCTCCTTGGAGCACGAGGGGGCGTCCGCGGACGAAGTTCGATACTGGTCGTCGAGCTCGAATCCAGTGGCAACATGTAGTTCTCCCCTCTCCGTGAGGAACGAACGGGGAGGGGCCGGGGGAGGGGCACCCCGCGGACGCCGTGCGAGGCCGGCTCCGCTCTCGATCTGGTGAGCACGCGGACTGTCCCGCACGTGCCGTCTCGGCTATACTCGCGCGGTCTCTGTTGTCGTCACCCACGGGCATTCCGGCCGAAAGGAGGAGGGATGAAGTTCGACAAGATCGCTCCCCTTCTGGACGGGATTCCGTATACCAGCCCGCACAAGGGACGGGTGTTCTACGACTTCGTGATGGACACGCGACCGGAGCAGTGCCTGGAACTGGGGTTCGCGCACGGGGTCAGCAGCTGCTACATCGCGGCCGCGCTGCACGAGTTGGGCAGAGGCCACCTGACCACCGTGGACCTGCTGGGCAGCAAGGAGTGGTTCGATCCCACCATCGAAACGCTGCTCGCGCGGACGGGGCTGGCGAGCTACGTCACGGTGGCGCGCGAGAACACGTCGTACACGTGGTTCCTGAAGAAGAAGATCGAGCAGCAGACCGCCGATCATGTCTGCGCGCCCTGCTACGACTTCTGCTTCATCGACGGATGTAAGAACTGGACGCACGACGGCGCGGCGTTCTTCATGGTCGACAAGCTGCTCCGCCCGGGCGGGTGGATCATGTTCGACGATCTGCTGTGGACGTCGGCGCAAGAGGAGGCGCGCAGCGGCCTGAAGACCGCCGCCGGCGTGCCGACGGACCAGCTTGCGGAAGACGAGTACCGCGAGGCCCACGTCGAGGCCATCTTTCGCCTCCTCGTCATGCAACATCCCAGCTACTCGCGCTTCAAGGTGCTGGACGAGATCCTGGCCCTGGCGCACAAAACCTCGGGCGACACGAAGCAGATCCAGTTCGACTCCATGGTAAGCTTGAAGTACAAGCTCGTGACGCTGATGAAGAAGCTCGCCGGGCGGACGCGGAAGCAGCGCTTTTCGCAGAGGCCCTCCCCCGGCGGCGCCTGAGAGCGCGCCACCCCCTCCCGCAAACTGCGCGGGAGGGGGGATACACCACGGGCGGCGGGGCGCTGCGGATGGAGGGTGTGAGAGGCGGCGCCCCCTCCAGGCGAGCACCACTCGCCCACCTCCCCCAAGACTGGGGGAGGTTGTCGTGGGGCATGGATTGAGCTGCTTCGGATCGTGGGGTGCGAGATGGTGGGCCGCCCCCCTCCCCGGCCCTCCCACAAACTGCGTGGGGGAGGGAGGTGCGACGCACCTCGTCGAAGCGGGATCGAATACTCCCCTCTCCGTGAGGAACGAACGGGGAGGGGCTGGGGGAGGGCCCCCCGCGGGTCGCGCGAATCGTGCAGTAAACGCAATCTGCCGAAGCAGTTGCAGTATCAAAACCGTGAGGGATAGAAGATGGCCGAGGTAACGGTGGTCGGAGGCGGGCTTTCGGGCTCGGAGGCGGCGTGGCAGCTCGCGGAGCGCGGGCACGACGTGAACCTGTACGAGATGCGGCCCGTGCGCGGCACGGAGGCGCACAAGACGGAACTGCTGGGCGAGATCGTCTGCTCCAACACCTTCAAGAGCGAAGACCCGTCCAACGCGCACGGCCTGCTCAAGCTGGAGATGGACGCGCTGGGCGTGGGCGGCTCCCTGCTGCTGGCGTGCGCCCGCGAGTCGCGCATCCCCGGCGGCACCGCGCTCACCGTGGACCGCGGCGAGTTCGCCCAGCGGATGACGGCCGCCATCGCCTCCAACCCCCGCATCCACGTGCGCCGCGAAGAGGTGACGGAGCTGCCGGACGGCCCCGCCATCGTCGCCACCGGACCGCTGACCAGCGACGCGCTCTCCACCTCCATCCGCCGCGCGCTGGGCGACGAGGGGCTGGCCTTTTTCGACGCCATCGCGCCCGTGGTCAGCGCCGATTCGCTGGACATGGACACGCTCTTTTTCGCCAGCCGCTGGGGCAAGGGCGAGGAGTCCGCGGGCGACTACCTGAACGCGCCGATGACGAAGGAGCAGTACGAGGCCTTCATCGAAGCGCTCAAGTCCGGCGAGGAGCACGCGGGGCACGACTGGGAGAACGTCCCCTACTTCGAGGGGTGCCTGCCGATCGAGGTGATGGCGCACCGCGGGCCCGAGACGCTGCGCTTCGGGCCGATGAAGCCCGTGGGGCTGCCCGTGCCGCAGTTCGACGGCAAGTGGGCGCACGCGGTGGTCCAGCTGCGGCGCGAGGACCGCGCGGGGCAGCTGTGGAACCTGGTGGGCTTTCAGACGCGGCTGCGCATCCCCGAGCAAAAGCGCATCTTCCGGATGATCCCGGGGCTGCAGGACGCGGAGTTCCTGCGCTGGGGATCCATCCACCGCAACACGTACCTCAACTTTCCCGCGCGCCTGTCGACGCACGGCTCGCTGCGCGACCGGCCGGAGCTGCTGTTCGCCGGCCAGGTGACGGGAGTGGAGGGATACACGGAGTCGACGGCGATCGGCATTCTGGCGGCGATGAACCTGGACCGCATCGTCCGCGGCCTGGAGCCCGTCGTCCCCCCGCCCACGACGATGATGGGCGGGCTGATGCGCTACCTGCGCGAGAGCGATCCCAAGCACTTTGCGCCCATGAACAGCAACTTTGGCCTGCTGGATCCGCTCGATCGTCGGGTGAAGGACAAGGACGAGAAGCGCGCCATCCTGTCGGAGCGCGGGCGCGCGGACTTCGCGGCGTGGATGGAGGCCAACGGCGTCACCGGCGGCGTGGAGGCCGCGGCGGCGCGATGAGCGACGCGGGGGCGGCGGCCGAGGTCCAGCGCGGGGGCGAGCTGGACGCGTTCATGCGCTACGTTGCGCACGAGCGGCAGCTGTCTCCGCAGACGGTGCGCGCCTACGCGGACGACCTGCGTGAGTTCACGGACTTCCTGGACCGCTACTACGGCGCGCCGGAGTGGTTGTGGGGCGGGGTGGACCGGCTGGCCATCCGGGCATGGATGGGCGACTGCGCCACCCGCCGCGACCTGGCGCGGACCAGCATCGCCCGAAAGCTGAGCGCCGTCCGCTCGTTCTACCGCTTTCTGCACGTGGAAGAGCGCGTGCAGGCCAACCCCGCCCGCGCCGCCCGCACGCCCAAGAAGGAGCGCACGCTCCCCGGCTTTCTGACGCGCGAGCAGATGGACGCGCTCTTCGAGACGGCGACGATGCGCGCCCAGGCCGGCGGATTTCGCGCCCAGCGCAACCTGGCGATCGTGGAGCTGTTCTACTCCGCCGGGCTGCGCGTGTCGGAGCTGCAGGGGCTGGGGATGGATTCCGTCGATCTGATCAGCGACCGGCTGCGGGTGATGGGGAAGGGGAGGAAGGAGCGCATCGTGCCGATTGGCGGGATGGCGGTGCGGGCGCTGCGGACCTACTACGAGTCCCGCGCGCGCATCATGGGGCAGGCGACGCGGCCGGACGCGCGCGCGGTGTTCGTGGGGCAGACGGGGCGGCGATTGGGCGTGCGGCAGGTGCAGAACATCGTCACCGACTTTCTGCGCGAGGTGGCGGGCGAGGCGGGGCTCAGCACGCACTCGCTCCGCCACACCTTTGCCACCCACATGCTGGATGCCGGCGCCGACCTGCTGGCGGTGAAGGAGCTGCTGGGCCACGCCAGCCTCTCGACGACGCAGATCTACACGCACACCAGCAAGGAGCGGCTGAAGCGCGTGTACCGGCAGGCGCATCCGCGAGCGTGAGGTGTGAGGGTGTGAGGGTGTGAGGGTGTGCGCTTCGGCAGGCGTCCCGCTGCGTCCGCCGCGCCCCCTCCGCTCGCTCAGGCTCGCACCTCCCCCAAAAAAACCTGGGGGAGGTTGGTGTTGCTGACGGTTCGCGGTGCGGCGGCAAGGATCGTATTGTACGCGTCCGCGCGCGGAACAGGGGGGAATACCCACACCGGCCCTCTGTGCGCTCCGGCTTGCGTATCTGCTGGCGCGGCGCGAGTTTGTCAGCCCCGCGCGCGAGAGCGGCTGAGGGCGCCGCAACCAACCGCGGAAAGCCCCGCAAACGGCGCGGGGCTTCATCGGCGGGCGCTGCGGTTCGTTGGGCGGGTGAGTGCTGGCGGCTGCAGCCCGCGCAGGCGGGCTTCGTGGCGTTCCAGCCGCGGTTTCAACCGCCGGAACGGAGCCGGGGGCGCACATCGGCCTGGCCCCAACACCGGGGCCGCCAATCCGCGCAGGCGGATTTCGTGTGGTTGGTGCAGCGAATCCATTCGCCCTTGCAAGGCCGCGGGTATCCCCTTCCATGCGAGGCCGGGGAAACCCTGGAGTCCGGAGGGCCGGGAGCGAGTCCAACTTTCGTACTTTCGCACTTTCGTACTCGTACTTCGGTCATACATGGCAATCACTACCTTCCACGCCACCACCATCCTCGCGGTGCGCCGCGACGGGCAGGTCGCGCTGGGCGGCGACGGGCAGGTCACCATGGGCGACGTGGTCGCCAAGAGCAGCGCCACCAAGGTGCGCAAGCTCCGCGACGGCAGGATCCTCGCGGGGTTCGCCGGCTCCGTGGCCGACGCGTTCACGCTCTTCGAGAAGTTCGAGGAAAAGCTGGAGCGCTACCCCGGCAACCTGTCCAAGGCCGCCGTGGAGCTGGCCAAGGACTGGCGCAGCGACCGCTACCTGCGCCGGCTCGAGGCGCTGCTGGCCGTGGCCGACCGCGAGAACCTGTACATGATCAGCGGCACCGGCGACGTGATCGCCCCCGACGACGACATCGTCGCCATCGGCAGCGGCGGCAGCTACGCGCTGGCCGCCGCGCGGGCGCTCAAGGAATACTCCCCGCTCAACGCGGCCGAGATCGTGCGGCGCGGGCTGGAGATCGCGGGCGAGATCTGCATCTACACCAACACCAACATCACCGTGCTGGAGCTGGACGGAAATCCATCCCCCCGCACGCCGGAAGTTTGAATCGATGGCGACCAACGAAACCGAAGTGGCGGCCGCCGCCGGAGCCGACGGCCAGCCGGAGCAGCCGCTCTGGCTGGACGAGATGACGCCCCGGCAGATCGTGGCCGAGCTGGACAAGTACATCGTGGGGCAGAACGCGGCCAAAAAGGCCGTGGCCATCGCGCTGCGCAACCGCTGGCGCCGTCAGCGCGTGGGCGAGGACCTGCGCGAGGAGATCGTCCCCAACAACATCATCATGATCGGCCCCACCGGCGTGGGGAAGACGGAGATCGCCCGCCGGCTGGCCCGCCTGGCCGGCGCGCCGTTCGTCAAGGTCGAAGCGTCCAAGTTCACCGAAGTGGGCTACGTGGGCCGCGACGTGGAGAGCATGGTGCGCGACCTGGTGGACGTGGCGGTGAACATGGTGCGCACCGAGCGCGAGGACGAGGTGCAGGAGCAGGCCGAGCAGCGTGCCGAGGAGCGCCTGCTGGACCTGCTGCTCCCCGCCCCCGACGCCCCCCCGCAGCCGCAGCCGACGGGTGAAAAGGGCGAGCAGCGCGTGTGGTTCGCCAACGCCGGCGGGCAGGCCGAGCCGGTGACGGAGGACGCGCAGACCAAGGAGCGCCGCGAGCGCACCCGCGACAAGTTTCGCCAGCTGCTGCGCGACGGAAAGCTGGAAGAGCGCGAGGTGGAGGTCGAGGTGAGCCACAGCATGCCCATCGAGAACATGATGGTGCCGATGGGCGGCGGGATGGACGCCGGCGGCGGCATGGACGGCAACTTCATGGACATGCTGCAGGAGTGGCTGCCCAAGCGCACCAAGCGCCGCCGCGTAACGGTGGCCGAGGCGCGCCGCATCCTGGTGCAGGACGAGCTGGACAAGCTCGTCAACATGGACGAGGTGATCAACGAGGCGCTGGACCGCTGCGAAGAGATGGGCATCATCTTTCTCGACGAGATCGACAAGATCGCGGGCGAGCGCAGTGGCGCGTCGGGGCCCGACGTTTCGCGCGAAGGGGTGCAGCGCGACCTGCTCCCCGTGGTCGAAGGCTCCACGGTGCAGACCAAGTACGGGATGGTGCGCACCGACCACATGCTCTTCATCGCGGCGGGCGCGTTCCACGTCAGCAAGCCGTCGGACCTGATCCCCGAGCTGCAGGGCCGCTTTCCCATCCGCGTGGAGCTTACGACGCTCACCGAGGACGACTTTGTCCGCATTCTGCAGGAGCCCAAGAACGCGCTGGTGACGCAGTACCGCGCGCTGGCGGCGGCGGACGGCGCGGAGCTGGAGTTCACGGGCGACGGCGTGCGCGAGATCGCCCGCACGGCGGCGAACCTGAACGTCAAGATGGAGAACATCGGCGCGCGGCGGCTGCACACGGTGCTCACCACGCTGCTGGAGGACGTGATGTTCGACCTTCCCGACCTGGCGGACAAGAAGATCACCATCGACCCCGACCGCGTCCGCGACCGCCTGAAGGACATCGTCGAGGACGAGGACCTGCGCAAGTACATCCTTTGATCCTCGCCGGATTTACGATGGATGCGGATTCGGCCCTCTCCCGGGATTCCGGGGGAGGGCCGGTCCGCGTTCTGCACCTGTCCGCGACAGGGGGAATCGTCCCCCTTGCGCGGGGAACGCGAGCGGGCGAACGGCGGCGCGTCCGCCGGCCGCGCGCCATGGGCCCGCGCGGGTCCAGGACCACTACCGACGCACATCCGTATGACCCTGACGCTGCTCAAGACGGTCGCGCTGCTGACGGCCGCCAACGTGTTCATGACCTTCGCGTGGTACGGCCACCTGAAGTCGCTCAACCACCGTCCGCTCCTGCTCGCCATCTTCGCCAGCTGGGGGATCGCGTTCTTCGAGTACGTGCTGCAGGTGCCCGCCAACCGCCTGGGCTTTCAGGTGCTGACGCTGGGCCAGCTGAAGATCGTGCAGGAGGTGATCACGCTGGCGGTCTTCATCCCCTTTGCCGTGCTGTACATGAAGCAGCCGATCTCGCTCAACTACCTGTGGGCGTCGCTGTGCATGTGCGGGGCGGTCTACTTCGTCTTCCGCGGCTGACGGCGGGCGCGGCGCCACGCGTGCGTCCGCCTTCGGGCCCCGTTGTAACGTTCTGACGGGGTGGCGTAACGATCTGATACAGACTGTTTTACCTTGCATTTCGCGGTGGAGGCGGCTATTCTCCTGCGCAGTCCACATCAAGTATAACTACGGTGTGGACATGCGGGCGGGGAGGGACATTTTCGTATTTCTTGCTCTCCGCTTTTCTGGTGCGGCGGTTCCTGTCCGCCCGCCCTGCAGCGACGCACCGGCGTCAGGTCGGATCCTGAAGTTCACGGGTCCGGAGGGCCGTTCCCCACGTTTCCCTCAGGAGGCTTCATGATCACGCGTTCCGAGTTCCATCCGTCCCCGCCGCGTCCCGGCCGGCTGCTGTTTGCCGCGGCCGTGCTGCTGTCGGCGTGCGCCGCACCGCGCACGTCGCCCCTTCCGCCCGGCGGCGCGGGTCCGCTCAGGGGGGTGGACGCGGCCATCCTGGGCGTTGCCCCCAGCGACTCGGGGCAGCCGCTGCGCCAGCCGATCGTGGTGGCGTCGCAGAACGGCGTGCTGAACGTGGTGATGGAGGCCGTCGTGCGCGACCTGCCGGTGCCGGGCAGCAAGCCGGGGACGGAGACGCTGCGCACCTACCGGCTGCTGGAGGCCAACGGCACCTCGTACCGCGACACCAGCATCGTGGGCTTTCCCGGGCCCACCTTCCGGATCTGGCAGGGCGACTCGGTACACATCAAGCTCATCAACAGCCTTCCGCCTGACACGCTTCCGGGCGCGTGCGAAGCGTATCCTGCGTCGCAGCCCCCGGGCAGCGTGGACCGGATGATCAACTGCTTTCACGGGCCCAACAGCACCAACATCCACTACCACGGCTTTCACGTGTCGCCGCAGGAGCCGGCCGACGCGGTGCTGATGCAGATCGCGCCCGGCGACTCGTTCCAGTACTCGTTCCGCGTTCCCGCCAACCAGGCCGCCGGCACGCACTGGTACCACCCGCACAAGCACGGCTCGGTGGCGTCGCAGGTGGCCAACGGGATGGCGGGCGCGTTCATCATCCACGAAAAGCAGGGCGGGCTGGACTCGCTTACCCGGGCCCGGGGGATCCGCGACGTGCTGGTGGCGGTGCAGGAGATCCAGCCGAACGTGAACCTGGTGGACCGGACCATCCCGCTGGTCAAGCTGGTGAACGGGCAGTACCAGCCGGTCATCGAGATCGCCGCGGGCGAGATCATCCGCATGCGGCTGGTGAACGAGAACGTGGCGGCCTCGGCCAGCTACGCGCTGCTCTTCGCCAACAAGCCCGGCGAGGAGCCGTCGCTGTACGACATCGCGCGTGACGGGGTGCAGTACGCCCCGGTGAACTACGACACCGTGACGGCCGACACGGCGCTGTTCGTGGCGCCCGGCAACCGCCTGGACGCGTTCGTGCGCGCCCCCTGCACCACGGGGCTGCACGACCTGCAGGCCGACGTCACGCACCCCGAGGGCGAGCTGTCGCGCAAGGAGCGCGCGGGCGTGCCGCTGGTGTCCACGCAGACGGTGGTGCGCTTTCGCGTGACGGCGCGCGCCGGGGCCGGTCCCTGCACCCTGGCGCAGCTGCCGCCGACGCTTCCGCCGCTGCCGCCGTACCTGGCCAACCTGTCGGGAACCAGCGACACGGCGGCGATGCCCGCCATCGTGTTCAACGACTCCACCCCGTCCAACCGCACGCGGGCCAACCCGTCCACGTTCTACCTGGGGACGGTGCAGAACCCGTGGATGCAGATGAGCAACACCGTCTACATCCCCACCACCTCCACTGGCGGGCGGGAGCCGATGGTGTTCGGGCAGACGCAGACGTGGCGGGTGGTGAACCGGGGCACCACCATCAACCACCCGTTCCACATCCACATCAACCCGTTCCAGGTGGTGTACGTGGCGTACGGCTCCGGCGATCCCAACGCGGAGTACTACGCCATGATCAACACCGCCTCCCGCAACAACGCGCCGATCTGGATGGACGTGCTGCCGCTGCCCATGCCGTACGTCGACAGCACCGGTGCCACGCCGGTGTCGCGCGCCGGCTACGCCATCGTGCGGCAGGAGTACGCGCCCTTCCTGAACGCGGACGGCAGCGTGTGCCAGGGATGCGGTCCGCCCACGGGGCAGTTCGTGATGCACTGCCACATCCTGGGCCACGAAGAGCGCGGGATGATGCAGATCCTGGAGATCTTCCCCTCGCTGTCCTCCGCCCAGGCCTCCGACGGCCGCGTGCGCGGCGTGCAGATGCTGATGCCGGGCTTCGGATCGGGACACGGTGCCGGAGCGGGCCACGGGGGCGGATCGCAGCCCCATCGGCACTGACGGCGGCGGACGGGATGAACGACGAAACCGCCCGGGGCATCGCGCTCCGGGCGGTTCTTTGTTGTTTACCATCTTCGCAAAAGAATGGGCCTCACACGGAGTCAACGGAGTCAACGGAGTTTGTTCGTGCCGTTTGCTCCGGTCGCCGGTGCCAGGCCGGAGCACGGGTGAGTGAGAGTATCGGGTCGCGCAAGAACTGGAATGCGGCAGGGGGCCATCCGCGTTTTTTTTGAAGGGGAATGTGGATTGGTGGAGGGGTCTCCGGAGCGCGGCGGAATATGCCGATCGCACCACCTGATGCGCGATCTGGAGAACCGTCGATCCACTCCACGACTTCGGTGACGGACGCGGGTGCAGCGGTCAGCCGGCCTGCCCCGGATCTTCGTAGAGCGTGACGGAGGTGGTCTTGATGAGGAGAAAGAGCACGGTGCCGGGGACCAGGTGAAGCTCGGTACTGGCGTCTGCGGTCACCTCGGCGACGACGGGAGGCGAGTCGGCGGCGACGCGCGCGGTGACCAGGCAGACGGGGCCCACGCGCTGCACCTCTTCAACGCGGGCGGGGACCGCGTTGCGGGCGGACAGGCCGGCGGGGTGCTCCAGCGCCAGCACGATCTCGTCCGCGGGGACGCTCAGAAGCAGCGCGCTGCCGGGGGGCAGGGCGCTGCGGGGAACGGTGAGCGCGGGGCCGTCGGCGCCCGTGCCCAGCGAGACGCGGCTGGTGTCGGCGCCGGACTCGATCACGCGGGCGGGGAGCATGTTCTCGAACCCCTCGTGCTCCGCCAGCGGAAACACCTCTGGCCGCGTGAGCACCGCCCGCGGCTCGCCCCGCGCGATGATGCGCCCCTCGCGCAGCACCACCAGGTCCTCGCACAGCGCCTGCACCTCCACCGGGTTGTGCGAAACGAGCAGGATGGGGAGCGAGAACTCCGCCTGCACGCGGTGCAGGAAGGGGAGCACCTTGCGGCGCAGCCCGGCGTCCAGTGACGCCAGCGGCTCGTCCAGCAGCAGCAGGCGGGGGCCGGAGCAGAGCGCGCGCCCCAGCGCCACCCGCTGCCGCTCGCCGCCGGAGAGCGTGGTCACCGGCCGGCGCAGGAGCGGCGCCAGGTCCAGCACGCGCACCACGTTCTCCATCGTCTCTGCCACGTGGTTGCCGCCGCGCAACGCCCGCCCGCGCCCCGCGTGCAGGTTGCCAAGCACGTCCAGGTGCGGAAAGAGCAGGCTGTCCTGCGGCACGTAGCCGATGTGCCGCCGCTCCGGGGGCACGCGCAGCCGCCGCGCGCTATCCAGCCAGTCCGTGGCGCCCAGGCGGACGCGTCCCTGCGCCCCCCGCCGCAGCCCCGCCACCGTCTCCAGCAGCGTGGTCTTTCCCGATCCCGACACGCCGAACACGCCCGTCACCCGGTGCGTCGTGGTGAAGTTGACGTCCAGGTCAAAGCGGTCCAGCGGCAGGCGCACCTGCACGTGCAGCGGCGTGGCGTCCGTCATCGGCGCGTGGCGGCGGCGGCCTGCTTTTGCGACAGTGCCTCGCTGGCGTACACGGCCGCGAATCCCGCCACCAGGGCGATCACCAGCAGCACGTTCGCCTCGCCCTCGCGCCCCGCCTGCTGCGCGCTGAAGATGGCCGTCGCCAGCGTCTGCGTGCGGCCGGGGATGTTGCCGGCCAGGATGATGGTGGCGCCAAACTCGCCCACCGCGCGCGTGAAGCCCAGGATGAGCGCCGCCATCAGCCCGCGGCGAGCCATCGGCAGGGTGTAGCGCAGAAAGGTGGCGGCGCGGCCGTGGCCCAGCGTGCGCGCCATGTCCTCGTAGCGTGGGTCCACCGCCTCAAAGCTCACCCGCGCCGTGCGGACCACCAGCGGCGTCGCCATCACCGCGCAGGCGATGACGACGGCCTTCCAGCTCAGGATCACGTCCAGGTCGATCCCCAGCGTGTCGCGCCCCAGCGGGCCGTCCACCGCGAAGGTGCGCAGCAGCAGGTAGCCCACCGCGGTCGGCGGAAGGACCAGGGGAAGGGAGAAGAGGGTGGATACGATGCGCTTGCCCCGGAAGTCACGCCGGGCCAGGACGTACGCCACCAGCATTCCCGGCACCATCACCAGCGCCGTGGCCAGCGCGGCCCAGAGCAGTGTGTTGCGCAGCACCTCCGCCGCGGTGGCGGTCACGGCGCGGCGGCGGGGAGCGGGTCGAAGCCGTGCTTGCGGAACACCTCCGCCCCGGTGGCGCCCACCAGGTGCTCGTAGAAGCGCGCGCCGTTCTCTCCGCCGCGCCCCTCCGTCAGCCGCGCGATCACGGTGCGGATCGCCGGGCCGTCGCGCACCTCGTACAGCACGCGCGTGCGGTCGGCGAAGGCCATCTGGTCGGTCTTGTAGACGATGCCGATTACCCGCGGGTCCGCCAGCACCAGCCCCAGCGCGGCGCGCACGTCGGGCGCGGGGGCCACGCGCGCCTGCACCGCGTCCCATAGCGGCCGCCCGCCGCACTGCACCGACCGCAGCCAGGCGCGCGCGTACGTCCCCGCCGGCACCGCCTCGGGGTCGCCCATGGCCAGGTTGCGGAACGGCATCGTGGCCAGCGCGCACGGTTCCGCGACGGTGGACGTGTCGCGCGCGCTGGCGACGACCACCAGCGTGTTGGACAGCAGGTCGCGCCGCGACCCCGGCAGCACGCGGCCGCCGCTCTGCACCGTGTCCATCCACGCCTTGCTGGCGCTCAGAAAGATGTCGGGCCCGCGGGTGGCCGCGATCTGGTGTGCCAGGTCGTTGCTCCCCGCGAAGTTGAAGACGATCTCGACACCCGTCTCCTTTTCGAACCCCGCGCCCAGTTCCTCCATCGCCTCACGCAGGCTGGCCGCGGCAAACACCATCACCTCGCCCCCCGCTTCGCCGGACGATTTCTCCGCGCCGCTCTTCGCTGCCTCTTCCGAACCGCCTCCGCACGCGGCCAGCATCACCAGCAGCGCCGTGAGGGGGGCGAATCTGCGTTGCACCGTGTTCATCGATCCCGATGTGGAAAGGTCCGTACGGCTGAAATCACGAGAATCACGCCCAGCACAGGCTGTCGGAAGCTTCCGAACCGCCCCGAATCGCCTCGCGCGGATCAGTCCTCCGCCGCCTTCGCCATCGCGCGCCGCGCGCCGGCGAAGCAGAGCACGGCCAGAAGCAGCAGCGGAAGCAGGAGCCGCGCGGCGTCCGGCATCTGCCCAAAGAGCACGGAGGTGCGCAGCGCGTCGGAAACCAGGGTGAGCGGGTTCCAGCGCGCGACGGCCTCCAGCCACCCCGGCATCTGCCGCGCGGGAACGAGTGCCGTGCTGGTAAAGAGCAGCGGCATGTTCACCACGTGGACGAACACCGCCATGCTCTCCTGCGCCCGCGTCTTGAGCGCGATCCAGCACGACAGGCTGGCGTAGGCGAGCGCGAACAGCGCCAGCCCCAGCGCGGAGACCAACACGGCGCCCCAGTCGATCCACAGCCGCGCCCCCAGCAGCTTGCCGATCATCCCCACCACCAGCGCCTGCGCCAGCAGCCGGGAGACGTCCGCCGCCAGCTTGCCGCCCAGCATCCAGCCGGGATACGGCGTGGCGCGCGCCATCCGCTGTGCGAACCCCGTCTGCAGATCGCGCACAACCTCGATCCCCGCCTGTGACGCGCCAAACAGCACCGTCATGGCGCAGATGCCGGGGAGCACAAAGGTCAGGTAGGGGATGCGAAAGTAGCCCGGCCCCAGGTCGTAGCGGTGAAACAGGAACCCGAAGATCAGGATCCAGAACAGCGGCTGCACAAAGCTGAACGACAGCGGCACCGGCCGCCGCAGCGTCTTGAGCCAGCTTCGCCGCGCCGTCTGCTGCATTACGTAGAACGGCGCCGCGTTCATCCCCGCCTCCCGCGCCACAACCGCAACGGGATTCCCGTAGCGGACGCGCCAGAGCCTGGAATGCCGCACACGGTCCGGCCGCCGAATCCGCGCAGGCGGATTTCGTGAAGTTGTAGCCGCGGTTTCAACCGCCATGGACGGAGCCGGACGATCCGCCTGGTTGCGGACGCGCGGGAGCGTGGGATACCGGACATGGCCGAGCCGCCGCCAAATCCGCACCAGGAGCGATTGAAATCGCCGCTGGAAAATCGCGAAGTCCGCCTTCGCGGACTGGTTGCGGACGCGCCGGAGCCTGGACTGCCGCACACATCCGGGCCGCCGAGTCCACGCAGGTGGACTTTGTGTAGTTGTTGCCGCGAATTTATTCGCCCTTGCGGTCGGACGCCGAGATCCCTGCTCATCCACCCCTCCCGCGTCCCCCACCTCCGCGCCCTCCACCCCCACCTCCCCGACGGCCACCTCCACCCCCACCTCCTCCGCCTCCCCGACCTCCACCTCCGCCATCGCCCCGCCCGGCCGCAACCTCCGGCACCGCCCACGCGCTCCCCGTCAGGCGAAAGTACGCGCCCGCGAGGTCCGGCTCGTGGTGCGCGTAGCCGCGCACCGTGTGGCCGGCGTGGGCGAGCACCCCCAGCAGCGGATCCGCGCCGTCCGGGCTCTCGTCGCGCCAGACGACGACGGTGGCGCCGCTGATGCTCACCTCCTGCACGCCCGGGAGCCGCGCCAGCAGCGGCCCCAGCGCGTCCTCCGCCGCCGCCTCGCGCGCGAGCGTGAACACGGTGCGCGCGCGGGCGTGCGCCGCCGCCAGCGCGGCGGGCGCGTCCACGGCGATGAGGTGGCCCTGGTGCAGCAGCACGGCCAGGTCGCAGTGCGCCGCCACGTCCGCCAGGTCGTGCGACGCCACCAGCGCCGTGTTTCCATCCCCCGAATCGCGGTATTCCGCCAGCTGGCGCCACAGGTCGCGGCGGCCGTCGGGGTCCAGCCCGGCCGCGGGCTCGTCCAGCATCAGCAGGGCGGGGGCGTGCAGCGTGGCCAGCGCCAGGTGCAGCCGCCGCCGCTGCCCGCCCGACCATGTCCCCACCGCCCGGTCCAGAAACGCGCCGAGCCCGAACCGGTCCACCGCGCTGGACAGGCGGGCCTCCCGCTCCCCGCGCGGAAGGCCCTGCAGGGCGTGAAAGAGCCGCAGCGTCTCCCACCCGGTCATGTCCGGATCCAGCGCCGCGTCCTGCTCCGCGTACGCCGTCCTGGCGCGAAGCGTCGAACGGTCGCGGCGCGGGTCCATCCCCAGCACCTCCGCCCGACCGCCGTCCGCCGCCACGATCCCGGCCAGGATGCGCAGTAGCGTGCTCTTTCCCGATCCGTTGCCGCCGATGACGCCGACCAGCGCGCCGGCGGGGATGGCGAGGTCGATGCCGTCCAGCGCGCGGACGGACCCGAACGACTTCCCCACCCCCGACAGCCGGACGGCCGCGTCAGTCCGCGTAGACGATGGTGCCGGCATGTTCTCCGCGCACGGCGGCCGCGATGCGGTCCGGGTCGCGCCCGTTCACCACCTGGAACTGCTTCACCAGCCGCGCGTTGATCAGCACGTCCGGCAGCACCTCGTCAAACGGCAGGGTCTTCAGCTGCCGCTTCTTCAGCTCCTTGGCGCCGATGCTGTCGATAAAGCTGGCCGACGGGTTCTCCTTGGGATCCTCCGTGTACAGCCCGTCCACGTCCTTGACCAGCGTGACGGACTTGCACCCGAAGCACTCACCCAGGATCAGGCACCCCGCGTCCGTGCGGTGCGGCGGAATGCGGCCCAGCTCCGGCGGATGCTCCCAGATGGAGTAGGGCGGCACGCCGTTGAAGATCACCCCCGGCGCGCTGTGGATGAACAGCGGCAACAGGTGGCCAAAGATCTCCGGCGGAATGGCCACCACCCCGTACGGCGACAGCAGCGTTCCCAGGATGTGCGCGTTGCCCAGCGCGTCGGCCACCGACACCTGGGCCAGCACCCCCGTCGGAAGACCCAGGTCGATGCCGATGGAGAACACGTGGCGGCTGCGCACCCCGCCGCCCACGCCCAGGATCAGCTTGCTTCCGCCCTTCAGCAGCTCGCCGATCGTCGCCACCACGGGGTAGGTGACCGCGCGGCCCTGGTCCAGGATGGAGCTGCCGCCCACCTTCACCACGTGCACGTCGGGGAGCATGCGGACCACGTCGCTCTCCGTCGACGCCATCACCTGCTTGTCCAGCAGGCTCTCGCGCATCAGCATCGACTGCACGTGGTGGCGGTCGTCCGGCCCCGTGCGCGGCTGTAGAATGGTATCGCTCATGGTCCTCAGTCCGCGGTGATGATGGTGCCGACGGGCTCGCCTTCGAGCGCGCGGGTCAGATTGCCCGGCACCAGGCCGTTGATGATCTGAATGGAGCGGCGGTTTTCCGCGTTGGGCATGATGTCCAGCACCGCGCGCTCCACCACCACGTCGTCCAGGTCCATCGCCTTGAGCTCGCTTACCGAGATCCTGGGGATGAACTTGGCGTGGCGGTCCTTCTTGGGGTCCGCCGTGTACAGTCCGTCCTCGTCCTTCACGTAGATCATGGACCGCGTGCCGAACACCTCGCTGATCAGAAAGCACCCCGTGTCCGTGCGGTGCGGGGGGATGCGGCCGATGGCGGGGTTCTTTTGCCAGAACGTGTACGGCGGCATGCCGAAGAAGATGGCCGCGCCGCGCTCCGCCAGATAGAGCGGCAGCTGGGGAAACTGCACGGGTTCGATGAAGGGGATGCCGTGCTTGGCCAGCAGGTAGTGCAGCATCCGCGCGTTCTGCATGCTCACGAAGGTGCCAAGGACGCTCAGAACGCCCGTGGGCATCCCCAGGTCGATGCCCACGCTGTAGGCGTGCCGCGCGCGCGTGCCGGCCCCCGTGCCGATGATCATCTTGTGCCGCCCCAGGTTCGCCGAGATCTCGTCGATCAGGGGGAACACCGCCGAGCGGCCGCGGTCGATAAAGCTCTGCCCGCCCACCTTGACCACGTTGGCGTCGGGAAGGATCTGTACCAGCGGGTGCTCCGATGTGCGCGCCAGCAGCGCCTCGTCCGTCAGGCTGCCCGAGACGAGCGATTGGCCCAGCGCGGTCAGGAGTTCGTTCTGCATGCGGTGTGGGTGTGGAGGATGGGGGATTGCAGACGTGGAGTGCTTCGGCCAGCCTTGTTTCGTCAGCGGTCGATGCGGATCGGCTGGCTCTGTGCCGTCCGCCTTGCAAGGGCGAATGAATTCGCTGCAACAACTACACAAAGTCCACCTTCGTGGACTCGGCGGCCCGGGTGTGTGCGGCGTTCCAGGCACCCGCGCGTCCGCTACCGGGTGAATCTGCCGGCTTCGTCCGTGCGGCCTGTGCACCCGCGCGTCCGCTACCGCGTGAGCCGCGCAGGGGATGCCACTCGCCCTGGATCGACCGCTCGAGGGAGCGCCGCTCGCTACCGTTCGGTGCCGGGAACCTGGCGCACGAGAGAATCTGCTCTCCGCACCTCGTGGCCCGCCGAAGCACCGCGATCCCGCCCGCGCATATCCGCCCCGCGCGATCAGACGGCGGGGACGCGAATGGCATCCAGCTCGAACGATTCTTCCTGATCGAGCGGCTGATCAAGATCGCCGTACTCCCCCGCGGCCCAGTCGCGCAGTTCTGCCAGGACGCGCGCCTTGGCCTCGACGGGGACGTCGATGCCGGCCAGCCCGCTCTTGCCCTCCCACGATGCGAGGGATTCGGCGGGGCGGTGCGCGCCGGTCCAGCGGGCGGCGACGCGCGGCTCCATCCGCAGGCCGCCCGCGCGCTCCAGCGCCGCGAACACGGCTCCCGCGCGCGCTTCGTGGCTGCGCCCGGCGAAGCCCTGCGCCTGCAGCATCCTGCGCATCTGCCGCCGCAGTATGGATTTGGGCGAATCCGGCGGGCGGCGGACGCGGCCCAGCACCAGCCATCCGCCGGGCGCGCGAAGCACGCGGCGCGTTTCCGTGGCGGCGTGCTCCGGGTCCAGGTGGTGCAGCGCACGGGCGGAAAACACCACGTCCGTGCTCGCGTCTTCCGCCGTCCAGCGCGCGTTCCCATCCGCCACGTGCAGCGCCGCGGCAAGCCCAGCCGCGTCCGCGCGCTGGCGGAACACCTCCAGCATCGCGGGCGACTGGTCGAATCCCGTGTAGTGGATCGGCAGGCGCAGCAGCGGCAGGCTAAGTCCGCCCGTCCCGGCGCCCACCTCCAGCCACCGCTGTCCATCCACCGGCCCCACCATCTCCACCAGCGCCGCCGCGACCGCCTGGACGGCATCCGCCGGCACCCCCGCGCGCTCGTCGAACCCCGCCGCCTGGTCGTCGTAGAGCATCGGGATAGGGGCGTGTGGAGAGAAGGCTTCTCGGGAGGGCTGCCGTGCGGCTACGGGTACTGTACCTTGCCGACGCATTATTTGCAAATCTTTCTGATCCCGGAAGCCGTAACAGGTCAGTTCGTATCGTGCACGACGTGGTTGGTGCGGTGGACCACCGTGGCGGGAATTTGGACGCCAACCGCCAGTCGTGGACTGGCGACAGCGCGCACTTCGATGCAACACCGCGCGAAAATGCGGCGATCGTGTTATCTTATCCGCGGCACACGGGAACTCTTTTCTCCGGGGATATCGCATTGTCGACTCTTGATCTGGCCGCCGAGATGGCCGCGGCGCGCGCACGGCGCGCGGAACAGACGGCTCGCTCGCTGCGCGAGGCACGCGTACAGACCATTCGCGGGGCCGTACGCCCCGGCTCTACCCGCCTGGAGATCGAGGAGCGGGCGCGCAGCTTCTATCCGCGCCTGAACGCCGATCTGCTGGAAGAGGTGGTGAACCTGGTGTGCGACGACGGCCGCCGCCCGGCCGCTCCGGAAGCCGCCCCCGCCGAACGCTGACGGCTGGTTCCGCCGCTTCGCGAAAAAGGCCGCGCCCGATTACCGGGCGCGGCCTTGTCGCGCGGGGTCCCGCCGCCGTAAGCCTTAGAGTGTGTTGCCAAATCTCACCTGCTCCCCATGGCGGCCCACTGTCATCCTGAGCTCGACTTTGTCCAAGTTGACATCGTGACGCGGCGGGAGGTCTCGCCCAAACACCCGTCCAGTTTACATTGGGTGCATGTGCTTTCCTATCGCCGCCGCTGGATCCGGATTCGCCGAGTTCGAGGCGCTTGTCCTCTC